>NZ_JAHBYG010000037.1 GCF_019636075.1 Ferrovibrio sp.
AACGCTTCCTCACCATCGGCCTGAAATATCGCGTGATCGGTGGCCTGCGGTTTTATGAGCGCCGCGAAATCCGCGATGCCATCGCCTATATCCGCGTGCTGATGCAGCCAGACGACGACCTGGCCTTCGAGCGGATCGTGAACCTGCCCAAGCGCGGGCTGGGCGACACGACGATGCAGGTCATCCATCGCCTGGCGCGGCAGGCCGGCGGCTCGCTGGTGGCCACGCTGATCAACCTGCTGGATACGGATGAGATCAAGCCCAAGCCGCGCGCCACCTTGAAGGCGCTGTTGGCGGATTTCGCGCGCTGGCGCGGCTTGCTGGAAACTTTGCCACATACCGAAGTGGCGCAGATCATGCTGGAAGAATCCGGCTATACCGGCATGTGGCAAACCGACAAATCGCCTGAAGCCGCCGGGCGGCTGGAAAACCTGCGCGAATTGATCGGCGCGCTGGGCGAGTTCGAGAATTTTCAGGGCTTTCTGGATCACGTGGCCTTGGTGATGGATACCGAGGCAACCGACGGCCAGCCGATGGTGAGCATCATGACTCTGCATGCCGCCAAGGGCCTGGAATTCGACTATGTATTCCTGCCCGGCTGGGAGGAAGACCTGTTCCCCAGCCGCCGCTCGCTTGAAGGAAACGGAGTTTCCGGCCTGGAGGAAGAACGCCGCCTGGCCTATGTGGGCCTCACCCGCGCCCGCATCCGTGCCCTTATCAGCTTTGCCGCCAACCGCCGCATCTTCAATCAATGGGCCAGCGCGATGCCCTCGCGCTTCATCGATGAATTGCCAGCCGCGCATATCGAACAGCGCGCTCAGCCCGGGCTTTACGGCGGCGGTGCCAAGGCGCCGAGCTTCGGTGGTTTCGGCGGCCGGATGAGCGAACCGAAAACCGGTTATGGCGGCCATAGCTGGCAATTGGGCCGCGACGCAAGCCGGGGCGGCACGATCATCCAGGGCAAGGCGAAACGCATCGATGACGAGGCCGGGCCGTCGCGCGGACCGAGGCATTTCGAAATCGGCGAGCGGGTGTTCCACGAAAAATTCGGCTATGGCCGCATCCGCGCCGTGGATGGCGACAAATTGCTGGTGGCTTTCGAGAAAGCCGGTGAAAAAAAGGTGATCGACCGGTTCGTGCAATCGGCGTGACACCCAATCGGCGTGACAGGAGATTCTGTGTGATGGCGGAATTCTGGTTCGTGGAAATCGAGATGGGTTTCCCGCAACTTGCGCCCTTCGAAGAACTGCTTGGCGAAACCGAGGACAGCGTTGCAGTCTCTTCCTACGAAGTGGCACCGATGCCCAATCCGGATGACGCACATTGGCGCCTGCAGATCCTGTTCGATGCACCGCCCGACATGAAGGCCTGGAAACAGCGGCTGGCCGGCATCGCCAAGAGCATGGGGCTGAAGGATGCGCCGATCAGCGGCGGCCACCTGCCGGATCAGGATTGGGTGCGCCATACCAATATCGTGAATGCGCCGATCCATGCCGGCCGGTTCTATCTCTATGGTGCCCATGATGCCGGCTCCACGCCGCCGGGTGCCAAACCGCTGCTGCTGGATGCCGGCCTGGCTTTCGGTACCGGCCGGGCGCCTTCCACCTATGGCTGCCTGCAAGCCATCGATATGCTGGCAAAGCACAAGGCATTCCGTAGCACGCTGGATTTCGGCTGCGGCTCGGGCGTGTTGGCCATGGCGGCAGCGCGCTGCATGCCGGCCGATGCGCTGCTGCTGGCCGCCGATATCGATCCGGTAGCGGTGGAGGTGGCAAAAAACAATGCGCGGCTGAATGGCCTGGGCGCCCGCATCCAATGCCTGATCGCAAATCGGCCCGACGCTCCGCTTTTGCGGAAGGCCGGGCCGTTTGATCTTGTGCTGGCGAACATCCTGGCCGGTCCGTTACGCCGTATGGCCCGCGACCTTTCCCGCCGTGTCGCGCCCGGCGGGTATCTGGTTCTATCGGGCCTGCTGGCGCATGAAGACGCTGCCGTCTTCGCCGCCTATCGCAGCCAGGGTTTGCTGCTGCAGAAGCGCATCGCCCGCGAGGGCTGGCACACGCTGGTCCTGCAGCGCCGGCACTAAGCTGGCCGATCAGGCGACGACGCGCTCGCCGACAGTTTCCTTGACCTGCTTGGCAACCACGGCGCCGGCATTCTCGTTGGCGGCCGGATCGGCCTTGGCAACAGCCGTAACCGGATGCACCGGGCGATAAACCTGGCCATCAACAGCGGCCGGAATGTCGCCACGGCACAGGCCCATATCCTTCAGGTCGCGGTCGGGCATGCCGTAAAGCTCGGCCATCGCAGCCTGGCGCGGCGAACCATATTGCAGCCAGGCAAACAGCTTGCGCGCACCAGTGCCGATCAGATGGCTGATCTGGTAGATCACTTCCGCAATCGCTTCGGCGCGCTGGAAGCGCACATCGGCCTCGATCTCGGCAAAGCTGAGCGGGCGCTCCCAAGGCTGTTCCTCAACCGCCGGCTTGGCAGCCAAGGCCTGCTTCAGGGCGGCAAAACCGGCCCTGGCCAGATCGGCAATCGCCTGGGCACGCAGGCGGCGCGCATAGGCCTCAATCTCGATGGTGCTGGGGTGGCGATGATCTGCAAGCTGCTCAAGCAGCGAAGCGGTGGGGTTGGCGGGCTGGTTAGCCTGGGGGCGGGTCATCTGGTTCATGGCATACTCCTGGTCTGGCGCGACACGGATGCCTGATCTCGTAACGATTCCTACCCAACACTTGAGACATATATTGCAGTGCAACATGAGGTTTTTCAAGAGAGAAAATATGTGATTTTCGTGAAAAATTTTTTGTGCATGTGCGAAATGCACAATAGTTAAAATTTAATCGGCATCGCTTAAAATTATATCAAAAGTATTCGGAAAGAATTCGTTCCAATAAAAATAAAAGCCGGGCCGGTACAGTTTCGGGAAAACCCGATCCGTACCTGACCCGGCGTAGGGAGGAACTTAAACTTTACTGACGCTACTCTACTCGGTCACTGCAATCAAACTCACTGTACTGTTACCAACTCTACTCTACGCTACTGAGACTTAAACTTACGCACTTTGCGAGACGGTACTGGTACGGAAATCAGGCAGCCTGACGCGGCACGAGGCGGACAACCTCGGCGCTCTTGACGGTGGCATTTTCGTTGGAAGCATCGGCCTGCACCACCTTGGCGGCGCGCGGGCGATACACCTTGCCGGCTACGGCGGCATCAATTTCGGCGCGGTTCAGGCCGATATCGCGCAGCATGGCATCATCGAGACCACGCAGCTCGGCTACGGCACGCTGATGGTCGCGCCAAGCCTTGAGGCGGGCAAATACCGACTTAGCGAACTTGGCCACCGCCTCGGCACGCAAGCGGCGCGCCTGGGCTTCCACCTCAACGGCGCTCAGCGTAGCAGCCTGGGTAAAAGCATCGAACTGGGAACGGGCGGCAAACATTTTCATCTCCATCTTCGACCGGGGTTGTTGTCGGTCACGGGACTGATATTGCACTGCACCCATGAAACAACAATGGCTTAGTTTAGAGTGCTGCAATGCAAAAAATGCATAGGTCGCGTTTTCCGCGCATATAATCCGCATAAGGATTGTTGTGATATCAAATTGATTGGATTGGCTTTTCAGCCCGGAAGGCTCAGCCCTCGATCAGGGCCAGCCATTCATCCTCGGTCAAAACCTTAACGCCGTGTTTATGCGCCTCGGCCAGCTTGGAACCCGCGCCGGGCCCAGCCACCAGAAAATCGGTCTTCTTGGAGACCGAGCCGGCCACTTTGGCGCCCAGTGCCAGGGCCCGGGCCTTGGCCTCGTCGCGGGTGAATTTCTCCAGGCTTCCGGTGAACACCACGGTCTTGCCCGCCACAGCGGAATCCTGGCTGGGCTTTTCCACCGGCTCCACGGTGATTTCTGTCAGCAAGTTGTCGATCACCGCCCGGCTCTGCGCCCGGGTGCAGAAACCGACAATGGCTTTGGCAACAACCTCGCCCATGCGGTCGATGCTGTTCAGATCGCCCCAGGCTTCGTTCTGGGCTGCAGCTTCATTTGCCTTGGCGGCATCCATGGCTGCCAGCCATGCATCCGGCGCGCCGTAATGCATGGCCACCAGGCGCGCGCGCTCCTGCCCCACATGGCGGATGCCCAGGGCATAGATGAAACGGTCGAAACCGATGGAGCGACGCTGTTCGATGGCGCGCAGCAGATTGCCCACGGATAATTCGCCGTAACCTTCTTTTTTCATCAATGCATCGGCATGGCGTTGCAGCTTGAAGATATCGGCCGGCTGCTTCAGCCAGCCCCATTCATAGAAAGCGGCGATCTGTTTTTCGCCCAACCCTTCGATATCGAAGGCCTGGCGCGACACGAAATGCCGCAAGCCTTCCGTGGCCTGAGCCGCGCAGCTCACGCCGCCAGTGCAGCGCCGCCGTGCATCGGCCTCGCCGGCTTCGTCCACCTCGCGTTCGGCCGGCGCCCCGCAAACCGGGCAGCGGGTGGGGAATGCGAAGGGCAAGGCATGCTTGGGCCTATGCTCCAGCACCACGCCCACGATCTGCGGAATGACATCGCCGGCGCGTTGCACGATCACGGTATCGCCCACCCGCACATCCTTGCGGGCGATCTCGTCTTCGTTATGCAGCGTGGCATTGGATACCAACACACCGCCCACATTGATCGGCTTCAGTTTGGCCACCGGGGTAAGCGTGCCGGTACGGCCCACCTGGATGTCGATATCCTCCAGCAGGGTCTGGGCCTGTTCGGCGGGAAATTTATGGGCAATCGCCCAGCGCGGGCTGCGCGATACGAAACCCAGCCGCTCCTGCCAGTCCAGCCGGTTCACCTTGTAAACCACGCCATCGATATCGAAGGCCAGGCTGGCGCGGCGCGCGGCAATATCGGCGTAATAAGCCATCAGATCCGCCACCGAATGGCAAAGCAATGTATGCGGATTCAGTGTAAAGCCCCAGCTTTCCAGCTTGTGGCGTGCCCCGGTCATGGTATCGGCCAGCGGCGCCGACACATCGCCCCAGTAATAGCCGAAGAAGCGCAAGGGCCGTTGCGCGGTTATGTCGGGGTTCAACTGACGCAGCGAGCCGGCCGCGGCATTGCGCGGATTGACCGGAATGCGGATGCCGGCAGCCGAAAGCCCCTTGGCTTCGCGTTCACGCGCCAATTCCTCCTGGCGTTCCCGGAAAGCCAGAAAGTCGCCGCGCTCCATATACACTTCGCCGCGCACCTCCAGCACATCGGGCCAGCCGCTGCCCTTCAACTGATGCGGCACCCCATGCTTGAGCGTCTTGATATTGGCGGTGATATCCTCGCCTTCCTGGCCATCCCCACGGGTGGCTGCGCGCACCAGCACGCCCTGTTCGTAGCGTAACGAGGCAGACAGGCCATCGATTTTCGGCTCGGCCAGAAAAGCCAAGGCAGCATCTTCCGGCAAATTCAGGAAGCGCCGGATGCGCCCGACGAAATCCGCCACCTCGCCTTCGCTGAAAGCATTGTCGAGCGACAGCATGGGTTTGACATGGCGCACTTTGGAAAAGCCAACAGATGGCGCCGCCCCCACACGCGACGACACCCCCAGCGGATCGGAGAGTTCTGGAAACTTCGTCTCGATTTCCAGCAGGCGGCGCTTCAGCGCATCGTATTCGGCATCGGAAATGCTGGGCGCATCCTCGGCATGATAGCGCTTGTCATGCTCGGCGACTTCTTCCGACAGCCGCTTATGCTCAAGCTTGGCCAGCCGGGGCGTGAGTTCATCCACCGGCTTTGCGCGTTGCCGGCTCATCCCGCCTGGGCCAGCAGATCGTCGGCGGCCGCGCGGGCCGCATCGGTGATGGTGGCACCGGCCAACATACGGGCGATTTCCTCGCGGCGCTGGTCGGCATCCAGCGGCGACACATCGGTAAGCGTGGTGCGCGCCTTGGCCGGCCCGGTCTCGCGCTTGGCGATGCGCCAATGAAGGATGCCCTTGGCCGCCACTTGCGGCGAATGGGTAACCACCAGCACCTGTACGCCGCCCGCCAACTTGGCCAAACGTTCGCCCACGGCAGCGGCCGTAGCGCCGCCTACGCCGCGATCCACCTCGTCGAAGATCAACGTGCCGGCATCGCCGCGCCCGGCCAGCACCACGCGCAGCGCCAGCATGAAGCGGCTGAGTTCGCCGCCCGAAGCGATCTTGGCCAGCGAACCTGGTGCGCCGCCCTGGTTGGTGGCTGCCAGGAAGGTAACGCGATCGGCGCCATCGGGGCCCCATTGTGCCTCGGGCAGAGTATCCACTGCCGTGGTGAATTTCGCCGCACCCAGTTTCAGCGGTGCCAGTTCGGCAGCCACTGCCTTGTCTAGCTTCGCTGCGGCCTTGCGGCGTGCCGCGCTCAACGCCTCGGCGCGGGCATGATAGGCAGCGCGCGCCTGCTCGGTGGCCGCTTTCAAGCGCGAAAGATCGGCGGATTGGTTTTCCAGCGCGCGAATGCGGGCATGGAAATCCTCCGCCAGAGCAGGCAGCGCGGCCACGGCCACATTATGCTTGCGGGCGGCGGCGCGCAGGGCGAACAACCGCTCTTCCACACGTTCCAGCTTTTGCGGATCGAGTTCCAGGGCACGCGCGGTCTCTTCCAGGCGCGACGACAATTCAGCGGCCTGATCCAGCGCAGCGGAGGCTGCGGCTAGTGCTGCATCGAACTGCCCCGATGCCTTGTCGGCCACGCGCTCCAGGGCCCGCATGCAGGCACGCAGGCGCTGTTCCACACCGCCGGATCCCGAACCGCCATGCAGGGCTGCCTCGGCCTCCTGCATCGCCGCTGCCAGCTTCTCACCGGCCTGCAACAGGCCGCGCTTGGCCGCCAGTTCCTCTTCCTCGCCTTCCTGCGGCGCCAACTCGTCTAGCTCGGCAGCCACATGGCGCAGGTAATCTTCGTCGCGCCGCGCCTGCTCGGCCTGGGCCTCTGCCTCGCGCCAGGCGGACTCAGCCTCGCGGAAAGCCCGATGCAGGCCTTTCAGTGCCGCCGCATCCTTGGCCAGGCCGGCATAATCATCCAGCAATGCACGGTGGATGCTGCTGTCGGTCAGCCCCTGCTCGTCATTCTGGCCATGGATTTCCACCAGCGTATCGCCAAGCCGGCGCAACAGCGCCACGCTCACCGGCTGGTCATTGGCGAAGGCGCGGCTTTTGCCATCGGCGGTTACCACTCGCCGCAGCACGATACCGTCTTCGCCAGCCTCCAGGCCCTGTTCGTCCAGGATCGCATTGGCGGGGTGTTTGGCATCTACCTCGAAGCGGGCGCTCACGCTGCCCTGGGCTGCACCATTGCGCACCAGGCCGGCATCGGCGCGGCGGCCCAAAGCCAGGCCCAAGGCATCGAGCAGGATGGATTTGCCCGCGCCGGTTTCACCCGTCAGCACGCCAAGGCCGGGGCCGGATTGCAATTCCAGCCGCTCGATCAGAACGATATCGCGGATGCTCAGATTGGTCAGCATCGCCTGGGCTCTGCCTGCATAGGGCTCTGGATCAGAAAATGCGGCTGAGCCAGGAGCCTTCCTTGGCCTCGGGTTTCATGTTCTTGCCGGTCAGCATGGCATATGTGTCCACATACCATTCGCTGCCGGGAAAATTATAGCCCAGCACGGCAGCAGCATTCTGCGCCTCATCCACCACGCCTAGCGCCAGATAGCATTCGGTGATGCGATGCAGGGCTTCCGGCACATGGGTGGTGGTCTGGAATTTCTCGATCACGGTCTTGAAGCGGTTGATCGCCGCGATGTACTGGCCCTGGCGCAAATAATAGCGGCCGATATTCATTTCCTTGCCCGCAAGATGATCGCGGGTGAGATCGATCTTCAGCCGTGCATCGCGCGCATATTCAGAGGTGGGGAAACGCTGCACCACCTGATTCAGCGCTTCCAATGCGCGTTCGGTGGTCTGTTGGTCGCGCGCCACGTCGGCAATCTGCTCGTAATAACTGATTGCCTTCAGATAATAGGCATAGGGCGCATCCTTGTGGCCGGGATGCAGCTGGATGAAGCGGTCGGCGGCCGAAATCGCTTCGTCATAGGCATTGTTCTGATAGAAGGCATAAGCGGCCATCAACTGGGCCTTGGTGGCCCAGGTGGAATAGGGATGCTGGCGCTCAACTTCGTCGAAGGCCTCGGCAGCCTTGCTCCATTGCCCCGTGCCGGCCAGATCGGCAGCCCGATTGTAAAGCCGGTCCACCGGCTCCTCCACATAGGGCTTTTCATCGGCGGAACAGCCAGCCAAAACCAGCGCAAGCAGGCAGCCTGCGGCCAGGTGTCGCCAGTTCTCGGGAATCGAACGCAGTATCGGCTTCAGCATCGCGCAATCTGTGTCATGCCGCCCCCTTAAAATCAAGCTGGGCCCACAACTTGCGCCAAAAGACCGCCACGTGGAACGAGCAGATAGAACAACCGGTAAGTGAGACGATTATTTTCCGCCTGAGCCCGAAAAATCCTGATAGTACAGCTTACTAGATAATTATGACAAATTTTGACACAATTAGTAGCTGCACGTCATATACTTACGAACGATTTTCCAGGGTGTGGAATTGGCCTACAACTTGATTCGTCCAGTGGTTGGCTAAAAAAATGATCGGGGCCAAAGCTGGGTAGTCTGGGTTTCGCTGGCGATGCTCCGCGATACGGCCGGGCGGCAGACCGGGCAGGTGGCAAAAAATGCCAGATGCCCGAGGAGATTCATGAGGATACTTTAAATGGGCAAGATCGCCACACGGGTAGACGAATATGTTGGTGAACGCATCCGCGCTCGCCGCACCGAGTTGGGCCTGACCCAGGAAGAGCTGGCGAACGCACTCAAGATTTCCTACCAGCAGGTGCAAAAATACGAAACCGGGGCCAATCGCGTCAGCGCCGGCCGCCTGTTTGAAATCGCGCAGCGCTTGCAAGTCGAGATGGCCTATTTCTTCGAAGGCCTCGAGCAAAAGCTCGAAAGCCGCCCGATGGAACATGGCGGCAAGAACCGCTCCACCATCGAATTGGTGCGCAATTTCTCCGAGATCGAGGATAACAGCATCCGCTCTGCGGTGGCCGGCCTGATCAAGAGCATCGCGCAGCGCAATAAGGATGAGGAAGACATCATCCCCCTGATCAATCGCTGAATGCAGGCGCGTTGAGCGAAGGCTCACGTGCCAGGCATTAGGCTGCTGATCGCCTCCCCTCGCCTGCCAGAATAGCAGAGACGAAAAAAAGCCGCCGGATAACCGGCGGCTTTTTTGTTGGCATCACGATCCGGCTGCGCGCCGGGTGATTGGCCGTGGGAAGGATTACAGCGCAGCTTCCGCAGCAGCACGCGGACGGGCGCCGAATTCCATGGTGCGGAAACCAGCAGCGGCATCGCGCGGCTTGCCATGGGTGGTCCAGGCAAAAGCCGACTTGTCGGCGAACAAGGCCTTCAGCAGGCGGTTGTTCAGCGCGTGGCCGGAACGGCAGCCCTCATAACGGCCGATGATCGGGCCGCCGGCGAGATACAAATCGCCCAGCGCGTCCAGCGCCTTGTGGCGCACGAATTCGTCGTCATAACGCAGGCCATCGTCGTTCAGGATACGATCGGCACCCACCACCACGGCATTTTCCAGCGAGCCGCCACGGGCCAGGCCCATGGAACGCATCTGCTCCAGTTCCTGCAGCAGGCCGAAAGTGCGGGCGCGGGCCAGATCGCTCTTGAAACGACCGGCCTCGAGGCGGAACTCGGCCACCTGACGGCCGATCACCGCATTGGCGAATTCGATTTCGAAACCGAGCGAAAAACCTTCATCGGGCAGCAGGGCCGCACTAGCAGCGCCTTCGCGCACTTCCACCGGCTTCAGCACCTTCAAGTAACGGCGCGGCGCCACCTGGTCGATCAGATCGGCGCATTCGATCAGGAACACGAAGGGGGCGGACGAGCCATCCATCACCGGCACTTCCGGGCCGTCGATATCCACCAGCACGTTATCCACACCCAAGCCGGCGAAAGCCGCCATCAAATGCTCGATGGTGCCCACGCTCACGCCCTCGCCCGCACTCACAGAGGTGCAGAGGCGCAGGTCGGAAACCTGGTCGAAACGGGCCCGCACCAGCGGCTGGCCGGGCAGATCGATACGGCGGAACACGATACCGGTATCAGGCGCGGCCGGATTGAGCGTCATGCTCACGGCAGCGCCGGAATGCAAACCAATGCCAGAGCATTTGATGCGGTTCTTGAGTGTCTTCTGCGCGGTCTTTCCGGACGTGAGCACTCGGAAGCCTCCTGGCCTTGTACTTGGCGCCATCCCCCCAAACGAATCGGACCGGGCGCCAGACATGATTACGGGGATGGTTGTAGCAACCATCCCCGTCAGCAACAAATCACTCTGTGTTTCCAATTGTTACGCCAAACCCTCGCGTAAGGCTTTGGCGCAGCAGCGTTTTTTACGACACCTCAATTCGCCTGACGGCGCAGGAAGGCCGGAATGTCGAGCAGGTCTTCCTGCTGCGCCCGGGGCGCCGGCTGACCAAGACCACCAGCCGCCGGTTGAGCGCCCAGCTGGGCGGACGGCTGCATCGCGGCGGCTGGCTGAGCGGCTTCCACGGGGGCAACCACCGATTCCGGCTGAGCAGCCGTCATCGGCCGGGTCGGCGCGGTCATCTGCGGCAGGGTGAATTGCGGCTCACGCTGGGGCACCGGCTGCTGCGGCTGGGCCGGCGCTGCGGCCGGCGCCGCGCGGCCAAACATGCGGCCGATGATGCTGATCGCCTTGCGACCCTCGCTGGGCTTGATCACCTCGGCGTCATTGAACAGGCCATTCTGGGGCGCCAAGCCTTGCGGAGCCGGGGCTTGCGGAGCCTGAACCGTCTGGGCCTGGGCTACGACGGGAGCCTGGGCAGGAGGCGCGAACACCATGGCAGCCGGCGCGGCCTGAACCGGCGCTTCAGCCATCACCGGCTGAGCCAACGGCGCGACGGCTTCAACAGCCGGCGCAGCTTCGGTCAGCGTGGCGGGATCAAGCACCGGGGCGGCGGCAACCACATCACGGGCCTGAGCCAGTTCGGGCGACACGGCAACGGCCGGAGCAGGCTGCACAACCGGTGCCGCAACAGCCTGGGCAACCGGAGCCTGGGCAACAGCCACCGCAGGAGCAGCAGCCGGAGCAGCAGCCTTGGGCGCCAACGCGGCAGAAGCGATCAACGGCTGCACGGCCGGGCGCGGCTGGGCTGCGGTGGCCGGGGTGATCAGACGCAGCTTCGGCTCGGGATTGATCTGCTGGGCGGCATCGATGCCGGTAGCCACCACAGAAACCCGCATGCGGCCATCCATGTTCGGATCCAAGGTGGAACCGACAATGATATTGGCCTCGGGGTCCACTTCCTCGCGGATGCGGTTGGCGGCCTCGTCCACCTCGAACAGCGTAAGGTCGCTGCCGCCGGTGATGTTGATCAGCACGCCGCGCGCGCCCTTCATGGAGATGTCGTCGAGCAGCGGATTGGCGATGGCGCGCTCGGCGGCCTCGATGGCGCGATGATCGCCATCGGCCTCGCCAGTGCCCATCATGGCCTTGCCCATCTCGCTCATCACCGCGCGCACGTCGGCGAAATCGAGGTTGATCAGGCCGGGCATCACCATCAGATCGGTGATGCCGCGCACGCCCGATTGCAGCACGTTGTCGGCCATCTTGAAGGCATCGGCGAAGGTGGTCTTTTCATTCGCGATGCGGAACAGATTCTGGTTCGGGATGATGATCAGCGTATCCACATACTGCTGCAACTCGCGGATGCCGGCATCGGCCAGCTTCATGCGCTGGCTGCCCTCAAACGAAAACGGCTTGGTCACCACGCCTACGGTGAGGATGCCCAACTCCTTGGCGGCGCGGGCGATCACCGGGGCGGCGCCGGTGCCGGTGCCGCCACCCATGCCGGCAGCCACGAAAGCCATATGGCAACCCTGCAGATGCTCGGCGATCAGCTCCATCGACTCTTCAGCTGCGCCGCGGCCGATATCGGGCTTGGCGCCGCAACCCAGACCCTGGGTGAGCGCCACGCCGAGCTGGATGCGCCGCTCGGTGAGCGACATGTTCAGTGCCTGGGCATCGGTATTGGCGGCGACGAATTCCACGCCGCCCAGTTGCGAGGCGATCATGTTGTTGACGGCATTGCCGCCTGCGCCGCCCACCCCGAAGACCACGATACGGGGCTTCAGTTCCTTGGTGGCCGGCATGCTGAGATTGATACCCATCGTATTGTCCTCCAGGGTTACAAGTTGGATTGACCGAGAATGCAGCGTCGCGCAAGCGACTTGCATTCAGGCGCATGGATGTTGGTTTTTTCGATACCGCTCATTTCCATGCCCTCAAAAATTTGCCTTCAGCCAGCGGCCGATTCGCGCCATCGCACCGGCCGGCGCAGGGTCCGGCTCGCTCAGGTGATAGACGCGCTGGACCTGCTCCTGCAGGGCATAGGTGAGTAGACCGGCACAGGCCGAGAAGGCTGGCCCGCCGGTCGCCTCGGCCAGACCGCCGACTCGTATCGGACGCCCCAGCCGGACCTGTTTGTCGAGAATGCGGGCGGCCAGTTCGCGCACGCCCTGCAACTGGCTGGCGCCGCCGGTGAGCACCACACGGCGGCCGGCCAGCCTTTCGAAACCCGATTGCGCCAGGCGCTCGCGCACCTGCTCAAGCGTTTCCTCCACGCGCGGCTTCACAATGCCCGTAAGAATCGAGCGCGGCACCGGGTTCTGCGCGTGTTCGTCGATTTCGCCCACCTGCGGCACGTCGATCATCTCGTTTTCGTCGGCCTGGCTGGGCAGAACGGTGCCATACAGGGTCTTCAGCCGCTCGGCATGGGCCAGCGGCGTGGACAGCCCGCGCGCGATATCGTTGGTGACATGAGCACCGCCCAGCGGCACCACATCGGCATGCACCAGCTGGCCATCGTAGAACACCGCCAGGCTGGTGGTGCCGCCGCCCATGTCGATCAGGGTGCAGCCCAGATCCATCTCGTCTTCCACCAGGCAGGCCAGGCCGGCGGCAAACGGCGCCACCACCCGGCCCGAGATGCGCAGATGGCCGCGCGCCACGCAGGTGGCCAGGTTACGCAGCGGGCCGGTGGCCGCCGTGATCACATGCATGTTCACGCCCAACCGCGAGCAGGCCATGCCGCGCGGCTCCTTGATGCCGCGCGAACCGTCGATGGTGTAGCCCACCGGGATGGAATGCAGGATCTCGCGGTCGCCCGGCTGATCCATGCGGCGGCCTTGATCCAGCACATGCGCCACATCGGCGTCGGTGACCTCATGGCCGTCGATGGCCAGTTCCACGCCCATGGTGTGGCTTTGCGGGTTGCCGGCGCTGACCGAGACGAACACGTCGCGGATGGTTTCGCCGCACATCCGCTCGGCGGTTTCCACCGCGGCGCGGATCGAGGCCTCCGCCGCGTCCATGTCGATCACATTGCCCGAACGCAGGCCGCGCGAGAGCTGGTGCCCGATGCCGATCACCCGCAGCGTGCCGCCATCGGCGCGGGCTATGAAGCAGCAGACCTTGGACGAACCTACATCCAGGCCGGCGATCAATCCGTTACGCGATACCGCCATGTCCTACGTCCTTCCCCCATCAAGTGCGTTTGGCCGCGGGCTTTTTTGCCCCCGGGCCAGCCGCAGGCGGTTCCGCCTCCGGCGCCAGTTTCACGATCAGCCGGTCATCCAGCCGCAGGTCGATGCTTTCCAGATCGCGGCGCAGCAGCCCGAAGCGGCGCTCCAGATCGAGCAACCGGGCCCAGGCGGTTTCCGGATTATTCTCCGGCAGCTTCACGATCACGCCATTGTCGAATTCGATATCCCAGCGCCGCTCGCGCACGCGGATGGCATTCACCACGCGCTTGCCCAGCACCGGATCGGTTTCCAGCATGCTGATCAGCGCCGCCGCCTTGTCGGAAGCTCCGGGCCCCACCAGACGCAGCAGGCTTGCGAAATCGGCGCGGTCGTCGTCGTCCAGCACACGGCCGCTGCGATCGATCAGGCGCACTTGATGATCGATCTGCCAGCGCGCGAACGGCTCGCGTTCCTCGATCTCGATGAACAGTGTATCGGGCAATTGCCGCCACACCGTGGCGTATTTCACCCAGCCCAGCGCCTCCACACGCTTGCGCAGCGCATCCAGGTCGATGGACAGGATCGGGTCACCGCGTTCCACTTCGATGGCAGCCTGCAATGCTTCCACCGGCGTATGCTGGCGGCCGCTCAACGCGATCTCGCCCACCCGCATATCCACCAGAGCGCCGGCCATGCCAATCAGCGCCTGGGCCTCGGCGCGGGCGCGCTGCAGCCAATCGGTTTTCAGCCACAGATAGCCGACCGCACCGCCGGCACTCAGCAGCGCCACGAAAGCAACGCCCAACCGCATGCGCCGCCACAGCACGCTGCGCGGCTTGCGGCGTGCCGGCGGTAAGGGCCGGCAATAGCCCTTGGGTCGCGCGCCCATATGCATTCCAGGCGGCGGCACCGGATCGGCCGGCGCGCAGGGGCGATCACCAGGCAGGATCACTAGCGGCCGCATGAGGCATCCTCCACCATCCAGCGCACCAGTTGACCGAACGAGATACCATTATGCGCGGCGATCTCGGGCACCAACGAAAGCGGCGTCATGCCCGGCTGGGTGTTGATCTCCAGCAGATAGAAACGCCCAGGCTCGCCTTCGGTATCGTCGTAGCGCCAATCGGAGCGCGTCACGCCGCGGCAGCCAAGCGCCAGATGCGCTTCCAGCGCCAGAGCGCATACCTGTTCATAGGCATCCTTGTGGATCGGTGCCGGCATCAGATGCGTGGCCTTGCCATCGGTGTATTTCGCTTCGTAATCGTAGAAGCGGCCATGGGCACGGATCTCGATGGCACCCAGCACCTGCGCGCCCATTACCGCCACCTGGATTTCGCGGCCGGGAATATAGCGTTCTACCAGCACGGTTTCGCCGAAGCGCCAGGCCGCATCGTCCTGCGGCTGGTAATTGTCGCCCGCCATCACGATATGCACGCCCACCGACGAGCCCTCGTTCAGCGGCTTGATCACATAGGGATGGGCAATCACCGGCCCGGCGGCGAAAGCCGAACGATGCACCACCTTGCCTTCCGCCATCGGCAATCCATGGCCGGCCCAGACCGCCTTGGCCATCGGCTTGCTCATCGCCAGCGCCGAGGCTAGCACGCCGGAATGGGTATAGGGGATGCCAAGCATTTCCAGCAGGCCCTGCACGCAGCCATCCTCGCCGTAAGGACCATGCAGCGCATTGAAGGCCACATCGGGCTTCAGCGCCGACAATTGTTCGGCCAGATCGCGCCCCACATCGATAGGCGTGACCTTGTAGCCCTCTTCCGCCAGTGCCTTGGCACAGGCACGGCCCGATGTAAGCGACACCTCACGCTCGGAAGACCAGCCGCCCATCAGCACCGCAACATGCAGCTTGCTCATTGCGGCACCTCCAAATTCTCATTGCTAACAGCAGGCACGCCGATGCGGCGGATTTCCCAATGCAGGTCTATCCCGCTGGCCTCGAACACACGGCGGCGCACGGTCTCGCCCAGATTTTCCAGATCGGCGGCGCTGGCATTGCCGCGATTGATCAGGAAGTTGCAATGCTGCTCGCTCACCTGAGCATCGCCAATCACCAGACCGCGGCAGCCGGCGGCATCGATCAATTCCCAAGCCTTGCGGCCCGGCGGATTGGCGAAAGTGGAGCCGCCGGTTGCGCTCTTGATCGGCTGCGTGGTTTCGCGCGAGGCCTGAATCTCGGCCATGCGTGCGGCAATCGCGCCGGCATCGCCGGGCCGCGCCTTCAGCCGGGCGCCGGTGAAAATCCAATCGGCCGGGATGCTGCAATGGCGATAGCCGAAGCCCATATCCTCAAGGCTCAGTTGATGCAGCTGGCCTTCGCCATCCAGCGCCTCAGCCGCGATCAATACGTCGCGCATCTCGCTGCCATAAGCGCCGGCATTCATGCGCAGGCCGCCGCCGATGGTGCCGGGAATGCCACGCAGGAATTCCAGCCCCGCCAGGCCGGCGCGCTGCGCCGCCAGCGCCACCGCCACATCGGAGGCTCCGCCGCCGGCCTTGATGCTTTCGCCATCCACAGCGATGCTGCCAAAACCCTTGCCCAGCCGGATGGTGACGCCCGGAATGCCGCCATCGCGCACCAGCAGATTCGAGCCCACGCCGATCACGGTGAGCGGCAGATCGCGCGGGCGCTCGCGCAGGAAATGCGCCAGGTCTTCCACATCCACCGGCTTGAACAGAACTTCCGCCGGCCCACCGACGCGAAACCAGGTAAGATCGGCAAGCGACACGCCTGCGCTATAGCCGCCGCGCGTTGCTGGCAGTTGCGCGATCAGATCGTGGCTATGGCGCCGGGCCGTCATCATGCGGCCTCCATGCGCTTGCGCAGTTCGGCCGGCAGGGCATTGGCCCAGTTGGTGATGGTGCCGGCGCCCAGGCAAACCACGATATCGCCGGACACGGCTTCGTTCAGCACCAGCGCCGGCAGATCTTCAGGCGCTTCCATGCCCAACACGCGACGATGCCCGCGCGCGCGCAAGCCTTCCACCAAAGCTTCGCGGCTGACGCCGATGATCGGCGCTTCGCCTGCGGCATACACATCGGCCACGATTACCGTGTCGGCATCGTTGAAACAGGCGCAAAAATCCTCGAACAGATCACGCAGGCGGGTATAGCGATGCGGCTGCACCACGGCGATCACCTTGCCGCCGCCTTTACCGTCTCCCGGCCCAATCGCCTGGCGCGCGGCGGCCAGCACGGCGGAGATTTCCACCGGATGATGGCCGTAATCGTCGATCACCGCGATGCCGCCCGCTTCGCCCGTGCGGGTGAACCGGCGCTTCACGCCCTTGAACTCGCCCAGAGCGCGGCGCAGCACATCGGCCTCGAAACCCATTTCGCGCGCGATAGCGGCAGCCACCAGCGAATTCTGCACATTATGCCGGCCATACATCGGCAGATGCACATCGGTGATGACATTGGTATCGCCGGCCAATCGGTCGGCATAATGCACGTCGAAATGCGCGCCCTTGTTATCGAAGCGCAGGTTCACCGCGCGCACATCGGCCTGCGGCGAAAAGCCGTAAGAGATGATGCGGCGATCCGTCACCCGGCCGATCAGCGCCTGCACCTCGGGATGATCGATGCACAAAGCCGCGAAGCCGTAGAACGGAATCGATTCCACGAATTGCTTGAAGCCTTCGCGCACCTTGTCGAACGAGCCGTAATGATCCAGATGCTCGGGATCGATATTGGTGACGGCGGCTATGGTGGCCGGCAGCTTCAGGAAGGTGCCGTCGCTTTCATCGGCCTCCACCACCATCCATTCGCCCGAGCCGAGCCGGGCATTGGTGCCGTATGCATTGATAATGCCGCCATTGATCACCGTGGGGTCTAGGGCTGCGGCTTCCAGCAGGGCCGCCACCATCGAAGTGGTGGTGGTTTTGCCATGGGTGCCGGCAATGGCAATCGACCATTTCAGCCGCATCAACTCGCCCAGCATTTCGGCGCGGCGCACCACCGGGATCAAACGAGCGCGGGCCGCCTTCACTTCCGGATTGTCGGGCTTTACGGCGGATGAGATCACCAGCACTTCGGCGGCATCCACATTCTCCGTACGATGGCCCTCGAATACCCGAATGCCCAGATCGCGCAGGCGCTTTACATTGGCATTGGCGGCGATATCCGAGCCCTGCACGGTATAGCCGAGATTATGCATCACCTCGGCGATGCCCGACATGCCGATACCGCCGATGCCGACGAAATGGATGATGCCGATATCCAGCGGCAGCGCCCTCATGCCAAACCCCTCATCGCAACACTGTTCGCTTGCGGCGCGGCCTGGCGCACCCGCATGGTTTTTTCCACCAGATCGGCCAGCGCCTGCGCTGCATCGATCCGGCTCAATTCACGCGCGGCCTGCGCCATCGCCGCCAGCTTCGCCGGCGCCGCCAGCAAAGCCGCAATCTCGCTGGCCACGCGCTCGGCAGTAAATTCCGCCTGCGGCACCAGAACCGCCGCACCAGCCCGCACCAATGCTTGCGCATTGGCGGTCTGATGATCGTCTGTGGCATGGGCATAAGGCACCAGCAGCGAGGGCCTGCCGATCGCGGCGATTTCAGACGTGGTGGATGCACCGGCACGGCTGATGAGCAGATGCGCCCGCGTCATCCGCGCGGCCACGTCGGAAAAGAAGCTGGCGGTTTCGGCAGCTATACCGCCGGCCGCATAGGCCGCGCGCACGCGCTCCAGATCTTCCGGCCGGCATTGCTGTGTCACGCGCAGGCGGCCGCGCAGATCGGCGGGCAAGCCCACTAGAGCAGCCGGTACGGCATCGCTCAGCACCCGCGCGCCCTGGCTGCCGCCCAGGACAAGCAGATTGATTTCCTCCAGCGGCGCGGCATAGCTGGCCCCTGCGGCTGCCTGCAGAATGGCCGCCCGCACCGGATTGCCGGTCAACGTGGCATCGGCACCAGCAGGCAGAAAACGGGTTTCGGCAAAGCTGAGCGCAATCGCATTCACACGTTTGGCCAGCAGACGATTGACGCGGCCGAGCACGGCGTTCTGTTCATGGATCAGGCTGGGCAGACGCAGTTGCGTCGCAGCCAACATCAGTGGCAGCGCGGGATAGCCGCCAAAGCCGATGGCAGCCGCCGGCTTCAGGCGCTTGAGCAAACGCCAACCGGCCAGAATACCGCGCAGGATATCGGTGCCGGCCAGCAGCTTGCCGGCAAAATTGCGGCCTGTGGGCGTGCCGGCCGGAATGCGATACAGCGGCACATCCTGGATGCCGCCGCCAAAGCCCTTGCCGCGCGGATCGGTAACGAAAGCCACCGCATGGCCACGCGCTGCCAATTCCGCCGCCAATGCTTCGGCCGGGAAGACATGGCCGCCGGTGCCGCCGGCCGCAAGCAGGATCGGTCCGGTCTGGGGCTTCATCGCAGCACCCCATGTTCGGGCCGCCAGCGGGTGAGCGCCAGCAGCATGCCCATGGCAAAGGCCAGTGCCAGCAGCGACGAACCGCCATAGGAGATGAAGGGCAGCGTCATGCCCTTGGTGGGCAGCAGATGCAGGTTCACGCCGATATTGATCACGGCCTGCAAACCGAATTGCACGGTGAGGCCGGCGCCGGCCAGCAGCACGAACAGGTTATTCTCGGTGAGCAACCGGCCCATGCAACGCAGCACCACGAAGGCAAACAGCCCGAGAATGAACAAACAGGCGAACAGGCCGAATTCCTCGCCCGCCACCGCGAAGATGAAATCGGTATGGGCATCGGGCAGCACATTCTTCACACTGCCCTCGCCGGGGCCGCGACCGAGCAGGCCGCCCGCGGTGAAAGCCTCCATGGCGCGCTCGATCTGATAATTCTCCTTGCCCGAAGGATCGAGGAATTTGTCGATACGCGCGGTGACATGGGGCAGAAAGGTGTAAGCGCCGAAAATGCCGGCCAGGCCCAGGCCACCCAGCACCAGCACCAGCAGCATCGGCAGGCCGGCGATGAAGAATTGCGCGCTCCACACCGCAGCCACCACGATGGCCATGCCAAGATCGGGCTGCATGGCCAGCACGCCCAGCACCAGGGCGCAGAGCGCGGCACTGATCGCCCAGCCTGGAAAGCCATTGCCGCGCCGCCATTCGGCAAACAGCCAGGCCGCCACCACCGCGAAGCTGGGCTTTACGAATTCGGAAGGCTGCAACGAAATGCCGCCGAACTGGATCCAGCGATGCGCGCCCTTCACTTCCGGGCCAAGTACGAAGGTGAGCAACATGCCGGCAAAAGCGCCCATGAACACGATCACCGCCACGCGCCGCACCCAGACCGGAGAGAGCAACGAGGTGCCGAGCATCACCAGGATGGCCGGCGCCAGGAAGATCAACTGTCGGGTGACGAAATGGAAACTGCCATAGCCGATGCGGTTGGCCACCGCCGGGCTGGCTGCCAGGGTAAGCACCGCGCCGACCGCGATCAGCGTGCCGATGGCGATCAGCAGCCAGCGATCCACGGTCCACCACCAGCGGCCGACAATAGAGGTATCGGTGCGCGACAGCGTGATCATGCCGCAGCCTCCTCGATCAGCTTGATGAACACGTCGCCGCGATGCTCGAAACTCTTGAACTGGTCATAAGACGCGCAGGCGGGCGACAGCAGCACGACAGCGCCGGGCCGCTTTTCGCTTTTGGCCAGAGCCAGCGCATCATGCACCGCGCGATCCAGCGTGCCACTCACGCTATGCGGCACGCTCGCCCCCAAAGTGGCTGCGAATTCGTTGGCGGCATGGCCGATCAGGAAGGCATGGCGGATGCGCGGAAAATACGGCGCCAGCATCTTGATGCCGCCATCTTTCGCCTTGCCGCCGGCGATCCAGTAGATCGTGTCGAAACAGGCCAGGGCCTTTTCGGTGGCCTCGGCATTGGTGGCCTTGCTGTCGTTGATGCAGGGAATGCCGGCAATCTCGGCCACTTTCTGCAGGCGATGGCGCAGGCCGGGAAAAGTGGCAATCGCCGCCAGGATGTCGGCGCGCTCAAGGCCCGCGGCCTTGGCAGCGGCATAAACCATCGCAATATTCTGGCCGTTATGCTTGCCCGGCAGAGCCGGAAAGCGCGACAGGTTTTCCACCCGCACGCCGTTTTCATACAGCACGCCATCCACCGCCGAGATGCCATCGGGCAGGATGCGCTCCACCGATACCGGCACGATGGCGCGGCCAGTCTTTTCGGCTTGCAGTGCCGCATGAATGGCCCGGCAATATTCGTCGTCCACACCGATCACGGCGGTATCGCCGGCCTTCTGGCCATTGAAAATCCGCCGCTTGATGGCGGCATAATTCTCCATGCTGCCATGGCGATCGAGATGATCGGGAGTGATATTCAGCAGCACGGCGATGCGCGCCTGCCAACCCGGCGTGAGATCGATCTGGAAAGACGACATCTCCAGCACGAAGGTATCGGCCGCATCCTGCTCCAGCACCGGCAGGCCGATATTGCCGCCCAGGGTGATCGAGCGGTTGGCCGCACGCAGCACATGGGCCAGCAAGGCCGTGGTGGTGGATTTGCCGTTGGTGCCGGTGATGCCATACACCACCGGATGGCGCTCGCGCAGAGCCAGTTCGATATCGCCGATCACCGGCACGCCCACGCGCGCGGCAGCCGTCACGCTTTCATGGGGCACCGGATGGGTGAGCGGCACGCCCGGCGCCAGCAGCAAGGCCGCACAACCGGTCAGCGTGGCGTCGTTCAACGGCACCGGTTTGAAGCCGGCCTGCTCGGCGGCCTGGCGCGAGGCTTCCGAATCATCCCATAACCGCACCTCGGCACCGCCGGCCACCAGCGCGCGCGCGGCTGCCAGGCCGCTGCGGCCGAGGCCGAACACGGCATAGGTTTGTCCCTTGGCGTGGCCGAGTGCGATCATCGCGCGGCTACCTCAGCTTCAGAGTGGAAAGCCCGGCCAAGGCCAGGATCACGGCGATGATCCAGAAGCGAATCACCACAGTGGGTTCTTTCCACCCCTTCTTCTCGAAATGGTGATGCAGCGGCGCCATGCGGAACACACGCTTGCCGGTGAGCTTGAAGGAGGCCACCTGCACCATCACCGAAACGGTTTCCAGCACGAACAGGCCGCCGATGATCGCCAGCACCAGTTCATGCTTGGTGATCACGCTGACAGTGCCCAGCGCGCCGCCTAGGCTGAGCGAACCGGTATCGCCCATGAACACCATGGCCGGCGGGGCGTTGAACCACAGAAAGCCGATGCCCGCCCCCACCAGCGCGCCGCAAAACACCGCCAGTTCGCCGGAGCCGGCCACGTTGTGGATCTGCAGGTAATTGGCGAATACCGTGTTGCCTACCAGATAGGCGATCAGACCGAAGCTGGCCGCTGCGATCATCACCGGCACGATGGCCAGGCCATCCAGCCCATCGGTGAGGTTGACCGCATTGGAGGCGCCAACGATCACGAATACCGAGAACGGCACCACGAACCAGCCGAGATTGAGCAGCACATCCTTGAAGAACGGCACCGCCAGGCTGGTATTCAGCGGCGGCGCCATGATCGACACGATCCAGATCGAAACCCCCAGGCTGATGACAATGGTGGCCAGCAGTTTCAGCTTGCCGGGAACGCCCTTAGGATTCTGCTTGGTCACTTTCAGATAATCATCGGCAAAGCCGATCAGACCGAAACCGAAAGTGACGATCAGCACCGCCCACACATAGCGGTTGGTCAGATCGGCCCAGAGCAACGTGCCGACACCGATGCCGATCAGAATCAGGAAGCCGCCCATGGTGGGCGTGCCGCGCTTGGTGAGCAGATGGCTTTCCGGGCCGTCATCGCGGATCGGTTGGCCCTTGCCCTGCTTGGCACGCAACCAATCGATCAGCGGCTGGCCGATCACGAAGCTCAGCACCATGGCCGTGATGATGGCGCCCCCGGTGCGGAAGGTGATGTAGCGGAACAGGTTGAACACCGAAAAATCATCGGCCAGGGGATAAAGCAGGTGATAAAGCATCTGTGCGCGGGTCCTTTCTCACCAGCCACTGGCAGCACGCGGCGCGGGCGCCGGCGTATGCAGACCATCAACGATCACATTCATCTTGCTGCCGCGCGAACCCTTGATCAGCAGGGTGTCGCCGGGCTTCACCTGGCCGCGCAGGATTTCCAGCAACTCGGCGGAATTGGCCGCATGGCGGCCGCGTTTTTCCGGCGGCAAGACATCGAACAACGCACGCATCAACGGACCGGCGGCAAAAACCAGATCGATGCCATGCTCCAGCACCGAGGCTGCCAGTTCGGCATGCAGTTTTTCGCCATCTGGCCCAAGCTCCAGCATGTCGCCCAGCACAGCGATGCGCCGGCCGCGCTTATCTGCCTTGCCCATCATCAGCACGGCAAAGGCGGCGCGCATGCTGGGCGGGCTGGCATTGTAGCTGTCGTCGATGATGTCGATGCTGCCTTCGCGCCAGGGCCGCTGCTGGCGTTCCCCGCGCCCCTTCGGCGCCTTGATCCCGGCCAATGCCAGCCCGGCCTGGGCCAGATCGGCGCCCATGGCGTTGGCAGCCGCCAGCACGCCCAGCGAATTGATCACCCAATGAGCGCCCGGGGCGCCGATCTTATAGGTGATGGCTTGGCCATCCACCTCGGCCGCCACGCAGGAACAGCCGGCATTCGG
The DNA here is from genome assembly GCF_019636075.1 of Ferrovibrio sp. Classification (GTDB taxonomy): domain Bacteria; phylum Pseudomonadota; class Alphaproteobacteria; order Ferrovibrionales; family Ferrovibrionaceae; genus Ferrovibrio. Next base: position 23,193 of record NZ_JAHBYG010000037.1, read on the forward strand.
CACCTGCTTGATCAGCCGCGTGCGGGCTTGCGGATGCTGGCCGAAATCAACCACCTGCAGGCCGCGCGCCAGGGCCGCATCGCGCAGCCGCTCGAACAGGGTATTGTCGCGGTTCAGCACCGCAATGCCGCCCTGCTCCATACCCTCGAAGATTTCCGCCTTGGCATCGGCAATGCCTTCGATATTGGCAAAACTTTCCAGATGCACCGGCTCGATATTGGTGATCAAGGCCACATGCGGCCGCGCCAGCTTCGAGAGCGGCCCGATCTCGCCGGCATGGTTCATGCCCATCTCGATCACTGCGTAATGGCTATCCACCGGCATACGCGACAAAGTGAGCGGTACGCCCCAATGATTGTTGAGATTGCCGCTGGAGGCATGGGTGGCGGCTTGATCGGCCAGGATCGCGCGCAGCATTTCCTTGCTGCCGGTCTTGCCCACGCTGCCGGTAACGCCCACCACGCGGGCGCCGCAGCGCTGGCGGGCCGCAGCACCCAGGGCATTCAGGCCGGCGAAGGTATCCTTCACCACCAACAGATTGGCATTGGGCGAAACGCCTTCGGGCAGATGATCCACCATCGCCGCCGATGCGCCGCGCGCGAAGGCATCGACCACGAATTTATGGCCATCGAAATTCGGGCCGCGCAGCGCGATGAACAGATCGCCGAACTGCACCGCCCGGCTGTCGATGCTCACGCCGGAAGCGGTCCAGGCAACTTTCGCCTCGCCCTGGCTGGCCCGGGCGGCTTCATCGGAAGTCCAAAGTGCGAAAGCTTCCATTAATGTTTACCCGCGTATGCTTGAGTGCCGGGATCAGTACCTGCGCCCAACAAAGAAACGGCTTCACGCGCTTCGACACGGTCGTCGAAGGGCAGCGTCTCGCGCCCAACGATCTGGCCCTGCTCGTGGCCCTTGCCGGCGATAAGCAGCAGGTCGCCTGCTTGCAGATCGGCAACCGCGGTGCGGATGGCGCGGCGGCGGTCGGCGATTTCGACGGCATTGGGCGCGGCCGCAAGAATTGCCGCGCGGATATCGGCGGGGATTTCGCTGCGGGGGTTATCGTCGGTAACATAAACACGATCGGCCAGTCGCGTAGCGATTTCGCCCATCAGCGGGCGCTTGCCGCGATCGCGGTCGCCGCCACAGCCAAACACCACCACCAGATTGCCAGTGCAATGCGGCCGCGCAGACCGCAAAGCGGCTTCCAGGGCATCGGGCTTATGGGCGTAATCCACGAACACGCTGGCGCCGCCGGCTGTGCGCGCGGCCAGTTCCATACGGCCAGGCACGCCTGCAACATTGCGCATCGCCGCAATCGCCTGATCGATCTGCGCACCACAGCCGATCACCAGGCCAAGCGCCGCCAAAAGATTACCGGCCTGGAAGCTGCCGATCAGCGGCAGATCAAGCTCGGCTTCGGTATCGAAAGCGCTGAATGCGATACGCAGACCGCCGGCATGGGGCTCGGCGCAGCGCAGGCGCAATTCGGTGCCGGCATGGCCGTAACGGATCATGCGCTGGCCGCGCCGGGCGGCAATGCCGGCCACATGGGCGGCACGTGCCCCATCCATGTCGATCACCGCCGCGCCATCGGATGGCAGCACATCCTGAAACAGCCGCATCTTGGCGGCGAAGTAGGCTTCCACATCCGCATGGTAATCCATGTGGTCGCGGCTGAGATTGGTGAAGGCGGCAGCGCGGATGCGCACGCCATCCAGGCGATACTGATCCAGGCCATGGCTGGAGGCTTCCAGCGCCAGATGCGCGCAACCGGCATCGCTGGCAGCCGCCAGCATGCGATGCAGATGCACAGGATCTGGCGTGGTATGCTCCACCTTCTCCTGCAAACCCGGCCCGATCAGGCCAAGCGTGCCGAGGCTGGCGGCCTTCAGGCCCATGGCATTCCATATCTGCTGAGTGAAATGCGCCACCGAGGTCTTGCCACTGGTGCCGGTAACGGCAGCGATCACATCGGGCTGGCGGCCGAAAAACGCCGCCGCCATCAATGCCAGCCGGCGGCGCGGATTGGCATCCTGAAGCAACGGCAAGGCGCTGCTCTGCGCCGGCTCCAGCCCCTCGGCAAGCACTGCCACCGCGCCCTTGGCTGCGGCATCGGCAATATACCGACGACCATCCTGTGCACCGCCGCGCAGAGCCGCGAACAGATAGCCCGGACGCACCGCCCGGCTATCCGCGGTCAAGCCAGCCACATCCAGCCGCGCCAGGCGCGGATCGAGCGGAAGGTCTGCGCAGAGATCACTGAGCAACAACTTTGCGCTCCTGTGCTTTGGCCATGCCCGGCGCCGGCATGCCGGGAATCGGCACATACATCGCCTGCTTGATCTCGGGGGCTTCTTCGTTCACCGGCGGCACACCCAGCAAGGGTGCAATGCGGGTGATGATGCGTCCGGCGGCAGGGGCTGCGGTCCAGCCCGCCGTGGCAAAGCCATAGGTGGATTTCTGCGGCTTCGGCTCGTCCACCATCACCTGCACCAGATAGCGCGGCTTGTTCATCGGAAAGCCGGCAACGAAGGTGTTGAACAAAGCCTTGCGGTTATAGCCGCCGCGTTCGTTCACCTTTTCCGAGGTGCCGGTCTTGCCGCCAACCAGATAGCCTTCCACATCGGCCTTCTTGCCGGTGCCTTCTTCCACCACCAGCAGCATCAGCTTGCGCATGATGTCTGACACTTCAGGCTTGATCACCTGGCGGCCCGGCGCCGGCAAACCGGGCGGACGCTTCACCAAGGTGGGCGGATGCAACACGCCGCCATTGATTATCGCGGCGGTGGCGGATGCCAGTTGCAGCGGCGTAACCGACAAGCCATGGCCGAAGGCGATGGTCATGGTTTCCACGGTTTTCCAGTTGCGCGGTACCAACGGCGCACCAACCTCGGGCACTTCGATACTGGGCTTATTCAGCAGGCCGACCTTGCCCATGAATTCGCGTTGCAAACCGGGGCCAACATCCACCGCCATCTTGGCCGAGCCGATATTGGAGGAATACATGAAGATTTCCGCCACGCTGAGCCAACGCCGCTTGGGATGGTCGTCGCGAATCTGGAAGCGGGAAATCTGAATCGGATTCGTGGCATCATAGCCGCCATTCAGCTTCACGGTGCCGTAATCCAGCGCCATGGCGGTGTTCAGCGTCTTCATGGTCGAGCCCATTTCATAGACGCCAAGCGTGATACGGTTGAAGCGCGCATCCTTGGAAGCCTCGCCCGGATTGAGCGGGTCGAAATCCGGCAGGCTGACTAGCGAAATGATCTCGCCGGTATGGATATCCAGCACGATGGCGCCGCCGCCGATGGCCTGGAAATACTGCACCGTCTTGGCCAGTTCCTCGCGCACGATATGCTGCACACGGATATCGATGCTGAGTTCCAGCGGATCGCCGGTGCGCGCGGGATCGCGCAGCGCTTCATCGAAATGCTGCTCGATGCCGCTGATGCCCTTGCCGTCGATATCGGTATAACCCAGCACATGCACGGCCAGATTGGCCTGCGGATAAACCCGCTTCTGCTCGGTATGGAAATATAGGCCCGGAATGCCCAGCGCATTCACCTCGAATTGCTGACGCGGCGTGAGATTGCGCTTGATCCAGGAAAAGCTCTTGCCCGGCGCCAGCTTCATCTGCAATTCCGCCACCGAGAATTCCGGCAATACCTGCGCCAGGCGCAGCGCGGCTTCGTCGGGCCGCGACACCTTGCGCGGATCGGCGAACAGCGATGCGGTGCGCAGATTGGCAGCCAGCATCTGGCCATTGCGATCCACGATCGGCTGACGCTCCATCAGCACGGTCTTGGCCAGCAGATCGGGATTGATGCCGCGCGCAACCGGCGGCTCGCCACCGCTGAAAGCGGTAAGCCAGACCAGGCGACCGGCCATCACCAGGAACAGCGCCGAGAACAACGCCATGCCGATCACCAGCCGGGTGCGGCCGGTTTCCAATGCCTGCTTGGTTTCGCCTTCCAGGCGCACCAGGGCCGGCTTGCCCGGAATATCCGATGGGCTGCAGGGCGGGCGCGGCTTGGGGCTGCGGCGGAAGAGAGCCATCACTGCGCCCTCTTCTTTTCGCCGCGCATGGCGCCAAGCACGGCGGCCACATCGGCATCCATATCATCCGAAACGCTCGCCGCCGCCGGCACGGCAACAGGAGCTGCAATAGGCGAAACGGCCTTGGATGTGGGCAACGCGGTCTGCGCGGCAACTTGAGCCGTCATCTGTTCGGAGGCCGGCCTGCCCGGCTGGTTCTGCGCCAGCGGTGCCTGCACAGGCAAAGCCTGACTGCCGGGCGCAACCGCCAGCGGACCCTGCGGACCAGACAGACGATCCTGCCGCCAGGGCAGATCCTCGATGCGGATGATGCTGCGCGCGGTGGCCGGCTTCATCTCCAGCAGGCGCTCGGCTTTGTCCTGCAGATATTCCGGCCGGCTGAGATAGCTCCATTCCGCCTGCAGCACGCCGATGGTTTCGCGCTCGCGCGCCAGAGCGCGATTGAGTTCGATCAGTTCGTCTTCCATGCGCTGCACTTCATAGGACAGGCGATAGAGGCCGAACGACACGACAGCAAGCAGCAGCAAGGCGATGAAGGACAGCGTGCGGCTCATGCTGCAGCTCCCCCGTTATCCATGGCAGCCAGTTCATCGCCTTCCAGCGGCCAGGCCGGCGCCGCCAGGCGGCGGGCGGCACGCAGCTTGGCCGAGCGGGCCCGCGGATTGCGCGCGGCTTCTGCTGCCGAAGCAGCCAGCGCGCCTTTGTGGATCGGCGCGAAAGAGGGCGCCGGCGGCGCAAGCTGGGCATCGGGCAAATGGCGCGAAGTGCCGCCATGCTTGCCCGAACGACGGTCGAGAAAACGCTTCACCACGCGGTCTTCCAGCGAATGGAACGATACCACGGCCAGCCGGCCTTCCGGCTTGAGCAGTTTTTCGGCAGCGGCCAAGCCCCGGCGCAATTCGCCGAGTTCATCGTTCACATGGATGCGCAAGGCCTGAAAGGTGCGGGTGGCGGGATGCATCTGCCCCGGCACGCCGCGCACCACGCGGGCAACAATGGCGGCAAGCTGTGCGGTGCGGGTAATCGGGGTTTCCGCACGGGCAGCCACGATGGCGCGCGCCACGGCACGGGCGCGGCGTTCTTCGCCATAGAAATAGATGATATCGGCCAATTCGCCTTCCGAGCGGTTGTTCACCGCATCGGCAGCACTTTCGCCTTCGCTGCCCATGCGCATATCGAGCGGGCCATCGGCCTGGAAGGAAAAGCCGCGCTCCGGGCGATCGAGCTGCATGGAGGAAACGCCCAAATCCAGCGCCACGCCATCCACCGCCTGCACACCACGTTCGGCCAGCAGGCCTTCCATATCGCCGAAACAGCCACGCAGCCAGACGAAACGGCCAGCGTGCTTTGCCGCCACGCGCTCGGCATGCGGCGCTACGGAAGCATCGCGGTCGATGCCGAACACCTTGCAATCCGCCGTATTGAGAATGGCATCGGTGTAACCACCCGCGCCGAACGTACCGTCCACAAAAACCTCACCCGCGCGCGGGGCCAAAGCCGCCACCACCTCGGCGCACATCACGGGAAGATGGTCGGGCTTTGCGGCGCCGGTATGGCCAAATTGCGTATTGGCTGCGGCGCCGCTCATTTCGGCACCTCGGTATTGGCGGCGGTATTGGCCGCGCGGATTTGCGCCTTGACGCGCGTGGTGGCGGCGGCCGAACGGGCCTCCCAGGCCTTGGGCTCCCAGATCTGGAAGGAACGGCCACGACCGACAAACACCGCCTCGCCGGGGGCTTTCAAACCGGCATGTTCAAGCAGGGCAGCAGGCAGGGTAACGCGGCCTTCGGGATCCAGGCCGGCCATGTTGAGCGACGCCAGCAGGGTATCTTCGAGATCGGCGCGCTCGGTGGAGAACTCAGGCAATTGGTCGATGCGGGCATGCAAGGCGGCGAGATGGGCATTCCCGCCAGCGACCAGGGCTTGGGCTTCGAAATTGGCATCGGCAACGATATCGGGGCCGAGATAAACCGAATTTTCCGGCCCCTGTTTGGCCAGCAGGGCGCGGAAAGGCGCAGGCACGGAGACCCGCCCCTTGGCATCGATCCGGTTACGGAAAGTGGAAAAGAACGCTTCCACAAAGCCCCCTGCAGCGCCCCATCACCGCATTTGCCCGATTGCTGCGGTAATGCCCCAAATCCGGTTTGCCCAGCCGGCGAGAAAGGGTTTGCAGCCATTTCTCATGGGTACTTATGGGATACCATGGTGATATATGGGTGTCAATGTACCTTTGATGGGTGGGAATGGCGATTCGGGCCAACAATTTCCGTAACTTGGCGGAGCTTATGTCCTATTAAATTCGATATATGTTCTTATTATATTCTCATCCATAAAACCCATCACCACCCAGCCGGGTACACCTGCCGGGCCGCTTGTGTGTCCCCCGTCATTGGGTTCTGGATTGTGGGATTGGGCGGGACCATGCGGGATTTTGTGGGATAAGCCACTGATCCGGCGGGATATCGCGGGCCGCGCGGGGTGGAATCCAAAATTGGGCGGCACGACCAAGTGCAGGCTCCAAAAATGGCCCGCGACAAACAGTTTTGGATTTCAGCGCGGCTCGATGAACTGCAAATCTGGTAATGGCCGGAAGCGCTGATCCCATTTGCAAAGCCGCGCGTGGTACTGATGCGAGGCAGCGATCCCGGGAAGCTGGCCGCCTCCGAGCAGGTATGTCGGGTTGCTTGAGGCCGCAACGATATCGGCCAAATCAGTGCCAGGAACGGGCGTCAAAGTCACCATGACCGCGCGCGTCCAGCCGATATCTCTAATTTCCTTCGAAGAATCAGGGACGCCGCGCGCCAAAACCCGGATGTGAGCGATCTGCTCCTTGGTCTCCCCTATCCAGACGCAGTGCTTCATTAAGTGCATCATAGCCATGGACAGGTGCCTTTTCTCCAGGCCCCCAACCTCAATCTGCCACTCCACCATAGGCTCTGCCCGGGCCGTCCCTGCCGTCAGCAGAGCCGCAAAAAACAAGGCTCTGACGCGCTTCATTGGCGCTTCCCCATAAAAAACTCGTAAAGCTCAGACGCTAGTTGGGCTTCTGCTTGCGGCGCCAGGGGCGGATTCTGCCCAGCTGCAACGTGGCGCGCAAGGACCGAGCATTTTTGCATGACCGCCTGGTCAAATGGGAGCGCACCCTTCTGCGCTTGCCGCATAGGCTCCCTGCCTGACAACAGAAAATCGCCAGAAACACCACATTCCGCGCTGATTTTCATCAGCAGCTCGGCGCCAGGCTCAGACACGCCGCGCTCGAAGAAGCCATATAACTCGCGGCGCAGTCCGAAACGCGCCGCGAAATCCGCCTGCCCAAGCCCCTCCGATTCGCGCACGGCCTTCAATCGCTCGCCGAGCCGTTCAAGTTCTGGGCTGGAACTTGAATGCATAGCCGGCCTGCCGCGCTTCCCATTCACCTTTGCCATCTCTTTGTTTTGCCTAATTGATTTTATTTTGGCTCATTATCGGCATTCAAAAGAGTTGAATGCCGCTCTATTGCATTGACATGACCTATGTAATGAGCGTATTAACGCTCAAACAACGTGGTGAATCGCTCAATGTCAGACATCCCTAAACACCCCGTACATCGTCGCCTCTGGATCATCGCCAGGCTGCATGGCCAGGGCATCACCCTGTCCGAGCTGGCAAAGGTACATAACACCACGGCTTCAGCCTTCAGTCATGCCGCGCGCGGCATGCCGAATAAGCGGCTGGAAGCGGTGCTGGCAAAGGCTTGCGGCGTGCGTCCGCAGGAGCTGTTTCCCGAGCATTATTCCGAAGCCGGCCGCCGGCTGATTCGGTCTCATCGGGAAGGTAGCCCATCGCGCTCCGGGGCGGGAGTCAAATCGGCCGAGGCGGCTTGACCATGGCCGGCCCCCGCAAGCCCGCTCACCCCGACCTGTTTGGCTGGTCCAGCGCCGCACAAGCCATTCAGGAATTCGAACCCGAACAGGTCCGCGCCGCCACGCTGGCCGGCGTGATTTGCAAGGCCATGAAGCTGGCCTTGGCCGAATGCGGCGAAGACCGCGAGACCATCGCCTACCGCATGAGCGGTTTCTTGGGCGAGCGGGTCAGCAAGAACATGCTGAACGCCTATGTCAGCGAGGGCGCCACCGAGAAGGCCATCCCGCTACCCCGCTTCATAGCCTTCGTTCAGGCGACCGGCGATATGCGCCTGCTCAACCTGATCGCGACGCCTTTCGACCGGCTTGTGGTTGACCGCCGCTGCGAGGGCTGGATACGCGCCGGTCAGCTGGCCGCGGCCGCGCGCGAAAAGCAGGCAGAGCTGCAGGCGACGGAGACTGAATTCAATTTCGCGCTGCGCATGGCCAAAGGAGCCGCGCGGCGATGATCGTTCCATACACCTATCTGCAGCGCCTTGCGACTGTGGGGCGCTCGTTAAAGGCCAGCGGAGGCCGGCCCGCTATTGCCCTTTCCCCCTGTGGCGGGCCGGTTCCCTTTCGTCAGCCGTCCGGCGGGGCTTGTTCGCCGGCATTTCTCCTGCGTGCAACTAGGCCGGCGATGTCTCCAGGGCCATCGTCGGCCGCTTTTTCGGCAAGCGCGCATGAGTGAGTGGTTCACAGCCGCTGAATTGCTGGCCCTGCGCCTCGATGCGCTACCGGGAACCGTTCAGAACATCAATGCCAGGGCCAAGCGCGAAGCCTGGCGGAGTTGCAAACTGCCGCGCCTCGGTGCGCCGCGCGGCTATCACATCGACAGCCTGCCGGCAGCCGTTCGCATTGCCATCGCCAAGGCCAGCGTCACAGCCACTGCCACAGCCACGGGCGCGCCTGCAGAGGCCATCACGGCGCCGGCACCGGCGAAAGACCCGCGCAATCTCGCAGCCATCACCGGCCGCGCCAAGCAACGCGCCGAAACCCGCCTGCTGCTGCTGGCCGCCTTCGACGATTTCCGCGCCCGCGCCGGCCTAGCGCTTAGCACGGCCGCTGTGGAGTTCTCTGCCGCCTGGAATGGCGGCGCCATTGCCGCCGATGACGAACTGCGCGCCGCCATGCCGCGCGTCAGCCGCAACAGTCTTTTGAACTGGTACAGCGCCCGCGCCCGCGAAGGCGCGGTGCGTCTGGCCGGTCGTTACAACGGCGGGAATCGAAAGGCCGAGATAGACGCCACGCCGGCGCTGCGCGATTGCCTGATCGCCACCTATGCCGACAAGCCCCACCTTAGCGCCGGCCAGCTGCGCGATGCGCTGCGAGACGCCGGTGTGCCACGCCTGCCCAGCCTGCGGCAAATCCAGCGCTGGATGAACAAGTGGCGCACTGCCAACCCGCGCCACGATTTGCAGCTTCGCAACCCAGACAAAGCGAAGGGTAAGTATCTATCGGCCATCGGCACGGCTTCGGCGGGCATCCATCGCATCAACCAGCTTTGGGAAATGGACGCATCGCCGGCTGACGTGTTGTGCATCGATGGGCGGTACAAAATCAGCGCGGTGATCGATGTCGCCACCCGCGATGCGCTTGTTCTGGTCACACCACAGCCGCGTGCCGGCGCGCATCTGGCCTTGTTCCGCGCCTTCGCCCTCACGCGCGGCCTGCCCGAGGTGGTCAAGACCGACAACGGCCAGGACTACAAGGCGCGTGATTTCATCACCACCATGGCTGCGCTCGAAGTCGAGCAGGTTTTCTGCCCGCCATTCAGCCCGGAAAAGAAGCCCCATATCGAGCGTTTCATCGGCACGCTGCAGCGTGACCTGTTCGCGCGGCTGCCGGGCTTTGTCGGCCATAATGTCGCGGATGCCCAAGCCATCCGAGCACGCAAGACCTTTGCCCAGCGCCTAGGCGTCAGCGACGCCGATGCCTTCGCCGTTCAGCTGACGGCCGCCGAGCTGCAACGCGAGGTGCTGGCCTGGTTGGAAGTGTATCGCATGCGTCGCCATGAATCCCTCGGCCGTTCGCCCCAGGCCGAAGCCGAGGCGCTGGCCTTGGGCAAGGGCGCAGCCATCAAGCCGCTGCCGCAACCGCGCGACATGGATATCTGCCTGCTCCCGCTGAAAGGCGAGCACACCGTGGGCAAGGAAGGCATCCGCGCCGAGGGTACGCGCTTCATCGCACCATGGGTCGGCGCCTTGGCCGGCACGCGCATACTGGTCCGCCTTGATCCGGCCGATATGGGCCTGGTTTATTGCTTCGACCCGGTGACGCACGATTTCATCGGCGAAGCCTGTGCGCCCGAGCGTGCGGGCCTGGACCGCCGCGCCATGGCCGTCGAGAGCAAGCGCCGGCAGCGCCTGGTCGATGGCCAGGTGCATGGCGCGCTCAAACGCCTGAAGCGCGAACTGAAGCCGCACAAGGTGGCGGCAGCCATCGCCAATGGCACAGCGCTCTTGCCGGACAGCGTCACCATCTCGCTCGCCGACCAATCAGCGGTACAGCCGAACGCCAATCTGCGCAGCAGCAAGGCGCCGGCGGCCGCCCACATGCGCGCCGTGGCTATCACCGATGCCAGCCTAACCAACCAAGAGCAGCAGCAGACAGAGCAGCAGTGCACAACACCCGACCCTGCCGTGCGGCCCATCAAAGAAGCCGATTACGTCGCCTGGGTCTTATCCGGCCGTGGCGATGAGCAGGATGCCTGCGACCTGCTGCGCCAGGCGCGCAGCGCCGGCTTCCGTGCAGTTTATGAGATCGATGATGACCAGATTGCAGGCCTGCTTAAGCGAGCAGGGCTGGAGCGTGAGGCCGATACGCGGGCGGCCTGATTAGCGTCCCGCGAAAGCACGAAAGCCGCCCCGGCAAGGGCGGCTTTCGGAAAGGAACTAAAAGCAATGTATGGCGATACTAAGCACGAATTTGTCAAAACGTCAAACGTCAAGCGTTTTGAGCAGGGTGTATTGCGGCTCGAACAACGCGGGGCGCCTGAATCCACTCTCATGGTGGTGGGGGGTAATGTCGGCCTGGGAAAGTCAGGCACCGGTCAATGGTTCGCGGCACAGCAGGGCTACCCCTATGTGCGCTTGAAGCCTGAAGCAAAGCCGGGCTGGCTGCTCGGCGATGTTTGCGCCGCCATGGCTATGCATGCCGCCGCTAAGCTGGAACAGCGCTTTAAGGATATCGCCCGCACCATGGTGAAGCGCCGGGTTGGCTTGGTCGTGGACGAGGTCGAACACGGCTTAGCGAACGCCGGCGCCACTCTGGAAATGGTACGCGCGCTCGGTGACGACACCGAACAGCCCATCATCCTGATCGGGCGCGGGCACGTGAAAAGCAGCATTCAGAGTATCGACGCTGTGTGGAGCCGCGTCAGTGCGGTGGTGGATTTCGAGCAGCTGACGCCTGAAGACCTGGCATTGCTGGCCAAGGCCCATGGTCTGGTCGCAGATCCACGCGTTGCGACTGCCATGTGCTCGAAGGTCGAGGGCAGCCTGCGGCTGACAATGAACCTGCTGAAGCGCCTGCGTGCCACCGCCGAGCGCGCCCGCAGCGCGGTCATCACCGCCGAGATGGTGGAGGCGACCGATGTCCACTAAGGCCGAGTCCTCTAAGCTGCAACGCAAAGGCCCCACCATGCGTCAGCTACGTTGTCAGCAATTGATGATGGGGATGGAGCAGCCAGCCCGGCTTCACGAGATTGCCGAGCGCAGCCATATCAGCTATCACGAGGCCAGGCTGCGCTTGCCCGAACTAAAGCGCGAAGGCCTTGTCGAAAGCGAACGCGCGCGCGTCTATTGGCTGACCCCCAAGGGCAAGCGGCTACTGGAAAAGCTGCGGACTGTCGCGGCAGAGAAGCCCGACCCCGACAGTCTCCAACAGCGGCTGTGGAACGCCCTGCGTCAGCCACCCCAACGCCATAGTATCTTTCACCTGCTGACGATGGCAGTCCGGGCTGATGATCCGGACGCAGCCAACCGCAGCCGTGCCTGGTTCAAGCAGCTCGAAAGCGCCGGCATTGTCGCGTTGCTGCCTGGCAATGCCAATTTCCCCGACAGGTGGCTGCTGCTCGATGATTTGGGCGTTCACGCCCCTTCCTGGCGCGACAGACTCGGCGTGCTGTTCGATTGGAATAGCGGCCGCGCCCTGCAGTTGGAGGGCCTGCCATGAGCCAGCCCGATTGGCGCAGCCAGGTCATGGCCATGGTGAAGGCCGATGCCAAGGGCATCGCCGGCGTTGCCAAGCGGCTCGGCCTCACGCGGCCACAGTTGAGCGGCCTGCTGCACGACACCTATCGCGCATCGCCTGCCGCCAAGCAGAGCCTGGTCGCGCGGATCGAGATCGCGTTGCGCGAAGGACACGTGCTTTGTCCCTTCCTGAACCGCGAGCTGGCCGAGCGTGAATGCCTGGCCTTTCAGGATCGCCCGCAGCCGAGCGGTATAGCCAGCGAACTGCGGCACTACATCGCCTGCGAAAGCTGCCTTACCGGCAAGCTGCTGCGGCCTGCCGCCCCGCGCACCACCCGAAAATCCAAACCCACCACCAACAGCATGGAGGCCAGTGATGCCCGCACTGCGTAACCGTGATTTCACCTTGCCGATCTACGATGTGCTCGATCTGCTCAATGCCGCGTTGGCGCAGCACATGATCGGCGGCACCACGCCCAACCAGCATCAGGTTTTGGCCATGGCCGAAACTACGCGGGGCGCGATCAACGATCTGAACGATTTGCGCGCCCGATTGGCCTCTTTGCCGGGCCGTCCGAGCGATGCCCTGCACGCGCCCTATACCGGGCGGTTGGAAGCCGATATCGGCATGATGGCCGTTGCGCTGCGTGGCGCTTGCAAGCATGGCGAAGCCGTGGATGGAGCCGTCCTGCTCGGCTTCGCTCTGACCTTGGAAAACCTCAAATGGCGGGCCGCCGCCATGGAGGCGCTGCTGGGGATCACGCCGCCGCCGCCGCCGCCGCCGCCGGAATTTACCGGCACCCGCGCGGCCCTGGCCGCCGCCAATGGCCGGAGGTTTGCGGCATGAGCAGCGCGATCATGTATGGCGGCTCGATGCCGCCGATCAATGGCCAAGTATTCCAACCGGCCTTCGTCTACCGGACCATTCAGGAAGCTGCGGCTAGCGTATGCGACTTGCCGCCCGAAACCCTGCTGACGCCACGACGCGACATCGATCAGCTCGTCAGCGCCCTCGCGCTCTACGTGGCGCTGGATGGCTACGGGATGCCATTAAGCACGATGGCCTTCGTATCTGATCGGGCCATCAGCTCGGTTTTCAAAAACCGAGAGCGGGCTCGCAAGCTCGTCAGGGCTGATGCGGCAGCGTTGCAATACGCCCTCGCGATCTCGAACGAAGCCGCAAAGCGGTTGGGTGTCCGTCCGGTTGAGTTGACCTTCCGACCAGCCGCTGATGCTCCCATCCCGATAGCCGACCGAAGGGCCGGCTATCGGGCTCCAGCCCACTTCAACACGCCCAAGCCGCAGGCACGCGCCTGCATGTGCTGCTCCCGGAGCTTCGTTTCTGAAGGCAAGCATAACCGGCTCTGTTTCCACTGCCGCACCAAGGACGTGTCGCCATGGGAATGAGGGCGCCGCTGCAATTTCCCGCGCCGCCGCACCGCTTGCGGCTGCGGCGCCGCCGCTTCGCCTGGCTGCGCCGCTTCGAGCCAGCCTTGCTGGCCTCGATTGCCATCCTGCTGCTCGCCGGCCTGGCCGGCGCGCTCGGCGGCTGGTTCCTGCTCGATTTCAAACCCTAAGGAGAAAGCCATGTCACACGATCAACCCGCGCAACCTGAAGCCGCCACCGGCTGGGACAGCAGCCAATTCAAGATGGACAGCAAGGGGCGCCTTGTCCCCATCAATGCCATCCGCGCCACCGACCTGCTGGAAGACCAGCTGGTAGGCAAGCTGTTCAGCTATGCCGGGCCGCTGCATGCGCGGATCGGGCGTTTCAAGGGCCATTGCTTCGACGATATCACAGCGTTCATGGATCTGTTGGCCGAGCAATACGGCGCCCGCAAGGGCGGTGCCAAGGGCAATATCACCCTGCTGTCGTTCGATGGCTGCTTGAAGGTACAGGTTGCTGTGGCCGATCACCTGGCCTTCGGGCCGGAGCTGCAGATCGCAAAGCAATTGGTGGATGAATGCATCAGCCGTTGGGCCGAGGGGGCCAACGATGCCATTCGGGCTTTGGTGAACCACGCCTTCGCTGTCGATAAGGAAGGCCGGATCAACAGCGCCGCTCTGTTCCAGCTGCGCCGCGTGAATATCGAAGACGACGCTTGGCAGCGCGCCATGCAGGCGCTGTCTGAATCCATCCGCTCAATCGGCAGCAAGCAATACATCCGCTTCTACAGCCGGCCAAATCATCAGGCCGAATGGCACGCGGTCACCCTCGATCTTGCCTCCGCCGAATTGCCGCCGCCCGAACCCCAGGCAGCCCAAACCCAGCCCGCAGCGTGATGGAGGCAGCAGTTGAAAACGCCCGCATATATCGACCTGAATGCACTTGAAGCCGCGATGCGCACCTCTCACGAAAAGGTAGTGCAAGAACTCAAAAGCCGGGACCATCACGCGGCCTATGTGGAGCTCCAGACACGATTTTTTGAGTTACAAATTCTGAACCAGAAAATACTGGCCACTTGCACCAACGAAGAGACGGACGTGGCGCTGGTCGCAAGAGCGTTGGGTAACACCCTGGCTTGCTGCGCCCTTTCCTTAGCCATGGCATGCCCTGACGTCTGGCCCCTCTTCACAGCGGCCTATCAGCAAGCATTTGAGTCCACAACATCGGGGAAGGTGGCTGCCGGTAGCATCGTGACGCGCGCACAGTTTACGGCCACCACGGGCGGGAATGCCTGACCATGCGGCGCGTCGTTGAAGACATGCTCTTCGCCCTGCACACGGTTCCGCGCAAGCAGCGCGCGGAGCCGTTGCTGGCCGCCATGCGGCGCGCCCATGCCGCGCTGGCCGGCACGCTGCCGCCAGAGCCAAACATCGCACCGGAAAGCGCCCTGCAGCTTTTGCGCAGCGCCCTGGATTATTGCCACCAAGCCGGCGTGGCCAATTCCGACATCGTGATAGCCGTGAACGCCAACAACCGCCGCGCCGCCGGCGAAGCCAGAGAGGCGATGCAATGAGTTTTTTGGTTCTATGCGGTTTTTTTATTGTTCTGGGCTTTTGCACAAGCCTCGGCTGGAACTTGGCCATGCGCTTCCTTGCGTGGTCTTTTGGGCGGAGCAATAGCAATGAACGATAAAGCCCGCCACGGCGCAGACCGCGCCAAGCTGATCAAGGCCGTTCATGCTTGCAAGACGAAGAAGGGCATCGACGACGAAACATACCGCGCCATGCTGCGCGGAGGCTTCAAGGTCTCTTCCAGCACGGAGTTGACCAATCAGCAGCTCGGCGCGCTGCTCACCAAACTGAATGGCGGCAAGTGGCACCGGCCGAAAAGCAGTAAGCCCTATGTCCGGATGATCTTCGGCCTTTGGGCCGAGATGTGCCGGCTTGGCATACCCGAGCATCCCACCCGTGCTGGCCTGCTCGCCTTCGTGAAGCGTCAGGCCGATGTGGCGGACCCCGAATGGCTGACGCCCGACAGCGCTTCCTCCGTGATTGAGGCGTTGAAAAGCTGGAAGGGCCGCGAACAGGCCAAGCGCGAGGCTGCGATTAAGGAGAGCGCTGATGGTGGCCTATAGTTTTCAGCAGCGCTTCGCCGCGCCTATCCTTGCCGGCACAAAGCGCCAAACCGTGCGGGCCAACCGCAAGCGCCATGCGCGCGGGGGGGAAACCCTGCAGTTATATAGCGGGATGCGCACCCATGGGTAAGCACAGCAAGATCGAATGGACGCATCATAGCTGGAACCCCTGGTGGGGCTGCACCAAGGTGGGGCCGGGCTGCGACAATTGTTATGCGGAAAGCTTCACGCGGCGCCTCGGCCTGGATGTCTTCGGCCCCGGCAAGCCGCGCCGCACTTTTACCACCAAACACTGGCAGCAGCCGCTGCATTGGCATGCCGAGGCCGAAGCCGAAGGCCGGTTTGCTTTAGTGTTCGGCAACAGCATGTGCGATGTGTTCGACAAAGAGGCACCGGCAGGATTGCGCGCGGATCTGTGGCAGCTGGTCAAAGCCACGCCGTCGCTGATCTGGATATTCGCCACAAAGCGCATCGGCAATGCCAGCCGTTATCTGCCCGCCGATTGGGGCGTCGGCTACCCCAATGTGGTGCTGCTGGTCTCTGTGACCGATGACAAAGAATACCTCCGGGATGTACCTGACTTGATTGCCACGCCAGCGCGGTGGCGTGGTGTCTCTGCCGAGCCATTGCTCGGTCCGATATACCTTTGGGCCGACGACATCGCCACCCATCTCTTGTCGAAGCTCGATTGGTTCATCATCGGCGGTGAGAGCGGCCAGGATGGCATCCACCGGCCAGTATCCCCCATGCACCCGAAATGGGCGCGCATGATTGTGAGCGCCTGCCTAAACGCCCGCGTGCCGGTGCTATTCAAACAATGGGGCCGCTACCTGCCCGGCAGCCAGGTGCGCGATCTCTTCACCGATGCACAGCTTTGCGATTTCAAAATCACGACAGTCACGCAAAACGGCATCGAGGCCGCATGCTTCGACGTTGGCAAAGGCCGCGCCGGCCGCATACTCGATGGCATCATGTGGGACCAGTTTCCCAAATTCCAGGTGGCGGCATGAAGCACCTCCACAAATGCGACGCGCCTGGCTGTGATCAGATCATCCCCCGCGGCAAGCTTATGTGCCGCGAACATTGGTTCGCTTTGCCGGCGCCGCTGCGGCGCGCGATCAATGAAAACTGGCGGGAGCGTCGCATGGGCGCCTGGTCGGAATGCGTGCTCGAAGCACGCGGCTGGCTCGCACAAAGCAGGGCGCCGAAATGAGCCAGAACAGGTCCACAGCGGTCATGCAGCGGCGCATAGAGCCGCATGACAGTCTCGACGATTTCCCCACGCCGCCTTGGGCGACGCGGGCCTTGGTGCAGCATGTGTTGATCGGCGGCGGCTTCCGGGCCGACACCCTGGCCGCCATGTCGAGCCGCGAGCCTTGCTGCAATCGCGGCTATATGGCCAAGCCGATGGCTGAAACATTCAAGTCGGTCGAGGCCACCGATATCTTCCCGTATGGGTATGGCGAGACCGCCGATTACCTGTCCATGGCGCGGCAGAGCCTGGTTGATTTCACCATCTTCAACCCGCCTTTCAGACTCGCCGAGCAATTCATCCAACGCGGGCTGGAAACATCGCGCGTTGGGGTAGCCGTCTTCGCGCGTGCCAGCTTCTATGAAGGCATTCAGCGTTATCGCCGCTTGTTCCAGCCGCGTCGACCGACATTCTACGCGCCATTCAGCGAACGCGTGATTTTGGTGAAAGGCCGGCTGCTCGATCCGGATCGTCAATATCCGAAGATCGATGCCAAAACCGGCGAAGTGAAGCGCGATCCCAAAACCGGCGAGATCATTCTGGCGCGGCCATCGACGGCCACGTCATACGCCTGGTTCGTCTGGCTGAAAGACACCCACATCATAGGCAGGACGGAGTCTGTACTGATACCGCCTTGCCGCAGGCTTCTGACCAGGCCCGGCGATTACCCGGAGGCGGAATGATGATCCGGGCTTCTACAAACAGATCAGTCGGGCAATGCCCCAGGCGTCCTGCCATCGGCATAAGGATTGCTGGCCGGGTGATCTCGGTAAAATCCATCAATGATTTGTCGGGCTCGCCTGTTCAGAGCGCCAGAAACCACCTTGGTATGTTTTTCCATTACTTCAAGCTCGAATGTCAGTTCATCCGAAAAAAAGGC
Organism: Ferrovibrio sp.; assembly: GCF_019636075.1. GTDB lineage: Bacteria > Pseudomonadota > Alphaproteobacteria > Ferrovibrionales > Ferrovibrionaceae > Ferrovibrio. Next base: position 40,976 of record NZ_JAHBYG010000037.1, read on the forward strand.
GGAGGTAAGCAATTCGACGGCTTTGTCTCCAGACAGTTCTGCGCGACGAATTTTTTCTCGGAACCGCTTGATCTTGTTCCAGGCAATCTGCCAACGAGGGCGTTGAAATTTGATGCTGCTGGACGCCGCTTGCCCGAGCGCAGCCGCTATTTCTGGATCGATATCTGTCTTCAAAAGGATATCTGGCCAGTCCATAAACTCATACTTCACAAGTTTGGTCGCGCGTATAACTTGAATGCTTTTTTCTATGTCCCTCGTTGCATCTTCGAATTGCCTAACGATAGACAGCATGCGCCGTGCCTCGGCCAAATCGGCCTTCGCACTCTCCCTTTCTTTTCGCCGTTCCTCAACGCTCCAGCGTTTAACGGTTTCCTGAAAATGCTGATCGGCCATTTTGATCTGCCGCAGCAACAAGTACACGCTACCACCAGCGATCAATGCGCCGAATATGGACGCAATCAATGTCTGCCAGTCATAGAGCCATTTGGTGAAGTCAATCCGGCTTTGCCAAAGACCGCGCTCTGCTTTTCGCGCGACAGATTCGGCGTCCAGATAGCGATCCGCTACAGGCAAACCGGGGAGAAAGCTCCGGTATGTTCGCACCAGCCCACTGATGAGCAAGGCTTCACCGATATCACCATTGCCGATGCTACACGTGGCGACAATCCGATCTCTACTTCGGGCACCTGTATCGGAGCATTTTACGCCATTGCCCAACAGCAAATCATCCAGCTTGCTGCGGGCCTCGAAACCGCCGGGCTGATTGAGTTCCGGTGCATCCAAGCCAGCCAGCCTGATGCAATAGCCCGTCTCCAGCCGCAGCGTGTCGCCGTCCAGCGCCATGGCCCGCGGGGCCGACAGATCCTCCACCAGCTCTTTCGGCGGTTTCAGACAGGTGGATTGCGCCGCTGCCGGATCGGCAGCAAACAGAGCAAGTGCGGCGAGTATCAGTATCAGGGCGGGCATCCCCCGATGGCAGCCGGAATCACGGCTGGAGTCAATGGGGCTTATGCATGAACACGCCGGCTCGCATCGCCATGCCGGCCGATCTGCCGCTGCCGCACGGCCTGCGGCAGCTGATCGACTGCGCCGGCAGCGAGGCGGCCGAAGCGATCTTGCTGGCACACGGCGGCACCTGGCTGAATGTGCCGCGCAAGGCCGCCGTCAGCGCCCTGGAGCGGCTTGTGGGCGCTGACGCTGCCGCAGCCCTATGCCGGCGCTATGGCGGCGAGCGGCTGCTGGTGCCCCAGGCGAAGCAATGGCTGGCCTGGCGTGGCTTCGAACGCGGCGAGCCGATCCAGGAGATCGCCCGGCGCTTGCGCGTCGACAGGCGGACCGTGCAAAGATGGCACGGCGGGCAGACCGAATCACTCGGCGCGAAGCTGAACCAGCTGCAACTGCTCTGATCCAGCCAGGCTGCCCCGGCAGCCAGGCGGGCCGCAGCTTTCTCTTGCCGACTATCCATCCCCAGGCAGGGCCGGTGCGGCGCGCGCCGCACTGATAAGGCAAGACGCCGATCCGGCATGGTTCGGGCCATGAAGCCCGCAACCACTGCCTGTACCTACTCCGCCACCGACCTCGACGTGCTGGCCCGAACCTTGTTCGGCGAGGCGCGCGGCGAGCCGCGTGAAGGCCGGATCGCCGTAGCCTGGGTCGTTCGCACCCGCGCCAGGCTGGCCATGGCTTACTCCCAGCGTAACAAAGGCCGGCCGCACCCTTTGTTCGGCGATGGCCGTATCGCCTCGGCCTGCCAGGCCCGCTGGCAATTCAGCTGCTGGAATGTCAACGATCCGAACCGCAGCAAGCTGCTGACAGCGGGGCCACATATCCCAGCCTTCCGAGACTGCCAGGCCGCCGCTTTGGCCGTACTGGATGGCATGGAGGCCGATCCCACCTCCAACGCCACGCATTACCACACCACCACG
>NZ_JAHBYG010000038.1 GCF_019636075.1 Ferrovibrio sp.
GGTTATATCGCTGAATGAACTGATCACTAACTTGGCTCGCCCCCTCCCGCAATTGAATTGCCGCCTCGTATGATGTTGTTCTTTCAAGAACGAACTGGCCGCGTTGATACCGATTTTGCGAGATGATGCGCCAAGGGTCTAGATCTCGCTCCCGCTTCCCTGGCCCTCTTCCTTGGCCTGCAGCATAATCATCAAAGTGCTCAATCATGTCACGGATTGCCTTGAGAGAATTTTTCGCATCAACAATAAACACTGCATCGAAAACGTTTAGGATATTAGTTGCTTCGTGCTCGACCGCAGACAATTTTTCAAGCGTTTTCACAGTAGTTCGATACAACCAAAGACGGATGATAAAATTTTCCCAGAGATATTCCGTCATAAAGCCTTTATCAGCTACATCATTCGACCGATCAAGCTGCTGCCACGAAAGCACAAGCATATTCCACGCATGCGTATGGCGGGGCTTGAAATAATCCCATATCAGAGTTTGCTCGATAATTTTGAGGGCTTTCAAAAGATGCTTCACTTTCGTAGCAAAGACGTTTGGCCGTTGGGATTGATCGAAGCTCTAAATATTATTCATCGCACATATCTTGCGAATATTATAATTCGCCCCCCACCGCCATAATAAAGGCGGCAAGACTTCACTCCTGAAAAATCGAGATCCTAGGTTTTTATTGGCTAAATTTTTTTATATGCAGAAAACCTACCCCATTGATTGAATATCCAACCGAGCGAAGCCGTGAAACGCAAGGGGCCGCGGTGCCCCCATGCCGAATGGCAGCATCGTGATTTTCCCCTTTCCCAACCGCTTGGGTTTTGTTATACTGCTGTCATGCCCACTGTATTGCGCCAGGATGGTTTGCGGATCGTCATCTACCCGAACGACCACAGACCCGCGCATATCCATGCCATGGCCGCGAGCGGTGAGGCAGTCTTCGTTTTGCATTGCCCGGATGGGCCGCCCAGCCTGCGGGAAAACTATGGCTTCAATCAACCGGACCTCGGCCGTGTGCTTGCTATCCTGAAGGCGCATCTGTCTGCCCTCTGCGGAAAATGGGAGGAGATTCATGGCCATTACTGAACACGAATTCGCACAAGCCGAACTGCGCAGCGCCGAACTGCGAAAGGCCGGTCATGCAGTGACTGCACGCTATGACAAGCGCAGCGACCGCATCATCGTCGGTTTGAATACCGGCGTACAGGTTGCCTTCCCCGCCCAACTGGCCGAAGGCTTGGCCGATGCTGCGCCGGATGATCTGGCTGCAATCGAAATCACACCCACTGGCCTAGGCCTGCATTGGCCCAGGCTCGATGCCGATCTTTACATTCCGGCACTTCTGCAAGGCGTCTTCGGTTCCAAACAATGGGTGGCGGCACAACTCGGCGCCGCTGGCGGCAAAGTCCGCACGGCAGCCAAATCCGCGGCTGCCCGGGAAAACGGCCGCAAGGGCGGTCGACCGCGACGCGTTGGGGCCTGACGGGAAATCGAAAGCGTTAAGCGGTAAACCTTGCCCATTGATTGAATATCCAACCGAACCGCCCGGCGAAACGCAAGGGCGCATCCGTCACCGCAAGGCAGATGCAGGGTTCGTCGGGCATCGCCACCGGCTGATGCTCAACGCCATCATCGGCAATCTCCACATCGCCGCGACGGAACTCGCCGCGCTCGTCGCTGAAGCCGCCGCAGAGCACCAGGGTCATTTCCTCGCCGCCATGGCTGTGCACCGGCATGCCCTGCCCCGGCGCGATCTTGAGCAGGCTGACCATGCCGCCGCTCTTGGACGCCACCGGCAGCGGCAGGCTGCGCAATCCGCTGCCCACCCAGCGCCAGCGCGCCTGATCCAGGCCATCGGGCAGGTATTTGCGCAGCGGCGCCGGCAAGCGGGTATCGCGGCCTGCAACGGCTGCGGCCGTTTCGGCCTTGGCGGCATTCTGGCGTGGCGGCAGGGTGGCCGGCATCGGCCGGCGCAGCGGCTGGACCTCAGCGCGATCCAGCGCCGCTCCGCCCAGGGCTTCCAGCCGGCGCATTTCGTCGCGGCATTCCGGGCAAAGCGACAAATGGCAGGCCACCACCAGCGACCAAGGCTCGGCCAGGCGCCCGACAGCGTAATCCAGCAGCAACTCTGCGGGAATATGATGCCGGGGCGCTGAAAAGTGCGAATCGATGCCGGTCTGGAGCATGGTTTTGCCGGTCTGGAGCATGGTTTTCGTGCAAGCCTTAAGGTGGTATCGGGGATTATACGGCGCAACACGCCGGTTGGATCAAGGGGCGGCGGCTGGTTCAAGCGGTCGACGCAAATGGCGGCATGACACGGTTTTTCTTCTACGGCACGCTTTGCGACCCAGATATCCTGCGGATGGTGCTGGGCTATGCCCCGCAGCCGGATCAACTGGTGCCCGCCAGCCTGGCCGGCTATCGCCGCAAGGTCGCACGTGGCCAGAGCTATCCGGTGCTGCAACCGGCCGCAGGCGGCCTGGTGGAAGGCCTGCTGTTCCAGGCCGCTGGCCCGGCCGATGCCCGGCGGCTGGACCATTACGAAGGCGGCGAATATCTCAGCCTCACCTTGCCGGTCAGGCCGCGCAACAGCCCCAATCCATTGCTGGCCCGGGTTTACCTGCCCCGCCCCGGCCGGCTGCCGGCCGGATCGGGCGATTGGCAATTGGAAACCTGGCAAAGCCAGCACAAGGCCGCCTATATCAAACGCTTCATGCAATAGGATTGCACAGATCATGGCCAACACGCCAAAGCCCAAACAGCCTTTTCCGGTAGACGTGATCGAGCAGAAGCCGCTGTTTCGCAGCCATCTGAAGATCGACCAATATCGCCTGCGCCATGGCCTGTTCGGCGGCGGCATGAGCAGCGAAATGACGCGCGAGGTGGTGTGGCGCCGCGATGCGGTGGTTGTGGTTCCCTACGATCCGCACCGCGACGAAGTGGTGCTGATCGAACAATTCCGCGTTTCCGCGCTGTTCAATAACGACCGCGCCTGGATGATCGAATTCGTGGCCGGCCTGATCGAGGATGGCGAAAGCCTGGAAGACGTTTGCCGCCGCGAAATGCAGGAAGAATCCGGCCTTATCAGCGATGCCCCGCTGCTACCGGTGACCATGGCCTATGCCACCCCTGGATTTTGCAGCGAACGGTTCCATATGTTCTGCGCCCGCGTGGATGCCAGCCAGGCGCGCGGCCTGCATGGGCTGGATGCCGAACACGAGGATATCCGCGTGTTCGCCCTGCCCTTTGCCGACGCATTGAAACGCTGGCAGGCCGGCGAGATGCCGAATACGCCGGTCAGCATCGGGCTGCTATGGCTTGCGCTGCACCGCGAGAAACTACAGCAGAAATGGGAGAATCCCGTCGCTGCATGAACCGCCTTGCCGGCCGGCCTCGCCAGGTGCCTTGCCGCTGGCGGGGGGGCTGGGTATAGACTGCCTGGGCCCGTGAAAGTGATCGGGTAACATAGGAAGGGTTTCATGGATTTCCGCGACGGTTTCATTGAAAGCATTGGCAATACGCCGCTGATCAAACTCAAGCGCGCTTCGGAATTGACCGGCTGCACGATCCTCGGCAAGGCGGAATTTCTCAATCCCGGCGGTTCGGTGAAGGATCGCGCAGCGCTGTTCATTGTGCGCGATGCCGAAGCCAAGGGCCGGTTGCGCGCGGGCGGCACCATCGTGGAAGGCACTGCCGGCAACACCGGCATCGGTCTGGCCCTGGTGGGCAACGCACTGGGCTATCGCACGGTGATCGTGATGCCGGAAACCCAGAGCCAGGAGAAGAAGGATTTCCTGCGTCTATGCGGTGCCGATCTGCGCCTGGTGCCGGCCGTGCCCTACAAGGATCCGAACAATTACGTGAAATATTCCGGCCGCCTGGCCGAAGAGTTGGCCAAGACCGAGCCCAATGGCGCGATCTGGGCCAACCAGTTCGACAACGTGGCCAACCGCGAAGCGCATTACCGCACCACGGGGCCGGAAATCTGGCAGCAGACCGATGGCAAGGTGGATGGCTTCACCTGCGCCGTGGGTTCGGGCGGCACGTTTGCCGGCATCCTGATGGCCTTGAAAGAGCGCAATCCGAAAGTGCGCGTGGCCCTGGCCGATCCGATGGGCGCTGCGTTGTATAACTTCTACAAGCATGGCGAATTGAAGGCCGAAGGCGGCTCGATCACCGAAGGCATCGGCCAGGGCCGCATCACCGCCAACCTGGAAGGCATCACGCCCGACGAGGCCTTCCAGATTCCCGATGAGGAAGCCCTGCCGGTGGTGTTCGATCTGTTGCAGCATGAGGGCCTAGTGCTGGGATCGTCCAGCGGCATCAACGTGGCCGCCGCGATCCGGCTGGCCAAACAGATGGGGCCGGGCCATACCATTGTCACCATCCTGTGCGATGGTGGCGCGCGCTATGCCAGCAAGCTATTCAATCCCGATTTCCTGCGCAGCAAAAATCTGCCGATCCCGCCCTGGATGGCCGCATGACCCAATTCCTGTTTCGCGACGACGCCTATCTGCGTGAATGCCCCGCCACCGTCACCGCTGTGGATGAGCGCGGCTTCCAGACGGATGCCACGATTTTTTATCCGCTGGGCGGCGGTCAGCCCGGTGATATCGGCCGCTTCGAGCTGGAAGACGGCCAGCATGTCGATATCGCCGATACCGTGAAGGGCGATGGCCCCGATGGCATCATCCACAAGCCGGGCGCCGGCAGCGCTTTGCTGAAAGTCGGCCAGCGCGGCACACTGAAGCTGGATTGGGAGCGCCGCCACCGCCTGATGCGCATGCATACCTGCCTGCATCTGCTGTCTGCCCTGGTGCCTTTCCCGGTCACCGGCGGCCAGGTGAGCGACGGCAAGGGCCGGCTGGATTTCGACATGGCCGATCAGATTCCCGACAAGGAAACCCTGACGGCCAAGCTGAACGAATTGATCCAGGGCGATCATGCCGTAACCGCGCGCTGGATCACCGATGAGGAATTGCTCAACAGCCCGGAACTGGTAAAAACCATGGCGGTGAAGCCGCCCATGGGCCTGGGCCGGGTGCGGCTGATCGAAGTGAAGGGCGTGGATCGCCCGCTGGATCTGCAGGCCTGCGGCGGCACCCATGTGGCGCGTACCGGCGAGATCGGCCCGGTGAGCATCCGCAAGGTGGAAAACAAGGGGCGGCAAAACCGCCGGGTCAATATAGAATTCGCCGCCTGAGACGGCTGGGGAGCGAAATTGCAATGTCCTATGTAAATCCCGATGCGCTGGTATCCACCGAATGGCTGGCCGAGCATCTGAAGGCGCCGGACCTGCGCGTGGTGGACGCCTCCTGGTATCTGCCCACCATGAGCCGCAACGGCAAGATGGAATACCAGGATTCCCACATCCCGGGCGCGGTGTTCTTCGATATCGAGGATATTTCAGACACCGACAGCCCGCTGCCGCATATGCTGCCCAGCCCGGAGAAATTCGCCAGCCGCATGCGCCGGCTCGGCATCGGCGATGGTAACCGCATCGTGGTTTACGATGGTTCCGACAACCACCTCTCCGCCCCGCGCGCCTGGTGGATGTTCCGCGTCTTCGGCCATACCGATGTGGCGGTGCTGAATGGCGGCTTCAAGAAATGGCGCGCCGAGGGCCGGCCGGTGGAAGACCTGCCGCCGCTGCCGCGCGAACGGCATTACACCGCCCGGCGCAACGACATGCTGGTGCGCGATATCGAGCAGGTGAAGGCCAACCTGTCCAACCACCGCGAACAGGTGGTGGATGCCCGCAGCAAGGGCCGTTTCGAGGCCACCGAGCCGGAGCCCCGTATCGGCCTGCGTGGCGGCCATATCCCAGGCTCGCTGAACGTACCTTCCAGCCTGCTGACCGACCCCAAGACCGGCCTGTTCCAATCTGCCGATGCCTTGAAGGACATTTTCCAGAAGGCAGGCGTCGATCTCGGCAAGCCCACGGTCACCACCTGCGGCTCGGGCGTTTCGGCCTGCATCCTGATGCTCGGCCTGCATCTGCTCGGCCATCGCCAGACCGCGGTCTATGACGGCTCCTGGACCGAATGGGCCAGCCGATCCGACATGCCGGTGGAACGCTAAGCCAGCGCGCCGCCATGTCGTCGGACAGCATCGCCCGGCCGATCTTTCGTCTGCCGCCTCCCGGCCGGCGGCTGGATGGCCGGCTCGATGTCACCGTGGTCTATCTCGACATGGCCCGCCCAGCCACCGAAGCCGCCAATCCGGCGCCCCTGCTGGGCACCAAACTGGCGCTGCTTAAGCTGGATCGCCCCAATGTGGGATTCTACCGATACTTGTATGATGCAGTAGGCCGGCCCTGGAAATGGGTGGAGCGCCACCGCATGAGCGACCAGGATCTGGCCAGCATCATCCAGCATCCCGAGGTGGAGATTTTCGTGCCCTATGTGGGCGGCGTGCCGGCCGGCTATGTAGAGCTGGACCATCGGCCCGAGCCGGTAAACCCACCCGGCGCACTCAATATCGCCTATTTCGGCCTGATACCGGATTTCATCGGCCGGGGGCTTGGTCCGTGGTTTCTACGCTGGTCCATAAACCAAGCTTTTACCCATAAAATAAATAGACTTACAGTGAATACCTGTAATCTTGATCATGTTGCTGCCCTGCCGCTTTATCAAAAAATGGGCTTCCGCCCTTATGCCACCCGCGAAGTCATCTTCGATCCCCGCCTATAAACTTATATATAAGATTATAATTTCTTCTTAGTAAGTTGTTTTTCTTTAATATAATGCCTTTTAGCCTTCGCACGATTTCCGCAGCCTTCCATGCTGCACCAACGCCGGCGGCGATTGGGGCTGGTATCCAGGAACAGCCAGCCGCAACCAGGCCCGCCGCAGCACTGTACCCGGTCCAGCTTGCCGCTGGTCAGCAGCTCGGCTCCCAGCCGGGCCAGCCTGGGCAACGGCGCTTCCAGGTCATCCGCCGGCCCACCGGTCCAGGCAAAACCAGCCTGGTCAGCCCGCAGGCGCAGCGGATCGCGCTGCAACCATTGGTTAAGTTCGGCAAGCTCTTCCCGAGGCGGCGCCTGCCCCGCCTGGACCGCCCGGATCAGCCGCAGCAAGGCCTCGCGCAGGCTGCGGGCTGCCGCAGCCACGGCCTCCGCCGCTTCGGGCCGGGACCGGCCAAGCGCCTCCAGCCGCCTTGCCTCGGCGGCCTCCAGCACCCCGCCCTCGCGGCACCAGGCCAGCAGGCAGGCATAATCAGGCAGCAATTCCTCGGCCGCGCCCGGCTGGGTGATCGGCCGGTCGCGCCAATCAACCGTGTTGATCAGGTCCAGCGCCGGGTGGCCGCCAACCCGCCCGAGGGATATTATGCGCTCCAAGGCATCCATCTAACCATCATACCGGTTGCCCCACCCAAGTACCAAGGCATAAGTTTGAGCCATGTCTGCCGCCCCAGCCAACGCCGCCGATAAAACCGTCATCACCTGGCATGGAATATTGCGCGGGATGCGCGAGAATGTCGTGATCAGCATCGGCCTGCTGCCTTTCGGCTTCGCCTTCGGCACGGCGGCGGCCTCGGCCAATCTGCCGGTGCTGGATGCCACCTTGATGAGCATCCTGGTCTTTGCCGGCAGCGCACAATTCGCCGCCCTGGGCCTGTGGAGCGCACCGCTGCCGCTGGCTGCGATTGCCGCCACCACACTGATTGTGAATGCCCGGCATATCGTGATGGGCGCGGCGATGCAGCCCTATATGAAAGGCCTGCCGCGCGCCAAGCTGATGCTGGTGGCGGCGCTGATGACCGACAGCAGCTGGGCCTATTCCTACCAGCGGATCGTCTCGGCCGCGCAGATCGGTGCGCAGCGCGATATCGGCATCCTGCTGGGCTGCGCGTTCTTGCAATGGCCGCTCTGGGCCGCCTGCACCGCGCTGGGCGCCTGGCTGGGCGGCGGCAGCCTGGATAGCCGGGCCTGGGGGCTGGATATGGTGATCCCGGCCTATTTCGCCATCACCGTGATCGGGCTTTGGCGCGGCAAGGACGATGCCCTGCCCTGGATCGCGGCTATTCTGGCCACCATCGCCGCGCTGATCTGGATTCCCGGCAACTGGTTCATCCTGATCGGGGGTGCGGCGGCGGGCCTGGCCGGGCTGTGGCTGCCGATGAAAGAGGCCCCCAAGGCTGCCGGGGCGGCGCAATGACCAGCCTGCCGGACTTCCCCTATATCGAACCCATCGTGCTGGCCGCTATCGCGGTGATGGCCCTGGCCACTTACGCCACCCGCCTGGGCGGCTTCGTGCTGATGGGATTCATACCGATCAGCGGTCGGCTGGAACGCTTTCTGCGCCATATGGCCGGCGGGGTGCTGATCGCCATCGTGGCAGCCGCCACCTACCGTGGCGACCCGGCGATATGGATCGCGCTGCCGCTCACCATCGGCCTGCTGCTGATCTCCCGTAAAGCCATGCTGGCCATGATCGGCGGCGTGATGTTCGTGGCGCTGCTGCGGTATCTCGCCGTATTTTAAAGCACTTAGTCGCAAAATTTAGGTCTGGATTTCAAATTAAGCCGCAAGAAAAATCCCTTTATTTACTATTTGTTATCTATAATTTTTAACATGATATTAAGGTTGATATTTGGTTAACGGGGATTGTCTGCATGCCATTCGGTGACCCGCCATAGGCTGCCGCGATATGGTAACGCGGTATAAACCGTGGGCGGCGCCGGCGTGCTGCGGCAAAGCGGGGGCTCGGTGAGCAGACCGCAATGCCGGCCCGCAATGGCGATCTCGTAGCCGCCATGGGCGACCGGCTTTACCGCCTCCACCCGATAGCTCCACCAATAGGCCTGGCGGCGTTGCTCCGTACCGAACAACGCACCTGCAGGCGCCGCGGCCCATACCCGCTGGCACAGCCCCTCGTCTCTCCGGGCGAAGCAGGCCAGCAGGGTTTCCACGGCACAGAGGGCGCTATAGGGCTGGCCGATGCAGTCGCTCTGTCCCGCCGCCCCGTCTGGCCCGATTATGCGATACTGGCCAGGAGGGTCTGGCCGGGGCTCTGCCGCCTGGGCAGCGCCAAACCACAAGGCAAGCGCTGCCGGCAGCCCGACAAGCGCCCCCAGCGCAAACCTGGCGCTCAATGCAGAATCTGGCCCAGGAAGGTCTTGGTGCGCTCGTTCTGCGGGTTGGAGAAGAACTGGTCGGGGGTGTTCTGCTCCACGATCTCGCCGCGATCCATGAAGATCACCCGATGGGCCACCGCCTTGGCGAAGCCCATTTCATGGGTGACGCAGAGCATGGTCATGCCGCCCTCTTCGGCCAGGCCGACCATCACATCCAGCACTTCCTTCACCATCTCGGGATCCAGCGCCGAGGTGGGTTCGTCGAACAGCATGATCTTGGGCTGCATGCAGAGCGAGCGGGCAATCGCCACGCGTTGCTGCTGGCCGCCGGAAAGCTGGCCGGGATACTTCTTGGCCTGTTCCGGGATACGCACGCGCTGGAGATACTTCATGGCGGTTTCTTCCGCCTCGGCCTTGGGCTTTTTCAGCACCCAGATCGGCGCCAGGGTAAGGTTCTCCAGCACGGTGAGATGCGGGAACAGGTTGAAATGCTGGAACACCATGCCGACATCGCGGCGGATGGCCTCGATATTCTTCAAATCGTTGGTCAACTCGGTGCCATCCACGACGATATGGCCCTGCTGGTGTTCCTCCAGCCGGTTGATGCAGCGGATCATCGTGGATTTGCCCGACCCCGAAGGGCCGCAGATCACGATACGCTCGCCGCGTTTCACCGAGAGGTTGACATTGCGCAGCACGTGAAACTGGCCATACCACTTGTTCACATCCTGCAATTCGATCATCTGCTGGCTTGCCATGCTCAAGGTTCCTTTCAACGCTTATGGCCAGTGGCGAGGCGTGCCTCGAGCTGCTGGCTGTATTTCGACATCGAGAAGCAGAATACGAAATAGATGATCGAGACGAAGATGTAGGATTCCACAGCGAACCCCTTCCATGCCGTATCGGTCAGCGATGCCTTGGTGGCATTCATCAGATCGAAGATGCCGATGATCACCACCAGCGAGGTATCCTTGAACATGGCGATGAACAGGCTCACCATGGGCGGGATCACGATCTTCAATGCCTGCGGCAGGATGATCAGCCCGGTCTTTTTCCAGTAGCTGAGGCCGAGGGCATCGGCCGCCTCGTACTGGCCCTTGGGGATTGCCTGCAAACCGCCGCGCACCACTTCGGCGATATAGGCCGCCGCGAACATGATGATGGCGATCTGCGCGCGCAGCAGCTTGTCGATGCTGAATCCTTCCGGGAAGAACAGCGGCAGCATCACCGACGACATGAACAACAGCGAGATCAGCGGAACGCCGCGAATCAGCTCTATATACATGATGCAGAGCGTCTTGATCGCCGGCATGTTGGAGCGCCGGCCGAGCGCCAACACAATGCCGAACGGAAACGCAAAACCGACGCCGAACGTGGCCAGGATCAAGGTGAGCGGCAGGCCGCCCCACTTGGTATTCTCCACATAGCTCAAGCCCAGTACGCCGCCCCACATCAGCCATGAGATCAGCACGAGCCCGATCCCCCAGATGTAAAGCAGGCGGATATTCCAGAACCGCCGCATGCAACTGGCCACGATCAGGGCGATATTCACCAGGGCAGCCAGCAGCGGCCGCCATTGTTCATCGTAGGGATAGAGGCCGAACAGGATCAGACGATGCTTCTCGGCGATGAACGCCCAGCAGGCGCCGCCGCGCGCGGCGCGGCAGGCATCTGCGGTGGGCGAAATCCACACCGCCTTGATCAACGCCCATTCGATGAAGGGCGGCAGGGTGGCGATCACCAGCAGGCCGCAAAGCACGGTCATGATGATGTTGAGCGGGCTGGAGAACAGCCGCTCCCTCATCCAGGCGACAATGCCGGTGCTGCTGACAGGCGGAGCGATATCGGTTTCGCCAGTGATTTCAGGGGCGTTGGTCATGCTGCCGTGTCCCTCACCGCTCTACCAGGGCGATATGCTTGTTGTACCAGTTCATGAACAGCGAGATCGACAGGCTGATGCTGAGATACACGCCCATGATCACCAGGATGCCTTCGATGGCCTGGCCGGTCTGGTTCAACGTGGTATTGGCGATCGACACGATATCCGGATAACCGATGGCGATGGCCAGCGAACTGTTCTTGGTGATGTTCAGATACTGGCTGGTCATCGGCGGAATGATCACCCGCAGCGCCTGCGGCAGCACGATAAGCTGCAGCAGCCGACCGCGCGTGAAACCCAGCGCCGAAGCCGCTTCCCATTGGCCATGGCTGACCGCCAGGATGCCGGATCGCACCACTTCGGCGATGAAACCCGCCGTGTAGATCACCAGGCCGGCCAGCAGCGCCGCATATTCCGGGGTGAGCGTGGCGCCGCCCTGGAAGTTGAAGCCGCGCAACACCGGCACATCGAGCTGCGTGGGCGCGCCGCCGATCAGCCAGCCGAGCAGCGGCAGGCCCAGGATCAAGGCCAGCGAAGACCACATAAGCGGAAAGGTAAGGCCGGTGCGCTCCTGCCGTTTCTTGGCCCATTGCGCCACCACCACCGACAGGATGAGCCCGAGCAGGAAGCCGCCCGCGGCCAGGTCGAAGGCAAAATGATCGGTGGGCGACGGCACTTTGATGCCGCGGTTGGAGATGAATACGCCAGGCATCGGGTTCAGCGCATCGCGCGGCCCGGGCATGATCTCGGTGATCAGCGCATACCAGAAGAACAGATGCAGCAGCAGCGGGATGTTGCGCATCACTTCCACGTAAAGCGACGCAATCTTGGCCAGCAGCCAGTTCTTCGACAGCCGCGCGATACCGATGATGGTACCCAGCAGGGTAGCCAGGATAATGCCCACCACAGCCACGCGCAGCGTGTTGAGGATGCCCACCAGGATGGCGCGGGCATAAGTGTTTTCCGGCCCGAAATAGATCGGGCTTTCACCGATGGCGAACCCGGCTTCCCGCGTGAGGAAGTCGAAGCCGGAAGCGATCTTGCGGGTTTCGAGATTGTGCAGCGTGTTGGAAACCAGATACCAGACGCCGAAGGCCACAAGGCCCAGGGCAATCACCTGATATACGACGGCACGAACCGTCGGGTCATTCCAAGTCAAACGCCGAGCCGGCGGCTTGATGCCGGTACCGTGAGCCGAAGCCATGCGTCCCCCCATGGCCAAAGTGAACCTGATCCCATCCTGTGATGCAGCGGTCCGGTTTGCCGGTACTTACGCCTGTGGATGGGGATTACGCCGTCTTACGCTTACGCACGTCCAATTACGCAACAGAAAAGAACGGCCCGGAACCGTGAGGCTCCGGGCCGCTTTTCAATCCTTAGCGGATCGGCCAGGCATACAGCAGGCCGCCCTTGTTCCATTGTGCATTCGGACCGCGATCCAGCTTCAGCGGGCTGTCCTTACCGACATTGCGCTCGAAGCTTTCACCGTAATTGCCGACCTGCTTGATGATGTTGTAAGCCCACTTCTCATCGACGCCGAGCGCCTTGCCCATGCCCGGGGTCACGCCCAGGATGCGCTTCACGTTCGGGTCGTTGCTCTTCAGCTGCTCGTCCACGTTCTTCGAGGTGACGCCGTATTCCTCGCCCTCGATCATAGCGAACAGCGACCAGCGCACCAGATCCATCCACTGGTCGTCGCCATGGCGCACCATCGGGCCCAACGGCTCCTTGGAGATCACTTCCGGCAGCAATACATGGTCTTCCGGCTTCGGGGTCTGGGTAACACGCACCGAGGCCAGCTGCGAGCGATCGGTGGTCAGCACGTCGCAACGGCCAGCCACATAGGCCGCCACGATTTCGTCCTGCTTCTCGATCACCACCGGCTTGAACTGCATGTTGTTGGTACGGAAGTAATCCGCCAGATTCAGTTCGGTGGTGGTACCCGGCTGCACACAAACGGTGGCGCCATTCAGTTCCTTGGCGCTCTTCACGTTCAGCTTCACCGGCACCATGAAGCCCTGGCCGTCATAGAAGTTCACCGCCACGGCGTTGAAGCCCAGCGCGGTGTCGCGCTGCAAAGACAGCGTGGTATTGCGGGTCAGCACGTCGATTTCGCCCGACTGCAAGGCGGTGAAGCGCTGTACCGGGGTGAGCGGCACCACATCGAATTTGCTGGCATCGCCGAACATGGCGGCAGCGATCGAACGGCAGACATCCACGTCGATACCGGCCCATTTGCCCTGGCTGTCCGGGGCGCTGAAGCCCGAAACACCGGTCGAAACGCCGCAAATCACCTTGCCACGGGCCTTCACCACGTCGAACGTGGTGCCAGCCTGGGCGGCCTGCGCGGCCAAAACCATCACCGCCGCCGCGGCGGCCGTCTTGAGAAACGTCATGGGTTTTCCCCTTCCCTGTTGAAATGCCTTCTCGGCCTGCGGGGTTTTGTTAATTCGCAAGCCTTGTTGTGAAATTACCATGTTGGTGCAATCCCCCGCAAGACAGCCTAACCCTTGGTCTGTGCCAGAAGCAATGCAAACCGATTTGCCTGAATGGTTAGCAGGATTTGGGCCAAGATGTTTTTTTGCCGGTTTTGCGGTACACAAACGGGCAGACACCAAAGCGCCTGCCCGTTTTCGCATCATAACACTATAAGCTGCTCATCCTGACAGCAGAACAATTTTTCGTCAGGGTGCCTAGCGGATCGGCCAGGCATACAGCAGACCGCCCTTGCTCCATTGCGCGTTATAACCGCGCGGCAGGTTCAGCTTGCTGCCCGAGCCCACATTGCGCTCATAGCTTTCGCCGTAATTGCCCACCAGCTTGATGATGTTGTAGGCCCATTTATCGTCCAGGCCCAAGGCCTTGCCCATGCCCGGCGTGACCCCGAGGATACGCTTCACGTTGGGATCGTTGCTTTTCAGCATTTCGTCCACATTCTTCGAGGTGATGCCGTATTCCTCGGCCTCGATCATGGCGAACAGCGACCAGCGCACCACGTCATGCCACTGGTCGTCGCCATGGCGCACGAAGGGGCCAAGCGGCTCCTTGGAAATGATTTCCGGCAGGATCACGTAATCATCCGGATTCGGCGCCTGCAGGGCACGGCCAGAAGCGAGCTGCGAGGCATCCGAGGTATAAACATCGCAACGGCCGGCGAAGAAGGCAGCCACCAGCTCTTCCAGCTTCTCGAACACCACCGGCTTGAATTCCATCTTCTGGGCGCGGAAATAGTCGGCCAGGTTCAGTTCGGTGGTGGAGCCCGATTGCACGCAAACCGTGGCGCCCCCCAGTTCCTTGGCGCTTTTCACGTTCAGCTTCTTCGGCACCAGAAAGCCCTGGCCATCATAGAAGGTGACGCCAGTGGGGTTCAGGCCGATGGCGGCGTCGCGCTGCAGGGTCAGGGTGGTATTGCGCGACAGCATGTCGATCTCGCCCGATTGCAAGGCGGTCAGGCGGGCCTGGGAGGTCAGCGGCGAAAACCGGACCTTGCTGGCATCGCCGAACATTGCAGCGGCAACGGCGCGGCAGACATCCACATCGATGCCCTGCCACTCGCCCTTGCTGTCCGGGGCGCTGAAGCCGCCCAGCGCGGTGTTCACGCCGCATTGCAGGATGCCGCGCGCCTTCACCGCGTCGAAAGTCGCGCCCGCCAGGGCCGGGCTTGCGGCCATGCCAACCGAACCCGCCGCAACCATCGCCAGAACCGCAAAAGCGGTAGCCTTAACCTTTTTCATGGAACCCCACCTGTTATGACACTTTTATGACGATCTTTATGACAGGCGCAGACTGCCTGCTCATACCCGCCAAGGCAAGCCTGTTGGTGGACAAACAATCCGCTCCATCCTGCCGGCAGTAGTTGCGAATGATTATTATATGTACTAAGAGCGTGTTCATCCCCCAGCAATTAAGCCCTTCAACACGCAACAAGGCATGTCCGGCGATCCCTCAGACAGCAAGGCCCTGATCCGTGACGGCGCCTATCCGGCAGATGATCCGGTCGTGCTGTATTACGACGAACTGGTGGCCTTCGTGCGCAGGATGATCGGCGCCAATCCGGGCGTGGACGATATCATCCAGGAAACCTGTCTGCGTTATATCGGCCAGCAGCTTCGGCCCGGCCCCGAAATAGAGAATCCCCGCGCCTTCCTGTATCGCATCGCCGGCAACCTCACCCGCGACCGGCTGCGCCGCAAGCGTACCTATGACGCGGTTTTCTCGCCGGTCGAGGATACCGATTTCGTGGCCGATCCCAGTCCGGGGCCAGAGCGCATCCTGGCGGCGCGGCAGCGCCTGGCGGTGCTGGATCGTGCGATAGACGAATTGCCGCCGCGCTGCCGCGAGGTATTTCTGCTGCGCCGGTATGGCGATATGGCGCCGGGCGAAATTGCCGAGCGACTGAGCATCAGCCGTAACATGGTAGACAAACATCTGCGCGCCGCCCTGCTGCATTTCGCCAAACGGCTGAATGGAGACCGCTGACCCGATGCATTCCGCCCCAATCCCTGCCACGTGCCGCAAACACCTGCGCGTCGCACCTCCTCTTTCGCCTTGGTGCTGCGTCCCATCAAATGGAGGCGGATACAAAACGATCCGCCACCGGGAGGCAAAGGCATCGTGACCAAGCCGCAGGACAGCCAGGCCGACAGCATCCGCGCGCGCGCCATCGACTGGTTCGTGCAAATGGATGGCCGCCAACCCACGCATGCAGAAGCCGAGGCGCTGAAAGCCTGGCTGGCCGCCGACAGCCGCCATCGCCAGGCCTATGGCCAGGTGCAGCAGATGTGGCGCGAACTAGGCATGCTGGAACGCGAAGCCCCGCTGCCGCTGCCGCTATCGCTATCGCTGTCGATGCCGATGCCGCAGCGGCGCATGGGCGGTATCGGGGCTGTGTTCTCCGGCTGGCGGATGGCCGCCACTGCCTCGGCCTTGGCCGCGCTGGCGCTGGTTGCCTTGATCTTCGACCTGCCGATGCGGCTGCGCGCCGATGCCCGCACCGGGATCGGCGAAATCTCCGAGATCATGCTGCCCGATGGATCGAAGGTCACCCTGGGCGCCAATTCGGCCATCGGTATGGATTATACGGCGCAGCGGCGCGGCTTGCGGCTGTTGCGCGGCGAAGCCTTGTTCGAGGTGGCCGCCGATGCCGAACGGCCCTTCGAGGTATTGGCAGCCGAAGGCATCCAGCGCGCGCTCGGCACTGCGTTCACCGTGCGGCTGCTGCCCGATGGCGCCGACGTAACCGCCTTGGAACACCAGATCTCCGTCAGCTATCCGGCCAGTAGCAAAAATGCCGTCACGCTCTCTCCCGGCCAGCGGCTGCGTTATGGCGAGCGTATCGGCCTTGGCCAGGTGCGGCCCGGCGACACCGCTGCCGCTGCCGCCTGGGCACGCGGCAAGCTGGTCTATGTGGATCAGCCGCTGCATCAGGTGATCGACGAATTGAACCGCTATTATAAAGGCCGGATCGTGATTTCAGACCGCACCCTGGCCAGCCGCCGGATCAGCGGCGTGTTCGAGACCAAAGACCCGCTGGCCACCCTGGATGCCATCGAGCGCTCGTTGCATCTGCAATCCAGCCGCTATGGCTGGCTGGTCCTGCTGCATAACTGATTTCTAAAAAAATCCGTTCCGTCACCTCCTCAATGGCATTGCCACTGCGTCATAGACATTGCGACGCATTTGCATTGAGGGTGAGATGTTGAGTTTTTCTCTGGTTTTCCAAGGTTTTTTTCGCAGGCT
The DNA here is from genome assembly GCF_019636075.1 of Ferrovibrio sp. GTDB lineage: Bacteria > Pseudomonadota > Alphaproteobacteria > Ferrovibrionales > Ferrovibrionaceae > Ferrovibrio. The sequence continues at coordinate 16,695 of NZ_JAHBYG010000038.1, forward strand.
TTCAACCTGCGGCATGGCAGTCTTGCTGGCCGGCAGCAGCCTGTTGGCCTTACAAGCAGATGCTCAAGCTCAAGCGCAAGCGCAAGCGCAGGCCCGGGATCAAGCCCGGCAAACCTCCGGCCTGACCAATGCCGCGAGCCGCAATTACGCCATACCGCCGGGCCCGCTGGCCCAGGCGCTGAACCGCTTCGCCGATGAAAGCGGGCTGCAGCTGATCTACGATGCCAGCATTACCGCGAATATCGCTACCGCCGGGGTCAGCGGCAGCCATTCGCCCGCCGATGCCCTGCAGGCCCTGCTGAAGAATAGCGGCCTGGGCTTCCGTGTCACCGGCAGCAACGCCATCACGCTTTACCGTCTGCCGCCCGACCAGATCAAGGCCGGCAGCGAAGCCACTGCCCTGCCCGCCATCTCGGTGCTGGGCACGGCGCAATCGCGCTACGAAAGCCGCCATGCCGAAACCGGCAGCCGCTTCGACAAGGATGTGATCGATATCGGCCGCAGCGTGGATATCATCCCCGAGCAATTGCTGCTGGATCAGCAGGCCCGCGAACTGGAAGACATCTATCGCATGTCGCCCAACGTGGTGAACATGGATGGCTTCGGCGGCACGCGCGAGGATTACCTGATCCGCGGCTTCCGCCGCCGCGACGACACCTATCGCAACGGCGTGCGCATCAAGAGCAACAGCCGCATCGATCCCGGCACGGTGGACAATGTGCAGATCATCAAGGGCCCGGTGGCCGATATCGGCCAGATGTCGCCGGGCGGCCTGGTGAACATCATCACCAAGAAGCCGGAATTCGAGGACAAAGGGAGCGCCGAACTGAATTTCGATGAATACGGCCAGCGCCGCGCCATGGGAGACATCACCGGCGCCCTGGATACGGAAAAAACCCTGGCCTACCGCATCACCACATCGGCGGAAGATACCGACACGTTCCGCAAACTCGATGTTAAACGGCAATTCCTTTCCAGTTCGCTGCTTTGGGAACCCGAAAGCGGCGCCAGCGTGAAATTCAATTATGAATTCAGCAACGACGAACGGCCGCTGGATCGCGGTTTCGTTACCGCCGTCAGCAACGGCCAGCGCAGCATCGTCAACGCCTCGCCCAGCACGCGGTTCGACCAGCCCAACCTGAACAAGCGCGACGCCACCTATCATCTTGCCGAGGCTGATTTCTCCGTGCCGCTCGGCAACAGCGCCTGGACGCTGGAAAACAAACTGTTTTTCCTGCAGGAAAAAACCGACGACATTCGCGTGGAAGTGACCGCCGTAAGCGCTGCCGGCGTGTTGACCCGCCAGGTGCAGGGCAACCGCGACCGCGTGCTCACCACGCGTTTCGGCCGTTTGCAGGCCAAGGGCGAATTCGACTACGTGTTGCCCACCAAACTGGCCACCGGCATGGAGTATCATGAGCAGATCGAACGTTGGACGAATTTCAGCGGCGCGACGCAGGTGGGCGGCACGGTGGGCAATCCCGGCAGCTTCACCGTGGTGGACAATAGTGGCACGCCCAATTCGTTGTCCGATGCGCATGTGCAGCAACGTTCCTTCGGCCCCTTCGTGCAAACCGATATATCCCTCACCGATCAGCTTACGCTGACCCTGGGCGCCCGCTATGAATTTTACGATGGCGCGTTTCGGCAGCGGAACAACATCTCGGGCGCCGTGACCGATGGCGACCCGGCCATCGAAGGCAAGTTCACCAAGGCGGCGGATCTGGTCTGGAAGCCGGAAAAGAGCTTGGCGCTGTATCTCTCCTACGCCGATACATTCCAGTCGCAGAACATATACGGCGGCAACAATACAGTGGTGATCCTGGCGCCCGAACAGGGCCGCCAATATGAAACCGGCGTGAAATGGAGCGGCCTGGACGGCAAGCTGTTCCTGGGCGCCAGCCTGTTCGATATCGAACAGGACAACGTGGTGGAAACCGTAAACGGCCAGCCTGTACTCACCGGCGGCATCCGCTCGCGCGGCGTGGAATTGTCCGCCATCGCCAATCTCTACAAGGGATTCAACCTGCGCGGCAGCCTGGGCCGGCTGGGCTCGGAAGTGGTAAGCACGGGCGGCAATAACGGCAATCGCCCAACCAACACGCCTGCAACCACAGCGGCCCTCTGGGTCAGCTATGAATTCCAGGAAGCCGGCTCGCCATTGCAGGGCCTGGGCATCGGCGCCGGCGCATCCTATGTGGGTAATCGCTATGGCGACACCGCGCATACATTCGAACTCGGTTCCTACACGCTGTTCGATGCCGGCATCTGGTATTACCTGCCGATCAACCAGAAACTCCGCGCCCGCTTCGATCTGGGCGTGAAGAACATCACCGACGAGGAATATTTCGTCGCATCCGGCGGCAATTTCCGCATTGCCGTCGGCTCGCCGCGCACAGTATTCACCGGCGTAAGGCTGGAATTCTGAAGCGACGATGGAGGAATGGCTGCTGAGTGGCCTGTTGCTGGGCGGTTGCGCCGCCGGCACGCTGGCATCGCTGCATAACGGACAGGCCGCTCGCGCCGCTTTTGCATTGCCGCTGCCGCGCGGCTTCTGGCAGGCTCTGGCCTGCCTCTGGCTGCTGGCGTCGCTTGTGCTGGCCGGCTGGGCTTACGGCGCGCTGCTCGGCAGCATGTTCTGGCTTGCCGGCATCGCCCTGCTGGGATCTGCGGCGGTGGGCCTGAGCGGCGCATGGCCGCGCAGCGCCGGATGGCTGGGCCTGGCAGCGCCTCCCGTATCGGCATTGTCTGCGGCATGGCCATGGATCGCGCCATGATCGGCCGGCTGTTCGCTGCCATATGCGGCGCCATACCGGCGGCCTATCTGTTCGGCTTCGCCATGGCGCGCAGCCTGCATCATCCGGCGCCGACAGACGATGTGCGGGCCGGCAGTCTCATCATCGTGCTTGCCTGGTGCCTGCTATGCCCCATCGCCGCGGCCCAGCGCAGCATTGCCAAGGCCTGGCTGGTGATCGGCCTGGCCACTGCCGGCGCATTGGTCTGGCTCGCCCTCACCTGGCTGATCTGACATGCTGCACCGCGACCGCATCGTTGCCCTCTACGACCTGCATTCCTGGGCCGGGCTGATTTTCGGCCTGCTGATCTTCATCATCTGCGCATCCGGCGCATTGGCTGTGTTTTCCACCGAGTTGGATCATTGGGCCAATCCCTCGCTGCGCACCGATCCGTCGCTGCCGCAAACCCTGGATGCCGATGCCGCATTGGCACGCCTGTCGCCGCTGGTGCCGATCAGGCCTGATCGCGCAACCACCCTGGCCTTGCCCGGCGCCCATCCCGGCCTCTACAGCCTGGCAACCCCCAATTCGGCCGAACGCCTGAACCGCACCTATCTGGATGCTCATAGCGGCAAGCTGACGGCGCCGCGCGAAAGCCACATGTACTGGTATTTGCGCCACCTGCATGTGCGGCTGATGAATCACTGGTATGGCCGGGTGTTCATCGGCCTGATCGGCATGGCGATGCTGATCTCCGTCGTTACCGGGATATTGATTCACCAACACCCGGTGCGCGGCCTGTTCCGCATGCGCTGGCGACCCGGCAAGGGCATGCGCGCCTTCATGGCAGACCTGCATAAATGGCTTGGCGTCTGGGGCATGCTGTTCCATCTGATGATCGCTTTCACCGGCACCTGGCTGGGGATCGATTACCACCTGCTGGCACCGCCGGTAGGGCTGGCGAAATACGATGGCGATGCGGATCGGGCCCGCAACGCGCTGAACCGCAACACGCCGCCGCCAAGCGCCGAAACCATGCCGATGCTGGCATTGCAGCCGCTGGTGCAGCGTGCCCAGGCGGATATTCCTGGCTTGCTGCCCACTTATATCAGGCTGGACAATTGGGGCCGCAGCAATGCCGTGGTTACCATCGCCGGCAACCTGCCCTACAGCCTGGTGACAGAGCGCGGCAGCCATGTGCGTTATTCCGGCAGCGACGGCAGCCTGATCGCAAAGCAGGATGCGCGCGAACAAGGTTTCTGGCCGCAGGTGATCTCGGCGATGGGCCCGCTGCATTACGGTTATTTCGGCGGCACCTGGATCAAGCTGCTCTATCTCGGGCTCGGCCTGATGCCGGCGGTGCTGGCTTTGTCGGGTTGTGTGATCTGGTATGAACGGCGCCAGCGCGTGAAACGCGCCGAGGCGGCGCAAACAGCCGTGGCCGCAAGCCGCGCCGCGCATATCGTCGCCGCGCTGTTTGCCAGCGGCTGGGTTGCTCTGCTGCTGGGCCTGGTGGCGCCCAGCCTATCGGCCCTGGCCGGCTGGCCGATCGGCACAAACCCGATGACGCCGCTTTTCTGGTGGCCGTGGATCGCTCTGGCGCTGGGCTTTCTGTGCCTGCGCAATGCGGCCCTGATCGGCGCCGTGGCAACGGCACTTTCCGCCCTGCTCTGCCTGCTGGCTTTCGGTGTTACCTGGCGGCCGCCGTTGGATGGCATCGTGATCGGGGTTGGCATCGCAGCCCTGCTCTGCGCGCTGCTGCATGGCTGGCTGTGCCGCCTGTTCTGGCAGGCATCCGCACAAACTCACCAGATACCGCGCAAGACCTCGACAGCGCCGAGCACCACGGCATAACGCAGTGCCTTGCCGATCCCCACCAGGATCAGGAAGCGCCCGAAGGGATAGCGCAACAGGCCTGCGGCGAAGGTGAGCGGATCGCCCACGATGGGCAGCCAGGCCAGCAACAGGCCGGGCCAGCCCCAGCGCTGAAACCGCGCTTCAGCGGCGGCAAGGCTGGCCGGCTTGACCGGAAACCAGCGCCGGTTTCGGAAATGGCCCAGATAGGCGCCCATCGCCCAATTGATCGCCGAGCCCAGCAGGTTGCCGGCGGTGGCCACCAGCAACAGCAGCCAGGCCGGCGCCAGGCCGGCGGCATGGGCAGCGGCCAGCGCGGCTTCCGAACTCAACGGCACCAAAGTGGCGGCCAGCAGCGACCAACCGAACAGGCCCAGCAGCGAAACAGACCCATCCATTAAAGCGGCGAGCCCTCGCCCAGATCCCAGAACAGCCCGGCCATCATCGCCAGGCCCTGGCGCATCACCGGCAGCAGGATATGTTCGTTGGGCGCGTGCTGCGAACAGGCGGCATAGGAATGCGGCACCCACACCGTGGGCAGGCCCAGGGTATCGGCGAACACGTCGTTGGGCAGCGAACCGCCCAGATTGGGCAGCAGCGCCGGCTTCACGCCCGTGGTGCGGCTGACCGATTGCAGCGCCCAGCGCACGAAGGGATGCTCGGGATCCAACCGCGTGGCATCCATGATCTCGGCCCGCGCCTGCGCCACCTGCACCATGCCCAGGCCGTGCCGATCCAGATGCCGGCGCAGCGCGGGCAGGAATTGCCTGTAATCGGTGCCCACCACGAAGCGGATCTGGCAATGGGCGCTGGCCTGGCCGGGAATGGCATTCACCGGCATGTCGGGATTGCCGGTCTTGAAGGCCAGCACATCGAAGCTGCACCAACCATACACCCGCTCGGCCGGCGTGAGGCCCGGCTCGCCCCACCAGGTGTCGATCTGCGGTCCATCCTCGCCGCCGCTCACCGCGCAATCGGCAAGCGCAGCCCGCACGCTGGCCGGCAATTCCGCCGGCACCCATTCCGGGATGCGGATCTGGCCCGTGGGCGAAACGATGCTGCTGATGGCATGGGCCAGCGTGATGCCGGGATCGGCCAGCAATCCGCCCCAATTACCGGAATGATGCGCGCCCTGGCGGTAATTCACGCTCATATCGAAATTCAACGCACCGCGCGCGCCGCAATACAGCGTGGGCCGCGCCGGATCGAGACGTGGGCCATCGGAAGCAAGAAACAGATCGCAGCCCCATTCCTTGCGATGCATGGCGCAGAATTCCTGCAAACCCGGCGAGCCGATTTCCTCGCCGGTCTCGATCACCAGCACCATGTTGAAACCCAGGCGGCCACCCCGCACGCCCAGCACGGCAGCCAGCGCGCCGATATTCACGCTATGCTGGCCCTTGTTGTCGGCAGTGCCGCGGCCATACAGGCGGTCGCCCTCCTGCGTCACCGCCCAGGGCGACAGGCCGGCCCGCCATTGTGCATCCTGGCCGCGCACCACATCGCCATGGCCGTAAGAGAATACCGTGTGTTTCGCTCCCGGCTCGCGGCGGATCGCCACCAGGAAGGGCCAGCCCTTGGGGTTGGGATTGGGATGCACTTGGCAGGCAAAGCCCAGCGGTTCCAGGGTGGCGCGCATTTCGCGCTCCAGATAGTCCGCCATGGCCGAACCGCGCTCGGCATTCTGGCTTTCGGTCGGGATCGCCACCCGGCGGGCCAGATCGGCAACGAAGCCGCCCTCATCGAGATAGCGGGTGGCGGCTTGGATGGCGGCGTCGCGGCTCATGGTCTTCCTCCGGCTAAAGCGGGCCCCGCACTGGAAAGCCGGCCCCGGCTTTGCGATAGTGGCACCCGACAAGGAGTATGCCGATCATGCGCGACGAAACCAAGCTTGCCACCCTGGGCCGCGACCCCGAAGGCCATCATGGGGCAGTGAATATCCCGGTCTACCGGGCCTCCACCATCCTGCAGCCCGATCTGGCCACCCTGCGCAAAGTGCAGCAGGCCCGCGAACGCGATGAGCAGGTGGTAACCTATGGCCGCATCGGCACGCCGCTCACCTATGCGTTCGAGAATACCCTGGCCGAGCTGGAAGGCGGCTATCGCGCCATCAGCTTCCCCTCGGGTGCGGCGGCTTGCACCGGCGCCATCCTGGCCGCCACCAAGGCCGGCGACCACCTGCTGATGGTGGATACGGTTTACGGCCCCACCCGGCAATTCTGCGACACCGTGCTGAAGCGCTTCGGCGTGGAAACCACCTATTACCCGCCCACCATCGGCGCCGGCATCCGCGACCTGCTGCGCCCCAACACCACGGCCGTGTTCACGGAATCGCCGGGTTCGCTCAGCTTCGAGGTGCAGGATATTCCGCTGATCGCCGAGATCGCCCATAGCCATGGGGCACTGGTGTTGATGGACAATACCTGGGGCACACCGCTCTATTTCAAATCCTTCCAGCATGGTGTGGATCTCTCGATCCATTCCGCCACCAAATATATCGTCGGCCATTCCGATGCCCAGCTTGGCGTGGTGATCGCCACCAAGGAAGCCTGGCCGACCTTGCGCGAAACCACCCGTACCATCGGCACGGCAGCCGGCCCCGACGAAATTTTTCTCGGCCTGCGCGGGCTCCGCACCATGGCGGTAAGGCTGGAGCGCCATATGAAAAGCGGCATCACCGTGGCTGAATGGCTGCACGGTCGGCCCGAGGTGAGCCATGTGCGCCATCCCGGCTTGAGCAACGATCCCGGCCACGCCTTGTGGAAGCGCGACTTTCTGGGTGCCTGCGGGCTGTTTGCCGTTGAATTGCAGCCCGGCGTAAGCGAGGCGGCAGTGGCCGCTTTCGTGGATCATCTGGAACTGTTCGGCATCGGCTATTCCTGGGGCGGCTTTGAAAGCCTGGTCACCGTGGCCCAGCCGCATCGGCTGCGCAGCGCCGAACCCTGGAACGACAAGCCGCCGATGCTGCGCCTGCATATCGGCCTGGAAAACACCGACGACCTGATCGCCGATCTCAAGGCCGGTTTCGACCGCCTGAACAAGGCAAGCTGAAAGGCCCGCCATGAGCGACATCCTGGTTTCCTCCGCCGATGGCATCACCACCCTGGCCTTCAACCGGCCGGACAAGAAGAACGCCATCACCGCCGCCATGTATGCCGCGTTGGCCGATGCGCTGGAAGCCGCCGATAAGGATGCCGCCATCCGCGCCGTGCTGATCACCGGCACGCCGGGCTGCTTCACCGCCGGCAACGATCTGCAGGATTTCCTGGCCAATCCGCCGCGCGGCAACGACAGCCCGGTGGCCCGCTTTCTGCGTGCCATCAGCACCGCCCGCAAACCGCTGGTGGCGGCCGTAACCGGCGTTGCCGTGGGTGTCGGCACCACCATGCTGCTGCATTGCGATCTGGTTTATGCGGCAAAAAGCGCCAGGCTTTCGCTGCCTTTCGTGAATCTGGCGTTGGTGCCGGAGGCAGCATCCAGCCTGCTGTTGCCGCGCACCATCGGCAATCGCCGCGCCGCCGAATTGCTGCTGATGGGCGAACCGATCGAGGCCGAAAAAGCTGCCGCATGGGGCCTGATCAATGCAGCAGTGGACGACGATGCGCTGGCCGAAACCGCGCTGAATGCCGCCCGCAAGCTGGCCGCCAAGGCGCCCCAGGCGCTGGCATTGAGCAAGCAACTGATGAAGGCCAGCCCCGAAGAAATCGCCGCCCAGATGCAGGCCGAGATGGTGCATTTCAGCGCGCAACTGCAATCCGCCGAAGCGCGCGAGGCGATGACCGCGTTTTTCGAGAAGCGGCCGCCTAAATTCGGCTAGACGATATTGCCGCCACGCGTGGTAAGCAGCACGCCCAGCAAAGCCACCGGAGCCAGGAAGATCGCCACCGCCGGAATCACCAGCGGGGTCCAGGCAATCGCCAAAACGGCAACCAGCATCAGCACATTGATCAGGAACAGCGCAATATTTGCGCCTGTGCCAGCGAAATCGCTGGTCTTCACGGTATCGTCAGACATCAACCACCCCATCGCAACCGGTAATGGCTTAGATGTATCGCGCTGGCGAAGCGCTGCCGATTGACCAAAACGTCGCGCTGCAAAATGTCGCAGCATGGATAAACCGGGAGTGCACAAACCCTGCCAATTGGTGGGGGCGATGGAGCATATTTCGCTGTTCGACGGGCCGGACCTGGCGGCCATTCTGAGCCGGCGCGGCTAAAGCCATAACCGGTTATGGCGGCGGCCAGTCGCGGGCGCCGTGCAGCACGCGCAGAATATGGATTTCATTTCCGGTAATTTCGTAGATCAGCAGCCAGGGCAGGTCAGGAATCACCAATTCGCGCGTACCGGCAACGCGGCCTGATCGGCCGCGCTCGGGAAATATACGCAGCGCGGCGGCTAAGGCGTCGATCCGCTCCACGATATTATCCGCAGCCGCCGGATTGCGCTCAGCAATATACGCATCGAGTTCGTCGAGATCCTGCTCGGCTTCCGGCGACCAGATCAGTTGCATGACAGATCAGCGCTTGCCCCGGCGCATGCGCCAACGCTGCATCACAGCTTCGTGGTCCGAGCCTTGGCCGGCACGGATAGACTCCCGGCCTGCTTGTACGGCGGCACTGAAGGCAGATTCCTTCTCCACCTGCTCGCGCAGCATTTCATTCAACACCCAGGATTTGCTGCGGCCCTGGGCGGCGGCGATGCGCTCCAGGGCTTCATTCAGCTCGGGATCGATGCGGGCAGTGATGGTGGCGGTCTTGGGCATGCGAATACAATGTAATACATTGTATTCGAAATCAAGCCAATATCACCGCGCCTGGCATTCGCGGCACAGCCCAACCACCTCAATAGTCTGGCGCTCCACCGCAAAGCCGATGCCCGCGGCTTTTTCGCGGATACGCTGGCCAAGCTGGCCATCGCTGATTTCAGACGCCATGCCGCAGGATCGGCAGAGAAAGATTTCCTCATCGCGGGCATGGCCTGGATGGCTGCAGCCGATAAAGGCGTTCAGGCTTTCCACCCGATGCACCAGGCCGCTTTCGATCAGGAAATCCAGCGCGCGATACACCGTGGGCGGCGCCACCTTGCGGCCATCCCGGCCCAGTTCGCCCAGCAGATCATAGGCGCCGGCCGGCTTATGGCTGTTCCAGATCAATTCCAGCACGCGGCGACGGATCGGCGTCAGCTTGGCGCCGATGGTCTGGCAATGGCTTTCCGCTTTTTCCAGCGCATCGCTCACGCAAACCGCGTGGTCGTGGTGGTGGTCGGGAAAGGAATGCGGGGCATGCATGAACGGGTACTCCTGACGATTCCCGCCAGTATACCGGCCCCGGCCTGTCGCGTCAGCGCAGGAATTCGGCAATAAGCGCGATCTGGTCCGGCCGGTCCAGCGCCGGCGCATGGCCGATTCCGGCGATTTCCTGCAATTTCGCCCTGGGGCCGCGCTGGGTCATCGCCTGGGCGGTTTGCGGCGACAGCAAATCAGACACCGCGCCGCGCAGCAGCAAAGTGGGCGCCGAGATCAGATCGTAGATCGGCCAGGCATCGCCGGCCGCCTGCCCGGCCTGCTCCGCCATCACCGTGGCGATGCGCGGATCGTAATGGGTGGTAAGGCTGCCATCGGGCAAACGGCGGCAAGAGGTTTCCGCCATGCGCCGCCAGGTGGCATCCGCCGCAATGCCGAATGGCGCATAGATGCTGCGGAAATACGCTTCAAGCTCGGTCAGGCTGGCAAAGCTGGGGGGCTTGCCGGCATAGCTCAGGATGCGCTGCACGGCGCCGGGCGCGATCTCGGGGCCCACATCGTTCAGCACAAGATGGCTGATGCGATCCTTCAGCGGCCCGGCAGCCACTGCCATGCCGATCAGCCCGCCCATGGAGGTGCCCACCCAACGCAGGCTGTCGACACCCAGATGCTGCACCAGCGCGATGGCCTGGCCGGCATAGAATGGCACGCTGTATTCCTGCACCGGATCGGGGCTCCACTGGCTCAGGCCGCGACCGATCGTATCGGGGGCAACGAGCCAGTAATCGCCTGCCAGCGCCTCGGCCAGTTCGGTAAAATCATGGGCGTTGCGGGCAAAGCCATGCCACAGGATCACCAACGGCGCGCCGGGCCGGCCCCATTGCAGGTAATGCACCTCACGGCCGAGCAGCTTTACATAATGCGATGTGGCGGCACTCATTTGCGCAGGCTCCGCAATTTTCCCACGATCCCGGTCGGGAAGAAATAGACGCTGAGCACGAACAGAATGCCGAGCCAGAGGAACCAGCGGTCGGCATGGAACAACAGCGGCAGCAGCGGAATGCCGGCAGCCGACAAAGCCTCGCTGAGTTGGCCCATCAGCACCTGCAGATAATTCTGCGCGATGATGAACAAGGTAGCCCCGATGGCCGCGCCATACAGCGTGCCCATGCCGCCGATCACCACCATCAGCAGGATATCGATCATGATGGCGAAGCTGAGCGTTGTGTCTGGGTTGGTGTAATCGTTCCACAAGGCGGTGAGCATGCCGGCGCAGGCCGCCATGCCGGCCGAGAGGCAATTGGCCAGCGAGCGATACACCACCACGCGATAGCCCAATGCCTCGGCGCGGAATTCATTCTCGCGGATGGCCTGCAGCACACGGCCGAAAGGCGAATTCACCACCCGCAGCGCCAGCAGGAAAAGCCCCAGCGCGATGAAGAACAGCAGATAATAGCCCAGCACCTTGCCGGTGATATCGATGCCGAAAACCGGTTCCTCGAACAGTTGGAACGAACGCCGCAACAAGGCCGGGCCACGGAACGACAGGCCATCCTCGCCGCCGGTGATATCGGAAAGCTGCGATGCCAGCACGGCAAAGGCGGAGGCCACCGCCAACGTGATCATGGCGAAAAAGATCGCCCTTACCCGCAGGCTGAACAGGCCGATCACCAGCGCCAGCAGGATAGCCAGCACCAGTGCCGAAAGCGCACCCAGCGCCAGCGGCCCCCAATGCGGCCCGGCGCTATGCAGCGCAATAGCCACGCCATAGCCGCCGATACCATAAAACATCGTATGCGCAAACGATACGATGCCGGTATAGCCCAGCAGCAGATCGTAGCTCGCCACCAGGATGATGAAGATGCAGACCTTGGCTGCGGTGTTCAGCGGCTGGCTGCCGGGAAACAGGAACGGCGTAAGCGCCAAGCCGATCAGGATGATCAGCAGGATGGCGGCCAGCGGGCGCGAACGCGGATAATCGCCAGACAGCAGGCTGTGCAGCATGGTGCGTCCCTCCCCTTACCGCTTCGCTACCGGAAACAGGCCTTGCGGCCGCCACAGCAGGATCAGCACCATCAGCAGGATATTCGATATCAGCGCCAGCTTGGGCGCCAGGAAGCCGGTATAATTGGCGATCAACGCCACCAGAAGCGAGCCGACGAAGCAGCCGCCCACCGAGCCCAGGCCGCCGATGATGATGACGATGAAGATCAGTACGTTCACTTCCATGCCCATGCCGGCGGTGAGCGTCTGGCGATAGAAGGCCCAAAGCACGCCGCCAAGGCCCGCCAGCGCGGAGCCTGCGATGAACACGCCGACGAACAGCCGCCGGATGCGATAGCCCAAGGCTTCCACCATCTCGGGGTTTTCCACGCCGGCACGGATCAGCAGGCCGATCTTGGTGCGATTGAGCACCGCATACATGGCGCCGAACACCGTCAGCCCCAGCACCACGGCGATCACGCGGTATTTCTCCATCGCCGCATCGCCCAGCACGAAGGCGCCGCGGAAGGTTTCCGGCAGCTTGATCGGGATCGGGCTGGCACCCCAGATCACATGGATCATCTGTTCGGCCACGATCATACCGCCCATGGTGATCAGGATCTGCTTCAGATGCATGCCATAGACCGGGCGGATCACCACGCGCTCAAAGGCCCAGCCCAACGCACCGGTTACCAGCATGGCGGCCAGCACACAAAGCAGCAGCACGCTGATATTGAGCCAGACGTTATGCGCCTCCACCCAATCGGCCAGCGGCACCAACACGATCAGGCTGACATAGGCGCCGAACGAGATGAACACGCCATGGCCGAAATTCAGCACATCCATAAGGCCGAAAACCAGCGTAAGGCCGGATGCCATCAGGAAGATCATCATCCCCATGGCAAGGGCGGCCACGGTAAGCGTAACCCAGGTGGATGGATCGCCGACCAGCGGCAACGCCGCCAGCATGAAGGCAGGCACCAGCAGGATCGGCAGCCAATCGGTCTTTACCTTGGGCAGCGTGAAATCGGCAGAAGCGGCGGCGGTGCTCATTGATGCGCATCCATACTCAGGCCCAGCAGGCGCTGTTGCAGATTGGTATCCTCGGCCAGTTCGGCCATGGCGCCGCGATGCACGATGCGACCATCGTCCATCACCGCAACGCTATCGCCCAGCAATTTGGCTGCGGTGAAATTCTGCTCCACCAACAGAATGGTGGCGCCGCTGCGCTTCAATTCGCGGAAGGCCTCGATCATGTTCATGATGATGGCCGGCGCCAGGCCCTTGGTGGGCTCGTCGATCAGCAGCAGCTTGCGCGGCTCCACGATGGCGCGCGCAATCGACAACATCTGCTTCTGCCCACCCGACAGCGAGCCGGCGGCCAGCGACCAGAATTTTTCCAGCGCCGGAAACAATCCGAAAATCCATTTCAGCCGCGCTGTATCGAGATCGCCCTGGCGCGCCGCCAGCAGCAGATTCTCGCGCACCGTCAGGTCGGCGAAGATGCCCATATTCTCCGGCACGTAGGCGATGCCGGCCTGGGCGATCTCTGGCGTGGAAAGCTGGGTGATATCCTGGCCATCGAAAATCACCCGGCCCTTGGAGGCGCGCCACAGGCCCATCACCGTGCGCAGCGACGTGGTCTTGCCCGCGCCATTGCGGCCCAGCAGCATGGTGAGCTGCCCGCGCGGCACGGTGAAATCCACGCCATGCAGAATGTGATAACGGCCGATATGGGTGTTCACGCCTTCCAGGCGCAGCAATGCGTCGCTCATGCCGCCGTCTCCTGGCTGATGCCTAGATAGGCTTCTTGCACCACCGGCGAGGCGATCACCGTGGCCGGTTCGCCATCGGCAACCAATGCGCCGTTATGCAGCACGATGATGCGGTCGGCCAGGCTGCGCACCACATCCATCTTGTGCTCCACCAGCAGAATGGTCTTGGTGCCCAGGGATTTCACCGCCTGGATCAGGTCCAACACGGTCGGCACTTCATCCACGCTCATGCCCGCCGTGGGTTCGTCGAACATGAAAACCTCGGGCTCCAGCGCCATCAACAGCGCCACTTCCAGCTTGCGCTGGTCGCCATGGGGCAACGCGCCGGCAATGGCATTGCGCTTGTCCAGCAGCTTCACGGCATCCAGCAGCTTGTCGGCCTTGTCGATCAAGTCGCCGCGATGGCTCCATAGCTGCAGCAATTGCAGGCCGGCGCCGGCGCGCGATTGCACGGCCAGGCGCACATTCTCCATCACGGTGAGATTGGGAAACAGATTGGTAAGCTGGAAAGCGCGGCCCATGCCGCGCTTGGTGCGCGAGGAAGCCGGCAAATTGGTCACATCCTGGCCGCGCAACAGCACGCTGCCGGCGCTGGCCTTGAGCTGGCCCGAGATCAGGTTGAAATAGGTTGTCTTGCCGGCACCATTGGGGCCGACAATGGCGGTGAGCGTGCCGGGATGGAAGGCGCAGCTTACCGCATTCACTGCCACATGGCCGCCGAAGCGGATGGTCAGGTCGCGGGTTTCGAGCGAGGGAATGCCTGATGGTGCGGCTGCGGTCATGTTCGGTTCCGGTAAAAGAAAAAACCGCCGGGGCAGCCATCAAGCCACCCCGGCGGATATTACGATCAGCGCTTGTTGCGGATCGGCAACGGCATCTCGGACTCGTTGATGGTCTGCACCAGTTCGAGCAGATCGTTATCGTCCTTGCCATCCTTCTTGACGCGGAAGTGATACATCGGCTGCATCGCCTGATGATCGTCCTTGCGGAAGATCATGGTGCCCTTCGGGGTATCGAAGGCCATGCCTTCCATGGCGGTGATCAGCTTTTCGGTGTTGCTGCCGCCGGCGCGCTGAATGGCGGTCAACACGGCGGAAGCGGCAGCCATGCCACCGGCGGTGAAGAAATCCGGCGGGCTGTTGAAACGCTTCTTATGCTCGGCCACCAGCCAATCGTTCATCGGGTTCTTCGGGAAGTCGTAGTAGTAATACACCGCGCCTTCCATGCCCGGATAAGGCTTGTACAGCTTCATCACCGGCAGGATGTTGCCGCCCGGCGCCAGTTCGATGCCGAAACGCTCCGGCTTCAGATCGGCGATCTTGGGCAGCGGATGCGGGCCGGCCCAGATGATGCTGATGATCTTCTTGCCCGGCTTGTCCTTCAGCGCATCGAACAGGCGCTGCGCCGAGGCGGTGAAATCGGTGGTCTGCTGCGGAGCGTATTCCTCGAACACCACATTCACGTTCGGGCGGATCTGCGCAAGCGCATCCTTGACGGCTTTCACGCCATCGCGGCCGAAAGCGTAATCCTGCGCCAGCATGGCCACGTTTACCACGCCATCCTTGGGCAGCGCGGCAGCGCCGGCATAGGCATCCTGCATCGAGTTGCGGCCGGTGCGGAAGATATAGCGGTTCCAGTTGGCGCCGGTGATGGCATCGGCCACGGCGGGCTCTACCACCAGAACTTTCTTGTATTCAGCGGCGATCGGCAGCATAGCCAGCGCGCCGCCCGAACCGGTGGTGCCCACGGCGATATCCACCTTGTCGTCGGCATAGGCCTGCTCCAGCAGGCTCTTGGCCAGATCGGGCTTCAGCTGATCGTCTTTCACGATCACGCGAATCTTCTTGCCCTGCCAGGTCATGGTGCCCTTGGTCAGGTATTCCAGGCCCAGCATGAAGCCGGTCTCGGTCTGTTTGGCATAGGCTTCCAGCGGGCCGGTCTTGCTGGCGATCAGCGCGATCTTCAAATCCTGCGCCATGGCCGGCGCGGCTGCGAAGCCAGCCAGCGTCAAGGCCAGACCGGCGGCCTTCATCATGCGTTGCATGCGGTTTCTCCCTTTTACGTGTTGTGTTTGATTGGTTACGCGAAAACCCTGCGGATAATTCACACCGATCCGCCGCCAGACTTGCTCGCCGGCGACAATCCGTTTCCTCCATCGATCAACCGCCAAACATGACAGTTGATTCATGTTTCGGGTATTTGTACTCCCTGCCTATTCCAGCGTCAATTGCCTTTTTTTGGATTCCCCGCTTGACAAAAAAACGCCAAAGCGCGACTTGTAACCTGACAAACGATTCATGTTTCAGATGGCCGGGAAATCGATAAAAACCAAAGGGAAGCGTACCTTACCGCTGCCGAAAACCGGCCGCGGAGAAATCACGCGTCGCAAAATCCTCGATGCTGCAAAGCGGGAGATCGGCCAGCGCGGCTTCGGCGAAGCCTCGGTGAGCACCATCACGGCCGAAGCCGGCGTAGGCCAGGGCACCTTCTACATCTACTTCCGCAGCAAGGAAGATGTGATGCGCGAACTGGTGCAGCATATGGGCCGGCAATTGCGCCATCATCTGACCGAGGCCACCGCCGCTGCGAAAAACCGTCTGGACGCGGAAAAGCTTGGCCTGCGCGCGTTTTTGCAATTCATCCGGCGCGATCCCGACCTTTATCGGCTGGTGGAAGAATCGCAATTCGTGGATGCCGCGATCTATCGCGACTATTACACCGAATTCGCCAAGGGCTATGGCATGGCGCTGGCGGCGGCCGAGAAGCGCGGCGATATCCGCCCCGGTAAAACGCCTGGGCATGTGGAAGTGCGCGCCTGGATGCTGATGGGCATCTCGGTGTTTCTCGGCCAGCGCTATTGCCTGTGGGATCCCAAGGCACCGCTGGATGCCGTGGTGGATGCGGCGATGGATATGCTGGCCAACGGTCTGGCGCCGAAATGAGGCGCGCGCCATGAGCTTGGTCCGGCTGGAATTCGCACAGGATTACGCCACCCTCACGCTCAACCGCCCGCAGCGCCATAACAGCCTGATCCCAGACTTGGTGGAAACCCTGGCCGCGCATGCCGAAAGCCTGGCCGGTCGCAGTGATCTTGTGGCCGTTTTGCTGCAAGCCGAAGGCCCCAGCTTTTCCACCGGCGGCGATGTGGCCGGCTGCGTCGAGCAGCCCCGCATTGAACGCCGCGATTATGCCGACCGCGTGGTGGGTGGGTTGAACCGCGCCATTCTGGCTCTGCTCGATCTGCCGATGCCCCTGCTCGGCCGCGCGCATGGGCCGATCACCGGCGGCTCGCTCGGCCTGCTGCTGGCTTGCGATCTGGTGGCGGTGAGCGAACGCACCTTCCTGCAAAGCTATTACGTGGATGTCGGGTTCAGCCCCGATGGCGGCTGGTGCGCACTGCTGCCCGCGCGCATAGGCGAGGCCAAGGCACGCGAAATCCAGTTGCTGAACCAGCGTGTGTTGGCCGATCAAATGCTCAGCCTCGGCCTGGCCCAGGCGCTGGTAGATGAAGTGGCCCTGGATGGCACGCTGCATACCTGGCTGCGCGATCTGCGCTACAAGCAGCGGCTGGGCGTTATGGCCACCAAGCGCGGCCTTATGCCGCCGCAGCGCCGTGCGTCTATCGCGGCGGCGCTGGAGGCGGAAAAGGCTGCCTTCCTGGATATGATCGACCGGCCTGAAACCGAAGCCGGCATGGCGCGTTTCCTCAAGCGCTGAAGCAACGGACAGGGAGGCAGCATGCAGTATGTGCCCGATATCGCCGCCAAGCGCGCCGAACTGACGCCGCAGCGCATCGCCTTCGTGGATGAAGCCACGGGCATAGAGACCAGCTACGGCCAGTTGAACGACAATGCCGCGCGCTGCGCCTCGGCACTTGCCGCAGCCGGCATCGAGGCCGGCGACCGCGTGGCCATTCTGTGCCTGAATTGCGTGGCGTTTTTTGAAATCCTGATGGCCTGCGGCAAGCTGGGCGCCGTGCTGGTGCCGCTGAACTGGCGCCAGCCGGTGCCGGAATTGCTGCCGATCCTGGAAGATAGCGGCGCCAAGCTATTGTTCCATGATGCCGAGCATGCCGCCCAGGCGCGCGAACTCGTGGCGGCACGCGGCATCACCAGCATCGCGCTGGCCGATTATCCTGGCTGGGTCTCGGGCTATCCGCCTGCCCGCACGGAAATGCGCTGGCCCACCGATCGGGTATGGTATCTGCTCTACACCTCCGGCACCACCGGCATGCCCAAGGCCGTCATCCAAACCCCGGGCATGGCCTATGCCAATTACGTGAACATCGCCGGCCCCACCGACATGACCGGACTGGACAGCACTGCGAATTTCCTGCCGCTGTTTCACACCGCCGGCATCAATCTCTACACCCTGCCGATGCTGATCTGCGGCGGCCGCAATCATCTGCTGGCGAAATTCGATGTGGATGTGATCATGCGGCTGATCGCATCGGGCAAGCTCAGCATCTTCTTCGGTGTGCCGGCCATCTATCAGGCCATCAGCCTGCATAAGGATTTCGCCGCCACGGATTTTTCGCGCCTGCGCTCGCTGGGCTGCGGCGGCGCGCCATTGCCGGAAACCCTGATCCGCCTGTTCGGCGGCAAGGGCGTTACGGTCTGCAACGGCTTCGGCATGACCGAGACCGGCCCCACGGTATTCCTGATGGACCGCCAGGAGGCGCCGCGCCGCATCGGTTCGGTGGGCAAGCCGCAGATGCTGACCGAGGTGAAGCTGGTCGATGACGATGGCCACGACATCAACGATGATCGTGCCGGTGAGATTTTGATGCGCGGCCCCAATATCACGCCGGGCTATTACGGCAATGAAAGCGCCACGCGCGCAGCTTTCACCAAGGATGGCTGGCTGAAATCCGGCGATGTGGGCCGGCGCGATGCGGATGGCTATTACTACATCGTCGACCGCATCAAGGACATGTACATATCCGGCGGCGAGAATGTGTATCCGGCCGAGGTGGAGGCGGTGATCTATCGCTTTCCCGGCGTGCAGGAATGCGCCGTACTGGGCATCGCCGATGAAAAATGGGGCGAAGTGGGCTGCGCCTATGTGATGCCGCTGCCCGATGCCAGCCTGGATGCGGAAAAGCTGCGCCAGCATTGCCGTGCCAACCTGGCCGCCTACAAGGTGCCCAAACGGATAGAGATCGTGCAGGATTTTCCGCGCACCGCGGCGGGCAAAATCCGCAAGCATGTGCTGCGCGATTCAAACAACGCATCCGGAAAACCATAAGGAGCGCACATGACCCCGCTGGTTCTGGAACGCAGCCTCAGCCAGGCCGATTTCGATCTGTTCGCCCGCGTAAGCGGCGACAACAATCCGATCCATGTGGATGCCGCCTTTTCGGCCCGCACCACATTCGGCCGCACCGTCAGCCATGGCATGCTGCTTTACACGGTGTTCTGGGGCCTGCTGCGCCGGGCGCATCCCAAGGCACGCCAGGCCTCGCAAAACCTGATGTTTCCCAACCCCGCCTATGCCGACGAAGCATTGCGCTTCACAGCCACGCCCAGCGGACCGCTTGCCTACGCCATCGAGGTGCGCCGCGTGGCCGACAATGCCGTGGTCTGCGCCGGCGACACGCAATTGCTGGAAGGCTGAACGTCATGCAAGTAGGCGACAAACGCAGCATCACCCGCAGTTTTTCGGCAACCGATCTGGCCGCCTTTCACAAGCAGGCCGGTTTGCAGGAAAGCACGACCGACAGCGTGCCCGAACCGCTGATCGGTGCGCTGTTCTCTTATCTGCTCGGCGTGGAATTGCCGGGCTTCGGCACCAATTACCTCAAGCAGGAAATGCAATTCCTGCGCCCCGCCCCCGCCGGCCAGCCGCTCAGCGCCAGCGTGGAGATCACGCGCCTGCGGCCCGACAAGCATCTGGTGGATCTGCGCACCGCCTGCACCGGCCCGGATGGCACGCTTTATTGCGAAGGCCGCGCCCTGGTGCTGGCCAAGGATGTGGGGAAATAGCCTTGCAGCCCAGCGCACCCGCCATGCATCTGCGCCAAGCCGGCCTGGCAACGGGCCGGCCGCTGGTGTTTCTGCATGGTTGGTCGGTCCATGGCGGATTCTATGCGCCGCAACAAGCCGCGCTTGGCAATCGTTTCCGGCTGCTGATGCCCGACCTGCCCGGCCATGGCCAAAGCCATGCCGATGCCGAAACGCTTTCCATTGCATCGCTGGCCGATGCCCTGGCCGCCATGCTGGCTGTGCATGATATCCGCGATGCGGTGCTGGTGGGCTGGTCGATGGGTGCCATGGTGGCCTTCGATTATCTGGGCCGCCATAACGATGGCCGTGTCAGCGCGTTGGTGGTGGAAGACATGACCGCACGGCTGATGCATGAGCCAGACTGGCCGCATGGCCTGCGCGGTGGCTTCGATGCCCAGCAGAATGCCCTGGTGCTTGCCGCGATGCGGGCGGACTGGGCGGGTTTTTCAGCCGCCTTCCTGCCGCGCATGTTCGCCCATGACCATATGCCGGATCCGGCGCTGAAAACCTGGATCGGCAATGAGATCGCACATAACGATCCCGCCGCCATGGCCGCGCTCTGGGCCAGCATGGCGCAGCAGGATTACCGCGCGGCATTGGCGGCGCTGAAACTGCCCACGCTGTTGCTCTATGGCGGCGAAAGCCAGCTTTACGATCCCGGCGTCAGCGCCTGGATGCAGGCCACGATCGCCGGTGCCGAACGCCATTGCCTGGCCCGCTCGGGCCATGCGCCGCATCTGGAACAGCCGGAAGATTTCAACGCGCTGCTGGCGGATTTCGCCACCCGCCGGCTGAAGGCGACGGCGTAACGCCGCCCCTATGGGCCTTTTCAGGCCACCGTTTCGACGCGGGTATCCATGCGCGCCACGGATTGTTCGAGCACGCTGCGTTCGGTGAGGTAGTAGGTCTTGTCGCGCTTGCTCATCAGCTTGGAATCGAGCAACTGGCCCAGCACGCGCGCCACGGTTTCGCGCGTGGTGGCGGCGCGGCGGGCGATTTCATGCTGCTTGGGCATCGGATAGATCAGCCAGCCGCCGCCATTCACCGGATCGGGCCTGGCAAGATTCAGCAACTCGCGGTGCACGCGCTGGATGGCGCCAAGCGTCGCCAAATCCATGATCTTTTCGTTATTGGCGCGGATGATGCGGGCCAGGCGGCGCATCACATCCAGCGCGGCCTGCGGCGACCGTGCCAGAAAGCTTTCAAACACCTTGGGCGGCATGGCAGCCAGCCGGCAGGCGGTGAGCGCCACCACGCTGGCCGAACGGCGTTCGCCATCAATGGCCGACAATTCGCCGAAATAGCCACCAGCCGGCACCGTGGCATAGGAAATTTCGCGGCCATTGCCGGAATAGTTGATCACCTCGACGGTGCCTTCCACCACGAAATAGACATCGCGGCTATCGGAATTGCGGTCGAGAATCTGTTCGCTGGCAGCCAGCCGGCGCCATTGGCAGCAGCGTTCCAGTTCCTCGCGGGCGGCGGGCGACAGATGGCGCAGCAAGGCGATGCCTTCCAGCGTATCGCGCTGCGGCGCTGTATTGCGGTTTTTCGCTTCGGTCTTGGCGACCATAGCCCCCTGCCCCTACGCTTAAGCCCGACGCGCCCCCTCGGCGGCCCGGCCCAGCGTGGCAAATATGTTCAGCAGCACCTGCTTGCGGTCGAGATTGACCGATTCCCCGCGTTCCAGCAAGCGGCCGATGCTATCCCAATCCTCCGCCCAACGGTCTGGCGCCTGCCAGGTGGCGAGTTTCGCGGCCAACGAGGCCTCTCCGGGATAGATTTCCACCCAGCCGGCGCCGCCGGCCCGGCCCGCCGCCGATGCCCGGATCAATCGCGCCAACCACCATTGGAACAATTCGGCCAGCACGGCAAAGGCCGCAGCCCCGGTAGCACGCCCCAGCTTGTCGCCCAGGCTATGCAGCTTGGCCACATCCGGGCGCGGCAGGCCGGCAATCAGATCAAGCCATTCGCGCAGCAGATCCAGGCCGCCCTGCCCGGCCAGCAAGGCAGCGCGACCGGGCGAGCCTTCGGCAATCACCCCCAGCGCCTGGCGCTCGGCCTCGGTGATATCGGGCAGCAGGCCGGCCAATGCATGGCGCATCGGTTCCGCCGCCAAGGGCTTCAAGGCCAGGCGACGGCAGCGCGAGCGGATGGTGGGCAGCAGCGTGCCGGGCGCATGGCTGACCAGCAGCAACACCGCATTCGGCGGTGGTTCTTCCAGAATCTTCAGCAGCGCATTGGCCGCATTGGTGTTCATCTCGTCGGCGGCGTCCACCACGCAAACGCGATAGCCGCCTTCCGCCGCCGTCATGCCGAAACGCTCGATCAGGCCGCGCACATCGGCCACCACGATCTCGCTGCGCCAGCGATCCTGCTTGTCGTCCCAACTGCGCTCCACGGTGATCAGGTCGCCATGGCCGTAATTGGCCACGCGTTGAAACACCGGGTCGGCTTCGGCCACATCCAGGCTTTGCGGCAGGGGCGCGGGATCGCCAAACAAGCTAGGGCCTTCATCGGCCTGCTTCATGCCGTTTTTCAGCAGAAAGCGTGCAAAACGGAAAGCCAGCGTAGCCTTGCCCACGCCGCGCGGCCCGGTGATCAGCCAGCCATGCGGCAGGCGGCCAGCCCCCCAGGCATCCAGCAAGGTCTTTTCGGCATCGGCATGGCCAAACAGCGCGGCCGTGTGGCGCGGCTGCCAGGAGGTAAGGTCTTCCTGCTTCATAGCGGCAGTTTAAACTGCTGCGCGACCTGCGCCCAGAGCGCCGCCTCCACGCTGTCGGCATCGGTATCGGCAGCCACCACGCGGCAGCGCTGCGGCTCGGCAGCGGCAATATCGAGAAAGGCTTTGCGCAAGGCTTCATGGAAGGCCAGGCCCATGCGCTCGTAACGATCTTCGGCGGCATTGGCACCGGCGGTATTGGCACGGCTTTTCGCCCGCGCCAGCCCCACCTGCACCGGCAGATCGAGAATCAGCGTCAAATCCGGCGTGAAATCCCCCAGCACCAATTTATGCAAAGCCCCCACCCGTGCCGCCCCCACGGCGCCGGCATGGCCCTGATAGGCCATGGTGCTGTCGGCGAAACGATCCGAGATCACCCAAGCGCCGCGCTGTAAGGCCGGCTTCACGGTCTTTTCCACATGCTCGCGGCGGGCGGCATAATGCAGCAGGGTTTCGGTAACGGCATCCCAGCGCGCCACGTCGCCGGTCACCAGCAAGCCACGGATCGCTTCCGCGCCTGGTGTGCCGCCGGGTTCGCGGGTGGCCACGGCCTCGATGCCGCGTGCGGCAAGGCGGGCAACCAGACGCTTGATCTGGGTGGATTTGCCGGCGCCCTCGCCGCCCTCAAGGGTGATGAACACGCCGCGCTGGCTGGCGGCAGAGCTCACTGGCGGCCCGCGCCCCAGAGCAGATGCCCCAAGGCCGCACTGAGGCGGCCGGCAACACCGAGCTGGCCCACGCTGTCGCCGGCCACCAGGGCCACGTCGATAGGCTGCATCTCGGGCGCGGTGATGCTCAGCTTGGCCAGCGGCGTGCCCTTGGCTATCGGCGCCGGAATGTTGTTGTCGTAGGTCAGCACCACTTTCATGCCGGCGCGATTGCGGCGCGCCATGGTGACGGCGATATCGCGCTCCAGCACCAGCGGCACCTTGGCCTTGTCGCCCAGCCACACATCGGCTTCCTCCACCACGCTGCCGGCGGAGAAAATCTTGTAGGTCTCGTATTCGCGGAAGCCGATTTCCATCAGCCGCTCCGCCTCGCGCGAACGCTCGTTCATGCTCTTCAAGCCGTTCACCACCAGGATCAGCCGGCGATCACCGCGCTTGGCGGAAGCGGTAAGGCCATAACCGGCAGCCTCGGTATGGCCGGTCTTCAGGCCATCGGCGCCGATATCCTTGTAAAGCAGCGGATTGCGGTTGCCCTGGGTGATCGGCTTCTTGCTTACGCTGTCGATGCCGTAGGTAAAATCCTTCTCCGAATAGAAGTGATAATATTGCGGGAAATCATTGATGATGCGCTGGGCCAGAATGGCGAGATCGCGCGCTGTGGTGAGATGCTCGGGATCGGGCCAGCCCGATGCATTGCGGAACGTGCTGTTATGCAGACCGATCTGCTTGGCGCGCTCGTTCATCATTTCGGCGAAGCGTTCCTCGCTGCCGGCGATGCCTTCCGCCAGCACGATGCAGGCATCGTTGCCCGACTGGATGATCACGCCGCGCAGCAGGTCTTCGATCTTCACGCGATCGGCCACATGCACGAACATCTTCGAGCCCTGCATGCGCCAGGCTTTTTCGCTGACCGGGAATACATCGTCCATGCGCAGCTTGCCCGATGCCAACTGGTCGAACACCATATAGGCGGTCATCAGCTTCGACATCGAGGATGGCGGCATCAGGTCGTCGGCATTCTTCTCGAAAATCACCGCGCCGCTATTGGCATCCAGCAAAACCATCTGCCGCGCCAGCGTGTCGATACGGCCAAGCTGGGCCCAGGCCTGGTTCCAGGCCGCATTGCTAACAAGCAGAGCCGCCAGCAGGGCG
>NZ_JAHBYG010000039.1 GCF_019636075.1 Ferrovibrio sp.
GGGCGGCGATCTATTCCGCCTCCAAGGCCTTCGCCCGCACCTATGCCGAGGCCCTGCGCAGCCAATTGGCCCCCAAGGGCATCGCCAAGCCGGACAGCCTGATGGCCGCCTTGCATATGGCAGCCGACATGGTGCGCCACCGCATGGCTTATGACCGCGCGGGCCATGATGGACATTGAAAACGATCCGGTGGCATTGCTGCCGCCCTTGCGCGATGTGATCGCGGCGCATGATCTGGCCGCACGCAAATCGCTGGGGCAGAATTTTCTGCTCGATCTCAATCTCACCCGCAAGATCGCCCGCGCCGCCAAGCCGTTTGCCGCGCCGACGGTGATCGAGATCGGCCCCGGGCCCGGCGGCCTTACCCGTGCGCTGTTGCTGGAAGGCGCCGAAAAGGTGATCGCCGTGGAGCGCGACGAGCGCTGCCTCGCCGCCTTGCAGGATTTGCAGCAGGCGGCTGGCAAGCGGCTGACGCTGCATCCGGGCGATGCGTTGGAAACCGCGCCGGCCGATCTAGCGCCGCCGCCCTGGGCCATCGTTGCCAACCTGCCCTATAATATCGCCACGCCGCTGATCCTGGGTTGGCTGCTGGCGCCGGTGCCGCCCCGGCGCATCACCGTGCTGGTGCAGAAGGAGGTGGCCGAACGCTTGGCCGCCAAGCCCGGCAGCGATGCCTATGGCCGGCTATCGGTGATTGCCGGCTGGTGCGCCGAGGTGCGCATGCTGTTCGATATCGGGCCCAAGGCCTTCGTGCCGGCGCCGAAAGTAACCTCGACCGTGGTGGAACTGGTGCCGCGCGACAAGCCGCTGGCAGAGGCCGAGACCGCCAAGCTGGAACGGATCACAGCCGCAGCCTTCGGCCAGCGCCGCAAGATGCTGCGCGCGGCATTGAAATCGCTGTGGCCCGACGCGGAAGCGAAATTGCAAAGCCTGGGCATCGAACCCACACGGCGGGCGGAAACGCTCAGCATCGAGGAATTCTGCGCCCTGGCGCGTTTATTATAAAAACTGGCGCGTTTGCTTTAGCAAAAAACAAAAACCGTCACCCTCGGATTTATTCCGAGGGTCCATGCCTGACGCAACGAGGCTGCTTAAAGATGAACCACCGCAACAAGTGCGGTGGTGACGATTTTAAAGGCGCGGTTACAGCCCTTCGCGCAGGCTTTTCACGAATTCCACCAGGCCCTGGCCGCGATGGCGCTTCAGGCGTTCGGCGCGCAGAATGGCATGCACATTGGCCAGGCAGCGCTCCATGTCGTCGTTCACCACCACATAATCGTATTCCGCCCAATGGCTGATTTCGTCGGAGGCCTTGGACATGCGCTTGGCCACCACTTCGGCGGAATCCTGGGCGCGGGTATGCAGGCGCTTTTCCAGTTCGCGCATATCCGGCGGCAGGATGAACACGCTGACCAAGTCGCTTTCTGCACGCTGGCGCAATTGCTGGGTGCCCTGCCAATCGATATCGAACAGGATATCCTGCCCCACGGCCAGGCGCTTCTCCACCGCTTCGCGCGGGGTGCCGTAGTAATGATCGAACACCTTGGCATGTTCGAGCAATTCATCGCGGTTGATCATCAGCCGGAAGGCTTCGATATCGATGAAATGATAATCGCGGCCATCCATTTCGCCGGGCCGGCGCTGGCGCGTGGTGACGGAAACCGAGAGATGCAGGTCGCTTTCCATCTCCAGCAACTGGCGCGCGATGGTTGTTTTGCCCGCACCCGATGGCGAGGAAAGCACCAGCATCAGGCCGCGCCGGTTTATGTTGATCGGTGCCCGCATGCGGCTACTCCACGTTCTGCGCCTGCTCGCGCAGACGATCCACCACCAGTTTCAGATCCAGGCCGATACGGGTGAGCGCCGCATCGAAGGCCTTGGAGCAAAGCGTATTGGCCTCGCGGTTGAATTCCTGTGCCAGAAAATCCAGCTTGCGGCCGATGCCGCGCGCATCGCCCTGGCGCAACAGCGCACGCGCCGCCTGGATATGACTGCGCAGGCGATCCAGCTCCTCGCGGATATCGAGACGCGTGATCTGCATGGCCAGTTCCTGCGCGATGCGATCCGGCGAGGCGGGCGGATTGAGCGCCAGCAGATCGGCAAGCTGGCTTTCCAGCCGGCGCTTCAGGCCTTCGGGCCGCGCGGCTTCGCAGTTTGCTGCGTCCTTCACCAATTGCTCGATCTCGTCCAGCAGCGACAGCAGCAAGGCCTGCAGCTTGGCGCCTTCCTCGGCGCGGCTTTGCACCAGCTTGTCCAACGCCTGCACGAATATCGCCTTCAACGAGGCTTCCAGCGCTGCCTGGGTTTTTTCATCGGCCTGGGGCGCCACCGGCTCCACCACGCCGCGCACCGCCAGCAGGCCATCCAGACGCGGCGCACCGATGCCACGCGCCTCCAGCTTGGCGCCCAGCGCCAGCAACTGATCCAGCAGAGCCTCGTTCAGCCGATATTCCGGCTGCTGGGCCTCATCGTCCTGGTATTGCAGATTGAGCGAGACATTGCCGCGCGCCAGCTTGGCCTGGGCCAAACCGCGCAATTCGGCCTCCAGGGCATCGAAGCCATTGGGCAGGCGAAAGCGCAGTTCCAGGCCGCGGCCATTCACCGACTTCAATTCCCATATCCAGGCCCTTTGGCCTCCCTGTTTTTCCGGCCGCCCATCCGCGCGCGCGAAACCGGTCATGCTCGCCAAAGCCACGCCTTGCCCTCCATCCGAATCCGCGCGCATCATACTGGCCTCGGCCGATAGCAGAAAGGGCGGAAGATGAGCAAAAGCGGCAGCCTGATCCCGAGCGGAGTCTTGATCACCGGCGCATCCAGCGGCATCGGCGAATATCTGGCCCGCCAATACGCCGCGCCCGGGATTCGGCTGGCACTCACCGGGCGCAATGCCGAGCGGTTGGAAGCCGTGGCCGAAATCTGCCGTACCAAAGGCGCCGCGGTGGAATGCCATACAACGCCGGTGACCGATGCGGGTGCCATGCGGGCGCTGATCCTGGATTTCGCCGCGCGCGGCCGGCTGGATCTGGTGCTGGCCAATGCCGGCATTTCCGGCGGCTTCAAGGATTGGGGCGGCTTCGACGCCCATGTGCGCGAGGTTGCGGCGGTGAATATCGACGGCGTGTTCAACACGGTGAACCCGGCCATCGAGGCCATGCTGGGCCAGGAAGCCAGCCCGCTGCTTGGGCAGAACCGCATGCCGCTGCGCGGCCAAATCGGAGTCGTGGCCTCGCTGGCCAGCTTTCTGCCGCTGCCGGGCGCCGCGATCTACTCCGCCTCCAAGGCTTTCGCCCGGGTTTATGCCGAAGCGCTGCGCAGCCAACTGGCCCCCAAAGGGATCGGGATTTCCTCGATCTGCCCGGGTTTCGTGGTCAGCCGCATGACGGCGAAAAACCGCTTCCCGATGCCCTTCCTGATGGAAACCGAGCCGGCGGCCCGGCGCATTGCCCAGGGGCTGGCGGAAAACCGCGCCCGTATCGCCTTTCCCTGGCCCATGCTGGCGGTAATGCGGCTGCTGGAAAGCCTGCCCTACCCGCTTACCAGCTGGCTGCTGAGCCGCGCCCCGGCCAAGGAATAAGCCTGCAGCGGCCAAGGAATAAGCCTGCGGCGGCCAAGGAATAAGCCTGCGGCAGCCAAGGAATAGTCCCGGATTTCGGAACGTTTTTTATTCGCTTTGTCTCAGAAACACGGCCCGAACGGGGCTGGATAAGCCTGCGAAGATAAATTATGGTCCGCCCGCCCGGATCGGCCGGGCATAGAAACCGGATTTTCATCGGAGGAAAGACCATGGCGTTGGTGTCGATGCGGCAGCTTCTGGATCATGCGGCCGAGCATGGCTACGGCTTGCCGGCTTTCAACGTCAATAACATGGAGCAGGTGCGCGCCATCATGGAGGCGGCCAACAAGACCAACAGCCCGGTGATCCTGCAGGGCTCGGCCGGCGCGCGCAAATATGCCGGCGAACATTTCCTGCGCCATCTGATTTCCGCCGCCGTGGAAGCCTTCCCGCATATCCCGGTGGTGATGCATCAGGACCATGGCGCCTCGCCGGCGATCTGCGTGGCCGCGATCCGCTCGGGCTTTTCCAGCGTGATGATGGACGGCTCGCTGAAGGAAGACGCCAAGACCCCGTCGGACTACGACTACAACGTGGCCGTCACCCGCAAGGTGACCGAGCTGGCGCATAGCATCGGCGTCACCGTGGAAGGCGAACTGGGCTGCCTGGGCTCGCTGGAAACCATGCGAGGCGACAAGGAAGACGGCCATGGCGCCGAAGGCACCATGACCCGCGAGATGCTGCTGACCGACCCGACCGAAGCCGCCAATTTCGTGGCCGAAACCCAATGCGACGCGCTGGCGATTGCCATCGGCACCTCGCATGGCGCCTACAAGTTCACCCGCAAGCCGACCGGCGACATCCTCGCCATCGACCGCATCAAGGAAATCAACAAGCGCATCCCCAACACCCATCTGGTGATGCATGGCTCGTCTTCGGTGCCGCAGGAATTGCTGGCCGAGATCCGCCAGTATGGCGGCGAGCTGAAGGAAACCTACGGCGTGCCCGTGGAAGAGATTCAGGAAGCCATCAAGTATGGCGTGCGCAAGATCAATATCGACACCGATCTGCGCCTGGCGATGACCGCCGCGATCCGCCGCCATCTGGCCAAGAACAAGAGCGAATTCGATCCGCGCAAATATCTGGCCGATGCCCAGAAGGCGGCGCAGGAGGTGTGCGAGGCGCGCTATGTGGCCTTCGGCTGCGCCGGTCAGGCCTCCAAGATCAAGCCGCTGGAGCTGGACGAAATGGCCAAGCGCTATGCCAGCGGCGCGCTGAAGCAGACCGTCAACTGATTTCCCGGCTTTCCAGGAAATGCCAAACGGCCGGACAGCCCTGCTGCCCGGCCGTTTTTTATGGCCGCAAACTTGACAAGCCGGCCCGCGGCCCGTATCTGTGCCGCCGCAGTTCGACTGCCGTGGCGGGGTAGCTCAGTGGTAGAGCGCGGGACTCATAAGCCCAAGGTCGGCGGTTCAATCCCGCCCCCCGCTACCATCTTCTTTTCCCAAGACAATCCCCCTCTTTTTCCAAGACACCCAGACCCATGGGCGCTCCCTTGACCGTGGATGAATTGCGCGCCGCGATCCATCCCGCCGAGCGGTCGCCGGAAGCGGTGGCAAACGCCCTGCGCGAAACCGGCATGGCCCTGCTGCGCAATGCCCTCACGGCCAAGCAGGTGGAGGATTGGCGGCATTTCACCCAGGTCGGCTACGAGGTTTGGGACCGCGACCATCCCGGCCCGAAACCAGCCGAAAGCCTGCCGCTGAGCGCATTATTCGCCCCACACAGCCTGGAGAATGGCCGGCGCGAATTCGGCCGCATGTGCCTGGATGCGCGCTTCATGGACCTGCTGCGGCTGTATTTCGGCGAATTGCCCTTCGTGCGCGACGGCCATGCCGCCTTCCGCCGCCTGAGCCGCCCGGTAAAGCTTACGGGGAAGCTGCCGATAGAGCCAAGCCCACCCGCAGGCCAGCTCACGCTCTGGCTGCCCCTGATGGCCAGCGGCGGCCGCCAGCTCGGCTATGAAGTGCCCTGGCGCGACGGCCATTGGCGGCCCAACATGCTACCCGGCGATGTCCTGCTGCTGAGCGGCGACCGCCCGCCCCGCGTGGCCGGCCCGCCGGCCTCGGAAGGCCCGCTGCTGCTGGATGGCCCGATCCTGGGCATGGAAATCCATCTGCTGGGCAACAGCGCGCGGCTGAACCACCCCCATCAGGATGCCCTCGGCAGCATGATCGCTTTGGGCCATTTCCCCGATTTCAGGATGGAAAGCGGCTACGACCGCGAGCGGCCATAATACACGCATAAGTACATGTAAATTTTCAAGGCACTTTTATTACATATATGTTCTATATATGATCTAATTGGAACGGGCATATTATACTTCGCATACCCAGTGTGACGGTGGTAGGCTATGATTGAGCCTGCCGGCCCCCGATCCGTTAAAACTTCCCCTTGGGAAACCCGCCGGCACTGGAGCCTGTGGGACATGATCAATTTTCAACTCGCCTCATTTTTGAATGGGCTGTCCCTCTTGGATGTTGCTAAGAGCCGTGCGCGATTTGCAGAACCACAGCAGTTCGTGGACACATCGCAGGCTGCGATTATCAGATCAAATATTTCGGCGATTGCATCTCACTGCGCCCAGTTGAATATGCCAACAGCACTTCATCGTCTCTCTCGTATCGAAGTAATGCTGGGTTCCACCACTACTAATGAATCGCTTCACCACGAATTGTCGGAGTTATTCACCGCAGTAGAGCATGACGCTTATCAGGAATTTTTTTGCCACTATCAAAAAGACAAACTGAGTCACATAAAGAGCATGGAGGCGGAGTGGAAAATTGTCTTCAAATCATTCAAGTCTACAAAAAGTGATGCGGAAGCAGGGGTGGATTGTTTTGCACTTGGCCACAACACTGCATGCGTGTTCCACATGATGCGGGTGGCGGAAGCGGGACTGCGTGCTTTGGCACGGGAACGTAGTGTCAAACTTCCAAAACAGCGCCCGCTAGAATATGGCAATTGGGAAGAGATCATTCGAGAAACTGAGAGAGAAGCCGAAAAAATTAAGAATAAACCGGTCAGTAAAAACCGTGATGCAGCAGAAACATTTTACACAGGGTGCGTTTCCGACCTTCGCCATTTAAAAGCAAATTATCGCAATAAAACCATGCACCTTCGGGATTCCTATGATGCCGGACAAGCCATGAGTTCCATATTCCGCACAAAAAGCTTTATGCTCATGGTTGCCTCAAAAATAAACGAGGATCACCCCAGAAAGATTAATTGGCGTCTGTAGCCTCTCGCTAAGAGGCTCTTTCTATGCACCTAGCAATTGGCGGGGGAAGACATGATTCTGTTGTCTCTATGGGAACAGTTAGTGCCCTATGCAATTCAGCTTTGGTCGCGGCGCTGGTTCCGGATACTCACTTATATTTTCTTATTTTATGTGGCCGGCAGCATTTTCCGCAGAATAAATTGACCGCAGCTAATTACTCTGTTTTCTAGGATTGATCTTCTGAAACGCCTTCTCTAGTGCGTCATCGGATTCGTCTGCGCCAACGGCTTTTGCCGCTTCTTTGAAGCGGTCGCGCTGGGGCTTGGCCGGTTCTTTGGGCTTTGGCTTACTTTCCGCCACGGTCTTTCTCCATGCGTTTCAACCGCGCCAGCCTCTTTAGCCGACGCAGTTGACGCTGAGTATACTTCTTTTTTGGCTTATGCGCGCTGACTAGTCGTTCGATAAGTCAGGCGCTTGCCTACGACGCCTTTCACCGCAGCCTCAGTACGCAGAACGTCATCCACGCCAAGGCTCTTGCGGTTGGAATAGCGGAAGTCAAATTCAGCCAGATACCGCTGCAAATGCTGCTCGCCGCAGTGCTGGTAGGTGCCGCGCATACCGCGCTTGAACACGCTAAAGAAGCCTTCCACGGTGTTGGTGGTCACGTCGCCACGGGCATATTCAAGCTGGCTGTGGTTGACGGTTTCATGGCCGGCAAAGCCCTTGCCGATGCGGGGATACATCGGGGCTTCATCGCTCACCAGACGGGACTCAGCGTCAACGTTTTGGCCGATAAATTCCTGGGCCTTCTTCGCCGGCAGCGATTTGGCAACCAGCGAGCGGGCGCGGCCCTTGCGCTCCACCACGGTCAAAACCTTCATCTTGCCGCCAGTGCCACGCTCACCGACCCAGCCTTTACCAGTCTCGAAGATGGCACGGCCCGGACCCCAGAAAGTCTCGTCGGCTTCCACGGTCTGGCCTTCGCCACCCAGCGGGCCTTCCGAGGCGGTATCAACCTTCATCGCCTCACGGATACGGTGCGACATGAACCAAGCAGTCTTGAGGGTCACGCCGAGGGTGCGGTGCAGCTGGTTGCTGGAGATGCCTTTCTTGCTGCTGCACATCAGGTAGATGGCCTGAAGCCAGAGGTTCATCTTGACGTGGCTGGCCTCGAAAATGGTGCCCACCTTCACGGTGAAGGGCTTACGGCAGCCGTAGCACTTGTACACGCCGTGGCGGGTCGAATTGCCCTTGAGAGCGCCCACCTTGTCCTTGTCGGCCTTGCAATGCGGGCAAACCGGACCATTCGGCCAAACCTTAGCTTCTACAAAGCGATAGGCAGCGGCCTCGTCGTGGAACAGCTTGCTATCGAGAATCGACTTGGACATGGGGTATCTCCTTATGACCCCAACGTAAGTCAGATTTCTGGGTACGTCAAGTATAATATGCCCAATCCGAATATGGGGCCAGCTTGAGCGCTCTAAAGGAGCAGGACAAGCGCAGGACTGTTTTGGATGCTATATTGGACGCGGCAAAAGAAGGGCGATTGCCTCTTGCGGGAAGTTCATTAAGTTCTCGGACTTTGAAGAAAATATCACCCCGGTGCATCCGGGGAAAAAGACTTGCATTTGACGAGACTATGAAATTAAAGACCGCCGCAGGTGTAGTGGTGTATTCATGCCTCACTACCAACCAAGCGCATGTGCGCAACATTTGGCCTAGTAATTCTAGAAGAAGGGCGCCCTATGGCTGACGGCTACCTGAATCTCGAAGAAGCACGCCGAGAGAAAAAGCTGGCGAAGTTCGCGCAAGAGCATCGCTCTACAGGCGATGAAGATGCGTTTGACCGGCTGCTAGGCGCTATGACGCGAACGACAGAAGCAGACGCCCCAGCATCTTCTCCGGATGCTTCCGCATGTTGTGGCGATACTCAAACTCCCCCAGATACTTCGGAAGATGCTTCGCTGAAACGCTGATATGGGCGAAGCGGATAGACCGCTTTAGGACCGACCAGAAGTTTTCAATCGTATTTGTGTGGTGCTTGCCACGCCGCCATTCATCCTTACTGTGGTTGACCGCGCCGTGTTCGTAGCCATCCGCCAGCCCAGCATAGGCCGGGGCTTCATCCGTGCTGATAGTGCTGCCCTCGGCCACCATTTCACGGACGATAGGCTCTAGCGTCGTCTGGCGGCTATTGGGAACTACGCGGGTATGGAGAACCCCTTCGCGTTCAATCATGCCGAAGACTGCGGCCTTACCCTTGCGCCAGTTGCCCTTCCCTGCGCCCCGGTTCTCGCCGCCTATCAAGGTTTCGTCTATTTCCACATGGCCGCCCATTGGCGGGCTGCCGTCCACCTCGGCCATGTACTTGCGGATTTCATGGGCGATGCGCCAAGCGGTCTTGTAAGTGACGCCCAACTGGCGCTGCAATTCCTTGGCGGACACGCCATGGCGCGAGGTCGTGAATAGATACATGGCGTAGAACCACTTTTGCAGCGGCATATGCGACCGGGTGAAGGGCGTCCCCGCCATGGGGTGGATATGATGGCCGCAGCGAGGCGTGGGGCAGCCATAGGCGGGAATGCCCTTGATACGCACGAAACGCCCCTCTTTGGAACATTTCGGACACACAATCCGCTCGCCATAGCGGACCTTCATAAGACGATCCAAGCAGGCATCATCCGTGCCGAAGCGGGAGAAAAAATCCTGAACCGTGAATTGCTTAGCCATATCGGCCTCCTGTTGGAGACTAATATAGGGCAAGTGATTACATGTGTTAAGGGGATAGTCGACGTTATTAGGCAGCCGCCTCGGCCTGGGCATCCTGGCTGCGGGTGATCCAGCCGCCGCCGAGTAGGCGGTCGCCATCGTAGAGCACGCCGGCCTGGCCGGGCGCCACGCCGTATTCCGGGCGCAGCAGATCGAGCCGCGCTTCCCCGGCCTGCTGGCCCGGATAGAGCATGGCCTCCACCGCCGGCTGCGCCGAGCGCAGCTTCACGCTGACGGCGCGGCCCTCGGGCCCGAGCAGTGCGGCATCCAGCCAGTTCAGCTCTTTCAGATACACGCTCACCCGCGCCAGCGCTTCGCGCGGGCCGACGATGACACGACGCGCACGGGCGTCGATGCGGATCACATAAAGCGGTTCCGCCGCCGCGATGCCGATGCCCTTGCGCTGGCCCACCGTGTAATGGATCACGCCCTGATGCCGGCCCAGCACGCGGCCATCGGTATGCACGATCTCGCCGGGTTCGGCGGCTTCCGGCCGCAGGCGGGTCACCACACTGGCATAATCGCCGTTGGGTACGAAGCAGATATCCTGGCTGTCGGGCTTCTCGGCCACATCGAGGCCGAATTCAGCGGCCAGCGCGCGCACGGCGGGCTTTTCCAGATCGCCGAGCGGAAAGCGCAGGTAATCCAGCTGCTCGCGCGTGGTGGTGTAGAGGAAATAGCTCTGGTCGCGGCGCGGATCCAGACCACGCAGCAAATGTGCATTGCCATCGGGGCCGAGCGCGCGGCGCACGTAATGCCCAGTGGCCAGGCAATCGGCATCCAGATCGCGCGCGGCGGCCAGCAGGTCGCGGAATTTGACGGTTTGATTGCAGCGGATGCAGGGGATCGGGGTTTCGCCGCGCATGTAGCTATCGGCGAAATCCTCCATCACCGCGTCGCGGAAACGGCTTTCGTAATCCAGCACGTAATGCGGCATATCCAGCCGTGCGGCCACATTGCGCGCATCATGGATATCCTGGCCGGCACAGCAGGCGCCCTTGCGGCGGATCGCCTCGGCATGGTCGTAAAGCTGGAGCGTGATGCCGACGACATCATAGCCCTGGCGCCGCAGCAGCCCGGCCACCACCGAACTATCCACGCCGCCAGACATCGCCACCACCACGCGGGTGGCGGATTCCGGCTTATCGAAGCCCAAGCTGTTCATCATGGCCGGCACTATAGGGCTGCCGGGCCGCCAGGCAAGAGCGGCTAAACCACCGGATTCACGCCTTTTTTCGGCCCGGCCAACCCGGCATAACGGTTTTTTCTGCCCTTTTGGCCTAAAAAACTGCCGAAAATCGCCCCTTGCGGGCCGGGCCGGGATGTGTATATTGCGCCGCTCACATAGCTCCTTGCCGGGATTTGCCCGGCTAGGCCCGCGAATGCCGGATGCATGGTGCATCGGGCGCCGGGCCGCAAATAGCCAGAAGGAGAGCTGTACGATGGCGTTCTATGAGAACGTGTTCATCGCGCGTCAGGACATTTCGACCGCCCAGGTCGAAGCGCTGACCGCGCAATTTTCCGAGATCATCAAGGGCCAGGGCGGCGAGGTCGGCAAGACCGAGAACTGGGGCCTGCGTAACCTCACCTACCGCATCAAGAAGAACAAGAAGGGCCATTACGTCCTGATGAACATCACTGCGTCTGGCGCGGCCGTGGCCGAGCTGGAGCGCAACATGCGCATCAACGAAGACATCCTGCGCTACATGACCGTGCGCGTGGAAGGTCTGGAAGACGGCCCCTCGATCATGCTGCAGAACAAGAACCGCGAAGACCGTCCGCGCCGCGAAGGCGACCGCTTCGGCGACCGCGACCGTGGCGACCGTTTCGGCGACCGTGGTGACCGGGGCGAACGCCGCCCCCGCATTGATCGTGACGACGTGCAAGCGGAGACCGAATAATGGCTTTTCAGCGTGGTGGTTCCTCCTCGTCTGCCGGCGGCGCCGGCGGTGCTCCTCGTGGCGGTGCCGGCGGCGGTGCTGCTGGCGGCGCGCGTCGCCCGTTCTTCCGTCGTCGCAAGACCTGCCCGTTCTCCGGCACCAATGCGCCGAAGATCGACTACAAGGATGTGAAGCTGCTGTCGCGCTTCATCTCCGAGCGCGGCAAGATCGTGCCCTCGCGGATCACGGCAGTGTCGGCCAAGAAGCAGCGCGAACTGGCCACGGCCATCAAGCGCGCGCGCAACCTGGCCCTGCTGCCCTTCGTGATCAAGTAAAGCGTAACCGGCGCCATTCAGCAGGGATATGTCGCGCGACCTGATTTTAGGCGGACTTGCCGGCGCTGCCAGCGCCCTGTTGGTGATGGCGGCGGCAAGTTCTTCGTTCGGGTTGCTGCTGGGATACCTGGCGCCGTTGCCGCTGTTTTTCGCCGGCCTTACCCGTGGGGTGATGCCGGCCCTGGTGGCGGCAATCGCCGGCGCCTTGGTGAGTGGTTTTTACGGTCTGATCGCGGCAGTGATGTTTCTGCTGTTGTTCGGATTGCCGGCCTTCTGGCTGGTGCGCCAGGCTCTGCTGGCGCGACCGGCCGCCGAGGCCGGACCTGATACCGAAGCGGTGTCGGGTTCGGGCTCAGATGATGGCTTTGGGGCGCTGGAATGGTATCCGGCCGGATCCCTGGTGGTCTGGCTGGCGGCCTGGGCGGCGGGATTGGTGATTTTGGCCTGGCTGTTTACCGCCGGGCAGGAAGGCGGCCTGGGCGGCGCTTTGCAGCCGCTGTTGCTGCAGGTGTTTTCCGCCCTGCCCGCTCAGACGGGTGCCGGCGGCGACAACACTGCCGCAGCGGACCTGGCCGGCAGGCTGGCACGGGTGATGCCTGCGGTGATGGCGGTGAGCTGGATGCTGATGCTCACCGTGAATGGAGTTCTGGCGCAGGGCCTGGCGGGTATGCTGAAGCAAAACCGCCGCCCCTCGCCCCGGTATGGTGCGTTGACCTTGCCGCGGTTTCTTGCCATAGCACTGCCACTGCTGATCGTGGCGGCCGTGCTGATGGCGGGCAACACGGCTACGGTGGCGATGGCCCTGGCGGCTATTGCGGCCTTCCCGTTGTTTCTGCGGGGTCTGGCCGTGGTACATGCCATGGCAGCCGCAGCACCGGCAACGGGTTTGATTTTGGCGGCCTTCTACGCCGCTTTGGTGGTGGCTGGCGCACTGGTGGGAATGCTGGTGGTCATCCTGGGCTTGATCGAGGAATGGGCGGGTATCCGTCGGCGCTTGGCCGCATCTGGAACCAGCCGGGAGAGTGAATGATGGAAGTGATCCTTTTGCAGCGGGTCGAGAAGCTCGGCCAGATGGGCGATGTGGTGAAGGTGAAGGACGGCTATGCCCGTAACTTCCTGCTTCCCAACAAGAAGGCCCTGCGTGCCACGGCCGCCAACAAGGCGCATTACGAAACGCAGCGCGCCCAGCTGGAAGCCCAGAACCTGGTGCAGCGCCAGGAAGCCGAAAAGGTTGCCGGCAAGATGGATGGCCTGTCGGTCACCGTATTGCGCCAGGCAGGCGATAGCGGCCAGCTTTACGGTTCGGTCAGCGCCCGCGATATCGCGGATGCCATCACCGAGGCCGGCTACACCGTGGGCCGCAACCAGGTGGTACTCACCACCCCGATCAAGGCCGTGGGCATCTCCAGCGTGCAGGTGAGCCTGCATCCGGAAGTCTCCGTCTCCGTGAAGGTGAACGTGGCCCGCTCGGCTTCGGAAGCCGAAAGCCAGGCCGGCACCGCCGAAGCCGTGTTCGAAAATCCGGAAGCCGAGGTCGAGGAGACCGAGGAAGACGCCGAAGCCTGATCAACCGAAACTGGTTGAGATTTTACGAACCCGCCGGAGCAATCCGGCGGGTTTCGTTTTTTTCTGCGCTACGGCTGTGGAAAAGGGTCTGCAACGCACTGTTTCGGTTCGTTGTTTTATCCACCGCCGGCATGTTGTGGACAAAAAAATATTCCTCTAACACTCGCTGCCCCGCAGCCCCTTTAATGCGCAGCCCGTTCTGTCCTGTCATCGCATGGTCATATCGCCGTCATGAATCACGCCGCGCCAACATCGCCGCTTATCGCTACTTCGACGGACGAAACCCTTTATCGCACTGCCCCGCATAATCTGGATGCCGAACAGGAATTGTTGGGCGCCATCCTGGTGAACAACGATGCGGCGCACCGGGTTTCCGGCTTTCTGCGCGCCGAGCATTTCTATAACGAGCTGCATCGCCGCATCTATGAAGCCGCCCTCACCCTGGTGGAGCGTGGCGAGATAGCCAATCCGGTTACCCTGAAGGCGTATTTCGAACGCGACGAATTGCTGGCGCAGATCGGCGGCCCGGCCTATCTGGCGCGCCTGGCCGCGATGGCCACCACGGTGATCAACGCCGAGGATTACGCCCGCGTGATCCACGACCTTGCCATGCGGCGCGAATTGATCCGCATGGGCGAGGACATGGTGAACCAGGCCTATGATCCCAAGGTGGAGGAAGACGCACGCGGCCAGATCGAAGCGGCCGAGCAGAAGCTTTTCCAACTGGCCGATGAAGGCCGTTCGGAAGGCGGCTTCATTCCGTTTCGCGATTCCATCACGCAATCGCTGGGCATGATCGATGCCGCCTGGAAGAAGGGCGGCCTGAGCGGCGTCACCTCGGGCCTCAAGGACATGGACGGCAAGCTGGGCGGCTTCCACCCAAGCGACCTGATCATCCTGGCCGGCCGCCCCTCCATGGGCAAAACCGCCCTGGCCGCCAACGTGGCCTTCAATGCCGCCAAGGCCTATTTCGAAAGCGGCGGCGAGCACGGCGCGCCGGTGGCCTTCTTCTCGCTGGAAATGTCGGCCGAGCAGCTGGCCACCCGTATTCTGTCGGAGCAATCCAATATCCATTCCGAGAAGCTGCGCCGCGGCGATATCACGGATGAGGATTTCACCCGCCGGATCGTACCCACCTCGAAACTGCTGCAGCAGGTGCCGTTCTATATCGACGATACCGGCGCCATCTCGATCTCGCTGCTGCGCAGCCGCGCCCGCCGGCTGAAGCGCACCGCCAATATCGGCATGATCGTGGTGGACTACCTGCAGCTGGTGCGCGGCAGTTCCTCGCGCCGCAACGACAACCGCGTGCAGGAAATCTCGGAAGTGACCCAGGCGCTGAAGGCGCTGGCGAAGGATCTGAACGTACCGGTGATCGCGCTCTCGCAGTTGAGCCGCGCGGTGGAAAGCCGCGACGACAAACGCCCGCAGCTATCCGATCTGCGCGAATCAGGCGCCATCGAGCAGGATGCCGACGTGGTGATGTTCGTGTTCCGCGAGGAATATTACGAGGCGCGCAAAGAGCCCAGCATGGGCACGCCGGAACATGCCGCCTGGCAGGAAAAGATGGAGCGCATCGCCAATCTGGGCGAAGTGATCATCGGCAAGCAGCGCCATGGCCCGATCGGCAAGATCGTGCTGCAATTCGAGTCCGCCTTCACCCGCTTCAGCGATTACGTCGCCTCCGACCATCTGCCGGAAAGCTACGAATAACCCCCTTGACCCGACAGGGGCCGTAGCGCATATCGGCAGGGAATGGATATCATCGCCGCCTATACCGAGACCATGGCCGCGCTGCCGCCGTTCTGGCGCGGCCTGAGCGCCAGCCTGATTGCCGGTGTGCTGATGACCGGCCTGGGCGCGGCGCCGGTTTTCGTGCTGCGCGGCGTGCGACCCACGGCACAGAATGCCATGCTGGCCTTTGCCGCCGGCGTGATGCTGGCCGCCACCTTCTTTTCGCTGCTGCTGCCGGCGCTGGATGCCGCCGAAGCCGATCTGGGCAGCCGACCTGCGGCGGCCGGCGCGGTGATCGCGGCGCTGCTGCTGGGCGCGGTGTTGATGCATCTTGGGCATTCGCTGGTGCCGCATGAGCATTTTCAAAAAGGCCGCGAAAATGCCGACAGCATCCGCCTGGCGCGGATATGGCTGTTCGTGGCGGCCATCGCCATCCACAATTTTCCCGAAGGGCTGGCCGTCGGCCTGGCCAATGCCGGCGAAAGCCCGGCCACCGGCCTGAGCGTGATGCTGGGCATCGGCCTGCAGAACATGCCCGAAGGCCTGGCGGTGGCGATTGCGCTGCGCGGCGAAGGCTATAGCCGCACGCAAAGCTTCGGCGTGGCCTTCATGAGCGGCGTGGTGGAACCCTTGGGCGGCGTGGTGGGCGCCGGCGCCATCCTGGCAAGCACTGCATTGCTGCCCTGGGCCCTGGCCTTTGCCGCCGGCGCCATGCTGTTCATCATCTCCAGCGAGGTGATCCCGGAAACCCATCGCAAGGGCAACGAGCGCGGCGCCACGGCTTCGCTGTTCGTCGGTTTCGCGGTGATGCTGTTCCTGGATGTGACGCTGGGCTAAGGCCTTCAGGCCCCGCGCTTCAATTCCGCCAGCAAGATGCCGCCCAGCACCAATGCGAGTGCAATATAGTGGTAGATTTGCGGTTGCTCGCCGAGAATCAGCATGGCGAAGGCGGCGCTGAAAAGCGGGATCAGGTTGTTGAACAAGCCGGCCCGGCCGGGGCCGATCAATTCAACGCCGCGAATGTAGAAAAGCTGCGCCAGCAGCGACGGGAAAATCGCCACATAGATCAACACCGCCCAGCCCTTCCAGCTCGGCATGAAAAAGCCGCCCGTCAGGATTTCGGCCACCAGCAGGAACAGCGAAGACACCAGCGCCGCAACCGCCAATGCCGCGAAAAACACCATGCCGGGCACCAGCGGGCGATTGCGCAGCAGCACCGAATAACCGGCATAGAAAATCACCGCGATCAGGATTTCCAGATCGCCGCGCGTGATACTCAGCGTGAGCAGATTGCCGAAATCGCCCTTGGCCGCCGTGAGCAGCACGCCGGTCATGGAAACCACCAGCCCGATCCATTGCAGCAGCCGCACCGGCTGGCCGAACATCGCCAGCGCGCCGAGCAGGATCATCGCCGGCATCGCGGCATTGATGATGCCGATATTGATCGCCGTGGTGGTATGCGCCGACCAGTAGAGCAGGATGTTATAGGCCGTGTAGCCCAGCGTACCCATGCCGGCCAGATACAGTACGCGCGGCTTGAGCAAAGGCCAGTTGTCGCGCACGCCGCGCCCGCTGACGGAGAACATGATGCTGGCCACCACCAGCCAACGCAGGCAGGTGAGCGAGGCCGGCGAGATTTCGCCGACCGCCATGCGGCTGACCACCGAATGCCCGCCCCACATCGCCATGGTGGAGGTCAGCAAAAAATAGGGCCTGGCATACATGCCCTGTAGAACGGATTTGAAAGGCTGCGACACCACGGAACTCCCCGGACTATTCCCCCGGGGCAACATCTCCCTGGGCAAGATATGCGCAAAGGGCTCCGGCCTGCCTTTTGCCCCGCCGCTCCGGGACATCCGATACGACCGGTTGAGTCTGCCCAAGAACACACGCCACAGCAAGGATGCCAGGACGAGGATGCCCGGCTTTGAGTGAATCTGGGCCTGTCGCTTTGTCGCCGGCTGCGCTAAACAGCAGCCATGACTGATTTCGGTGATCAGGCGATTCTCACCATCGACCTCGATGCTCTGGTGGCCAACTGGCGCGCCTTGGCTGCGCTGGCGCCGAATAGCCGCTGCGGCGGCGTGGTGAAGGCCGATGGCTATGGCCTGGGCGCCGATAAGGTGGCCGCAGCACTTTATGCCGCCGGCTGCCGCGATTTCTTCGTGGCCCATACCGGCGAAGGCGTGGCCTTGCGCGCAAGCCTGCCGAAGGATGCCGCCATCCACATCCTGCATGGCGTGCCAGAAGGCGCGGCCGCCGAACAGGCCGCCAGGGGGCTGATCCCGGTCCTCTCTTCGCCCGAACAGATCGCCCGCTGGACCGCCGAAAGCCGCCGTCAGGGCCGCCCCCTACCCGCCGCGCTGCAGGTGGATACCGGCATGCACCGGCTGGGCCTGCAGCCTGCCGAATTCGCCGCCCTGCTGGCCGATCAGGATACGTTGCGCGCCTTCGATGCCCGCTTCCTGATGAGCCATCTAGGCTGCGCCGACGAACCATCGCACCCGCAAAATGCCCAGCAACTGGCCAATTTCCGAGCGGCGCTGGCCAGATTGCAGGGCCAGGGCTTGGCCGGTCTGCGGGCCAGCTTTGCCAATTCCGCCGGCATCCTGCTGGGCCCGGATTACCAATTCGACCTGCTGCGGCCCGGAATCGGGCTTTACGGCAGCAATCCGCGGGCCCCGGAAACCGGGCCTTACCGGCCCAGGCCAGTGGCCCATCTGCAAGCCCCGATCCTGCAGATCCGCAACGTTGACAGCGGCGGGTCGGTTGGCTACGGTGCCACCTATCGTGTTGAAAAACCGAGGCGAATTGCCACTTTGGCGGCCGGCTATGCCGATGGTGTGCTACGCGCCTTGTCCAATAGCGGCATTGCCGCCATCGAGGGGGCTCAGGGCTTGGGCGGCGGCGCCATAACGATGCCGATCGTCGGGCGGGTTTCAATGGACATGCTGGCTGTGGATGTGAGCGCGGTGGACGATGCCTTCTGCCAACCGGGTGCGATGGTGACGCTGTTTGGCGGCGCCGTGGATATCGATGCCCAGGCCAGCGCCGCGGGCACTATCGCGTATGAATTGCTCACCCGCATGGGGCCGCGCGTGCAGCGGCTTTACACCGGGGGCGCGGCATGAACCCGCTTGCCATTATCGGCCGCGTCTTCCTGGATTTCCTGAGCGCCATCGGGCGGGTCAGCCTATTCACCTTCCAGGGTGTGCGGCATGTCTTCACGCCGCCTTTCTATCTGCCGCTCACGATCAGACAGATGATGGTGATCGGCTATTACTCGCTGCCCGTGGTGGGCCTTACCGCGCTGTTCACCGGCATGGTGCTGGCCCTGCAGATCTATCTCGGCTCGTCGCGCTTCAATGCCGAAAGCGCCGTGGCGTGGATCGTGGTGCTGGGCATCACGCGCGAACTGGGCCCGGTGCTGGGCGGCCTGATGGTGGCCGGCCGCGTGGCATCCGCCATGGCCGCCGAAATCGGCACCATGCGGGTGACCGAACAGATCGACGCGCTGACCACGCTGTCCACCAATCCGATGAAATACCTGGTGGCGCCGCGCATCATTGCCGGCATCGTCACCCTGCCGATCCTGATCCTGGTGGCCGATATCATCGGTGTGATGGGCGGCTATCTGGTGAGCACCCACAAGCTTGGCTTCAACGCCGCCACCTATATCAAGAACACCGTGGATTTCATGCAGACGCTGGATGTGGTGTCCGGCCTGGTGAAGGCCGCCGTGTTCGGCTTCATCATCGCGGTGATCGGCTGCTATCACGGCTTCAATTCCAAGGGCGGCGCGCAGGGCGTGGGCCGGGCCACCACGGATGCCGTGGTGTCGGCCTCGATCCTGATCCTGATCGCCAATTACTTCGTCACCGAACTCTTCTTCTCGGGCAAATGAGCAGCGATCTCAAAATAGCCCTGCGGGGCGTGCACAAGCAGTTCGGCAAGAAGGTCGTGCTGGACAATATCGACCTCGAAGTGCCGCGCGGCAAATCGCTGGTGGTGATCGGCGGCTCGGGCACCGGCAAATCGGTGATGCTGAAATGCGTGCTGGGCCTGATCCGGCCCGATAGCGGCGAAATCCTGATCGACGGCCAGGATTCGATGAAATTCAATGCCGCACAGCGCGAGGAATCCTTGCGCAAATTCGGCATGCTGTTCCAGGGCTCGGCTTTGTTCGACTCCCTGAAGGTGTGGGAGAATGTGGCCTTCGGCCTGATCCAGGGCCGCAGCATGGCGCGCGACAAGGCCAAGCAGATCGCCATCGAGAAGCTGGGCCAAGTGGGCCTCAACCCCGATGTGGGCGAGCTTTCTCCGGCAGAGCTTTCCGGCGGCATGCAGAAACGCGTGGCGCTGGCCCGCGCAATCGCCGCCGAGCCGGAAATCATCTTTTTCGACGAACCCACCACCGGCCTCGACCCGATCATGGCCGACGTGATCAACGACCTGATCAAATCCTGCGTGCAGAAACTGGGCGCCACCGCGCTGAGCATCACCCACGACATGGCCAGCGCGCGCAAGATCGCCGATTACATTGCCATGATCTACAAGGGCAAGATCATCTGGTATGGCCCGGCCAGCCAGGTGGACAATTCCGGCAATGAATATGTCGACCAGTTCATC
Source organism: Ferrovibrio sp. (assembly GCF_019636075.1). Taxonomy (GTDB): domain Bacteria; phylum Pseudomonadota; class Alphaproteobacteria; order Ferrovibrionales; family Ferrovibrionaceae; genus Ferrovibrio. The sequence goes on from NZ_JAHBYG010000039.1 coordinate 19,747, forward strand.
CATGGTCGCGCCGATGGCCCGATCAAGATGGACATCCTCAAACCCTGATGGCGAAGCATTCGGAAAGTTTCGTCTGCCAGGATTGCGGCGCCGTCTACCGCAAATGGCAGGGCCGCTGCGATGCCTGCGGATCGTGGAACCACATCCAGGAAGAAACCGCCGCGCCGGCCGTGCCCAAGGGCCTTTCCGCCGGCAAGGGCAAGGCGCTCAATTTCACCGGACTGAATGCCCGGCCTGAATCGGTGGCCCGTGCACAGACCGGCATGAGCGAATTCGACCGCGTGCTGGGCGGCGGCCTGGTGCCCGGCTCGGCTATCTTGATCGGCGGCGACCCCGGCATCGGCAAATCCACCTTGCTGCTGCAGGCCAGTGCGCAGATCGCGCGGCGCGGCATTCCCACGCTTTATGTTTCGGGCGAAGAAGCCGTGGGCCAGATCGGCATGCGCGCGCAACGCCTGGGGTTGGCCGATGCGCCGGTGCAACTGGCTTCCGCCAATTCCTTGCGCGACATCCTGGCCGGCATCGAAGCCAATCTGCCCAAGCAAGGCGGCCCGGCGGTGATCGTGATCGACTCGATCCAGACCATCTTCGCCGACAATATCGAAAGTGCGCCCGGCACGGTGAACCAGGTGCGCGCCTGCGCGCAGGAACTGATCCGCCTGGCCAAGCGTTCGCAGGCCTCGGTATTCCTGGTCGGCCATGTGACCAAGGACGGCCAGATCGCCGGCCCGCGGGTGGTGGAGCATATGGTGGACACCGTGCTGTATTTCGAAGGCGAGCGCGGCCATCAATTCCGCATCCTGCGCGCGGTGAAAAACCGCTTCGGCGCCACCGACGAGATCGGCGTGTTCAGCATGACCGATGGCGGGCTTTCGGAAGTCTCCAATCCATCCGCGCTGTTCCTGGGCGGCGCCGAGGAAGCCGGCAAGGTAACCCCAATGAGCGGCGCCGCCGTGCTGGCCGGCATGGAAGGCACGCGGCCGCTGCTGGTGGAAATCCAGGCCCTGGTTTCGCCATCACCGCTTGCCACCCCGCGCCGCACCGTGGTGGGCTGGGATTCCGGCCGGCTGGCCATGGTGCTGGCGGTACTGGATACCCGCTGCGGCCTGCGCTTCGCCGGCTGCGATGTCTATCTCAACGTGGCCGGCGGATTGCGCGTGGTGGAACCCGCCGCCGATCTGGCCGTGGCCGCTGCCCTGCTCTCGGCGCTCGCCGACAGCCCGGCCCCGGAACGCACGGTGTTTTTCGGCGAAATCAGCCTGGCCGGCGAGGTCCGCCCGGTCAGCCAGGCCGAATCCCGGCTAAAAGAGGCCGCAAAACTGGGTTTTCAGCAGGCTGTTATGCCCAGCGGGCTTAAAAGTAAGGTAAAAGGCATCAAGGCCATCGAACTGATTCGCCTGCACGAACTGGTGGAACTCTTCCCCCAGGCCCGTCAGGCCTCGCGCCGGGCCGCACGCCAGCCAGGGCGGCAAGGCGGCAATCAGGACGATTGGGCGGAAGAGTAGATCGGGTTAGGGTAGACAGGATCATGGACAAGCTGCCCATCAATATCGTCGATCTGGCCGTTTTCGCCATTTTGCTGATTTCGGCGCTGCTGGCGATGTTTCGCGGCTTCGTGGGGCTGGTGCTGGCCACGGCAAGCTGGGTGGCAGCCGTGCTGGCCACCTATTTCCTGTTCGGCCAGGCGCTGCCCATCGCCAAGGAGTATATCCAGTCGGAAATCTTCGCGGCGATTGCCGCCGGAGCGGCGATTTTCCTGCCCACCCTGGTCTTTTGCTCCCTGCTGACCCATTTGATTTCCGAGCGGGTCAAATCCAGTGCCGTCAGCGCCATCGACCGCTCGCTGGGCTTCGTGCTCGGCCTGGCGCGTGGAGCCCTCATCGTGGTGGCCTTGTTCTGGGTAACCGACCTGTTCATCCTCAAGCCGGCAGCCCAGCCGGGTTGGTATACCGAGGCGCGCACCCGCCCCCTGGCGGTGGAGGCCTATACCTGGTTGCAGGCCCGGCTGATGGACCAGTTGTCGGGCCGGCCCAATACAGAAACCAAAACAGAGCCCGGCGCCCGGCCCACCCCGGTGCCCAATCGCACACCGATTGGCGCTTCAGGCAGCGGCGGCAGCACTGACTCCGGACGGGAATCCGGCTATAAGACCGAGGAACGCAAGGGCATCGAGAGCCTGATCCGCAATCCAGACCGCTCCCAGGATTCGTCCCGGGACAAGCAATGAGCCAACCGTTGGCGAAAGCCGGCGGATGGCGGAGCGATGATATGTCGAGCCAAAGCCCCAGCATGGACGATCCCAGCATGGACGATCTCCGCCCCCAGCCCGGACCGATGAACCCATACGACGACGACCATCTGCGCGAGGAATGCGGCATCTTCGGCATCTTCGGCAATCCCGATGCCGCCGCCAACACCGTGCTTGGCCTGCATGCCCTGCAGCATCGCGGCCAGGAAGCCGCCGGCGTGGTCACCTTCCACGACGGCCGGTTCAACGGCCATCGCGCGCTGGGCCATGTGGCCCCCAACTTCTCATCCGAGAAGGTGATCCGCGATCTGCCCGGCGATGCCGCCATCGGCCATGTGCGCTATTCCACCAGCGGCGATACCTTGCTGCGCAATGTGCAGCCGATCTATGCCGATCTCACCTTCGGCGGTTTTGCCGTGGCGCATAACGGCAATCTCACCAATGCGCTGACCCTGCGCAACCAACTGGTGGATCGCGGCGCGATCTTCCAGAGCACGATGGATACCGAAGTGATCACCCATCTGGTGGCGCTGAGCCAGAAAACCCAGATGGTGGACCGCCTGATCGACGCCCTGCTGCAGATCGAGGGCGCCTATTCGCTGGTGGCGCTTACCGCCAAGAAGCTGATCGGCGTGCGCGATCCCTATGGCGTGCGACCGCTGGTGCTGGGCAATCTGAAAGGCGCGCCGATCCTGGCATCGGAGACCTGCGCGCTGGATATCCTGGGCGCCGATTATGTGCGCGATGTGGAACCCGGCGAAGTGCTGGTGATCGACAATGAAGGCATCCACAGCTACATGCCCTTCCCGCGCACCCAGAAGCGTTTCTGCATTTTCGAATATATCTACTTCGCGCGGCCGGATTCCGTGGTGGAAGGCCATAGCGTGTATAACGCCCGCAAGCGCATCGGCGCCGTGCTGGCCGAAGAAAGCGGCGTGGCCGCCGATGTGGTGATTCCGGTGCCGGATTCCGGCGTGCCGGCCGCCATCGGCTATGCCCAGGCCTCGGGCGTGCCCTTCGAGCTGGGCATCATCCGCAACCATTATATCGGCCGCACCTTCATCGAACCCACCGACAAGATCCGGCATTTCGGCGTGAAGCTGAAGCATAATGCCAACCGCGTGCATATCGAGGGCAAGCGGGTGATCCTGGTGGACGATTCCATCGTGCGCGGCACCACATCCACCAAGATCGTGGAAATGGTGCGCGAGGCCGGCGCGGCCGAGGTGCATATGCGCATCGCATCGCCGCCCACCACGCATTCCTGCTTCTACGGCATCGACACGCCTGAACGCAGCAAGCTGCTGGCCGCCACCCACGATATCGAACAGATGCGGCAATTCATCAAGGCCGACAGCCTGGCCTTCATCTCCATCGACGGCCTGTATCGCGCCATGGGCCATGCCGACCGCATGCAGGCCGGCGCACGCTATTGCGATGCCTGCTTCAGCGGGGAATACCCGATCAAGCTGACCGACGAGACCGTGCGCCCCGCCCGCTCCGCCCGCCAGCTTTCGCTGCTGGCCGAACTCACCTGAACAAAAAAGAAGAAGAAACCATGCGTCTGAAAGACCGGATCGCACTGATCACCGGCGCCAGCAGAGGCATCGGCGCCGCGATTGCCAAGGCTTATGCCCGCGAAGGCGCCCATGTTGTGCTGGTTGCCCGCACCGTGGGTGCGCTGGAAGAGCTGGACGACGAGATCCAGTCGGCCGGCGGCAAGGCCACTTTGGTGCCGCTGGATCTGGAAAAGATCGAGTTGATCGACGGCTTGGCCGCACCGCTGCTGGAACGGTTCGGCAGGCTGGACGTGCTGGTGGCCAATGCCGCCATCCTCGGCAAGATGACGCCGGTGCATCAGTATCCGCCGGACCTGTGGGAAAAAGTGTTCAAGCTGAATGTGCATGCCAACCAGCGCCTGCTGCGCGCGGTGCATCCGCTGTTGAACGCCTCCGATAGCGGGCGGGCGATTTTTCTGTCATCCGGCGTGGCGCGCCAGCCGCGCGCCTATTGGGGCGCCTATGCCGCCAGCAAGGCTGCGCTGGACAACCTGGCCTTCACCTACGCGCAGGAATGCGACAAGAGCAATATCCGCGTGAACGTGGTCAATCCCGGCGGCACCCGCACCGAATTGCGCGCCGCCGCCTTTCCCGGTGAAGACCCCAACACGCTGCCGACGGCGGAAGACATCATGGAAGTGTTCCTGGCGCTGGCCGAAGCCGGCTGCGCCCGCCATGGCGAATGGATCGCGGCGCGGGAGTATTGCGGGATAACGGCCTGACCCGATGCCGATCAGCCGACCACTGGCCGGCATGCTGCTGGTGGCTTTCGGTTCCATCGGCTTCGGCGTTATGCCGCTGTTTGCCCGCACGGCTTATGCCGAGGGACTGACACCGCTTTCGCTGATGGTCTGGCGCTTCGGCATTGCCGTGCTGTGCTGCCTGCCGCTGCTGCCGCACCTGCTGCGCCGGGATGGCAACCAGCGCCGCAACCTGCGTTTCGCGGTGATCGCCGGCGCCTGCTATATCGGCTCGATGGTGTTCTATTTCGTGGCGCTGCAATATTTGAGCGTCGCGCTCACTGTGCTGATCCTGTTCACCTACCCGCTTTTCACCATCCTGGTGGGCTGGCTGGGTTTCCGGGAAAAGCTCACTTTGCGCAATGCCGTGGCGGCCTTGCTGGTGCTGCTGGCTGCAACACTGATCCTGTGGCCCAGCCTGTCGGCAGAGGCCGGGCTGAACGACCAGCAGAAACTGGCCGTGCTGCTGGCCTTCATCCCGCCCTTTGCCTATGCGGTGTTCGTGCATGTGGCGGCCCGGCGCATGGGCGGCATGACCATCCGCACCCGGCTGGGCGGCGTGTTCTTCGGCGGCCTGCTGACCATGGTGGCAATGACCCTGGTGGTGGAAGGCAGCATCATTCTGCCCGCCAGCCCGCTGGCCTGGGCGGCCTGCGCGGCGCTGGCGATCTTCTCCACCTTCGGTTCGCTGGGCCTGATGATGGTGGGCGCGCCCATGGCCGGCGCCGAGCGCAGCTCGATTGCCGGGGCCGGCGAATTGGTGACCGCCTTGCTGGTGGGCCTGCTGGCCTATAACGAAGCCGTTACCATGAATACCCTTATGGGCGCCGCCCTGATCCTGCTGGCCATTGCGGTGGCCGCTCAAGGCTCTGATCAAAAACAGGAAAAATCTCCCTGAAGCATAAATAACAATAAATTATGTATTTATTTTTTTATGCACATATAAATTTGCGTATTTAAGAAAAACTACATAACATGCGGCCCGACCAGCAAGGGAGGATGCCCCATAATGTCTCGAATCTCTCTGGCCGGCGCAGCTTTTGCGCTGGCTTTAGCCGCACAATTCGGCTTTGCCCCACAGGCTGCCATGGCGCAGCAAGCCCCCAAGCCGGGTGAGCTGACCGAAGCTGCCTTCACCGCGCAGACCTGCGCGCTCTGCCATGGCACGCCGAGCCAAACCCCGCCGACCATGCCTTTGATCTATGGCAGCAATGCCGACCAGCTTTACACCACCTTGCTGGATCTGAAGGCCAATCGCCGCCCGAGCACCATCATGGGCCGCATCGCCCGTGGCTTCACCGACGACCAGCTGAAAGCGGTCGCCGATTATCTTGCGCGCTACTGAGGAGGCGACCATGACGCACTTCACTCGCCGTGGTTTGCTGGGCGCCGGCGCTGCCGCTGCCACCCTGCTTGGCATGCCCAACATCGCCCGCGCAGCGGGCGGCCGCGTGGTTATCGTTGGCGGCGGTTTCGGCGGTGCCACCGCTGCCCGCTATCTGAAACTATTCGATCCCAGCATCGAAGTGACCCTGGTGGAGCGCGACGCCACCTATGTCACCTGCCCGTTCTCGAATTATGTGCTGGGCGGCATCCGCGACCTGAACAGCATCACCCATCGCCGCGATCCGTTGCGGCAGCGCTGGGGCGTGCGCCTGGTGCGTGGCGAGGCCCGCGCCATCGATGTGAGCCGCAAGAGCCTGCGGCTGGCCGATGGCGTTGCCCTGCCCTACGACAAACTGGTGGTGGCGCCCGGTATCGAGCTGAAATACGAAGGCGTGCCGGGCTATAGCGAAAAGGCCGCCGATCGCGTGCCGCATGCCTGGAAGGCCGGGGCGCAAACCGCCTTGCTGCGCCGGCAGCTGGAAGCCATGCCCGATGGCGGCGTGGTGATCGTTGCCCCGCCGGCCAATCCGTTCCGCTGCCCGCCCGGCCCCTATGAGCGGGTGAGCATGATCGCCTGGTATCTGAAGAACCATAAGCCGAAATCGAAGATCCTGATCCTCGATGCCAAGGATGCCTTCTCCAAGCAGGGCCTGTTCCAGGCCGGCTGGGAGAGCCAGTATCCCGGCCTCATCACCTGGCTGGCCGGCAAGGATGGCGGCAAGGTGGAAGAGATCGACGTGGCGAACATGACCATCAAGGCCGGCTTCGGCAATGAAAAGGCTGCCGTGATCAACCTGATCCCGCCGCAGACCGCCGGCCGCATCGCTGTCGACGCCGGGCTTACCGAGGCCAATGGCTGGGCGGCGGTGGACCCGATCAGCTTTGCCTCTCGCAAGGCGGCGGATGTGTATGTGATCGGCGATGCCTCGATTGCCGGCGCGATGCCGAAATCCGGCTCGGCGGCCAACAGCCAGGCCAAGGTGGTGGCCGCCCATATCAGCGCCACGCTGAATGGCAAGGCGCCGCCGCCGGCCGTGTTCCACAACACCTGCTACAGCCTGGTGACGCCGGATTACGGCATCTCCGTTACCGGCACCTATCGCCCCGGCCCCAACGGCGTGGCGGAAGTGCCCAATAGCGGCGGTGTGAGCCCCGCCCAGGCCAATGCGGATTTCCGCAAGCAGGAGGCGCTGCATACCGAAGGCTGGTATGCCGGCATCATCGCCGACGCATTGGGCTGATAACCGCAGCCTCGCGCCGTATAAACATCGCCCGGGCGGCAAACCCGGGCGATTTTTTTATGCCCTCAGCGATGCAGCAGGGTAGATCCGATGGCGATGGCGATGCTGCCGGCAAGCATGATCACGACAGCGAAACGGCGGTTCCATTGATGCACGATCTCTGTGGAGCGCACTTCGGCAATGCTGGCCAGCAGCAGGTTGGACGCCGTGAAGGGCGATAATTGCCCGGTCAGAGACCAGGACAGCAGATAGACCAGCCCCAGGAAAACCGGCTCGATACCGAAGGCCTCGGGCTGCGCCATCAGCGTACCGATGATGCTGATCGTGATCAGCGGGTTGACGCCCATATAGCCGGTGGCGATCACGCCCCAGAAGATCATCAGCGGCAACGCGATAAAGGCCAGCGGCACCTGACGCAGCCATTGCCCCATCAGTTCATACGGCAGCAGGCCGCTGGCTGCGCCGCCGATGAAGCCTGCCGTGCTCAGCACGACGATTTCGGTATTCAGGCTGGACAGGGTTTGCGCCGTCAATTGCCGCAGCCGCCAGCCATAGCTACGCAACAGATTGCTGGGTCGGCGCAGGCATTGCGCCAGCATCCAGAGCAGCGAAACCACCGGCAGCATGATGATCACCGCCTCGGATGTGCTGGTGCCCAATGTGCTGCGCAGGATCAGTATGCCGGCAAAGATCGTGCTGACGATGGCCAACAAGCCGATGATCGGCCGCCATGCCAATTGGTTTTCCCAGGCGATGCCCTCCACAACGCCCAGTGCGGGCTCGGCATAGCGGTTCACCAGCCAACCGGCGAACATCAATGTGGCCGCCAAAGCCACGCCATAAGGCATCAGCTGTTCCCAACTGACCCCAGGCAGTATCGAGGCCACCACCAGCGGCGACAACGCCATCGGCGACCAGGTGCCGGTTGCGGTAAAGCCACGCAACAAAGCGATGAAGCTATGGCGCAGCATCCTGGCGCGCATCTCGGGTTGCAAGCCATCCACGCTGCGGCGGATCATCGTGCCCAGCATGCCCAACGAGCCGAAATTCATCATCATGCCGAACAGATGCCCGCCGATAGTGAGGATGACATATTGCCGGCCAGGATCCTGGCGCACGATGGTATCGCCCGCCCGCCGCAAAAGATCGGAATGCAGCCCGGCTTCGCGGATGAAGGTGAGCGCGGTGAAAAAGCTGGCATAGGAAACCGCGCGGCGCAGACCCAACTGGATATTCTGCCAGGCCGACGGATCGAACAGCAGCGACAGCACCAGTACGATTGCACAGAGCAGCAGGAATACCCGCGCCACCCGGCGCAGATGCGGAAAGCTGATCCAAGCAAACAGCACCAGCAGACCGGCCGCCGGCAGCGTGAGATCGGGCATCGCCGCGAACATGCCCGCCACGCTGAGCAGCATGAGCAGCACCAGCAGCAAGCCGGCGAGAAAGTCCCGATCACGCCAGAGTTGCGCCAAAAGGCTCATGCAGCGCCGCCGATGCCCATGCCCCGCCCATCAACGGGCTGGCATGCAGCGCATGCACGGAAATCCGGGTATTGCATCCGATCCTCGATAGACGGCACCCGGCTCGTCGGCATCGCGGCGGCTTTGGGGGCATGCCGGCAAGTGTGTCCGGCAAGCGGGCGCCTGTCCAGATGCCAGGCGCATTTTCGATGCCGGATGAGCGGATCAGCGGCCCGAAATCATCAAGAACCCGAAACTATCAAGGACGGGGCCCGATCATGCTGCGCGGATCAGCCAAGCGATCATACTCTTCCGCCGTAAGCAGGCCGAGATCGATCGCCGCCTGCTTCGGGCTGATTCCCTCGGCAAAGGCCTTGTTGACGATCTGCGCCACGCGATCATAGCCCAGATGCGGATTGAGCGCCGTGGCCAGCATGATGGAATGCTCCACATTGCGCGCCAGGGTGGCGTGATTGGGTTCGATGCCGGCCACCAGTTTTTCGCCGAAAACCTGCGCGCCATCGGCCAACAGCCGGATGGATTGCAGGATATTATGCAGGATCACCGGCTTGGCCACATTGAGTTCGAAATGCCCGGCCGCAGCAGCCTGGGTGATCGCCACGCAATTGCCCATCACCTGATAGCAGACCTGCAGCAAGGCTTCGGCCAGGGTGGGATTGCGCTTGCCCGGCATGATCGACGAGGTAAGCCCATCATGGGGTAGCAGCAATTCGGCCAGGCCGGCACGCGGGCCGGAGCCCAGAAAGCGCACATCGTTGGCAATCTTGGCCAGCGACACCGCCAGCGTGTTGAGCATGCCGCCGGCCTCCACCAACGCATCATGCGCGCCCATGCCCTCGAATTTGTTGGGATTGGCACGAAACGGCAGGCCGGTCAGTTGCGCCAATTCCGCGGCGAAAGCCTGATCGAAACCGGCCTTGGCATTCAGCCCGGTGCCCACCGCCGTGCCGCCCTGCGCCAGCGCATAAAGCCGCGGCAGCGTATCGCGCACCCGGTCGATGCCCAGCTCCACCTGCCGCGCCATGGCGCCAAAGCCCTGGCCCAATGTCATCGGCGTGGCATCCTGCAGATGGGTGCGGGCGATCTTCACGATATCGGCCCAGGCTTGCGCCTTGGCGGCAAGCTGCTTGTGCAGGCTTTGCAGGGCCGGCAGCAGGCGCTGATGCAACTCCAGCACCGTCACGATATGCATCACGGTGGGGAATGTATCGTTGGAGGATTGGCCGCGATTGACATGATCGTTGGGGTGCACCGGCTTTTTGCTGCCCAGCTTCTGGCCAAGCAGCTCATTGGCGCGGTTGGCGATCACCTCATTGGCATTCATGTTGGTGGCGGTGCCAGATCCGATCTGCCAAACCGGCAGCGGAAAATGATCATCGAACCGCCCTTCCCACACTTCACGGGCAGCATGCTGCACGGCATCGGCAAGATCGGCGGGCAATTCGCCCAACGCGGCATTGGCCCTGGCTGCCGCCAGCTTCTGCAAACCGATGGCACGCGCCAGACTGGGCGGCAGTTTTTCCGTGCCGATTTCAAACAAGTTCAATGCACGCTGGGTTTGTGCGCCCCAATATTTATCGGCGGCTACGTCTATGCTGCCGAATGCATCGCGTTCCGAGCGGGAGGCCATCCGCATCTCCTTCCGAGTATCTGGGGCTGTTCAGCCAAGCATGTTACGCCGGCAAATGCCACCCTCATGCGGGCCCCAGCAGCGCCAGGATCGCCTCGTGTAATTCCTGCCGGCGAAACGGTTTGGTCAGCAGCGGCCATCGCGTATCTTCGTGCTCGCCCTTCGGGTCGTCATGCTGGCGCGGATCGGAATAGCCAGACATCAGCAATATTTTTAGCCCAGGCCGCAATTGCTCGGCGCGCGCCGCCAACTCGCGGCCATTCATGCCGCCGGGCATCACGATATCCGATAGCATCAGGTCTATCCTGGCATCGCTTTGCAGGATCGGTAGCGCGGCGGCGGCATGCTCCGCTTCAAGTACCGTGCAGCCGATTGTGTTGAGTTGCTGGCGCGCCACCAGGCGCAGGCCGGTATTGTCTTCCACCAGCAGCACGGTGATTTGCTTCGGATTGGCGGCCATATTGCCGGCCTGGCCGGGCTCCTCGTCGGCCTCGCCACGGCCAAGGCGCGGCAGATAGAGACGGAAGGTGGTGCCGGTGCCCAGTTCGGAATACACCGTGACATGGCCGCCGGATTGCTTGGCAAAGCCATGCACCATGCTGAGGCCGAGCCCGGTGCCCTTGCCGACTTCCTTCGTGGTGAAGAAAGGTTCGAATACGCGCTTCACCACCGCCTCGGGCATGCCGCTGCCGGTATCGGAAACCGAAAGACAAACATAATCGCCGGGCGGAAAGTCCGGAGCCACACCAGCCGCCATATCGGCATCGATGGTGCGGTTGCGCGCCTCGATCAGCAGTTTGCCGCCACCCAACATGGCATCGCGCGCATTCAAACCGAGATTCAGCAAAGCCGTGTTCAATTGCGTAGGGTCTGCCCGCACCGGCCAGATATCCAATGCCACATCGGATTCCACCTGGTATTGCTCGCCCATGGCGCGTTTCAGCATTGCCATGGCGTTGGCGATCTCGCGGCCAACCTGTATCGGCTGCGGCGTCAGGGGCTGTCGGCGTGCGAAAGCCAGCAAGCGTTTGTTCAATTCGGCGCCTTGCAGAGCGGCATTCAGCGCCGATTGCGCGAAGGCCTTCAGTTCGGGCTTTTCATCCAGGCTATCGAGCAGGAAATCCATATTGCCGATCACGATACCCAGCAGATTGTTGAAATCATGCGACAGGCCGCCGGTAAGCTGGCCCAGCGCTTCCATCTTCTGCGCCTGTGCGAATTGATGCTCGATCATTCGGCGTTCGGTTTCGTCGATGAAGATGACCAGGCACCCATCCACATGGCCATCCGCATCGCGCAACGGTGCGATGGAAGCACGCACATCCAGCATATGACCTGATTTATGCCGGCGCTTGAGATCGACACCCTCAATAACCTCTCCGCGAAACACCCGCGCCACCAGGTCGCGCGAGGCTTCGGCCTGATCTTCTGGAACGATTGGCGGCGTGTTGCCTATCGCCTCTTCCGCCGAATAGCCGAAAACCCGCTCGGCGGCATGATTCCAAAGCTTCACGCGCCAATCGGCGGAAAGCCAGGCGATAGGCACCGGCGAAGCGGCGATGATCGCCTCCAATCGCTTGAGCAACGCCTCCATATTCTGCTGGCGGCGCGCCAATTCGCTGTCGCGGATATCCACCGCATCGGCAAGCTGGTCCATCGCCATGCCCAACGCTCCGATCTCGTTGGGCATATAGGGCGGGCCTACGCGCGTTTTGCGGTCGCCGGCCTCATAGCGTTGCAGACTGGACATGATGCGAGAAAGCGGCTTGTTGATCATCCGCTCCGTCAGCAGGAAACCGATAATCACCGTGAACAGGGTGAGGATGAAATATCCGCCCCACAAATCCGCCAGCACGGCTCTGATTTCATCGGCCTGGGTGACATGGTTGATACCGGACGCGATGTAGAAACGGTCCTGTCCGGCCAGATGCACCGGGATGATGAAGAATTTACGTTCGACGCCATCTATATCGACAGTTCGCACGTTTGTTTTGCTGGCCTTTATGCCGGCCCATAACTCCGCCGGCGCCGGCATCGTGGTCAGGCCGCTATCAGATAACCCGGTATGGGCAAGCAATTGGCCACTCCCATCGATCAGACTGACGATCATGCTTTCCATATTCTTCGCTTCCTGGTGAAGAATGGCAGCGATCCATCCCAGGTCGATCGAAGAAAAGGCCACCTGCATCGGCGCATTTTCGTATTCTATCCGCAGCCCCGCTACCAATACGGGTTTGTAGGAACTGCGGCCGATCAGGGTTTCAAAAGACGTGGCCTTGCCCTGCTGAATTTCCCTGAACCAGGCCCGGTCACCCAGCAGTATAGTCTGGCTTGCCGTGGGGTTGGACGAACACAGCACATGGCCCGTGGCATCAGCCAAACCGAAAATCAGATAGCGGTGCTGGAAACCAAGAAATGTGCGGGCCTGACGCTCGCAACGCTCTGCATAGGAAACATCGGGCGGATTGCCCTGGCCGAACAGATAAAGATGCCCCACCTGGGCATCCACCACCCGCAGCACCGATGAGGCAACCCGCTCGGCCAACAGAACAGCATCCTGCTCGGCCAATTGCCGGTTCTTGTCGAATTGCAGCCAGGACTTGACCAGTATCAGCAGCAATGTGGCCAGGATGATGGCCAAGAGAAACAACGCGACCTGCTCGCGCAAGCCGATATGCCGGATCGTGAAGTGGGCCAAAGTGCTGGCCACGCTGGTGCCTGCCGGCCGATTGTCTGCCGATTTGGCCATTTACCCACCTCTTGTTTCCCTGCCCGATACGCTCCACTCAAGTATTTTGGCACTCAGATAGCTGGAATCTTTTCACCGTATTCCTGCATTGAATGTCATTTGATGCACTTAAATCCGCATGCTGATTTATTATTTATCGTGCTTAAATTGAATTAATACGCCCTCTACAATAAAAATGTCACGTAATTCCGCGTAGCCAGCTCTAGCCCCACCGAGAGAGCACCCGCATGAAGGCCCTTGTGATAGATGATGAAGCAGAGATGAGGCAATTGATTGCCGCGATCCTGCAGCAGGCTGGCTATGAAGTGCACCAAGCTGCCGATGGCCGGCTTGGCTATGGCATTTTCGAGGATGTGCAGCCCGATCTGGTGGTGACCGATATCATCATGCCTAACGAAGAAGGCATCGGAACCATCCGCCGATTGCTGGCCGCACGACCGGATCTGCCGATCATCGCCGTATCAGGCGGCAGCCGCACCGGATCGGTTGATTATCTGCGCATGGCCAAGCAACTAGGCGCCAGGGCAATCCTGCCCAAGCCCTTCCGAAAACAGGAATTGCTGGATCTGGTACGCTCGCTGCGATCGGAAACCGATTAAAGCGCAGCGATGCGGGATCAGATATCGTCGCGATGCGTGCGTTCGCGGCGCTCGTGGCGTTCCTGCGCCTCGATCGAGAGCGTTGCAATCGGCCGGGCTTCCAGGCGCTTGAGCGAGATCGGCTCGCCGGTCTCCTCGCAATAGCCATAGGAATTGTCGTCGATACGCTTCAGCGCGGCATCGATCTTGGAGATCAGCTTGCGCTGACGGTCGCGGGTGCGCAATTCCAACGCACGGTCGGTTTCCACCGAAGCGCGGTCGGCAATATCCGGTTCCTGCGAGGTATCCTCCTGCAGATGCTGCAGGGTCTGGTTGGATTCGCGCAGGATGTCTTCCTTCCAGGCAATCAGTTTGCGGCGGAAATACTCCCGCATGCGCGGATTCATGAAGGGTTCGGATTCGGTCGGCCGGTAATTCGGCTTCAACTGAATACCCATGCGACAACCTCCAAAAATGGGCCCCCCAGTGGCCCGACTCGCCTGCGGGCAGGGCCCACGGCGCGCCGGAGTATATGAATCCGAGGGGCCTGGGGCAAGGCCGGATTTTACCTTTTAACCCATTGAAATTATGAGATTTTTGTGAATTTTATCGCGCCCGCACAAATGCCGGGGGCCGGCGGGCGGTTCAGAGCCCCAACTTGGCCAGTTCCACTTCGCAACGCAGCTCGATCTCGGCCATCACCTCGGCCAGCTGAGGATCTTCCACGCTCAGCCGCTCGCGGCGCAATTGCTGGGCCAGGGTTTGCAATTGATCGGCTGGGATACGGCCATCCAGCAGGCCGAGGCGGATGGTTTCCAGCTTGTCGAGCAGGTTGCTTCCGCGCTGGAAAGCCCGGCGGCGATTCTGCTTCTGGGCATCGGCATCCACGGCTTGCAAAGCCAGCATGGCATCCAGGCCGGCCATCGGCGCCGAGGCCGTGACACTACCGGCACTGGCGCCATCGCTGCCCTTCAGCAGGCTGGCAAAACTGGTGCCGCCCGTGGCGCCGCTGCCCGAGGCACGCTTGGGCGCGCCGGGCTTCACACCGCCGGGACCGTCTACTTTATTGATGCTCATGGGATGCAGGCTTTCATGTGGCCCGCATGGTGCCTGAGAAAACCCGCCGGGTAAAGTCGGCATTTTTTGCCGGGCGGCAGCCTTGCAGCCAGATATTTCCCTTGTTTTTCAGCGCTTTGAATTTGGCACGCTTCTCGCATTTATTCTGCCGAGATCAGCCGTAGCCAGGCAATCCTGACCGGCTGGCGCAAGGATAGAGAGACCGACCATGACCCGCTCCGCTTTCGCCCTGCTGAACCGCATCGCAACCGGCCTTGCCCTGGTTGCCATCGTATCGCTGAGCCTGCCGCAACCGGCACAAGCCGGTTCGCGCATCAAGGATGTGGCCGATTTCGAAGGCATCCGGGAAAATATGCTGGTGGGCTACGGCCTGGTTGTCGGCCTGGACGGCACCGGCGACAGCCTGACCAACGCGCCTTTCACGCGCCAGAGCCTGCAGGGCATGCTGGAACGCCTGGGTGTGAATATTCGCGATGCCGGGAACTTCACCACCAAGAATGTGGCCGCCGTGATGGTGACCGCCACCCTGCCCGCCTTCGCCCGCCATGGCAGCCGCATCGACGTGACCGTAAGCACGCTGGGCGATGCCAAGAGCCTGCAGGGCGGCAGCCTGATGGTGACCCCGCTGCTGGGCGCCGATGGCGAAGTTTATGCCGTGAGCCAGGGCGCCGTGGCGGTGAGCGGCTTCCGCGCCCAGGGCGCGGCCGCGCAGTTGACCCGCGGCGTGCCCACCGCCGGCCGCATCGCCAATGGCGGCATCGTGGAACGCGAAGTGGGTTTCGAACTCGCCTCGCTGCCGATGCTGCGCCTGGCGCTGAAGAATCCCGATCTCACCACCGCGCGCCGTATCAGCCAGGCGATCTCCACCCTGGCCGGCCTGCCCACCGCGCGCGCGCTGGATCCCAGCACTGTGCATATCGACATCCCGGACCGCTGGCGCACCGACATCATCGGTTTCATGACCGAGATCGAGCAGTTGCAGGTGGAGACCGACCAGATTGCCCGCGTGGTGATCGACGAGCGCAGCGGCACCATCGTGATGGGCCCGAATGTGCGCATCGACACCGTTGCCATCGCTCAGGGCACGCTGACCATCCGCGTAACCGAAACCCCGCAGGTTTCGCAGCCCAATCCCTTCGCTCCTGGCGCCACCGCCATTCCCGGCATCGCCGGCACCTCGGCCAGCACCGGCACCGTGCAGGTGCCGCGTATCGGCCCGGATGGCCAGCCGGTGCGCGATGCCCTGGGCAACGTGATCTTCGATCCGGTGACCCAGGCCGTGCCCGGCACCGGCACGCCCACCGTTCCGGGCGGCGCGGCCGGCGGCGCGCAAACCGTTGTGGTGCCGCGCACCGATATCCAGATCGACGAACAGAATGATCGTCGCCTTGCAGTGATGCGCCGCGGTGTGTCGCTGCAGGAACTGGTGGATGGCATGAATGCCCTGGGCGTTGGCCCGCGCGATATGATCACCATCCTGCAGGCCATCAAGGCGGCCGGTGCGTTGCAGGCCGAAATCCAGGTGATGTGATATGGACATGCAGATCGCCTCTTCCGCCAATGCCGTTTACGCCCAGCAGCAGGCGCTTGCCGCCCGCAGCAAGGTGGATGGTTTCGCTGCCAACGGCATGAGCACCGCCAGCCAGGCGCAGATGCGCAAGACCGCCGAGGATTTCGAAAGCCACTTCCTCAGCCAGATGTTCGAGATGATGTCGGCCGGTGTGAAAACCGATGGCCCGTTCGGCGGCGGCAATGCCGAAGCCACCTGGCGCAGCTTTCTGAACCAGGAATACGGCAAGGAAATGTCGCGCAATCGCGGCATCGGCATCGCCAACATGGTCTATGACCAGATGATCAAGATCCAGGAGGCCGCGCAATGAACCCGCAGAATCCGCAGCAGCAACAACCTCGCCCCGGCCAGGCTGCAACGCCCAACCAGGCCGCAACACCCGGCCAGGCCATTCGCCGCGCACCGCTGCCGGCCCGGCCATCGCCGGCTCAGATGGTGCGCGCATCCATGCCGCCGGCCCCGCGCGACAATATGGAAGAAGGCGTGATCCCGCCCTCGCCGCAGGAAATGCGCGAACTGGCCAGCAATTTCCGCGCCGTGATGGAAGAGGAAATCGCCGCCCTGGATCGCCACGATTACAATGCGCTGCATCCCTTGAGCGAGCGCAAACGCATCACGGCCTCGCTGTTCAAGGAAAAGCAGAAAGTGCTGATGCGGCATTCGGAAAGCCTGAAGGCTGTACCGGCAGGCGAACGCAAGGCGCTGGCCGATGCGCTGGAAGATCTGGCCAAGGTGGCCAAACGCAACGAGATTGCCGTGCGCGGCGCGCGCGACGGGCATCAGCGTTTTCTCAATGCCGTTATCAAAGGCGCCACCAAGCTGGAAGAGCTGGGCAACGGCTATTCCCGCCAGGGCCGTTCCACCACGCTTACCAGCAATTACGGCGCCAACCGTCCGGTATCGCTATTCAGCGACACGCGCTGCTGAAACAACGGCCTCGCCCAGGGCAATGGGCTGCAAACGGAAACGGGCGCCAGAAGGCGCCCGTTTTTGCATGGGATAAGGAGTTGGATCAGACTTCGCGGAAATTGTCGAAGTCGTAAGTCCAGGCCGCGCCATTGGACTTGGTGATGGTGCCGATCAAGACCGCGCCCGACGAGAAATCGCCATCGGCATCGTAATACAGCGCGCCGGTATCCTGCTGATAGACGAAACCGGCTTGATGGAAATCCACCTTCGCCATGGCCGAGGCGTTGTTCACATCCTTGATGTTCACATTGTCTTGCAAGGCCTGCGACAACTGGAAGGCATTGCCGGTGAACATGCTGCTGCGGTTGGTATCCAGTTCGATACGGTCGTCGTCGGTCATGTCGGTGACGATCATGAGATCGCCGGCCGTGGCCGAAGTGAAGGTGAAATAATCGCGGCCCGAACCGCCGGTGGCGGTATTCACGCCGCTGCCGCCGATCAGACGGTCGCTGCCATCGCCGCCAACGAGCACATCATTGCCGGCTTCGCCGTACAGGATGTCGTCATCGTCGCCGCCATACAGCGTGTCGTTGCCGTTGCCGCCGTAGAGAACGTCCTCGTCGTCGCCGCCATACAGGGTGTCGTTGCCAGCACCGCCATAGAGGCGATCCTCGCCGTCGTTACCCTTCAGAACATCATCGCCGTCGTCGCCGTAAAGCGTGTCATCCCAATCGTTGCCGATCAGCAGATCGTTGCCGGCGCCGCCATACATGGTGATATCGGCAAAGCCGGTGGAAGTGATGGTATCGTTGCCTGTGCCGCCCCAAATGGTCTGCACACCGTTGACCGACAGCGCGTTGTTGCCATCGGCCAACACCACCGTGTCGTGGCCATAGCCGAGCTGCACACTGCCATTGGTGACCACGGTGGCGAAGGTGATGGTATCGGCGCCGCTATTGCCGATCACCGTTTCGATATTGCTGACGGTGATGGTATTGCTGCTGCTGCTGTTCAGGATCAGCGTATCGTTACCGCCGGCCAGATCGAAATGCACGTTCACGGCGCGGTTATACATGGTCAGCACGTCGTCGCTGTCGCCGCCGACCAGCTTTTCGACATTGCTGGCATAGACCGAAACATTGCCCAGCACGGTTAGCGTGTCGTAGCCGTAATCGAGATCCACCACCACCGGGCTGGAACCGCCATTGATGGTGATGCTGTCGTCGCCGGTGCTGCCAACGATGGTTTCGACATTGCTGATGGTCAGCACGTTGCTGCCATAGCCGAGCTTCAGCGTATCGTTGCCGCCGCCGAGATCGTAATAGGCGCCGACGATCGCGCCATTCAGCGTGATGCTGTCGCCGCCGCTGCCGCCCACAACGGATTCGATGTTGCTGAGCGTGAGGGTGTTGCCGCCATTGGCCAGGATCAGCTTGTCCTTGCCACCCATCAGATCGATGCTGCCGGTATAACCAGAGCCGAGCGTAACCGTATCGTCGCCGGCGCCGCCTCGGATGGTTTCCACATTGGCAACGGTGACAGTGGCGCCGCCGGCGCCAAGCGTGAGGCTGTCGGTGCCGGCACCGAGATCGACGCTGCCGGTGCCGCTGAACAGCACGGTATCCGCACCCGTGCCGCCGACAACGGTTTCGATATTGGTCAGCGTGACAGTGTTGGTGCCGTCGGCCAGGGTCAGCTTGTCGTTGCCGGCGCCGAGATCGATGCTGCCGCCATTCAGCGCAGCGCCCAGCACGATGCTGTCGGCACCCGCACCGCCAAAGATGTTTTCGGCGTTGGAGATGGTGGCCGTGTTGCCATTGGCCAGCAGATACAGCGTATCCGTGCCCCAGCTGAGATCGATGCTAGCGCCGTTCAGGGCATTGGCGATGCTGACGGTATCGTTGCCCGAACCGCCCAGCACGGTTTCCACATTGGCGGCGGTGATATTGTTGGAGCCATTGGCCAGCACCAGGGTATCGGCGCCGCCCATCAGATCGTAGGTGCCGCCGGCAACCGCCAGGCCGAGCGTGACGATGTCGCCGCCCGAGCCGCCGGTGATGCTTTCCACATTGGTGGCGGTCAGGCTGTTGCCGCCATTGGCCAGAGTGAGCTTGTCGGTGCCGGCACCCAGATCGACCCGCCCGCCATTCATGGTGGTGCTGAGGGTGACGGTATCGTTGCCGCTGCCGCCATAGACGGTTTCGGCATTGCTGATGGCTATGGTGTTGGCGCCATTAGCCAGGGTGAGGCTGTCGCTGCCCGCGCCCAGATCGTAGCTGCCGGACGTGACCACATTACCCAGGGTGATCTGGTCGCTGCCAGTGCCGCCGGTGATGGTTTCCACGTTGGTGAGCGTGAAGCTGGAATAGCCGCCATCGCCCAGTGCGATCTTGTCGTTGCCGCTGCCGAGATCGATGGTGACGCCCTGCAGGCTGGTGAGCAGCACCAGGCTATCGGCACCCGCACCGCCAACCACGCTTTCCACATTGGCCGCAGTGATGGTGCCGCCATTGGCGCTGAAATACAGCGTGTCGTAGCCCCAACCGCCTTCATAGCGGCCGGAATTGGCGAAGGTTACGGTGTCGTTGCCGGTACCGCCGGTAACGGTTTCGATATTGGTGACGGTGATGACGTTGGAGCCGTTGGCCAGCGTGAGGCTGTCGTTGCCGGCACGCAGATCGTAATTGCCACCCACGGCCAGGGCCGACAGGGTGACATGGTCATCGCCATCGCCACCTACGATATTCTCGACATTGGTGATGTTGAGGCCGTTGCCGCCATTGGCCAGGATCAACGTATCGGTGCCCGCGCCCAGATCGATGGTGGCGCCAGCCATGCCATTGAGCAGTGTGACCACATCGGAGCCGGCGCTGCCGGTAACGGTTTCGACATTCGAGACCGTGACGGTGCTGCCCGAACCGGTGAGGATCAGTCTGTCGCTGCCACCGGCCAGATCGATGCTGCCGGTGCCGCTATAGGTGAGCGTATCGTTGCCGGCATTGCCGGTGACGGTTTCCACATTGGCGACCGTCAGCGTGTTGGCGCCGCTGGAGCCAAGGCTGAGGCTGTCGGCCCCGCTGCTGCCGACCACATTCTCGACATTGGCGGCAGTGATGCTGCCCGCCGAACCGAAAGTCAGCGTGTCGGTGCCCGCACCCAAATCCACCTGGCCGGAACCATTGAAGGTGATGCTATCGGCGCCAGTGCCGCCGGTTACGGTTTCGACATTGGTGATGGTGAGCGAGTTGGTGCCATTGGCCAGGGTGAGGCTATCGACGCCCGCGCCCAGATTGACCGAGCCGCCAGCCACTGCCGCACCCAACGTGACGGCATGGTG
>NZ_JAHBYG010000004.1 GCF_019636075.1 Ferrovibrio sp.
CCAGCAGAGCACAGGTCTCGACGAAACCTGGCAGCCGATTGCCGAAGATGGCCAGCTTGGCCCGGTGACGGCGAAAAGCTTCGCAACCCTGGCCAAGCGCCTGCCGGCGGACAGCATGGCATCGCTGTTCGATCTCGGCACGCCGCCCTCGGTTGGTGCGGCGGGCAACAGAAAGGCCAAGCCCGCAAGCCAGATGTCCGCAGCTCTCAGCCCGCGACCCAAATCCGCGACAGCGCCTGCGCACCGGTATGCTGTGACTGGTATGCTGTGACTGGCATGCCGTGAATGGTATGCCGTGACTATCGTCACCCTCGCAGCCAGGTCTCGTTCTTGGGCGAGGGTCCATGCCCACGCGGCCGGGCTTCACTCCGCCAGGAAGCGGCGATAGGCGGCGGCGAGATCGGGCGTCACGGCTTCCACGATGCGTTTGCCATGCTCGGCGCTGGCCAGAGCCGGGTTGGAGCCGATGCGGCCATCGGGAAACCGGCTGCGGTAATCGGTGGAATCCGTGAAGCGGCCAGACGGCGCCACGCGCGGGCTCATCTCGGCGCTCTTGATCGCGTCCGGATAGGCGTAATAGGTCACGCTCACTTCGCTGGGCGTGGCATGGCTGCCTTCCTCGGCACCGTATAATTCGCGCGAGAGGCGATGAGCAGCTTCGCTCTCCCACCAATTCTTGATGGCGCAGCGCGGCCGCAGCGCGTTGCTCGCCCCAGAACCATTGCCGTCGTCGGGCCGGCGCAGCGAATGCTCGGCATAGATTTCCGAGAAGGCCGCCGTCACGGTCGCCACGTTGCCGCCATGGCCGTTGATGAAAAAGAACTTGTCGAAGCCATGGCGCGCCAGCGACTGCACCATGTCGCGCACCACCGCGATCAGGGTGGTGGGCCGCAAGGTCATGCTGCCGGCGAAACCCAGGTGATGCTGCGCCATGCCCACATTGATGGTGGGGCCCACCAGGGCATCCTCGGCCTCGCCCACCGCGCGGGCGAATACCTCGGCGCAGATCGCATCGGTGCCGATCAGGCCGTTGGGGCCATGCTGCTCGGTGGAGCCGATGGGCAGGATGATGCCGGTGGAGCGGGCGAGGCGGGCTTCCACCTCGGCCCAGGTGCAAAGATGCAGCAGCATTCCAGTTTTGTTCCTATCATTGGGGCGTTGGCGGTATTCCATACCCTCTGCCCGGCCAAGTCCAGGCTTCCGCCATTCACCGGCCCACAGGTGACCGGCCCAGAGGTGACCGGCCCACGGGTGACCAGCCCACGGGCCAGCTTCTACACGGTTGGCGGAATCGGCTTGACGGCGGGGGGGTTATCCTTATGATGCCCCCGCCCTCTCCGCCCCCCTCAGGCGGAGCGATCGGCATTCCTTGCGCGGAACGGATCGTCACGGCTGCCGAGCCGCCCGCGCGCCGACCAGGAACGACTTATGACCAAACGCGTTGAGTCCAAGTACAAGATCAACCGCCGCCTGAACGAAAACTTGTGGGGCCGGGCCAAGAGCCCTGTCAACAAGCGCGGTTATCCGCCGGGTCAGCATGGCCAGAAGCGCAAGAAGCCCACCGACTATGGTGTGCAGCTGATGGCCAAGCAGCGCCTGAAGGGTTACTACGGCAACATCACCGAGAAGCAGTTCCGCCGCACCTTCGACGAGGCCGTCCGCCGCACCGGCGACTCCTCGGAGAATCTGATCGGTCTGCTGGAGCGTCGCCTGGATGCGGTGATCTACCGCATGAAGGTGGTGCCCACCGTGTTCGCCGCCCGCCAGTTCATCAATCACGGCCATGTGGCTGTGAACGGCAAGCGCGTCACCATCGCCTCCTACCAGGTGCGCGTGGGCGACGTGATCGAGCTGCGCGGCAAGGCCCGCGATCTGGTGATCGTGCAGGAAGCGCTCAAGAGCAGCGAGCGCGACGTGCCGGATTACATCGATCTGGATCAGGGCAAGCTGAAAGCCACCTTCACCCGCGTGCCGCTGTTGGCGGACGTGCCCTATCCGGTGAAGATGGAGCCCAATCTGGTGGTGGAATTCTATTCGCGCTGATTATCCAGCCGGATATCCAACCAAACGGAAAAGCCGCTCCCAGAGCGGCTTTTTTGTTGGGCGGCTTTTTTGTTTCGGGCAGCTTTTTTGTTGGGTGATTGTGTTTCGGGCGGGCTTAAGCCGCCTGCTTGTCCGCGCTCTTGCTTGCCGCAGCCGCCTCATCCTCGGCACGCCAGCGCCGGGCGATGCTGTCCAGCAATTCCAGCGCCGGGTTCAGCTCCACGCCACGCGCGGCCAGGCTGTAGGTCACCTGCGGCGGAATGCTGGGCGTATGCTCGCGGTTCACCAGGCCATGGGCTTCCAGCAGGCGCAGGCGCTCGGTCAGCACCTTGGCGGAAATCCCCACCACCTGGCGCTTCAGCGCGCCGAAGCGCATCGGGCCATTGTTGCGCAGGATCCACAGGATATACGGCGTCCAGGGGCCCATCAGCAGCCTGAGCAGGCTTTCCATCGGGCAGGTGACATCGGCTTTCTGGGTGGCTTTCGACATGGGGCGTTCCTCCTGGCAGCAGGCCTTCCCTGGCAGGCTTTCAGCAGTTACCAAATAGAACGTAGTATATTTTTTCAAGTGCGGATTGCGCAGGCCGGCCATGCACCGATCAAGTATCCGCCTGTAATAGCAGACTTTCAGCGGGAATTCGCCAATCTCTATGTAGTTTGAAGGCCTGCTCCATGGTCAGACCGCGCTTGCCATTCAGGATTTCCGAGGCCCGCGACTTGGATCCCAGCAGCCGCGCCAAATCGGCCTGGCTCAAACCATCGACCTGCATGCGGTATTTAATCGCCGAAACCGCGTCGGGTGCGGCGACCGGCCAATGGGCATCCTCATAGGCCGCGATCAGCGCCGCCAATACATCGAAGCGATCAGCCGCAGCGCTGCCGGGCTCCGGTTCCTTGTCGAAATAGCGCTCTATCTCGTGCAAGGCCCAGTCGTAATCGGCTTCATTGCGCAAGGGTTTGATATTCCGCATCACACTGTCTCCGCATCAATCCGATCATAAGCCGCATGGGTGCCGACGAATTTGATCAGCACGCGCTTGTAGGTGTAAGACACCCGCACCACCAGCCGGTATTTGTTGCCGCCGATATCGAAAATCAGTCGATTGTCGGCGATGAAATCCACCGTGGCGCCGAACATTGTTTTCACATCGGCCGGGCCGGCCCATTGCGCCTTGCTGACCGCCGCATACCAGCTGCGCAGCGGTATCTCGGCCTGGCCATGTTTGCGCCAGAAAAGCTGCAATGTGCGGCGCGCGATAACCTGCATGCGGGCAGGTTAGCAGCTTCCCTATTGCCGAACAAGCGGAAGTTCCCAAATATGGAACCTCCAATATGGCCCTATCGGAATTCCGCCTTCTGCACCGCCAGGCCCGGCAGATGCTGGCTGGCCCAGTCGGCGCGGGTAAACACCTGGGCATTGGCGCGCGCCGCTTTCAGGGCGGCAAAATCGAGATCGGCATAGACCCAGCCCGGCTTGTCGACCTCGCCTTGCGCCAGCACGCCATCATCGGGAAAGCCGCGATCCGGCGTGGCATAGGCGGCGGCCATGCCGCGATTGACATCCACCGCCGGCGACCATTGCGCTTCGCCCACGGTTTGCGCCACCGCCACATAGATCTGGCTTTCCAGCGCACGCGCACGCGCCCCCACATGCACGCGATGCAGCCCGGCAAGCGTATCGGTGCAAGACGGCGCCAGTACCAGATCGGCGCCGGCCTCGGCCAGCGCACGCGCGATCAGCGGGAATTCGATATCGTAGCAGATGGCGATGCCGAAGCTTGTGCCATCGGGCAAGGCAAACAGGTGCAGCGCCGCGCCGCCCTGGATGATCCAGTCCTCGCGCTCGAAGCGCGTCATCTGCCGCTTGTCCTGATGCGCCTCGCGGCCATCGGGATCGTAAACATAGGCGCGGTTGATGAAGCTGCCGTCTTCCAGGCGCACCGGAAAACTGCCGGCGATGATCGTGACGCCATGGCGCTTGGCGGCATCGGCATGCGCCTTGCGATAGGCCGGCAGCAGATCCTGCATCGCCGCGATGCTGCCCAGCAGATCGGATTGCACATGGGGCGCCAGCAGCGAAGCCAACTCCATCGATCCGTATTCGGGAAACAGCAGCAGTTTGGCATCGGCAACGGCTGCCTGCTTCACCCAGGCATCGAGATGCGTCTGCCAATCCGCCGGCGCGGCGAATTGCCCGATGGGGTATTGCGCCAAAGCCACACGCAGGGGCGCGCTTTTCATGCCGGCAGCTCACGCATCCAATAGATCATCGGCTTCTCCGTCGCCGTATCGTCGCCGATATCCTTCCAGGAAAAGCCGGCGCGCAGATCGGGCCGTTGATGATAGCCGCGCTTGCGCCAGAATGCATCCAGCGGCACGTAATCCGCGGGCCTGGCCGGATGATCGGCCGGGCGCTGCACGCCGCAGAAACAGCAGATCGTCTTGCCGTTGCGGCGCGCGGCGGCCTCGCGGCGGCGGAAGAAATCCACGCCCACGCCTTGGCCGCGATAGCCGGGCAGCAACACGCTTTCGCCGAAATAATAAATCGGCGCGATATCCATGCCGGCCTCGATGAACGGCGCGCGCACGAAATCGGCTTCTTCTTCCAGCGCCAGGGCCGTGGCCGCGCCCACCGCGCGGTCGCCATCATACGCCACGGCGATATAGCCGGTTTTCGCTTCGGCATAGCGGCGCAGATAGCCGCGCTCGTATTCCACGTCGCCTTCATAGAGATATGGCCAGGCGCGGAAAACTTCGATACGCAGGCGCGCCAGATCGTCCAGCCGCGCGATCAGCGCCGAACCGGACAGATCCTCCATGCGCAGCATATCAGGCGCCCACCTGCCGCAGCCAATCCTGCAGATTATAATAATTGCTGATGCGCGCGACCTTGCCGTTTTTCACCTCGAAGAATGCACCGGCCGGCAGCACGTATTTCTGCCCCGTGGCCGGCGGCAGGCCGTCATCGGTAGCCTTGTAGGTGCCGAGCACGGTGAATTCCGCCGAGGCGCGCGAGCCGTCCTCATTGGTGGCGATGCTGATATCGACGATCTGTTCGGAATAACAGCGATCCATCCGGGCCAGAAAAGCGCGGAAGGCCTCCCGCCCGGTCTCGCGGCCGCCCTGGTTGATGTCATGCGCCACATCGTCGGTCAGCAAAGCGAGAAAGCCCTCGATATCAAGCCGGTTGAAGGCTGCGTAGTAGTTCTCGATCAGGCTTCTGGTCTGGCTGGCGGCAGATTGGGCGGCAGTAGATTGGGCGGCAGACATCGAAAATTCCCCTCACGCGGCAAAGATTTACGGCAGAGCCGGGCTTACGCCCGGCCATGATTGTGTGCAGCGCCGTCCAATAGCAAAGGCATGGCGGTATGTGAAAGCAATAATTTGAGTCGACGGGAAATATACTTTTACGATAATATAAAACTATAAAACACCAATAAGTGGGGGCTTTGTCATGAACTTTCAAATGCTTAAGTTCGCTGGCGTGGCCCTGCTGGGGCTGAGCCTGCTGGGCTGCAATACAACCAGGTTCGAAAGGCAGAAAAACCAGCTGCCGACAGGAAGTGAATTGGGCCAGACCACCCTGACGGTGATGGGGCTCACCCGCTGGGACGATATCGCCGACAAGTTACAGCCGGAATTCACGCTCACCCCTGCCGATGCTCTGGGCCGGGTGTTGCCTATCACCGGACAGAATGAGGAATTCCTTCGTTCCGTGCTGGGATTTTCGGGGGCGTTTTCGCCGGCTTTTTCAAGCCTCAACAGCAGCCGCACGGTCAGCACCACCGATGGCGTCAGCACATCCACCGCCAGCAAGACCTTGACCCGCTCCGATGGTGAGGTACCTGAAACCAATGATGTGGACCTGAGCGGCAAAGCCAAAGATATCGGCCGGGCCAGCGGCATGTTAGGGCAGGTGAATCCCGTTCTGCATTACGAAAGCGCGTTCAATTTTTTCACTTATGTGCAAATCCTCAACAACACGATCAAGAGCG
Organism: Ferrovibrio sp.; assembly: GCF_019636075.1. Classification (GTDB taxonomy): domain Bacteria; phylum Pseudomonadota; class Alphaproteobacteria; order Ferrovibrionales; family Ferrovibrionaceae; genus Ferrovibrio. The sequence continues at coordinate 6,039 of NZ_JAHBYG010000004.1, forward strand.
TTGCCAAGCAGGAGGATGAAGAAGCGTTTATCCTGCGCGTGAAAGTGGGGGCACAGCCCTATTACCGTTCAGCCGGCGTAGACCTTTATGCATCGCTATCCGTGTTTCTTGCCAACCGCGCGACTGAACTGCCCAGCCTGCCCGATTGGCGCTTGAAAGAAATTGTGGAGCAATACAAGGCTGCTAATGAAAAAATAAAGCCTGCAATTCTCAGTAAGGCTGTCCCCACGCAGCCGAAGCCGGATGACGCCCTCCGCACCGAGCGCGTGCGCGTCTTGCCCTTGCTGGCCAGCGATAATATTGAACTCACGCAATCCTCGCGCTCGGCAAATGAATTGCGGCAATTCTCGTTGGCCTTGAACCTGATGGTGAAAGGCTTCGGTGCCAGCCTGGGTGCCGACAAGCTCAATGAGGCATTGCAAACCTATCTGACCCGCGAAGAAAACAGCGTGATGGCGGTGACTTCATTGACCGAGAATTCCGTGCAGGCCCGCTTCGGTGCCACGCGGATCGGAGCGGATGCCTATGCCATGAGTGAGCGGGTGCAAAATATCACCTTGCTGGTTTTCGTGCCGAAAAAGGAGAAACGCACCGCCGAGAATCTGCGTGTGACCGGCAGAATTCTGGCGCGCAATGCCGCCACGGGCGAGCCGAAGGATTATGGCTCGGCCGACCCCATCGAGGATTATATATCGCCGGCGCTTGATAAGGCCGCTTTCACCTATAGCCCTAAAAAAATCAATGCAAGCGCGCTGGATGATATCAAGCTGGTCTGCAACACCTCGGATCTTGCGAAGAAGTTGAAAGATATTTCCACTGCGGGCAACGATGCCACGAAGCCGGCCGATGCCAAGGAAAAATTCGACCGGGCTTTCAAATGGGAATTGTTCAATCTGTCTTATCGCAATCTACCCGGCTGTTTTAAATGGATGCTGGAGGCTGTAACCCAAGAAAGCGATTACTGGCAATTCCTGTGGAACGATCTGGCACAGGCGGCAGGTGCCAGTAACCGCATGTCTGGTTATGCGCAATTGCAGGATGCCCCGGCTGAAGAAGCGCCCAATAGCAATCAACTTGTGCTGTTGCAAGATGACGGCAAGGCCGAGACGCGCGCTACGATATTCGGCGGCAAGAATTTGCCGGTTGCCAAGCTGACCGGACGTCTGCCGGTTGGAACACAGGAATATCTTTATGGCCGCGTGGCCGCAGGCAGTGCCGCCAATACCATTCAGATTGCCTTTCCGTCGCTGAAGGCATTGGAACTCAAACCGGAGACCAATGCAAAATTGGAATTGCTGAAAGCCGATGGCAGCGTGTTTTCCAGCCACCCGGTCAAACTTTCCACCATCGCGGAAAAACCCACGGCGGCTATCGAGTTAAAAACCAGCATCAGCCAGATTGCCGCCAGCAATGGCGAGGGCAGCCTGCGCCTTCTTGCCACGATCAAAACCGCCAAGGTTGGAAATGCCGAGCAGGCCATGGCGGATAATGTGGAAATCGCCGTTGCCGGGGCGGAATTGGTGAATGCCGAAGGCAGTGCCGTCAGCCTCAAGGGCGACAAGGCGATCATTACCGGCAATGGCGCCGTGACGCTGAAATTGCGCAACTTGATCCGCGGCGAGAAAGTGCGGCTGGCCGCCATCGCCAAAAAAGGCGGCAAGACCGTTCAATCGGAAAACCTAGAATGGTCGGTGGCTGTCGCCAGCGAATGATCGATCAACACAAACGATGAGACATTGCTATGGCGAAAAGAAAACCGGAAACAACCAAGCAGAAAGACAAAACGCCAGCCGATACCAAACAACCGAGTGGTGCAACCGGAGACGCCGATGGCCTTCCGCCGCCGCCCAAGCGCAAACGTAAAAAACCGAATTGAACCGCGTTAGCGCCCCTTCAACTCTATCCCGTTGCCGTCGGGGTCGCTCAGGTATAGCGATGTGCCGGTGCCATAGGCGCCGTAGCGGTCTTTCGCCGCTTCGGGTGCGATGCCGAAGCGCGCCAGATGGGCGCGGATCGCGGCCTCGTCGAAGGGCTGCACGGTGAGGCAGAAATGATCGAGGTTGCGCGCCGCTTGCCGCAAAGGTTCGTCGCCGGGCAGGGCCAGTGCGCCATGGGCATCCACGATATCGATCAGTTGCGTGCCCACGCGCAGATGGGTGAGGCCGATCTTCGGCTGCTCATGGGCGATGCTGCAGCCCAGCACGTCGCAATAAAACCGGATCAGCCGCGCCGGATCGGCGCTGCGCAGCACGATGTGATCGAAACCGCCCAGACTGAAAGGCGGCCGGGCTTCAGGCATCCTTATATTCGATACCCTGCTGCTTGAGCAGATCCTGCAATTCGCCGGACTGATACATCTCGCGCACGATATCGCAGCCGCCGACGAATTCGCCCTTCACATAGAGCTGCGGAATCGTCGGCCAGTCGGAGAATTCCTTGATGCCCTGGCGGATCGAGGGATCGGCCAGCACATCGATGCCCTTGAACTTCACGCCGAGATGCGACAGCACCTGCACCACAACGGCGGAGAAGCCGCATTGCGGAAATACCGGCGTGCCCTTCATGAACAGCACGATATCGTTATCGGTCACTTCCTGCTTGATACGGTCGGCAACGGTGGCGTCGGTCATGGCGTCAGGTCCGTTTGTTATGGGGTTTGCGTGGTGAGTGCCAACGCATGCAGCTGGCCACCCATGCGGCCCTTCAGCGCGGCGTAAACCAATTGATGCTGCTTCACGCGGCTCAAGCCCGCGAATGCGGCAGACACCACCGTGGCGGCATAATGATCGCCATCGCCGCGCAGATCGTCGATTTGCACCTGCGCATCGGGCAGGGCTTCCTTGATCATGCGTTCGATTTCGGCGGCATCCATCGCCATGAAGAGTGTCTCCTTTAAGCCTTGCCGGCCATATAGCCAGGCAGCCAGCCCTCATGGGCCTGGCGCAGCTCAGCCAGCGATATGGTGCCTTGGTCTGCAACAGTCAAATCCTGGCCGCCGGTCATGCCCAACCGGGTTGCCGGAATGCCGGCCTTTTCGGCCTTGCCGAGCAGGGCATCGGCCTGGCTGGCCGGGCAGGTGACCAGATAGCGCGCCTGATCCTCGCCGAAAGCCGCCCCGAAAGCATCGCCTTCCGTAAGGCTGATATCGGCGCCGATATCGCCGGCCAGGGCCATTTCCGCCACGCCGACCAGCAGGCCGCCATCGGACAGGTCATGCGCCGCCGTGACGGCGCCCTCCAGGATCAACCCGCGCAGGAAATCGCCATTGCGGCGCTCGATGGCCAGATCCACCGGCGGCGGCGGGCCTTCCTCGCGGCCCAGCACTTCGCGCAGATAGATCGACTGGCCCAGATGGCCTTTTGTTTCTCCCAGCACCAGGATGGCTTCGCCCGGCCGCTTGAAGGCCAGGGTCATCATCTTGGCTACGTCATCCAGCACGCCGACGCCGCCGATGGCGGGCGTGGGCAGGATGCCCTTGCCGTTGGTTTCGTTGTAGAGCGACACATTGCCCGACACCACCGGATAATCCAGTGCGATACAGGCCTCGCCGATGCCCTGCACGGCGCCCACGAACTGCCCCATGATATCGGGCCGTTCCGGGTTGCCGAAATTCATGTTGTCGGTGATCGCCAGCGGGCGCGCGCCCACGGCGGTGATGTTGCGCCAGGTTTCGGCCACCGCCTGGCGGCCGCCCTGCACCGGATCGGCGAAGCAATAGCGCGGCGTACAATCCACGCTCATCGCCAGCGCCTTGGACGGGTGATCCTGCACGCGCACCACGGCGGCATCGCCGCCCGGAATCTGTGCGGTATCGCCGCGCACCAGATGATCGTATTGCTCCCAGATCCAGCGCCGCGAGGCCATGTCGGGCGAGCCGATGATCTTGAGCAATGCCTTGGGCATCGGCAGCGGATGGTTCACCGGATTGAGCGGCGCCGGCGGCGGGGTGGGAACCCACGGCCGGTCGTATTCCGGCGAAGCCTGGGCCAGCGGATCGATCGGCAGATCGCCCACCTGTTCGCCGTTGAAGCGCAGCACCATGCGGCCGGTATCGGTGAGATGGCCGATGACGGCGAAATCCAGTTCCCATTTCTTGAAGATCGCCTCGGCCTTGGGCTCGCTGCCCGGCTTGAGGATGATCAGCATGCGCTCCTGGCTTTCGGAGAGCATGAATTCGAACGGCGTCATGCCGGTTTCGCGCGCCGGCACTTTATCCAGGTCGATCTCGATGCCCATGCCGCCCTTGGACGCCATCTCAAAAGACGACGATGTAAGACCGGCGGCACCCATATCCTGGATCGCCACGATCACATCGGTTTCCATCAGCTCGAGGCAGGCCTCGATCAGCAGCTTTTCGGTGAAGGGATCACCCACCTGCACGGTGGGGCGCTTCTCTTCGCTGTCGTCGCTGAATTCGGCAGACGCCATGGTGGCGCCATGGATGCCGTCGCGCCCGGTCTTGGAGCCGACATAGACCACCGGGTTGCCCAGGCCGGCGGCTGCCGAATAGAAAATCTTGTCCTGCTTGGCCAGGCCCACGGTCATGGCATTGACCAGGATATTGCCGTTATAGCTGGGATGGAAATTCACTTCGCCGGCCACGGTGGGCACGCCCACGCAATTGCCATAGCCGCCGATGCCATGCACCACGCCCGATACCAGATGGCGGGTTTTCGGATGCTCCGGCGCGCCGAAGCGCAGCGCATTCAGATTGGCGATGGGGCGCGCGCCCATGGTGAACACATCGCGCAATATGCCGCCCACGCCGGTGGCCGCGCCCTGATAGGGCTCGATGAAGCTGGGATGGTTATGGCTTTCCATCTTGAAGATGGCGGCCAGGCCGTCGCCGATATCGATCACGCCGGCATTCTCGCCCGGGCCCTGGATCACCCAGGCCGCCTTGGTGGGCAGGGTCTTGAGCCACTTCTTGGAGGATTTGTAGGAGCAATGCTCCGACCACATCACCGAGAAAATGCCGAGTTCCACCCGGTTGGGCTCGCGGCCCATGATTTCCAGCACGCGATCATATTCATCGGGCTTCAGGCCCATCAGATCGGCGGGATATTTCGTCTGCTTGGTCATTGCAAAGCCTCGGCCAGGCCGGCGAACAGGCCGACGCCATCGGTGCCGCCGCAAACCGGGTCGGTGGCGTTTTCCGGATGCGGCATCAGGCCCAGCACGGTCTTGCCCTTGTTGAACACGCCGGCGATGTTGCCCACCGAACCGTTCAGGTTGGTTTCCGGCGTCACGTCGCCAAACAGATTGGCATAGCGGAAAGCCACGCGGTCTTCGTCTTCCAGCATCTTCACGGTATCGGCATCGGCATTGTAATTGCCATCATGATGCGCCACCGGCACACGGATGCATTGGCCCTTGCGATACTTGCCGGTGAAGATGCTGTCGCTGGTTTCCACCCGCATGGTGATTTCGCGGCAGATGAATTGCAGGCCGGCATTGCTCATCAGCACGCCGGGCAGCAGGCCGGCCTCGCAGGCGATCTGGAAGCCGTTGCACACCGCCAGCACGCGGGTGCCTTTATCGGCACGGGCCTTCACTTCGCGCATCACCGGCGAATGCGCCGCCATGGCGCCGCAGCGCAGATAATCGCCGTAAGAGAAACCGCCGGGCAGCACGATCAGATCGACTTTGGGAAAATCCGCATCGCCATGCCAGACTTCCAGCGGCGGCTTGCCGCCCGAGGCCTTGGTCAGCGCCATTTTCATGTCGCGGTCGCGGTTCGATCCGGGGAAGACGATGATCGCGGCTTTCATGGTCGGCTCAGCCCACCAGTTCGACGCTGAAATTCTCGATCACGGTGTTGGCCAGCAGCTTCTGCGCCATCTCCTTCACCGCCGCCTCGATCTCGGGCTTGGGCTTCTTGGCCAGTGCGCCGGAGAGTTCCAGCTCGATCAGCTTGCCCTGGCGCACTTCGGCCACATCAGCGAAGCCGAGGCTGTGCAAGGCCTGGCCGATGGCGCGCCCCTGGGGATCGAGCACGCCGTTTTTCAGGCTAACATGCACGCGGGCTTTCATCGCATAGATCCTCTTAGGTCTTTAGGAAACGGCCGATACCGGCCGCTTATTGCATGGTCTCCGGGCCCTTGATGTCGCGCGGGCCGCCTTCGAGCAGAATGCCCAGCCGGCGCGCGACTTCCTGATAGGCCTCGGCCACATTGCCGAGATCGCGGCGGAAGCGATCCTTGTCCATCTTTTCGTTGGTCTTCAGATCCCACAGCCGGGCGCTATCGGGGCTGATCTCGTCGGCCAGGATGATGCGCATCTCGTCGTTCTGCCACCAGCGGCCGAATTCCAGCTTGAAATCCACCAGGCGGATGCCGATGCCGAGAAACAGCCCGGTGAGGAAATCGTTGATGCGCAGCGCGAGATGCATCACTTCGTCGATTTCCTGCGGCGAGGCCCAGCCGAAGCAGGTGATATGCTCCTCGCTCACCATCGGGTCGTTCAGTTCGTCGTTCTTGTAATAGAATTCCACGATCGAGCGCGGCAGCATGGTGCCTTCCGCCACGCCCAGGCGGGTGGACAGCGAGCCGGCGGCGACATTGCGCACGACCACTTCCAGCGGAATGATTTCCACTTCCTTGATCAGCTGCTCGCGCATATTGAGGCGGCGCAGGAAATGCGTGGGAATGCCCACTTCGCCCAGCCGCGTCATCAGATATTCCGAGATGCGGTTGTTGAGCACGCCCTTGCCGGTGATGGTGCCCTTCTTCTTGTTGTTGAAGGCGGTGGCATCATCCTTGAAATACTGCACCAGAGTGCCCGGCTCGGGTCCCTCGAACAGAACCTTGGCCTTGCCCTCGTAAACCTGTCTGCGGCGGGTCATGGAACACCCGTATGGTTGTGGGAAGGTGGAAATCTTTGGCGGATAAATACCGCCTATGGCCGGCTTCCGCAATGCCGCCAGGAAAGGTTTCAGGCCCGGTCTGCGGGCAATGGCAAAGCGGCGCCGAAATCGGCCCGAAATGGCCGCAAAACCCGATCCGCCCGGGGCTTGCGGCAGCGGGGGGGCGCCCCCTATATACAGGGCGAGAGTATTTTCAGACCCGGACGACCCTGGAGCCACCTGGATGACGACCTTCGACGACCGCAAGGATGCTTTCGAGAAGAAGCACGCCCATGACGAAGAGCTGGCCTTCAAGGCCACCGCCCGCCGCAACAAGCTGCTGGGCCTGTGGGTGGCAGAACAGCTCGGTCTGAGCGGTGATGCCGCCGAAGCCTATGCCAAGGAAGTTGTGGCCGCCGATTTCGAGGAAGCCGGCGACGACGACGTGGTGCGCAAGGTGATGGCCGATCTGCAGGCCAAGAAGGTGGATGTTTCCGAACACCGCCTGCGCGGCAAGATGGCCGAATTGCTGGAAACCGCCCGCAAGCAGGTGGCCGGCTAACACCCGACAATCGATTTCACAGCGAACAGCCGTCATTCCTGCCGGGATGGCGGCTGTTTTCGTTCAGACCGCTTCCTGGCCAGGAAAAAGCGCCGTAATCTGGCCCTGAAACCGGAGTGGCCATGCCGAAGCGGGCGAGCGTAAGCCGTCATTGGAACTGGGAAGGCATCTATGGCCGGACGAAGCTCGTCACCGGCCTGATCCTGTTCACATTTCTCGGCACCCATCTGCTCAACCACGCGCTGGGGCTGATCTCGCTGCAAGCCATGGAGGCCGGCGCCTGGTGGTTCAAGCTGCTGTGGCGCAACCTGGCCGGCACTGTGGCGCTGTATGGCGCGCTGCTGCTGCATCCCTTGCTGGCCGGCTATAACTGGCTGCGGCGCGGCCATTATCGCGGGCTGCCCTGGCAGGCCTGGACGCAATTGCTGCTCGGCCTCACCGTGCCCTGGCTGCTGCTGGTGCATCTGATGGGCAGCCGCGTGGTGCATGAATTCGCCGGGGTGAACGACAGCTACGCTTTCGTGCTCAGCTCGCTGTTCGTGGCCGATCCGATGCTGGGGCTGCAACAGAATCTGCTGATCCTGATCGCCTGGGCGCATGGCTGTTTCGGCATGTATTACTGGCTGCGCCTGAAGCGGTTTTTCGAGCGGTTGTGGCCCACATTCTTCGCCATCGCGCTGCTGCTGCCGGCCTGCGCCATGCTGGGCTATCTGTCGGCCGGCCGCGCCGTGCGTTTCCTGCTGCGCGATCCCGACTGGCTGGCGGGCTACCAGGCCAGCCTGAACTGGCCGGGCGATGCGGCGGTAAGCTGGGTGTATCCCACCATCGAGATCGTGCAATACACCCTCGCGGCGCTGATGCTGGGCGGCCTGATCGGGCGCTGGCTATGGGGCCTGCTGCATCGCAGCCGCAGCCAGATCAGCATCCGCTATCCCGATGGCCGGCAATGGCGCGGCCGCGCCGGCAGCCTCAGCCTGCTCGAAATCAGCCGCGCCATCGGCTATCCCCATGCCTCGGTTTGCGGCGGGCAGGGGCGTTGCTCCACCTGCCGGGTGCGGCTCAGCAATCTCAATATTGGCGAGCCGGGCCTGAACGACCTGCCGCCGCCCAGCGCCGAGGAACAGGCGGTGCTGACCCGGGTGGAAGCCCCGCCCGGCGTGCGGCTGGCCTGCCAGGTGCGTCCTGTCGCCGACCTGGCCGTGCTGCCGCTGCTGCCGGCCGGGGTTACGCCCAAGACGGCCTATGGCGCGGCCTATGGCTCGTCGGGGTCGCTGGGCCTCAGCCAGGGCCTGGGCCAGGGCAGCGAGCGACGCATCGCCATTCTGTTCGCCGATCTGCGCGGCTTCACCAAATTGTCGGACGGCAAACTGCCTTACGATGTGGTGTTCATCCTGAATCAATATTTCAAGGCGATGGGCGAGGCCGTGGAGCGCCATGGCGGCCGGCTCGACAAATTCATCGGCGATGGCGTGATGGCTTTGTTCGGCCTGGATTGCGAACCCAACGAAGCCTGCCGCCGCGCGCTGAACGCCGCCGGCGCCATGGGCCGCGCGATGCAGGAGCTGAATGCAGCGCTCAGCAGCGATCTCGGCGAGATGCAATTGCGCATCGGCATCGGCATCCATTGCGGCCGGGTGATCGTGGGCGAGATGGGCCATGGCCGCGCCATCGGGCTCACCGCCATCGGCGATGCGGTGAACACCGCCAGCCGGCTGGAATCCGCCACCAAGGATTTCGGCGCCGAATTGGTGATCTCCGACATCGTGGCCAATCGCGCGGCGTTTTCGCCGGAAGCCATGCAGGCCCTGGGCTTCCACCCCGACAGCGTGAAACTACGCGGCAAGGCCGAGGAAATGGCGGTCTGGGTGCATCCGGCCTTGGTGGATTTGCCGTGAAATCGCCGGCCTGACTAAGCCGCGCGCTTCAGCGGCTGGATGCTGATGAGTTCGGCATTGATCGCGCGCTTGCGCTGCATCAGATCGTGATCCGCCTGCAAGCCTAGGAAAAAACCTTCGCTGAGGCCGAAAAAGCGCGTCAGGCGCAGATCGGTATCGGCGCTGATGGCGCGTTTGCCGAGCACGATTTCATTGATCCGGCGCGGCGGCACCTTAACGGCCCGGGCCAGTGCATTCTGGCTCAAGGCCAGCGGCTGCAGAAATTCTTCCAGCAGGATTGCCCCGGGATGCGGGTTGCGCTTTGCCGCTCGCATGATCTGTTCTCCGAACCGGAATATACCACATACGCCCATAAATCCAAAAATTCCTGATCTCGATCAATCGGTTTTGCCGGTGCGATGGGCTATGCTGTGGGCGAAGCATAACTGCCGGGGCCAACGATCATGAGCCAGTCCACCGCATCAGCATCCAGCCTTCGCGGCCTCACGCCCGAGGAAGTGGAGATTCTGCACGATCTGCGCCGACGCCGCCATCAGGTGCATCATAAGCCGGCCCGTGCGCCGGCCAGCCTGGGCCAGCGCATCGCCGATGGTTTCGCCGGCGCGGTGGGATCGTGGAATTTCGTGGTGATCCAGAGCCTGCTGCTGGCGGGCTGGATCGTCGGCAATGTGTGGTTCGGCGCGCGCAGCTGGGATCCCTATCCCTTCATCCTGCTGAACCTGCTGCTGTCGTTCCAGGCCGCCTATACCGCGCCGGTGATCATGATGAGCCAGAACCGCATGTCGGAACTCGATCGCCGCCAGGCCGAAGAGGATTACCATGTGAATGTGAAAGCCGAATTGGAGATCGAGTGGCTGCATCACAAGATCGACCTGCTGCGCGAGCAGGAGATCATCACGCTGACCAGCGCCGTGCAGCGCCTGTCGGCACAGCTCGATAAACTGGAACAGCGGAGCGCGTGAATTGCCCATGTTGAAGTTGCGGCCCCTGGCCATCGACACACACCGCGAGGCGGTGGCCTATCTCAATCGCGCCTGCACGCAATACCGCGCCGAGGAATTCCTGGCGCTGGAAAAGATCGAGATCGTGAATGACGGCAAGCGGCTCACCGCGATCCTCAACATCGTGGACGATCCCGGCTTGCTGGCGCCCGACGAGCTGGGCCTGAGCCATGAAGCCGCGCGTGCCTTCGGCCTACCGCCCGGCAGCCCGGTGCGGATCGAACATCCCAGCCGGCCGGAAAGCCTGGAGGCGGTGCGCCGCAAGATCCAGGGCGGCATCCTGGCGCCCGAGGATTACGCCGCCATCATCGGCGATGTTGTGGGCCGGCGCTATTCCAAGATGGAAATCGCCGCCTTCCTGGTGGCCTGCGCCGGCTTCATCACGCCGGAGGAAACCCTCGGCCTCACCCGCGCCATGGCGGAAACCGGCCACCGCCTGCATTGGAAGCGCCACGATGGCAGCCCTGGCATCGTGGTGGACAAGCATTGCATCGGCGGCATTCCGGGCAACCGCACCTCGATGATCGTGGTGCCGATCGCCGTGGCCCATGGCCTGACGATTCCGAAAACCTCGTCGCGCGCCATCACTTCGCCGGCCGGCACCGCCGACACGATGGAAGTGCTGGCCCGCGTGGATATCGACGTGGACGAGATGCGCGATATCGTGGATCGCGTGGGCGGCTGCCTGATCTGGGGCGGCCGCGCCAATCTGTCGCCCGCCGACGATATCCTGATCACCGTGGAACGCCCGCTGGGCATCGATACGCGCGGCCAGATGGTGGCCTCGATCCTGTCGAAGAAGGTCACCGCCGGCTCCACCCATCTGGTGATCGACATGCCGATCGGCCCCAGCGCCAAGCTGCGCGACCGCGCCGATGCCGTGGAATTGCGCAAGCTGTTCGAATTCGTGGGCCATGCCATGGGCCTGCGGCTGGATTTCGTGTTCAGCGATGGCAGCCAGCCGGTGGGCAACGGCATCGGCCCGGTGTTGGAGGCGCGCGATGTGCTGAAGGTGCTGCGCAACGATGCCGATGCACCCGCCGATCTGCGCGAACGCGCGCTGCTGGTGGCCGGCCATCTGCTGGATTTCGATCCGGCCCTGCCTGGCGGCAAGGGCCTGGCGCGGGCGCGCGACTTGCTGCAAAGCGGCGCCGCGCTGAAAGCGATGGAGCGCATCATCGAGGCCCAGGGTCCGGCCTCCGAAATCCTTTCGCCCGGCGCATTGGCGCATGACGTGGTCGCGCCTTGCGACGGCCATGTGCGCAGCATCGACAATCTGCGCCTGGCGCGCATCGCCCGCATGGCCGGCGCGCCGGCCTTCAAGGGCGCGGGCGTGGACCTGTTCAAGAAGGCCGGCGACAGCGTGCGGCGCGGCGAACCGCTGTTTCGCATTCATGCCGCGCTGGACAGCGACCTGCGGTTCGCCGCCGATCTGGCCGAACGCGATTGCGGTTATGTGTGCGGTAATTTTTGAGGATGCATCATGTCTGTTGAACTCACTTTTCATGGCGCCGCCGGCACGGTCACCGGTTCCTGCTATCTGCTCAGCGTGGGGCGCCATCGCCTGTTGATCGATTGCGGCCTGTTCCAGGGCGACAAGACCCTGCGCGAATTGAACTACAATCCGCTGCCCTTCAATCCCAAGCAGCTGCATGCGGTGTTGCTCACCCATGCTCATATCGATCATTCCGGGCAATTGCCGCGCCTGGCGAAATTCGGCTACGAGGGCCCGGTGCATTGCACCGACGCCACCGCCGATCTGCTGCGCTGGGTGCTGCCCGATAGCGCGATGATCCAGGAAAACGAAGTGGACCGGCTGAACCGCCGCAACCAGCGCCGCGGCCGCGACGCCGTGGAGCCGATCTACGATGCCGAGGATGCCGAAGCCTTGCTGAAACTGCTGCAGCCGCAGCCGCTGAATGCCTGGTTCGAGCCGGTGCCCGGCGTGCGGGCGCGGCTATGGCCGGCCGGGCATATCCTGGGCTCGGCTTCCATCGAGCTGGAAATCCGCGAGGATGAAAAATCCGATCCCGCCACATCCGAGCCGTTGCGCCTGCTGTTCTCCGGCGATATCGGCCCCGAGCACAAGGCCTTGCAGCCGCCGGCCCAGGCGCCGAAGGATCTGGATTACGTGATCATGGAATCCACCTATGGCGGTCGTTCGCGCCCCAAGCTGGATCCGCGCCAGCGCCAGGCCGTGCTGGCCGAGGAAGTGCGCGCGGCGCTGGCCAATAACGGCAATCTGCTGATCCCCGCCTTCGCCATCGAACGCACCCAGGAATTGCTGGCCGATCTTTGCGCGCTGATGGATGGCGGCCTTGTGCCGAAGACGCCGATCTTCGTGGATTCGCCGCTGGCCACCCGCATCACCCGGGTGTTCGAACAGCATCGGCAAGAGGCCGGCTTGGCCAATGGTTTGCCTGCCGGTCCGGACCCGTTCAAGCATGCCGGCCTGCGTTATCTGGAATCCGCCGAGCAGAGCAAGCAGATCGAAACCATCACCGCCGGCGCCATCATCATCGCCGCCAGCGGCATGTGCGATGCCGGCCGCATCCGCCATCACCTGCGCAACAATCTGTGGCGCGCCAATGCCACGGTGCTGCTGATCGGCTATCAGGCGCCGGGCACGCTGGGTTCGCTGCTGGAGCGCGGCGAAAAGCGCGTGCGCATCCATGGCGAGGAAATCGTGGTGCGCGCCCATATCCGCAAGCTGGAAGTCTATTCCGGCCATGCCGACCACGACGAATTGCTGGATTGGCTCGGCGACCGCCTGCCGGTGCGGGGCGGCCTGTTCCTCACCCATGGCGAAGCCGATGCCGCCAGCGCGCTGCGCCTGGCCATCGTGCAGAAGCATATGGATATCGCCGGCATCCAACTGCCCAAGCTGGACGAAACCTGGCGGCTGGATAAAGGCAAGCCGCGCCTGCGCAAGGCGCCCGACAAACCGGCCCGGCTGGATGCCGAACATCGCCGCGACGCGCTATCGGGCCGCGACTGGCACAACGATTACGCCGCCCTGGTGCTCGACCTGCAAAAACGCCTGCAGGAGGCCGGCAACGACCGCCAGCGCCGCCGTCTGCTGAAACGCCTGCAAGGCCTGCTGCAGCGGGAGTGAGAGTTGTCTTGGGTTTTCTGAACGTCCGGCTTCAACACCAATCGTCACCCTCGCATTCATTGCGAGGGTCCATGTTTGAAGCGCCAAAGCCCACTGACCTCAAGCCTGCTGATCTCAAGCCCACAGAACCATGGACCGCCGTAACAAGTACGGTGGTGACGATCTTTGGTGGTGCGGACCCGCTCTCTCACCCGTCATGCCCGGACTTGTTCCAGGCATCCATTTTTCAGCGACCGCGCCGCACTCGAAGCCGACGCTTAACGAACCGGAAGCTATTTGCCCCAGATCCATTCGCCCCGGGCCTATTCGCTCCGGGCTATTCCCCGGCAGGCTTCAGCATGCGGCCCAGCGGGCGGCCGCCCAGCACGTGGATATGCAGGTGCGGCACATCCTGATGGGCGTTGGCGCCGTTATTGGCGATGATGCGATAGCCGTTTTCCTCGGCCTTCATCAGGCGCGCGGTTTCGCCGATGGCCTGGATGAAATCCGCCTGTTCCTCGGCCGTGGCCTTGGCGGAAAAGGCATCCATGTTCAGATAGGCGCCCTTGGGGATCACCAGCACATGCACCGGGGCCAGCGGGTTGATGTCGTGGAAGGCCAGCGAATGCTTGGTCTCCAGCACCTTCTTGCAGGGGATTTCGCCGCGCAGGATACGGGCGAAGATGTTGTTGCTGTCGTAGACTTCAGCCATTGAGGGGATCCTTGCGGTTCTTCTTCTCGTCCACGCCCGATGTGCCTTCGCGGCGGCGCAGCTCTTCCCACACTTCCGCCGGCGTGACGCCGCAATCGGCCCACAGCACCAGCAGATGAAACAGCAGGTCGGCGCTCTCGCCCACCACTTCGTCGTTATCCTTCAATGCGGCGGCGGCCAGCGCGGTTTCCACCGCTTCCTCGCCCACCTTCTGGGCGATCTTGGCGCGGCCGCGCGCAAACAGCTTGGCGGTATGCGAGGTGGCGGGATCGCCGCCCTTGCGGGTGAGGATCAGGGCATAAAGCCGTTCGAGAATCTGCCCGTCCTGATTCATGCTGTCGCCGCTGCTCATGGCGCCATATCCTCCGAGCGCATGGGCAGCCCTGCCGCTGCCATATGCTGTTTCGCCTGCGCGATGCTATAGCGCCCGAAATGAAAGATCGAGGCGGCCAGCACCGCCGAGGCATGGCCTTCGCGCACACCGGCCACCAGATGATCCAGATTGCCCACGCCGCCCGATGCGATCACCGGCACGCTCACGGCATCGGCCACCGCGCGGGTAAGCGCCAGGTCGAAGCCTTTTTCGGTGCCGTCGCGATCCATCGAGGTGAGCAGGATTTCGCCCGCACCCAGGGATGTCATGCGCTTGGCCCAATCGATGGCATCCAGCCCGGTGGCATTGCGGCCGCCATGGGTGAACACTTCCCATTTGCCCGGCGAGACCTGCCGCGCATCGATCGCCACCACCACGCATTGGCTGCCGAATTTCTCGGCCGCCTCGCGCACGAATTCCGGGCGCTGCACGGCGGCGGTGTTGATCGAGGTTTTGTCGGCACCGGCCAGCAGCAGCTTGCGCACGTCATCTACCGTGCGCACGCCGCCGCCCACGGTGAGCGGCATGAAGCAACGTTCCGCCGTGCGCGCCACCACATCGAACAAAGTGTCGCGCGCATCGGAGGAAGCGGTGATATCCAGGAAGGTGAGTTCATCGGCGCCGGCGGCGTCGTAGATCGCGGCCTGCTCCACCGGGTCGCCGGCATCGCGCAGGCCGACGAAATTGACGCCCTTCACCACGCGGCCGTCTTTCACATCCAGGCAGGGTATGACGCGGATTTTCAGAGTCATGCGGCAGCCTTGAGCGCGGCGGCCGGATCGATGCGCCCGGCATAAAGCGCACGGCCCAATATCGCGCCGTCGATGGGCGCGCCGCCGATCGCTTCACTGGCGGCACGCAAAGCCGCGATATCCTCCACGCCGGCCACGCCGCCCGACGCAATCACCGGGATCGGCACCGCCTTGGCGAGCGCCGCCGTGGCCGGTGCATTCACACCCTTGAGCAGGCCGTCGCGGTCGATATCGGTGTAAACGATGGCGGCCACGCCGGCATCCACGAAGCGGTTGGCGAGGTCCACGGCGGTCAATTCGCTGGCTTCGGCCCAGCCTTCAACGGCCACCTTGCCGCCCTTGGCATCGATGCCCACCACAACGCGGCCGGGCCAGCGTTTGGCGGCGCGGCGCACCAGATCGGGATCGCGCACCGCTATGGTGCCCAGGATCACCCGGGTGATGCCGGCTTCCAGCCAGGCTTCGATGGTGGCTTCGTCGCGGATGCCGCCGCCGAGCTGGATCGGCAGCGAAATCGCGGCGCGGATGGCGCGCACGGCGGCAGCATTCATCGGCTTGCCGGCGAAGGCGCCGTCCAGATCCACCAGATGCAGCCAGCGGAAGCCGGCCTGCTGCCAGGCCAGCGCCTGGGCCGCCGGATCGCTGTTGAACACCGTGGCGCGTGCCATGTCGCCCTGTTCGAGCCGCACGCATTCGCCATTCTTCAAATCGATGGCCGGATACAGATTCACGCCGGCGCTCCCTCTTGTGCATCGTCGTCCGCCAGCAGCGGCTTGCTGTAGAAATAGCCGGGCACATAGCGCCCGTTCACATAGGCATAGCGCGGGTTGGTGCCCCAGCGCTGAAACCCGCAGGCCTCGGCCAATTGCATCGCCGCGGTTTGCGTGGCGCGCATATCCAGCTCCACCTGGCGATAGCCCTGCTTGCGCGCCACATCTTCCACCGCCGCCAGCAAGCCGCGCGCCAGGCCATGGCCGCGCGCCCAGGGCGCGATGAAAAACGTGGTGAGATGCGCGGCATGGGCCTGCGCTTCGTTATTGCTCGGCGGCCGCAGCATCTGGGTGGAGCCTACGATGGCGCCATCCAGCCGTGCCACGAACAGGTCGCGCTGCGGCATCATCAGCACGCCGCGCCAGTATTTTTCCAGCACCATGCGCGAGGGCGGCACCAGCCAGCCGAAGCCGCTGCCATCCAGGATCGCCTGTTCGGCGGCCACGCAGATTTCATCCAGCTCGTCCTCGCTGAGAACGCGCACCTGCTCCACGCGGGCTTGCGGCTGGCTGTTCATGCCACACCTGTCACGGTTGCCACCGTAAAAAATTCGCCAGCAGGCGCAGCCCGGTGGCCTGGCTTTTTTCGGGATGGAATTGCGTGCCGAACAGATTGTCGCGGCCCACCGCCGCCGTAACCGGTCCGCCGTAATCCACATCGGCCAGCACATGCCGCGCATCGCTGGCGCGCAGATGATAGGAATGCACGAAATAGGCATGGGCGCCTTCGGCAATGCCATCCAGCAAGGCATGCGGCCGATGCAGATGCAGCTGGTTCCAGCCCATATGCGGAATTTTCAGGTCGGCATTATCGGGTTCGAGCATCTGCACGCTGCCGGGAATCCAGCCCAGGCCCTTGTGTTCGCCATGTTCCAGGCCGCGTTCCGCCATCAGCTGCATGCCAACGCAGATGCCGAGAAACGGCCGGCCCTTGGCGATCACCGTATCGTTCAGCGCATCGATCATGCCATCCAGCGCCGCCAGGCCACGATAGCAATCGCCGAACGCACCCACGCCGGGCAGCACCACGCGATCGGCGGCGGCCACCAGGCCGGGATCGGAGGTCACATCCAGCGTCAGCGCCAAGCCATTGTCGAGGGCTGCGCGTTCGATGGCTTTGGCGGCGGAGCGCAGATTGCCGGAGCCGTAATCGATCAGGGCTACACGCATGTTCATACCAACCGGGGCAGGGCGGAGATTTCACCAGCCAGTCCCCGACCTGGCGCCCGAGCCGGGGATTGGCCCGAAGATTGGCCCGGGGCCCGAGCAGGGGATTGGCCCGGCAATACGCCGAGATCGTCGCTCATGCGATCACCCAGGCTGGCGGCCTGGCGCACGGCGATCTCGCGGGTGTAAAGCAGGTGCGCTTCCGCTGCATCGCGGGCCGCCACAACGGCACGCATTTGCCAGCCATTGCGATCCAGCGTCCAACGCCGCAGCTCGGCGGCGCTGGCGCCGAACAGAAACGCCAATGCGATGCCGATCAGCCAATCCGCCGGATCGGCGATATCCAGCACGGCATACACCACGCCCAGCGCCAGCATCAGGCCGACATAGCCGGCCAGGCCCCACCATTGCCGATGCCAGATCAGCCAGACCGGCGTGAACAGGGCGGCGATCCAGGAAAAGCCGGACGGCACGATCTGCATGAAGGTCCGGTCCTGCATGGCGGCAGCGGCACCGACAGGGCTTTGGCCCGGGCGCATATGGATGCTGAAGAACCGCATCGAAGCGCCTACAGGCTGCCCTTGGTGGAGGGAATGGCGTGCGGGCTGCGCGGATCCTGGGTGATCGCGGCGCGCAAGGCGCGGGCCAGCGCCTTGTAGCAGGATTCCACGATATGGTGGTTATTCTCGCCGTAGAGATTTTCCACATGCAGGGTCAGCCCGGCATTCTGCGCGAAAGCCTGGAACCATTCCTTGAACAGCTCGGTATCCATCTCGCCCAGCTTGGGCTTGGTGAAATTCACCTTCCAGATCAGATAGGGCCGGTTGGAGGCATCGAGCGCCACGCGGGTGAGCGTTTCGTCCATCGGGATCAGCGCATCGCCATAGCGCTGGATGCCGGCGCGGTCGCCGAGCGCCTTGGCGAAGGCCTGGCCGATGGCGATGCCGGTATCCTCGGTGATGTGGTGGAAATCGATATGGGTGTCGCCCTTGGCGCGCAGGCGCAGATCGATCAGGCTGTGGCGCGACAGCTGCTCCATCATATGGTCGAGGAAACCCACCCCGGTGCTTACGTCGTAGGCGCCGGTGCCATCCAGATCGAGGCTCACCTCGATCTCGGTTTCCTTGGTTTTGCGGGCCACGCTTGCCTTGCGCTCGGCCATGCCAAAACTCCTCAAAACAGCCCAGAAAATATCCCAGAAAGCATTCCTGGCCGGCAGGGCCGACGGAATACGCGGGCGGTATAGCAGGAAGCAGCCGGCGAGGCCAGCCGATACCGTTCAAACGCAACCGGCCCATCAATACCGGGCCACCGGCCGGTCTTACCGCCAGAGTCCGGGCCACTCCACCTGACGTAGTTCTAAAGATACGCCGCCAAGAAGCGAGAGCCGGACCAGAATACCGCTACGGAAGGTTGTTATCGAATTATAATATCCCGGAATGACGTATTACTGAAAAATTAGCTGCCGTGTGGATGTGGTTGGACTAAGCATGACTCACCCATGGCGCTAGACCCGCGCTGAACCGTTGGGGTTTTTCCGGGTCTGATGCCTCTGGTTGTGAGATTGGGTGTTCCGACGACAGCTGGCCGTAAAGGGAACTTTCCGTCCGCAGGGGTGTTGAGCATTCAGGCCCTGGCCTGGGATTTCCCGCTTAGGTTCCCCTTGAGACCGCGTTCCCCGGCAGTTGCCCGGATATATGAATTAACCCGCCCGGCTGTCGCCCGGGCAATCGAATAACCCGCCCGGCCGTTGCCCGGGCAGTTGCGTACCCGGCACCGCACCGGCTGGCCATGCTGCTCCCCCCAGCATTCGCGCCGGCCTTGGCCAGGAAGCCCGCTTCCTGGCCCGGTGCCGGGAGAGTACCAACGGAATCCGTAACAGTGTTATTTCCCCCACCCGAACAGCATACCCCAAGAATAGCCTAACCCACGAATGCCCCAACCCAGCTGCGTCCTACCAGCCCAACAGTTCGATTTGCTCTCAAAGGAGAGATCATCATGGTTCGCAAACCCAATCCCTACGATGCCCATGTCGGTTCGCGCCTGCGCGCCTGCCGCACCCTGGCCGGTTTCAGCCAGGAGCGCCTGGGCAGTGCCGTCAGCCTGAGCTTCCAGCAGATCCAGAAATACGAGAAGGGCCTGAACCGCATCGGGGCCAGCCGTTTGCAGCAATTCTCCCAGATCCTGAACGTGCCGCCGTCGTATTTCTTCGAGGGCATGCCCGGCGTGGAGCAGCAGCCCCAGGCCCGCGGCGAACATTCCGCCGTGGCGGATATCGAGCAGGAAAACAGCCCGATTTCGCGCCGCCAGGCGCTGGAGCTGGTGCGCAATTTCGGCCGGATCGGCGATAGCCTGGTGCGCGACCGGATTTTCCAGCTGATCAAGGCGGCGGCCAATTCCTACGGCCAGCCCAATTCCCACGGCGAGCATAGCGACGAAGAGCCCGCAAGCCTTGCCGCGCCAATCGGCGGCGCCGGCCTGAATGGCATCAATGGCGGCGCGCAGCTGTAACGCATAACAGCGTTATCAAGCCGGAAATAGCTGGCCGGAAATTAGGTGGCCGGGCAGCCCGCGAGCGATCAGCTCGCCGGCTGGCCGGCCATCACCGTTTTCGGCAGCAGCAGCCAGTAACGGCCGGGATGCTTCATCGCCCCGGCAATCGCCTCGGCCTCGGGGCCATGGCCCCAGAACACATCGCCGCGCACCGCGCCACGGATCGCCCCGCCGGTATCCTGGGCCAGCATCAGGCGGTTCAGCGTCACATCCGGGCCCGCAGAACTTGCTGCATCCGGTCGGCTGGCCGACAGCCAGACCGGCAGCCCCATGGCCAGATGGGTGCGATCCACCGCCAGTGAACGGCCTGGGCTGAGCGGCAGCCCCTGCGCCCCCAACGGCCCATCTGGCTGGCTTCCGCCCCCTGCGATATTGGAGGCCGCCATATTGGAAGGGGCTGGAGGCGATATTTCCCGGAAAAACACGAAGGATTTGTTTTCCCGCAGCAGGCCCGGCGCTTCGGCGGGGTTTTCCGCCAGCCATTGCTTCAGGCGCGGCATGGTCACGTCTTCACGGGCCAGCAGGCCGCGATCGATCAGCACCCGCCCGATGGCGGTATAGGGATGGCCATTCTGCCCGGCAAAGCCCACCCGCAGCAGGCCGCCTTCGGCCAGCTCGATGCGACCCGAACCCTGGATCTGCAAAAAGAACACATCCACCGGATTGGCCGCCCAGGCCAGCACCGGCGCCTTGCCCTCAAGCTTGCCGGCCTCGATGCCGGCGCGGTCGTCATAGGGCCGCAGGAAGCCGTTCTGAACCCGGCCGGCGGTACGCTGGCCGCGCCAATCGTTGCGGAACTGGCCCAAATCCACCTGCACCAGATCGGGCGGCAACCCGTAAACCGGCACGTCGTAGCCGGGCCGGCGCTGGCGGCTGCCCTTCAGCGAGGGTTCGTAATAGCCGGTGAACAGGCCCTCGGGCTTGCCATCGCCGATCACCTGCACCGGGCGCATTTCCGCCTCGATCAGCCGGCGCAGGCCGGCATCGTCGCCGGGCGCCAGGGCGGCCAGGCCGTCGCAAAACGGCTTCCAGGCCGCGACAGGACCAAAAATCGTGAACCCATCCGGGCCGGGCCGGCTGGTTTGCGCCAGCAGGCGGGGGCAGGAGGCGCGCAAGGCCGGCAGCGCCTCGGCCATGCGGTCTTCCTGCCAGCCTGGCAGATCGGCAAAGCTGGCGGGATTGAGCGCGAAGGCAGGCGGCCTGATCGCTTCCGGCGGTGCTTCCGGGGGCGGCTTGGCCGCACAGGCTACCAGAACCAGCGACAGCAGGGAGGCTGCCAGCAGCCTGGCCATGCTCAATTCGGCGTGGCGGTGGCGATCAGCGTCCAGTTCGGGTCGCGCGAGCGCAAATCCCGGGCGAAGGTCCAGATATCGGTCACGCTATCCACCCGGCTGGCATCGCCGGCAATCACCACGCCGTTGCGGTCGCGGGTCACCGAAATCAGCTCGCTATCGAATTTCACGGTCACTTCGCCGATCCGGCCATTCACCTGGCTATCGGCGAAGCTGGCATTCTTCAGGCCCACGAAGGTGGTTTCCTGCACCTCGCCCTTGCGGGCGCGATCATCGATCACCTGCTCGAAATCGGCGAAAACCTCGCGCGAGAGCATGGGTTTGAGGGTAGCTTTGTCGCCGGCGGCAAAGGCCGTGACGATCATTTCATAGGCCGCCGAAGCACCCTGCATGAAATCCACCGGATCGAAATGCGGATCGGCGGCCAGGATTTTCGCCAGTTCGGGATAGCTCTTGGCCGGGCTGGCGGCAGGATCGGCGCCAAAGTCGGACCCGGCATCCTCGCGGCGCGGCAGCGGAATCACGTTATCCTGGGCTTCGCCGGTATCGGCGGGGCTTTCGCTGCCCTCGGCGCCCATGGGCGGGCGGCGGCGCTGCTGCTCATGGCCGCTGCGCTGGCCCAGCACCGCGCGCAGGCGCAAGGCTATGAAGCCGGCAATCGCGCCGAGCAGCAGAATGTCGAGAAACTGAAAACCGCCATCACCCATGATATCCCCTGGGGGTCTGCTTGGGAATTTCCCCTGATGTTCCTGGCAGTGTAAACCTGCCCACCCCTGTGGTCCAGCATGCACGCCGCGCCTGCATGTTTTGCTTTCCCGGGGGGTCTTTCCCGGATGTAAGCAATCGGCGGGCCGATTCCAAGGGGCGGGGCGGGGTGTTCACGCAGGGTTCAGATCGACATGGCGCCTGCCGGGTTCTGGCCCACGGATTCGGCCTGCGGCCTTGTTGCAGCCCACGGTTTCATGTTAGCGGTTGCGGCCTCATTTTTCCGGAGACACGGTACCCCCCATGAGCGAAGCACAAGATCAGGCCCCGCAATTCCGCCTCAACGCGCAATATGTGAAGGACCTGTCCTTCGAGCATCCGATGGCGCCGCGCACCTTCACCCTGGAGCAATCGCCGCAGATCGGCGTGAATGTGGGCACCCAGGCACAGAAGATCAGCGACAACCTGTTCGAGGTGGTGCTGCGCATCCTGGTGGAAGCCAAGATCGGCGAAGAGAATGCCTTCGTGGCCGACCTGCATTACGGCGGGCTGTTCACCCTGGCCAATATCCCCGACGAGCATATCGAGCCGCTGCTGCTGGTGGAGGCGCCGCGCCTGCTGTTCCCGTTCGCCCGCCGCATCGTGGCCGACGTGACCCGCGATGGCGGGGTGCCGCCGCTGATGCTCGATCCGATCGACTTCGTGGCACAATACCAGCGCGGCAAGGCCGCCGAAGCCGAAGGCCAGACCGGCCAGGCCTGAAATATCCGCTAAAAGCCCTCACCACCGGATTTATTCCGGTGGTCCTGGGTTCAGCATCTGCGCCCTGTCGGGCAGGCGCCCGTATTTAGAGCTCCGTTTCAGGGCCCAGTATTTAGAGCCCAGTGTTTAGAGCAGTGAGCAGATCCTGCACGATCACCGGCTTGGCCACCACGCCATCGAAGCCGGCGGCTTCATAGCGCAGCACCGCCTCGGGCATCACATCGGCGGTCATCGCCAGCACGCGCGGCGGCCGGCTGCCGCTGGCCGGCTGGCGGCGCAGCGCGCGCAGGGTTTCGAAGCCATCCATATCGGGCATATGGATATCCAGCAGCACGGTCTGATAGGACTTGCCGCGCAGCTTTTCCAAAGCCACGGCGCCGCTTTCCGCCAGGTCGATCTCATAGCCGAACGGCTTGAGCAGAGCGGTCAGCGTGCGGCGGTTCACCAGGTTGTCGTCCACCACCAGCAATCTGGGCAGCAACCTGGGCAGCAATCCGGCCTGGTCTTGCGGTTCGCCATCCGGCGTCGGCTGATGCGGCGATGGCGGCAGGGGCAATGCCTCGGCGGCAACGGAACCAGCCAGCATTTCCGCCGAAGGCTCGCGCCAGGGCAGCTCCACCCAGAACAGCGCGCCCTGGCCCTTTTCGCTGACGCAGCCGATGCGGCCATTCTGCAATTCCACCAGCCGTTTGGTGATGGCAAGGCCGAGGCCGGTTCCGCCGAAACGCCGCGCGGTGGAGGAATCTTCCTGGCTGAAGCGTTCGAACATTTTGTATTGCGCCTCGCGGGCGATGCCCGGGCCGCTATCGCGCACTTCGATACGCAGCATCCAGCCGGTTGCCGCCTGCAGGCGATCGACGGCGATTTCCACGAAGCCGGCTTCGGTGAATTTCACCGCATTGCCCAGCAGGTTCACCAGAATCTGGCGCAGCCGCGCGGCATCGCCGAATAATCCATCGGGCAGACTGTCGGGCAGCTTCACACGCAGCTCCAGCCCCTTGGCGGCGCAGGCCGAGGCGAACAGCATGCGCATCGCCTCGATCTGCGGTCGCAGCCGCATCGGCTCGCTGGCGATCTGCATGCGGCCGGCTTCCAGCCGCGAATAATCCAGCACATCGTTGATCACGCCGAGCAGGCTGCTGGCGGATTCCGCGATCACGCTCACCTGTTCCGCCGCTTCCGATGAAAGCGGCTGGTTTTTCAACGCCTGCGCCATGCCCAGCACGCCGTTCATCGGCGTGCGGATTTCGTGGCTCATGGTGGCGAGGAATTCGCTCTTGGCCGCCGCCAGCCGTTCGGCGCGCGCGGTCTGTTCCTGCAATTGCATGTTCAGCGAACCCAGGGCGCGCACGCGGCGATCTTCCGCCTGCAACAGCCGGCGCGCGGTGAACACCGTGCCGGCGGCCAGCAACAGAATCGCCACCGAACACACCGCCACCAGCCAGGACAGATCGTTCCATTGCTGCATCGCCTGGGCCATCGGCCGCGAAGCCAGGATGGTCAGCCGGTCATCGAACAGCCGGCGCGCCGCCAGGATGCGTGTCTCGCCGCCCATGCCCAGCGCATAGATTCCGGCGGCCTTCTGGCGGTTGGGTTCCTGCTGCAGATAATCCAGCACCGGCAGGGCGGGAATCGCGGCGCCGATTTCGTCCGGCCGCATCGGATAGCTCACCACCACGCGCATGTCGCTATAGATCAGCGTGATGCAATCATCGCCTTCATGGTCGGCGGAAAAGCCATCGGCGAAACGGTCGGGATCCACCACCGAGGTGATCACCGCCTTCAGCCTGCCGGTTTCGTCGCGCACCGGCATCGACATGGAAATCTGCCACATGCCATCCACCTTGTTGCTCACCGGGCCGCCCAGGAAAAACGGCTGGCGGGCGCCATCGAGGAACAGGCGGATATAATCGCGGTCGGCAAGCTGCACCTGCGGCGCCGGGTTGGACCGCGAAGAATGGATCAGGTTGCCTTGATCGTCGGTGATGCCCAGGCTGCGGATATGCGGGGTTTCCAGCTCCAGCCGGCGCAACTCGTTATGGATGGCGCGGTCGTCGTTGCCTTCCATGCGATAGAGCAGCACCAGTTTTTCCAAAGTGGCGCGCAGGCCCAGCATCACGGTTTCGATCTGCTGGCCATGGATCTGGGCGCGGCGTTCCATGCGCACCACCTCGTCGGCCTCCACCTGCGGCCGCAACACGGCATGCACATAGAAGTTCACCGCCCCCACCAGCAATGCGATAGCCAGCGCGAACAGGACAAGCAGCAGGCGGGACTGTGTGAATGCTCCTGGAGTTTGGCCTGGGGCTGGCCGCGAACCGGCTACCGGACCGGTTGCCGAACTGCCCAGAAACTGGCATGGCGGAAAACAGCTTGCAACCTAACTTTTTGCTCCGGTTGGCCATTCCTCGTCCCGGCATGCATATTGCCTGTTGCCGGCGCTTGGCGGATACTTGCCGGCATGGTGGAAGATCTCGACGGCAAGATCGCGCGCTCCGACCATCCCCGCATGCTGGGGACCGGGTTTCTGGATATCTGCTCCAGCCGGGTGAAACGCGCCTTCGGCTATTGGGACGGCCTGCGCGGCAGCCGCATCATGCCCGCCCGCGCCGATATCGACCCGCTGCAAATCCCCGATCTGCTGCCTTTCGTGGTGCTGACCGAAGTGCTGCAAGAACCGCCCTGGCTGCGCTATCGCCTGGTGGGCACGCGGCAGGTGCAGATGCGCGGCTTCGACCCCACCGGCAGGGCGGTGGCCGGCAACCATATCGGGCATCATCTGCCGTCAGACACGGTTGATGAGGTGTTGCTCAACTACTGGATCGTGATCGGCAAGCGCTGTCCGGTCTATGATTACAATTCCGTGCTGGGCCCCACCCTGGATAGCGGCTCGCTGGATATCGGCCAGGTGCGCGAACGCGGCACCCTGCTGCTGCCGCTGGGCCAGGATGGCGAAACCGTCGACATGGTCTTCTGCATCGCCGACGTGGATCACGCCTGATCACATCCAAGCTTGGCCCGCTCTCCAGGGTGGTGCGGGCGGCTTTCAGTTCAGCCAGATCGGTTCTTTCAGCTTGGCGATGAATTTTTCATGGGCCGCCAATTCATCGGGCGGCACGCTATGGGGCCGCACCGGCCGCGCCGGGCCGCGCGGTGCCAGCAAGGCAGCCGCCGCCGCCGCATCGTCGCCATCGCCGGCCAGGCCCAGGCCCTGCTGCCGGCCGCCCACCAGTTCCAGATAGACCTCGGCCAGCAATTCGGCATCCAGCAGCGCGCCATGCTTGATGCGGGCGGAATTGTCGATGTTGAAGCGTTTGCACAGCGCATCCAGCGAAGCCTGCGCGCCGGGAAATTTGCGCCGTGCCATCTGCACCGTGTCGATGGCGCGATCGAAAGCCAGAATCTGCCGGCCGGCGCGCTTCAATTCGGCATTCAGAAACGCCATGTCGAACGCCGCGTTATGGATCACCAGCTTGGTATCCTCGCCGATGAATTTCAGGAATTCGTCGGCGATCTCGGCAAACAGCGGCTTGTCGGACAGGAATTCCTGCGACAATCCATGCACCTTGAAGGCCTCTTCCGGCATGTCGCGCTGGGGATTGCAGTATTTATGCAGATGCCGGCCGGTGGGAATGTGGTTCACCAACTCGATGCAGCCCAGTTCCACCAGCCTGTCGCCGCCATCGGCGTTGAAGCCGGTGGTTTCGGTATCCAGCACGATCTCACGCATGATGCGTTGCCTCCTTGCGCAGCCTGTGCACCAAAGCCGCCACTTGTTTTTCGGTTTCCGCCACCGGCAGGCCGGTATCGATCACCGTATCGGCCAGCCGGCGCTTTTCGGCATCGGGCACCTGCTTGGCCAGGATGGCGGCGAATTTTTCTTCCGTCATGCCCGGCCGGGCCAGCACGCGGGCGCGCTGCATGTCGGCCGGCGCGCTCACCACCGCCACATGATCCACGCCGTCGCGGCCGCGTCCCTCGAATAGCAGCGGAATATCCAGCAGCACCACGGCTTCGCCGCGGCCTTCCGCATCCTGCAGAAAGCGCTGGCGCATCTCGCCCACCAGCGGATGCACGATGGCCTCGATCCGCTTCAGCGCCGCCGCATCGGCCAGCATATGGCGCACCAGCACCGCGCGGTCGATACCGCCGGCTGGCGTATGCGCATCGGGAAAGGCCGCCAGCATCGGTGCCACCGCCGCGCCGCCCGGGGCATAGAGTTCATGCACCGCCGCATCGGCATCGAAAACCGGCACGCCCAGCGATGTGAACATCGCCGCCACGGTGGATTTGCCCATGCCGATGGACCCCGTCAATGCCAGCTTGATCATGCAGACAGCACTTTCACATCGTAGCGACGAAATTGCCGGTCGCTGCTGGCAAGCGTCAGATTCTCCACGCGTGCCTGAGCGATAAGCATACGATCGAAGGGATCGCGATGCAGCAGCGGCAGTGTTTTATATTCAGCAATATGGGCGCGCTCTATGGGCAGCAACTCAATCCCCAAAGCCAGCATCTGCTGATCCATGTCCAGTGGTAATTTCAATTTACCCAGGCCGGATTTGATCGCGGTTTCCCATAGCGACGCCATGCTTACGACCAGATCGTTTGCCGTATCGCCAAGAATACGGGCCATGGAGACGGACAAAGTGCCTTCCATGCTGTGAATCAGCACATTGGTATCGAGCAGATAGCGCATGCATCAAACCGTGTCAGACATCACCATCTGGAAAAATCTTGCTGTTGTAGAAATCCTCGGCGATCTCGCGATCCACCGCATCCATATCGGGCGCCATCCAGACCTTGCCGGCCCAGGCTCCGAATTGCCGCCGGCGCGGCTTCTCATCCGCCTGCACTGGCACCAGCCGCACCTCCGGCTGGCCGGCGCGCGCGATGATCACCTCCTCGCCCTGCTTGGCGGCGGCGATCAGCTTGGACAGATTGGTTTTCGCCTCGTGGATATTGGCCTTGATGGTCATTGCCAGACTCCTGCTTAGCTAAGTTAGCTAAGCTAGGTTAGCTAAGCAAGTTCAATCCGCCAGCACCGCCTCCCGCAGGCCGGGCGTCACCTCGGGCCATTGGCCGAACCAGGCGGCAAAGCCCGGCCGGCCCTGATGCAGCAGCATGCCCAGGCCATCCACCACCGGATTGCCGCGCGCCCGGGCGGCGGCCAGCAGCCCGGTTTCCAGCGGGGCATAGACGATATCGGTCACCAGCGCCTGGATGGGCAGGGCATCCAGGGCGATATCCAGCGCCGGCTGGCCGCTCATGCCCAGGCTGGTGGTATTCACCAGCAGGCCGGCGCCGTCCAGCAGGTCCGCGCGGTCCTCCCAGGCGCCGATGCTAACGCGCGGATCGTCCAGCGCCTTGGCCAGCGCTTCGGCGCGTTCCGGGCTGCGATTGATGATGGTCAGAGCCGGCAGGCCGGCATCCAGCAGCGCCACGCAGATCGCCCGCGCGCTGCCGCCTGCCCCCAGCACCAGGCCAGGCCAGGCCGATGGCTGCCATTGCGGCTGGCTTTCGCGCAGATTCTGCAAAAAGCCGTAGCCATCGGTATTCTGCCCGAACAGGCTGCCATCCTCGCGCAGGATCAGCGTATTGGCGGCGCCGATGCGTTTGGCGGCATGGTCGATCTCGTCCAGAAACGGCAGCACAGCCTGCTTATGCGGAATGGTGACATTCACGCCGCGAAAATTCTCCGCCTGGCCGCTGCGTTTCAGTTCCTGCAAAAACCCGCCCAGATCTTCCGGCGGCAGCGGCAGCAGATCGTAGCGGCCCGGCAGGCCGTATTGCTTTAGCCAATAGCCATGCAGCCTGGGCGAACGCGAATGCTGCACCGGCCAGCCGATCACGCCGGCGCGCGGCGCCAGGATATCGTCCTCGCTCATGCCCGCACCTCGTTATTGGCGCGCAGGAAATCCAGCAGCGGCAATAACGGCAGCCCCAGGATGGTGAAGTAATCGCCCTGGATACGCGAAAAAAGCTGCACGCCGATATCCTCCAGCCGATAGGCACCCACCGATGCCAGGATGCTGTCGCCGGCCTGCGCCAGATAGGCTTCCAGGAAATCGTCGGAAAAATCCCGCATGGTCATGCGCGCGGTTTCCACATGATGCCACACCACGCCGCCATCGCGGCCCACGGTGATGGCGGAATGCAGATGATGGGTCTTGCCGCGCAGGCTGCGCAATTGCGTGCGCGCAGCCGCGATATCCGCCGGTTTGTCGAACCATGCGCCGTCGCAGGCCAGCATCTGGTCGCAGCCGATCACGAAACTGCGGTCGCCGATCACGGAGGCGCGGCGCATCTTCAATTCGGCCAAGGTTTCCGCCACCCGCTCGGGCGGCGCGCCCTCGGCTTTCAACGACAGCTTGATCTCGTCTTCATCCACCCGGGCCGGGCGGATTTCCACATCCAGGCCGGCATTGCGCAGCATGGCGGCGCGGGCGGGACTGGCCGATGCCAATACAAGGGTCATGTCATGCTTCGTCTTCGGTATGGGCGTTTTTTTCTTCGCGCCGGTTATACAGATTGAGAATCGCGGCGGCGGTTTCCTCGATCGAGCGACGCGACACGTCGATGATCGGCCAGCCATGGCGGGCGCAGAGCTTGCGCGCCTCGGCCACTTCGGCGCGCACCTGTTCGATATCCACGTAATCGGTTTCGGTGGTCTGGTTCAGGCTGAGCAGCCGATTGCGGCGCACCATCACCAGGCGGTCGGGCGAAGTGGTGAGGCCCACCACCAGCGGCTCTTTGCTGCGCAGCAATTCCTCCGGCAGCGACAGGCCGGGCACGATGGGAATATTGGCGGTTTTGAATCCGCGATTGGCGAGATAGATCGAGGTGGGGGTTTTCGACGTGCGCGACACGCCCACCAGCACGATATCCGCCTTGTCGATATCATCGGTATGCTGGCCATCGTCATGGGCGATGGTGAAATGCATGGCATCGATGCGGGCGAAATATTCCGCGTCCAGCTCATGCTGGCGGCCGGGCTGGTTCTTGGCCTTCTCGCCGAAATATTTGCCCACCGCCAGGATCACCGGATCCAGCACCGCCAGATAGGGAATGCGATGCTTGCCGCAATGGCGCACCAATATGTCGCGCAGGTTGGGATCCACGATGGTGAACAGCACCAGGCCGCCGATCTTGGTGATGGATTCCACCACGCGCTCCATCTGCGCCGCCGTGCGCACCAGCGCCCAGCTATGGGTTTCCACTTCCTCGTTGGAGGTCTGGAACTGCACCATGGCGGCGGTGGCCACCGATTTCAGGGTTTCGCCGGTGGCATCCGATACCAGATGGATATGCGGCCGGCGCGGCAATGTGGGCTGCGGACTCATCTGGCTACCGGTATCCTGACGCATCTGCGTGAAAGGGAGATGGCTGTGTAAAAGGTGGACAACAAGGATAAGCCGCGACTTATCCCAAGCCCGGGCTTTTTCATGCCCGCTTGCCGGTTTTCTTGCAAGCCATCATGCCGAGGCGGATGGAATCCCAGCCACCCCTGTGAATCCCGTGGATGATGCATCAAACCGTCATTCCGCCGTCATCATCCCCCTTATCCACATTTTCAAGCCATTGATTTGCTTGCGAGTCGCACCGGTTTATCCCGCGATGCCCGGTCTGGCATGCAACCCGGCTGTGTAAAAGAATGGAATCCGGAATGCTTGCGGCAAGACCGCGCATCCCCGTTATCCACCGGACAAACCACTACTCCAACTCTTTCTTTTTAATAATAAATAGGAAAGGAATAGGGTATGAACAGCGCCCTTCCTGCCAGTCAAAAGCCCTTCATCAAAGCCCTCAATGGCGAGGCCTTGCCGCGTCCGCCGGTCTGGCTGATGCGCCAGGCCGGGCGCTATCTGCCGGAATACCGGGCCACCCGGGCGCAGGCCGGCAGCTTCCTGGACCTGTGCTACAACCCGGACCTGGCCACCGAAGTGACCCTGCAGCCGATCCGGCGTTTCGGCTTCGATGCCGCCATTCTGTTTGCCGATATTCTGCTGCTGCCCCAGGCGTTGGGGCAAGAGCTGCGGTTTCAGGAAGGCGAGGGGCCGCTGCTGGCTGCCATCCGCAGCGAGGCCGAACTGGGCAAGCTGCGGCCGGAAGCCATCCATGCGCGCCTGGAGCCGGTCTATGAGGCGGTGGCGCGGATCAAGGCCGCCCTGCCGGCGGAAACCGCCCTGATCGGCTTTGCCGGCGCGCCCTGGACGGTGGCCACCTATATGCTGGAAGGCCGCGGCGGCAACGACCAGGCGGCGGCCAAGATGTGGGCTTTCGGCAATCCGGCGGCGCTGGATCGGCTGATGGCATTGCTGGTGGATTCGACGGTTTCCTACCTCGACCGCCAGATCCAGGCCGGCGCCGAGGTCGTACAACTCTTCGATACCTGGGCCGGTGTGCTGCCCGACGAACAATTCCAGCGCTATTGCGTGTTGCCGGTGAAAATGATCATCCAGCGTTTGCGCCAGAAATATCCCGCTTTGCCGGTGATCGCGTTTCCGCGCGGTGCCGGCGCGCAATACGATGGCTTTGCCGCTGCCACCGGCG
Source organism: Ferrovibrio sp. (assembly GCF_019636075.1). Classification (GTDB taxonomy): domain Bacteria; phylum Pseudomonadota; class Alphaproteobacteria; order Ferrovibrionales; family Ferrovibrionaceae; genus Ferrovibrio. The sequence goes on from NZ_JAHBYG010000004.1 coordinate 37,074, forward strand.
CCACCGCGCTGAGCCTGGATTACACCGTGCCGCTGGCCTGGGCGCGCGACCGGCTGTGGAGCAAGCATCCGGTGCAGGGCAATCTTGATCCGCGCCTGCTGGTGGCCGGCGGGCCGCAGATGATGCAGGCCGTGCAGCGTATCTTGCAGCATTTCCAGGGCCGCAATCACATCTTCAATCTCGGCCATGGCATCCTGCCGGAAACCCCTCCCCAGCATGTGGAGCAATTGCTGCGCCTGCTGCGCGGCGCCAGCATGGCGGCCTGAAACATGGCCCGCACCGCCATCGTTCTGTTCAATCTGGGCGGCCCGGACAGCCTGGAAGCCGTGCGGCCTTTTCTGTTCAACCTGTTCAACGATCCGGCGATCATCCGGCTGCCCTGGATTCTGCGCCGGCCGCTGGCCAGCCTGATTTCTGGCCGCCGGGCCAAAACCGCGCAGGCGATCTATGCCCGGATGGGCGGGCGTTCGCCGATCCTGCCGGAAACCGAAAAACAGGCTGCCGCGCTGGAAAAGGCTTTAAACAGCCCAGGCCAGAATAATCTGGAAATCCGGGTGTTCATCGCCATGCGTTATTGGCATCCCTTCGCCGCCGAAACCGCCAAGGCCGTGCAGGCCTGGGGGGCTGAAAAAGTGGTGATGCTGCCGCTTTATCCGCAATATTCCACCACCACCACGCAATCCTCGTTCGATGATTGGAACCGTGCGGCCAAGGCGGCGGGGTTGAGCGTGCCGCATGTGCATGTCACGCAATATCCGATCCAGCCGGGTTTCATCGCCGCCAATGTGGCGTTGATCCGGGAAGCCCTGGCGCGGGTGGAAAAGCCCTATCGTCTGCTGTTTTCCGCCCATGGCCTGCCGAAAAAGATCGTGGCGGCCGGCGATCCCTATCAGCGCCAGGTGGAACAGAGCGCGGCGGCGGTGGTTGCCGGGCTGAACATTCCTGATCTGGATTGGCAGATCTGCTACCAGAGCCGGGTCGGCCCGCTGGAATGGATCGGGCCGGCCACGGACGCCGAGATCAAGCGCGCCGGCGCCGATGGCAAGGCGATCCTGCTTTGCCCGATCGCCTTCGTATCCGAGCATTCCGAGACCCTGGTGGAACTGGATATCGAATATGCCGAACTGGCCCATGAGCATGGCGTGAAAAGCTATGTGCGGGTGCCCACGGTGGGCGTACAGCCGGATTTCATCGATGGCCTGGCGCAGCTGGTGCGCAGTGCATTATAGCTGATCCGTCATGCCCGGACCTGTTTCGGGCATCCATGGTTCAGTCGCTTATCATATCAGGCATGCACCGTCGGACTGAATCCGAGGGTGACTCTTTGGGATGGCATAGGATGCTCTACGATTGGATCAAGGCGCTGCATGTGATCAGCGTGATTGCCTGGATGGCCGGCATGTTCTATCTGCCGCGCCTGTATGTGTATCACGTGGATGCCGCCAAGGGTTCGGTGCAATCGGAAACCTTCAAGGTGATGGAACGCCGGCTGCTGCGGGCGATCATCGACCCGGCGATGTCGGCCTCCTGGATTTTCGGCCTCACCCTGGCCTGGCTGGGCGATCATTGGCTGCAACCCTGGTTTATGGCGAAATTCGCGCTGGTTCTGGCGATGTCTGGCCTGCATGGCTTTTATGCGCGCTGGCGCCGGCAATTCGCCGAGGATGCGAATACCCATTCGGCGAAATTCTACCGCGTGATGAACGAGGTACCCACTTTGCTGATGGTGGGCATCGTGATCCTGGTGATCGTGAAGCCATTCTGAGGCAGCGGACCCGATTGCGGCTTTTGTGATCGTTTTCGCATTCCGGGGCGTTAACCCTAAGAGATGATTGTCTCATAACAAATTCGGTCTTGCGTTCTTTTTGCAGCGCACTACAACTTTGCGCCATGACATACCGCACATATCCGCACTTGGCGCGCAGCTTCGTTGCCTCGCTGGGTTTCTCCCTTGTTTTCGCTCTTGCTGCTCCGGCTTTTGCCCAGATGGGCGGGCCGCCGCCGGTGACGGTGGCCAAGCCGGTGGTGAAGCAGATCGTGGAGCTGGACGAATATACCGGCCGCTTCGAGGCTTCGGCCACGGTGGATATCCGCGCCCGGGTGAACGGTTATCTGGAGAAGCTGTCGTTTGCCGAGGGCAGCATGGTGCGCGAGGGCGAATTGCTGGCGGTGATCGACCGGCGGCCCTATGTGGCGGCGCTGAACCAGGCCCAGGCGGCGTTGAATTCGCTGCAAACCAAACTGGATTTTGCCAAGCAGGATGCCGACCGCTATGAGCGCCTGGCACGCAGCGGCACGGCGGCCGAACGCACCGCGGAAGAGAAGCGCCAGGCCTTTCAGCAGGCCCAGGCCGATATCCAGGGCGCGCGGGCCAGCGTGGAATCCGCCCGGCTGAATCTCAGCTTCACCGAAATCCGCGCGCCGATGAGCGGCCGGATCGGCCGCAAGCTGGTGAACGAGGGCAACCTGGTGAGCGAGAACCAGACCCTGCTGGCCACCATCGTGGCGCTGGATCCGGTGTATTTCTATTTCGACGTGGATGAGCGTTCGTATCTGGCCTATCGCCGCATGGCGGCGAATGGCGGCAATGGCAGCAATGCCAATGGCGCCAATGGCAATGCGGGGGCCAATGGTTTAGAGGTCGGCGTGGAACTGGCCGATGAAAAGAGCTTCCCGCACAAGGGCAAGCTGGATTTCACCGACAGCCGCCTGGATGCCGCCACCGGCAGCATGCGCATGCGCGCCGCTTTGCCCAACCAGTCGATGTTCCTCACGCCCGGCATGTTCGGCCGCATCGCGGTGCCCGGCAGCCCGAAATACGAAGCCGTGCTGATCCCCGACGAAGCCATCGTCACCGATCTGAGCCGGCGTTTCGTCTATGTGGTGGGCGAGGGCGGCGCGGTGCGCCAGCAGCCGGTGGAAACCGGTTCGCGCACCGATAACTACCGCATCGTACGCAAGGGCCTGAAGGGCGACGAAACCGTGGTGATCAACGGCCTGCAACGCGTGCGCATGGGCGGCGGCAAGGTAACGCCGATGCCGGTGCAGATGCCGCCGGTCTGGGCCGGCCTGATGGCTTTGCCGCAGCCGCAAATGCCGCAAGCTGCACCGAAGCAGGGCGGATAAAGCGCCATGAAATTCGGACATTTCTTCGTCGACCGGCCGATTTTCGCGTCGGTGGTCTCCATCGTCACCATCATCATCGGCGCGCTGGCTTATTTCAGCCTGCCGGTGACCGAATATCCCGAGATCGCGCCGCCGCAGATCAACGTGACCGCCGTGTATCCCGGCGCCGATGCCGAAACCGTGGCGCGCACCGTGGCCACGCCGATCGAGCAGGAAATCAACGGCGTGGAGCGCATGCTCTACATGTCGTCCTATTCCACGGCCAACGGCACCATGCAGCTGACCGTGACCTTCCAGCCCGGCACGAATCTGGATGATGCGCAGGTGCAGGTGCAGAACCGCGTCTCCATCGCCGAGCCGCGCCTGCCCGAGGAAGTGCGCCGCCAGGGCATCGTCACCAACAAACAGGCCGGCGACTTTTTGATGGTGGTGCATCTGCTCTCGCCCGACAAAAGCTTCGACGAGCTTTACATCGCCAATTACATGCAGCTGCGCATCCGCGAGCAATTGCTGCGCCTGCCCGGCGTGGGCACGGTGATCGTGTTCGGCGGCAGCGAATATGCCGTGCGCGTTTGGCTGGATCCCGACAAGCTTTCGGCCTACAGCCTTTCGGCGGGCGATGTGGTGTCGGCCCTGCAGGCGCAGAATGTGCAGGTTTCCGGCGGCACGCTGGGCCAGCAGCCGGCGCCCGATGAAAACGCCCTGCAGGTGATCGTCACCACCCAGGGCCGCTTCAACGATATCCGGCAATTCCGCGAAGTGATCGTGAAAAGCGGCGGCGAAGGCCGCATCGTGCGCCTGCGCGACGTGGCCCGCGTAGAGCTCGGCGCCAAGGAATATAACAGCCGGTCGTATCTGGATGGCCAAACCGCCGTGGCCTTGGGCATTTTCCAGCGCCCGGCCACCAATGCGCTGGAAACCGCCGAGGCGGTGAAGGCGCGTATGGAGGAATTGTCGAAGGATTTCCCGCCGGGCCTGGAATATACCATCGTCTACAATCCCACCGAATTCATCGACCGTTCGGTGAAGGAGGTTTACAAGACCCTGCTGGAAGCCGTGGTGCTGGTGGCGCTGGTGGTGCTGATCTTCCTGCAGAACTGGCGCGCCGCGATCATCCCGATCCTGGCCATTCCGGTTTCGCTGGTGGGCACTTTCGCGGTGATGAGCGCGTTCGGCTTCACGCTGAATGTGCTTACCCTGTTCGGCCTGGTGCTGGCCATCGGCATCGTGGTGGACGATGCCATCGTGGTGGTGGAAAACATCGAGCGCAACATCGCCGAAGGGCTTACGCCATCGGAGGCTGCGCATCGCACCATGGACGAAGTGGGCACGGCGGTGATCGCCATCGCCGTGGTGCTGAGCGCGGTGTTCATCCCCACCGCCTTCATCCCGGGCATCTCGGGCCAGTTCTTCAAGCAATTCGCGCTCACCATTGCCGCCGCCACCATCATCTCGGCGTTCAACTCGCTGACCCTGTCGCCGGCGCTCGGCGCGCTGTTGCTGCGGCCGCACAAACAGCATGACGACAGCGCCTATCCCTCCGGGCATAAGCGCCGGCGCGGTTTCCTGGGCAGCTTCGCGCATTACTTCAATCTCGGCTTCGACAAGCTGGGCGGCGGTTATGCCAAGGGCGTGCGCGGCATCCTGCGCCATCGCGTGGTGATGCTGGGGGTATACCTGCTGCTGGTGGGTGCCACGTTCTTCATGTTCCGCACCGTGCCGCCGGGCTTCATCCCGCCGCTGGATCGCGGCTATGCCATCGTGGTGATGCAATTGCCCGATGGCGCTTCCTTGAGCCGTACCGACGAAGTCGTCCAGAAGGCCACCAAGCTGATCGAGGGCACGCCCGGCGTGGCCAATGTGGTGGGCATTCCGGGCTTCAACGGCGCCACCTTCACCACGGCGGCCAATGCAGCCGTGATGTTCACGCCGTTCGACGATTTCGAGAAACGCCTGCCGCTGGGCCTCACCGCCGACAAGGTGATCCAGCAGATGATCGGCAAGCTGATGGCCATCGAAGAGGCCTTCGTGATCGCGGTGCCGCCGCCGGCGGTGCCCGGCATTGGTTCGGGCGGCGGCTTCAAGATCATGCTGCAGAACCGTTCCGGCGACGATGTGCGGCCGCTGCTGGCGGCGGCGTATCAGATCATGGGCATGGCGCAGCAGAATCCGGCCATGACCGGCGTGTTCACCACCTTCTCGGCTTCCTCGCCGCAGCTTTATCTGGATATCGACCGCACCAAGGCGCAGATGCTGGATGTGCCGATCGGCCGGGTATTCGAGGCGCTGCAGGTCAATCTCGGTTCGGCCTATGTGAACGACTTCAACGCCTTCGGCCGCATCTTCCAGGTGCGCGCCCAGGCCGAAGCCGGCCAGCGGCTGGAGCGCGAGGATATCCTGAAGCTGAAGGTGCGCTCCAATAGCGGCGCATTGGTGCCGCTGGGCAGTCTGATGGAAATCCGCGACACATCGGGCCCCGACCTGATCCAGCGCTACAATCTCTACACATCGGTGCCGATCCAGGGCAACACGCCGCCGGGCATTTCCACCAGCCAGTCGCTGGATGCCATGGAGGCGCTGGCCAGCCAGGTGCTGCAACCGGGCCAGAGTTTCGAATGGACCGAAATCGCCCTGCAGGAAAAGCTGACCGGCAATACCGCCATCTTCGTGTTCGCGCTGGGCATCCTGTTCGTGTTCCTGGCGCTGGCGGCGCAGTATGAAAGCTGGATCCTGCCGCTGGCGATCATGCTGATCGTGCCGATGAGCATGCTGTTCGCGCTCGGCGGCGTGCATCTCGCCGGCATCGACAACAATGTGCTGGTGCAGATCGGCATGGTGGTGCTGATCGGCCTGGCGGCGAAGAACGCGATCCTGATCGTGGAATTCGCCCGTCAGCTCGAAGCCGGCGGCCGCAGCCCGGTGGATGCGGTGGTGGAAGCCTGCCGCCTGCGCCTGCGCCCGATCCTGATGACCGCGCTGGCCTTCATCCTCGGCGTGGTGCCGCTGGTCACCGCTTCGGGTGCCGGCGCCGAGATGCGCCGGTCGTTGGGCACGCCGGTTTTCGCCGGCATGATCGGCGTTACCCTGGTGGGCCTGCTGCTCACACCGGTCTTTTACGTTGTATTGCGGCGCTTGGTACGCATGCGTCAACGCGCAGAGAATCCGTCGCTGCCTGGAAATTGAGCAAGCACACCCTGCGGTAGGTTGACATCCCGGTTGTCATCGTCTTTTTTGGGACTATGCCGACCGGGACCGCCAGGGAAAAAGCCACGCAGAAAGCCGCGCAGAAAGCCCCACCGGCCCCGCGCCATCGGGTTGGCCTGGGCTATGGCGAGCCCGCGCCGCAGATTTATGTACTGACCAGCCAGGAAAAGCGCGCCCCCTTCGGCGGGCTGGGCGGCCGTTACAGCCTGATCTGCTTTTTCGGCGGGCTGGTCGCGCCCCAGGCGCAACAGGCGGTGCAGGCCATGCTGGCCCGCCTGGCGGTCAATCCCGGTTTCAACCGCTGGGAAAGCCATGCTTTGGTGGCGGTGTCGTCGCATCCGAATGATGCGCAGCATCCGCTGATCGCCGAATTGCATAAGCGCATGCTGGTGATTTTCGATCATGACCAGGCGCTGTTGAAGGCCTGGAATCTGGCCCAGCGCCGGCCCGATGGCCTGCTGGATGTATCGGCCTGTTGGTATCTGCTGGATCCGCAATTGCGCGTGCTGGCCAATTGGCCGCTGCATCAGGCCGAAGCCGCGATGGATGCCCTGGCCGCGCTGGGCGCGCCCGACGATCATGCCGGGGTGCCGCAATTCGCCCCGGCCTTGCTGGTGCCGCGGGTGTTCGAGCCGGAATTCTGCCGCCGGCTGATCGCGGAATATGAGAGCAATGGCGGCGAAACCTCGGGCGTGACCAAGGAAATCGCCGGCCGCACCGAAGTGGTGGACAGCCCGGACTTCAAGCGCCGCCGCGACCACATGATCCAGGATGAAGGGCTGCGCAACGATATCCGCGCGCGGCTGCAATTGCGCCTGCTGCCGGAAATCTCCAAGGCCTTCCATTTCGATTGCAGCCGGCTGGAGCGCTATATCGTGGCCTGTTACGAGCAGCAGGATGGCGGCTTTTTCAAGCCGCACCGCGACAACACCACCAAGGGCACCGCGCATCGCCGCTTCGCCGTCACCATCAACCTGAATGCCGAGGATTACCAGGGCGGCGACCTGCGCTTCCCGGAATTCGGCAGCCAGACCTACCGGGCGCCCAGCGGCGGCGCGGTGGTTTTTTCCTGTTCGCTGCTGCATGAGGCCCAGCCGGTCACCGCCGGCCGGCGCTATGCCTTCCTGCCGTTTCTCTACGACGAGGCGGCCTCGGACCTGCGCGATGCCAACAGCCAATATCTGGGCGAAAGCATCAGCACCGGACAGGCCCTGCCCGATAGCGGCAAACAGGCGGCTGAATAGCCGGTAAACCGGCTTTTTCGATCAATAATTGGCATGACGCATATTCTCTCTTGATAATTATTATCGATAAACATATCTTACGATATGTCTAACGATGCAAAGAGAGGATAACACATGCATCATGGTTTCAATCATCCCCACGGTTTTGGCGAACGCCACAGCCATGCCAAGGAAAAGCTGTTGCGTCTGATCGGCCGTCACCGCCGGGGCCGCATCGCGGCATTTTTCGAGGCGATGGAAGGTGATGGCGAAGGCTTCGGCCATGGTCTGGGCGGTCGGGGTTTCCGCGCCAGCCGGCTGGTCAGCGCCGCCGATCTGCAATTGATGATCCTGGCCCTGCTGGCCGAAAAATCGCGCCATGGCTATGAGCTGATCAAGGCGCTGGAGGAAAAGAGCGCTGGTTTTTATACCCCCAGCCCGGGCGTGATCTACCCGGCCCTGACCTATCTGGAAGAAACCGGCCATGCCCAGGCTGAAACCGAGGGCGCCAAGAAGCTGTATTCCCTCACCGAGGCCGGCCAGGCTTATCTGAAGGCCAACCAGGCTGCCGCCCAGCGCATGCTGGAACAGCTGGAACGCGTGGGTGCCCGCATGGCCAAGGCGCGGGATTTCTTGCGCTTCGGTGAGAACCGCGAAGAGGAAGACGGCTTTACCGGCGAGCCGATGAATTTCCGCGACCTGCGCCGAGCCTTCAAGCAGGTGTTGAGCGAAAAGACCGAGGCCGCTCCGGAAGAGCAACGCCGCGTGCTGGATATCCTGGTCCGGGCGCTGAAGGAAATCCGCAGCCAATGATATTTCCGGCAGGCGGCCAGGGAGCTCTCCCGGGGTTTCGCACGGGAGTTCTCCCGGGGTTTTCGGCGCGCGATGAAAATGCTACAGCATCCGCCGCGTGTCACCGCATCCTGGCTTGCCCGCTTGGCGGAATTGGTAGACGCACGGGACTTAAAATCCCGAGGCCGTAAGGCCGTGCCGGTTCGAGTCCGGCAGCGGGCACCAGCATTTCCCGACCTGTCACCCTCGAACCCAAGCATTGTTCTTGGCCGAGGGTCTATGCCTGACCCAGCAAAGCCGCTGATATCACGCCCCCGATTATCACTCCCCCGATTATCACTCCCCCGATTATCACTCCCAAGTCAGCCGTGCGATCAGCGCATCGAGATGATGGCCCAGCAATGCATCGATGCCTTGCGCGGCTTCGTCGGGCGCAAACAACAGCCCGCTGCGTTCGCTTTGCAGCAGGCCGATGAGAAACGCAAACAAGGCGGCGGTTTCGGTCTCGGCCATTTTCGTGCCGAGATGGCCGATGGCGATCAAGGTGTCGCGCACCGGCGCGAAAGTTTTCTGCAAGCCCAGGCGCAGGTCGCGCGCCAGCGCCGGATCGGCGAAGCCCTGCAACAGCAGATCGGCATCGGCGCCGTTATCGCGGAAATGCGCCAGCCAGCCGCGCAGGCCGGCCAGCAATTGCTGCGCGGCGTCGGTCTTGGCCTGCAGGCCGCGTTGCAGCGCGGCGCCGGCCTTGTTCAGGCTGTCATGCAGCAGGGCGGCGAGGATGGCCTCCTTGCCGGGAAATAGCGGATAGATCGCGCCGGTGGTGCAGGCCGCCGCCTGGGCGATTTCGCGCATGCTGGCCGCCTGCAAACCGCGCGCGGCGAAAATCCCGCGCGCCGCTTCCAGAATCATGCGGCGCTTCAAATCGCGCAGATTCGGTTGCAGGCCCGGTTGCGTCATGCGGCTCAAACCCGCCGTGTCGCGCGCAATTGCGCGGTGAGGCCGGCGGCGTCAGAAGCCGGCAGGCCGCAGCTCATGCCGACGCAGACATAAGCCGTGGCGCTATTATTCTGCTGCATCTTGCCCAGTTGCGTCTTGCCGTGCGCCGGATGGCTGGGCGGCAGCGCGGCATCGGGCGGCACGACCTGTAACACACGATGCGGTAGCGACATTGCATAGGCAGCGTCGATCATCGCCTCGGTATCGGGCTGGCCGCGTTGGCCGATGATCGCCACCTGCACCGCATGGGCATAAAAATCGCAGCCATTGAGAAATGCCGCCATCGGAAAGAAGTTGCGCGCCGCCTCGCCGGAGAAAGCCGCGATCTGGCTTTCCGTTCTGTCGCGCCAATCGGCATCGCCGGTGAGATACCACAGCCGGGCGAATATACCGACCAGCGTGCCATTGCCGGCGGGCACGGCATTATCCGTGCAATTGCGCAGGCGGGCCACCAGGGTTTCGGCATCGCGCGCGGTTTGGAAATAGCCGCCATGCACGCGATCGGCATAATCGGCATCCAGCCGCTTCACCCAATCGATGGCATTGTCGAGATAGGCCGCCTTGCCGGTGGCTTCATGCAGTGCCAGGGCGGCGCGCGCCATGTTGGCGTAATCTTCCAGCAGGCCGGGAAAAACCAGCTTGCCATCGCGCCAGCTATGGCCGAGCCGGTCGCCCTCGCGTGCCATCGCGGTGACGATGAAGCCATAGGCATGCTCCGCCAGCGCCAGCCAATCGGGCTGTTTGTATTGCCGCGCAAGCTTGGCCAGGGCGGCGATGATCAGGCCGTTCCAGTCGGTGAGGATCTTATCATCCAGCCCCGGGCGGATGCGGGTATCGCGCATGGCCTTCAAGGCGGCGCGGGCGCGGGCCAGCATGGCTTCCTGCGCGGCATCGCCGAATTGCGGGGCAAGCGAGCGACGCAGGATGGTTTTTTCTTCCCAATTGCCGTGATCGGTCACGTCATAGGCGGCGCGGAAGGCGGCGATTTCGGTGGCTTTGAATCCCGCCTTGTGCAGCACGGCTTCGATTTCGGCTGCCTGCCACACATAGAATTTTCCTTCCTCGCCTTCGGAATCCGCATCCAGCGCGGCGGCGAAGGCCTGGCTTGGTTGCAGCATTTCGGCGCGCAACCAGTTTACCGTTTCATAAATGCGCTGGCGCAGCAGCGGGCTTTCGGCTTCTCCATCCAGCCCCGCATCCAGAAGCGCGAAATGCTCCAGTAATTGAGCATTGTCGTAGAGCATCTTTTCGAAATGCGGCGCCAGCCATTCGGCGTCGGTGGAATAGCGCGCGAAGCCGCCGGCCAGGTGATCGTAGATGCCGCCCTGCGCCATTTGCGCGGCGGTGTTCAGCACGGCATGGCGATAGCCTGCATTGCCGCTGCGCAGATAAGCGGCCCAGAGCAGATCGAACAAACCGCTTTGCGGAAATTTCGGCGCGCCGCCGATGCCGCCATGTTCGGGATCCACATGGCCGTGCAATTGCTCGGCCACCTGGTCGAGAATACCGGCATCGATCACGATGCTTTCGGCATTCTGCGGCCGGGCGGACTCGCGCAAAGCCCGCAGCAGCATGGTCTTGTTCTTGTTCACCGCCTCGGGCTTGTCGCGCCAGGCCTCGAACACCTTTTGCAGCACATCGGGAAAGCCCGGCCGGCCATAGCGGCTTTCGGGCGGGAAATACGTGCCGCCCCAGAACGGTGCGCCATCGGGGGTGAGGAACATGGTGAGCGGCCAGCCGCCTTGTTCGCCCAGCAGATGCAGCGCGTTCATGTAGATCGCGTCGATATCCGGGCGTTCCTCGCGGTCTACCTTGATATTCACGAAAAGCCGGTTCATCAACGCGGCAATAGCCGGATTCTCGAAGCTTTCATGGGCCATCACATGGCACCAATGGCAGGCGGCATAACCCACGCTGAGCAGGATCGGCTTGTTGGCGGCCTGGGCGGCGGCCAGGGTTGCCGGCCCCCAGAGCTGCCAATGCACCGGATTGTCCTTGTGCTGCAGCAGATAGGGCGAGGCGGCATGCTCCAGCATGTTGCGGTCCAGATCGGTCCGGGGGTCCGGCAGTGGATCGGGCGCGATTTCCGACATGGCTGTTCCTGACAAGGCATGCTCCGTCATGCTATTGATCGAAGCTGGTCGTTTCACCTGGAGCGGAGCATGAAGATAACAGTCAATGTCGATTGTACGCCAGAGGAAGCCCGCGCTTTCCTTGGTCTGCCCGATGTGCAGCCGCTGCAACAGGCGATGATGGGCCAGGTGCAGGAGCGGGTGATGAATTCGCTCAACGCGATGGATCCGGAAGTGCTGCTGAAAACCTGGGCGCCCATGGGGCTGCAAAGCCTGGAGCAGATTCAGCGGTTTTTCCTGTCGCAATTCGGCAATGCGGCATCTTCGGGCAATGGCAATGGCGGCAGCAGCGGGAGCGGCAAGAAGTGAGCCAAGAAGCGAGCGTCGATCCAGCCCAGCACAAGAAGATGGCGGACCCGGAGCCGTATTTCCGCGCCCATGTATTCATGTGCAACAACGAACGGCCCGCCGGGCATCCGCGTGGTTGCTGCAAGGACAAGGGCGCCGATCAGCTGCGCAACTACATGAAGGCGCGCGCCAAGGAGCTGGGGCTGTATGACGTGCGCATCAACCAGGCCGGCTGCCTGGAGCGCTGCGAAGTGGGCCCGGCCATGGTGATCTATCCCGAGGGCGTGTGGTATCGCCCGCATAGCATCGAGGATGTAGAGGAAATCCTCACCACCCATGTGGTGAATGGCGGCCGGGTGGAGCGCCTGATGCTGACGCCGGAAGACGGCCCGCCGCTCAAGAAACCGAAATAAGCCACCGTGCCGGCCGAGACGATCTATGCGCCGTCCACGGCGCCGGGGCCGGCCGGGCTGGCGGTGATCCGGCTGAGCGGCGCGCAGGCCGGCGCGGCGCTTACCGCCCTCACGGGTAAGGCCCTTCCGCATGCTCTGCCCCGGCCTCGCGTCGCCACCCGCGCCACCCTGCGCGATGCTGCCGGCGAGGCGCTGGACGATGCTCTGGTGCTGTGGTTTCCCGGGCCGGGCAGTTTCACCGGCGAGGATGTGGCCGAATTGCATATCCATGGCGGCCGCGCGGTTTTGGCTGCGATCCTCAAGGCGTTGGCTGAAATCCCTGGCCTGCGCCTGGCCGAGCCGGGCGAATTCAGCCGCCGGGCGTTTGAGCATGGCAAGCTGGACCTGACGGCCGCCGAGGGCATCGCCGACCTGATCCATGCCGAAACCGAGGCCCAGCGCCGCCAGGGTCTGCGCCAGATGCAGGGCGAACTGGGCCGGCTGTATGATGAGGGCTGGCGGGCCGCGCTGATGCGCGCCCTGGCCCATCTGGAAGCCGATATCGACTTTCCCGACGAGGACCTGCCGGAAGGCGTGGCCGCCGCCGTGCGCCCGGAAATAACAGTGTTACGAAATGCCATCGCGGATCATCTGGCGGATAACCGGCGCGGCGAGCGCCTGCGCGAGGGCGTGGCGGTGGTGATCCTCGGCCCGCCCAATGCCGGCAAGTCCAGCCTGCTCAACCGGCTGGCCCGGCGCGAGGCGGCCATCGTGTCCGATATCGCCGGCACCACGCGGGATATCATCGAGGTGCGGCTGGATCTGGGCGGCTATCCGGTGCTGCTGGCCGATACGGCGGGCCTGCGCGACAGCGCCGACCGCATCGAAAGCGAGGGCGTGCGCCGCGCCCTGGCGCGTGCCGCCGAGGCCGACCTGAAACTGATCCTGCTGGATGCCACGCAATGGGCTGGCTCGGGATTGGCGATCCCGCCGGACATCGCCGCCCTGATCGACGCGGATACGCTGCTGATCGCCAACAAGACCGACCTCACCCCGCTGCCTGCGGATGCCAGCTATCAGGGCCGCCCGCTGCTGCCGGTTTCGGCCGAAACCGGCGCCGGGCTGGATGCGGTGCTGGCCGCGTTGGAAAAAGAAGTCGCCGCCCGCTACGGCCTCACCGGCTCGGCGCAACTCACCCGCGCCCGCCACCGTGAGGCGCTCACCGCCTGCCTGGCCGCGCTGGATCGTTTTCTCGCAGGCGGCGCGCCAGACGCCGAGTTGGCCGCAGAGGATATCCGCCTGGCCGCCCGCAGCCTGGGCCGCATCACCGGCCGCGTCGGCGTGGAAGACATGCTCGACATTGTGTTCCGCGATTTCTGTATCGGGAAGTGAGGGGGATTAGGTAGCAGGCGCACCTACGGTCGGGACTGACCGATGAGGTGCTATCTCATAAAATTTAATATGTCATTGCCGTGCTTTACCCACTGCTCGGACATGATTTCGTATCGCCAGCAGAAGCTACTAATGCCCCGCTCGCCCGTTACACTGCGATAGCCGATCACAGCATAAAAATAGATATTTTCATTTGGGCTAAGAATGGGCTCGTTTTTGGAGTACAGATATATATCCCTATCTTCACTCGCGCGGTAAAAATAGACGGGTTTGAACTGCAAATTCTGAGGCGGATAGCTTTCTAGAGTCTTGGTTTGGGATTCCGGGCCAATGGATATTTGAAGCAAAACATCCAAGATTGGTACCTCAGGCACTCTTCCATAATTAATGCCGATGTTGCTTTCATCAATGATCGCTGGCAGTCGCCCATAATTGACGATCTTAAACTCTATTTTTGCGTTGTTCTGGTCAAATATCTGCAGAGGTTCGATTTCGACACCAATCCACGGTCGCTCAGAGAGTTTTGATATACGCAAACTCTCTGCTGCAGCAGTGGCAGCGTTTATGGCGGCTGTAGCGCCATCGGCACCGGCCTTCGCCGCACTGATGGCGGCGTCAGCTCCTTTACGCGCGTAATATATCGTAAATCCCAGTCCTATCAGCCCGGCCAAACCGAACAAGAGTTGCAGCCGTGTAAGCTCAACCATCTCTGCCGCCGCAATTGCGGTTGACCATTGAGCGCTGAGGTCTAGGGCCGTGGTGTATTCCTCGGAATCTGGCTTAGCTGCCTCATCTTTCTTGTTAGCAACTTCGGGCCGCCCCGCTTCAAGAACCCGACCGAGCCAAACGCGTGATTCGCGGGCAGCATCTTGATCTCTGGGATCAGCGTTTTTTGCTAGTTTATATTGGCGGTATTTTTCAGTACTGACGGAGCTATGCGGCCAATCAAGAGCAAAAGAAAGCGCCAGCAGGATAGCAGCCGCTATTCCTGCAAGAGCAACATGCCCACACAATTTCTTTTTAAAGATCGCCGGTCGCCGAGTATTTGCCATGGCATAATTATTAGTATTGGAAATCTGCCTTGTCTCGAAATAATCTCGATAAAGTTGCGGGCGTTGATCGGTCGTTGATTTCAGGGGGCGTTATGGCGAAAGCCTATGAGGCATTGCGTGCCACGTTGCCGGCAACCAGCCGCAAGCGGACAGAGCTGCAAACCCGCGCGCTTCTTGCTGATATTCGCAGGCATCGGAAATCCGCCCAGGCAACCATGCAGCGTCAACGCTTCGAGACTATCTGGGATGCGCTGTCCGATACGCCGGCGGAGTCCGCCAGCATGGCGATGCGGTCGGAATTGCTGATCGCTATCGAGCAGCGGGTGCGCGGCTGGAAAGTGACCCAGGCCGAGGCGGCGCGGCGACTGGGCATCACGCAGCCTCGGCTGAACGATTTGCTGCGCGGCAAGATCGCCAATTTCAGCCTCGACAGCCTGATCAACCTGGCAAGCCGGGCCGGGCTTAAAGTAACCTTGGCGGTAAAGCCGGATATCCATCGCGCCGCCTGAGGCCAGACAATCGCATGCGTATTCTTCTGCTGGGCGGGACCGGGTTTATCGGGCGGCATGTGGCGGCGCGGCTGTTGAGCGAAGGGCATGCGCTGGTGCTGGCCGTCAAGGAGCCGGAACGGGCGCGGCGGCGGTTTCCCCAGGCCGAGGCCCAGGTCGAGACCATGGCCATCGATCTGGCCCGCGACACCGATCCGGCGGCCTGGTTGCCACGCCTGGCTGGGATCGACGCGGTGGTGAATGCCGCCGGCCTGCTGCGCGGTGCCGGCATCGATGCGGTGCATCGGGATGGCCCAGCGGCGCTGTATACGGCTTGCGCGCGGTTGGGCGTGCGGCGGGTGATCCATATTTCGGCAGCCGGCGCCGATGACGCGGCGGGCACCGATTATGCTCGCAGCAAGGCCGCCGCCGAGGCCTGGCTGCGCGGGCGCGACGATCTGGACTGGCTGATCCTGCGGCCCTCACTGGTCTATCACCAGGGCAGTTATGGCGGCACCAGCCTGATGCGCGGCCTGGCCGGGCTGCCCGGCTGTGTGGCTTTGCCCGGCGATGGCGCGATGGCCTTCCATCCCATCCATGCCGAAGACCTGGCCGCCGGCATCGCCGAATGCCTGCAACGGCCCGCGCTAAGGCATCGGGTTTTCGAACCCGGCGGGCCGGAGCGGTTGAGTCTGCGCGAGATGGTACTGGCCTGGCGCGCCTGGCTGGATCTGCCGCCGGCGCCGGTGCTGTGCCTGCCGATGCGGCTGCTGCATCTGGCCGGTTGGCTGGGCGACAGGCTGGGCAGCGGACCGATCAGTCAGACCTCGTTGCGGCAATTGCAGCATGGCGCGGCAGGCGATGCCAGCACCTGGCTGCAAACCATCCAGCATCCGCATCTGCGCTTTGCCGATGCTTTGGCTTTGCAGCCTTCGCATACTGCCGAACGCTGGCAGGCGCGTCTGTATTTCCTGCGGCCGCTGGCCCGCGCCGCCCTGGTGCTGCTGTGGTTGTTGTCAGGCCTGATCGGTTTGCTGGCCGAGCCATCGGCCACCGCCCCGGTGCGCGCCCTGCTGGGTCTGCCGGAAGTCGCCCATGCGCCGCTGCTGTATGCTTTCTGCGTGCTGGATATCGGATTGGCGCTGGCGCTGCTGCGGCGTTGGGGCGATGCCTTCGCGCGCGCCGCCATGCAGGCTGCCGTGGTGCTGGGCTATAGCCTGGTGCTGAGCATCGCGCAGCCGGATCTCTGGCTGGAGCCTTTGGGGCCGCTGTTGAAGAACCTACCGATCCTGGTGCTGATCCTGGTGGATGCAGCCTGGGAGGAGGATCGGTGATCGAAGCGTTTTTCATCGTGAAATACCTGCATCTGCTGGGCGCCGCGATCCTGTTCGGCACCGGCATCGGCATCGCGTTCTTTCTGTGGGGCGCACATTGGCTGATCCGGGATTGGCCGGGCCGGGCCGGTGTGCTGCGCATCGCAGTGACCGCCGATTGGATTTTCACCGGTACGTCCGGTCTGGTGCAGCCGCTGAGCGGCCTGGCGCTGATCCATCTGGGCGGCCATGCCTTCGATGCCGGCTGGCTGCTGGCGACCTATGGGCTGTATGCGCTGGCCTTCCTGTGCTGGGCGCCGGTGGTGTGGCTGCAAATCCGGCTTTGCGCCATGGCGGTGCAGGCGGCAGCCAGCGGGCAGGAGCCGCCGCCGCTGTATCGGCGCTATTTCCGCCTGTGGTTCGGCTTGGGCTGGCCGGCCTTTATTGCATTGCTGGCGATCTATGCTTTGATGCTGACCAAGCCGTTTTGAGCATGCACATGACCGACGAACACCCCGAACTGCAAACCCCGCGCCTGTGCCTGCGCGGTTTCAAGGCCGACGATCTGCCTTACCTGCAGGCTTTTGCGGTGCGGCCGGCTTTCTGGCGCTATCTGCCGGGGCCGGAGATGACCGCCGATCTGATCGAGGCGTTTCTGGAGGCGCGGCTGGCCAATATGGGGCAGGGCGATTGGCATTTCTGCCTGGAGCATGCGGTACTCGGCCTGCCGATCGGCACCGCGCGCTTCACCATTGCTTCGCCCGAGCATCGCCAGGGCAATATCGCCATCTCGGTGGATAGCGATCATTGGCGCCAGGGCTATGCCGGCGAGGCGATGGCGGCGCTGGCGCGGTTCGGCTTCGACGATCTCGGGCTGCATCGCCTGGCCGCGCTTACCGATGCGGATAATCTCGCCGCGCAGAAATTGCTGGCATCCCATGGCTTCCGATGCGAAGGCCGGCTGCGCGAGAATTTCCTGGTGCGCGGCACATGGCGCGACAGCCTGCTTTATGCCCGGCTGGAGGGCGATCCGCTCTAGGCGCCGCTGCTTGCCAGCAGGAAATCCCGCACGGCCTGGGCGAATTGCGCCGGCGCGTCGTCGTGGATGATATGGCCGGCCTCGGGGAAGCGCAGCACCTGGCAATGCGGATTGAGCGCCGCCATGCGGGCGATCTCGTCGGCGCTCACCGCCCAGCTCTTGCCGCCATGCAGCAGCAGCACCGGGCAGGCAACCGCCGCCCAGGCCGCGCTGAAATCGCCATGCAGGCCGGGGCGGATCTGGCGCTCATACCAGGCATCCTCGAAGCGGAAGCCCCAGCCATCTTCATGCTCCACGATGCTGTCCAGCAGCAGCGGCGCCAGGCCGAACGGACTGGCCTGCATGAAGGCGATCATTTCGGCCAGGCTGTCCCAGCGCAACGGCCAGGGCTCGATGGCAGGCGCCTGGCCCAGCAGGCGCGCGCCGATATCTTCCACGATCAGTGCCTTCACCCGGGCGGGATGTTTCGCCGCCAGATGATAGGCATTGATGCCGCCCATGGAATGGCCGAGCACAGCCACCGGCCGGCCGGGCGCAAGCTGGTCCAGCAAAGCCATCGCGTCGGCCACGAAGGCATCGCGGATACCGCCGGCTTGCGCGGTCTCCGGCTGGTCGCTCCAGCCATGGCCGCGCTGATCCAGGCCGATCACGCGCCAATCCGGCGCCAGCGCTTTCGCCAGGCCGGCGAAGTTGCGCGCCGAGCCGGAGCGGCCATGCAGGCAGAGCAGAATCTCGCCCTGCTTCCTGTCCGGATTGAAATCGACATAGGACAGCTTCACCCGCCCATCGGCGGTATAGCGTTCGAGGAAATGCCGCTGGCTTGCCATGGCCGTCAGATTTCCGTGAGGCTGTCGCCCACCATGATGCGGCCGGGCTTGGTCACGCGGGCATAAACGCCGCAATCGGTATGGCCATAAAACCGTTGCAGGCCATCCAGGGTTTCGATGTCGCGTTCGCCGCTATCGGGGTTGAGCGTGGTGTTGGCGCAGCGGCCGATGATTTCCACCACGTCCAATTCCGCGCCGCCAAGCCGGAAGCGCCGGCCGGGCCAATGCATTTCATCCCAGGCCGGCGCGCCTTCCAGCAGCAGATTGCCGCGCATGCGCCGCGCATCCACGTATTGCCCCAGCTTGTCGGAAAAATCATCCAGGCTGGCGCGGTTCTGGATCGAGAGGTAGCCCGGCTGCACATCGGCGAAGCTCACGCCCGGCGCCACCGCCACCATCAGCTTGCCGCGTGCCTCGCGTTCGAATAGCGGCAACAGCGCGTCGGCCAGGGCCGCGCGGCCTTCCGGCTTCAGCAGATCGGCATCTTCCAGCAGCGATGCGCCATTGCTTGCCAGGCTGATCCGCGTGCCGCTTTCGTCATAGCTGGCCTTCAGTTTGGCAAGAGCGGGATTGCGCGCGCCATTGAGGAAATGCGCTTTCTTCTGCCAGGCCGGCTGGGCCGCATCGAAAGCCGAGGCGCCATGGGCCAGCGCGAAGCGGCGGTCGCCGGGCAGCGGCGCATCCTGGCCGAGCTGCGCGCTATCCAGCGGCTGCGGTGAAAGGCCCTTCACGGGAAAGCGCTGAATGCCGGCGAGATGGATGCTCATGTCAGCGACCTTGGCCTAGTATCAGTCGAGCCGCAATAGCGGCAAACGCATGGCCTGCGCGGCGGCGGCCAGGTCGGCAGCCAGTGTCGCCAGCAGCAGAGCAAGTGCCGCCAGCAGCAGACCAAGTTCCGCCAGCAGCAGACCGTGGCGCCGCGCCAGTTCGAGATAGGCGGCGCCGTAGACCGTGAGGCGATGCTCGGCGGCAAGCTTGCGGATGGGCTGGATCGTCAAGGTCGGGATTGCTGCGTCGGTAGCGATCCAGTCAGTCTCTTGTCAAATAGAGCTTGTAATTTAAACCAGTTCAGACTAGTTTAAACTAGTTGTTTCACGTGAAACAGCGTTATCTCATCATCATGCCCGGGCTTGTTCCGGGCATGACGGCCTGGCCGCGCTGTTTCACGTGAAACAATCCACAGCTACAGCCCCGGCTAAAGCCCAGGCTACAACCCAGGCCACAGCCATTCCCAGGAGGCATCCCATGTCCGATCAGAAAGCCGCTTATGTCTCGCCCCGCCATGTCCCGGCACCCGAGGGCGAAACCCGCGTCGGTTCCTTCGAGGCCAAAACCCATTTCGCCCAGTTGATGGATCGCGTGGAGCAGGGCGAGGAAATCGTCATCACCCGCCATGGCCGCGCGGTGATGAAGCTGGTGCCGTATCGTCCGGCGCGCGACAAGGAAAAAATCCGCGAGGCCATCGCCACGATGCGCGAGCTGGCGAAGGAAAACCGGCTGGATGGGCTGAATATCAAAGACCTGATCAACGAAGGCCGCCGGTTCTAACCCATGCTGCCGGATTTCGTATTGGATGCTTCGGTGGCGGTGGCTTGGTGTTTCGGCGACGAGCGTAATCAGGTTTTGGATAACCTGGAAGCCACGCTGAGCGAGCGGACGGCCTGGGTGCCGGTACATTGGCATGGTGAAGTGCTCAACGCGCTTTACATGACAGAGCGGCGAGGCCGTCTCGACCCTGCGCGCTGGCCGCTCCTGCTGAAGCAATTGGCGCGGTATCCTTTGGCCGATGATGATGGGCTTCCTGCCATGACCAGCCGGGCCGCGCTTGATTTGGCCCGGCAGTATCGCCTCACCGTCTACGATGCCGCCTATCTGGAACTGGCTCTGCGCCGTGGCCTGCCGCTGGCCAGCCTGGATAATGCGCTGGTTGCCGCTGCCCGCGCGGCTGGGGTGGAAACCCTGCTCTGACGGCTTGTTTCACGTGAAACAGCTGCCGCCATGCCCC
Organism: Ferrovibrio sp.; assembly: GCF_019636075.1. Lineage (GTDB taxonomy): Bacteria > Pseudomonadota > Alphaproteobacteria > Ferrovibrionales > Ferrovibrionaceae > Ferrovibrio. Next base: position 57,343 of record NZ_JAHBYG010000004.1, read on the forward strand.
GGGGCCATGCCGCAGGCAGGCGATTCCTTTTGACGGCGGCGCGGCCTGGGGATAGAACCCCCGGCCATGACGCAGAGCGCTAATTCCTTCGATGTTATCGTGATCGGCGGCGGCCATGCCGGCTGCGAGGCGGCTGCCGCTTCGGCGCGCCTGGGCGCCCGCACCCTGCTGCTCACCCATAAGCTGGAAACCATCGGCGAGATGTCGTGCAATCCGGCCATCGGCGGGCTGGCCAAGGGCCATCTGGTGCGCGAGATCGATGCCCTGGACGGCGTGATGGGCCGGGCCGCCGATGCCGCCGGCATCCAGTTCCGCATGCTCAACAAATCCAAGGGCCCTGCCGTGCGCGGCCCGCGCAGCCAGGCGGATCGCAAACTCTATCGCCAGGCCATGCAGGCCATCCTGGCGGCGCAGCCCAATCTTACCCTGATGGCCGGCGGCGCCGAAGATCTCCTCATCGAGGATGGCGTGCTGAAGGGGGTTTTCACGGGAAACGGTGATTTCATCGCCGCGCCCCGGGTGATCCTCACCACCGGCACGTTTCTCTCTGGCCTGATCCATATCGGCGAGGAGAAGATTCCCGCCGGCCGGGTCGGCGAAGCGCCGGCCCTGGGCCTGTCCAAAACATTGGCGCGTATAGGTTTTCCGCTCGGACGGCTGAAAACCGGCACCCCGCCGCGGCTGGATGGCCGCACGATTGCCTGGTCCGGGCTGGAAATGCAGGCGGCCGACGATCCGCCGGTGCCGTTCAGCTTCCTGACCGACCGTATCACCGTGCCGCAGATCCAATGCGGCATCACCTATACGTCGGAAGCCGGCCATGCCCTGATCCGGGAGAATCTGCATCGCGCCCCGATGTATTCCGGCCAGATCGAGGGCACCGGCCCGCGTTACTGCCCCTCCATCGAAGACAAAGTCGTGCGGTTTCACGGGAAACAGCGGCATCAGATCTTCCTGGAGCCGGAAGGCCTGGACGACGACACGGTCTATCCCAACGGGATTTCCACCTCCCTGCCCCGGGATGTGCAGCTCGGCCTGCTGAAAACCATTCCCGGCCTGGAAAATGCCGTGATGCTGCGGCCCGGCTATGCCATCGAATATGATTTCGTCGATCCCCGCGCCCTGCTGCCCAGCCTGGAAACTAAGCTGCAAAAAGGGCTGTTTTTCGCGGGTCAGATCAATGGCACCACGGGTTATGAAGAAGCCGCCGCCCAGGGCCTGATGGCCGGCATCAATGCCGCGCTCAGCCTGGGCGCCGCCTATGAGCCCTTCATCCTGGACCGCGCCGACGCCTATATCGGCGTGCTGGTGGACGATCTGGTGACCTTGGGCACCCGCGAGCCCTATCGCATGTTCACCAGCCGGGCGGAATACCGCCTCAGCCTGCGGGCCGACAATGCCGATCAGCGCCTCACCCCGCTGGGCCTGGCGATCGGCTGCGTGGCCTCGCCGCGCGCCCAGGCTTTTGGCGCCAAGGCCCAGGCTCTGGCCGAAGCCCGCCATCTGGCGCAGAGCCTGCGGCTCAGCCCGCCGGAGCTGGCCAAGCGCGGGCTTCACGTGAACCAGGATGGCCAGGTCCGGTCGGTGGCCCAGTTGCTGGGCTATCCCGGCGTGGACCTGCCCCGTCTGGCGGAAATCTGGCCTGAATTGGCGGGTTTTCGCCCGGATATCGCCGAGCAGATCGAAATCGATGGCCGCTATGCCGGCTATATGGAGCGCCAGGAGGCCGATATCCTGGCTTTCCGCAAGGATGAAAGCCTGGCCATCCCCACCGATCTGGATTTCGACGCCGTGGGCGGCCTGTCCGCCGAGGTGCGGCTGAAGCTCAAACAAGCCCGCCCGGCTACACTGGGCCAGGCCGGCCGCATCTCCGGCGTTACGCCGGCGGCGCTGTCCGCCCTGCTGGGCTATGTGAAAAAGCGCGCCCGCGACAGCCGGGCGGCCTGATTGCCCTGATCGTCCCCCTCGGATTTATTCCGGGGGCGACGGTTTTAAGGGGGCAGTGGCCCTGCACCCCTGTTTCACGTGAAACACATCCCCTAAACTGCCGGCATAGCCTCCAGCCGGTGTTTCACGTGAAACAATCCCCAGCCCAAAACCCGTTATCTCCCGAGACCTTCGCCGCAGAAGCCGGTGTTTCACGTGAAACACTCGACCGGCTGCGGATTTATGCCGCCCAGCTGGTCAAATGGACCAAGGCGATCAATCTGGTGGCGCCCAACACCCTGCCCGATCTGTGGCGCCGGCATTTCCTGGATTCCGCGCAGCTTTATCCGTTGGCAGCCGATGCGCCCGGCCCCTGGCTCGATCTTGGTTCCGGCGCCGGTTTTCCCGGTCTGGTCATCGCCGCCATGGGCCGGCAGGTCACCCTGATCGAAAGCGATATCCGCAAGGCCACCTTTTTGCGCGAGACAGCGCGGCAGATGGATGTGCCGGCCATTGTGCGGGCTGAGCGGATCGAGGCGGTGGAGCCTGCCAGTCTGGCTGTGCCTGCCGTGATCTCCGCCCGCGCGCTGGCCTCGTTGGCCGAATTGCTCGATCTGGCGGCGCCTTTCATGGGCCCGGATACGCTGCTGCTGTTTCCCAAAGGCCGCCAGGCCGAGGATGAATTGACGCTCGCCCGGGAATCCTGGACAATCGATCACGTGGAGATGATCCCAAGCCGCAGCGACCCCGCTGGGCGGATCATCAGGCTCAAAGGGCTGTGCCGGAAATGAACGAGTTCGGAACAGGTACAGGTATGGAACATACCGCGACACAGCCGCAGCGGCTGGCCCGGGTGTTGGCGATTGCCAACCAGAAGGGCGGCGTGGGCAAAACCACCACGGCCATCAATCTGGCCACCGCCCTGGCGGCGGTGGGCGAAAAAGTGCTGCTGATCGACAGCGACCCCCAGGGCAATGCCACCACCGGGCTGGGCGTGGCCCATGAGGATCGCGGCCAGGGCACCTATGAATTGCTGATCGGCGAGGCCAGCTTCGCCGAGACCATCCATGCCACCCAGGTGCCCAATCTCTCGATCATTCCGGCCACCATGGAATTGTCCGGCGCCGAACTGGAGCTGATGGATTTGGATCGCCGCCAGCATCGCCTGGCCGATGCGCTGGATGCCGCCGGTGCCGATCTCGATTACGATCATGTGCTGATCGATTGTCCGCCTTCGCTCACCCTGCTCACCGTCAATGCCATGGCGGCGGCCGATGCGGTGCTGGTGCCGCTGCAATGCGAATTCTTCGCGCTGGAAGGTTTGAGCCAGCTGCTGCGCACGGTGGAGCGTGTGCGCTCCTCGCTCAATCCGGCGCTCGAAGTGCAGGGCGTGGTGCTCACCATGTTCGACAAGCGCAACAACCTGTCTGAGCAGGTTGCCGCCGATGTGCGCGGCTTCCTGGGCGACAAGGTTTACGACACCGTGATCCCGCGCAACATCCGCCTGTCGGAAGCCCCCAGCCATGGCGTGCCGGCGCTGATCTACGATCTGCGCTGCCCGGGCTCCACCGCCTATCTGGCCCTGGCGCGCGAAGTGATGCGCCGCGAACGCGCCCTGCGCGACGCGGCTTGAGGCGGTCATGCCGCCGCTTATAGCCACTTTATCCGATACCGATGATCGCAATCGGCATGACAGCATGCTGCTGGAAAATATCCGCCGTGAAGGGCGCCCGTTTTGAAGCCGGAGGCAGCCAATCTGCTACGGTTGGCGGTGATGCCCGATTTAATCCTAGAAGCTGAAAAAGATTTGCAAACATGATCGACGATCCGAAGAAGCGCTTGCCGGAAAAGCCGAGAGGTCTGGGCCGCGGCCTGGCAGCCCTGATGGGCGATGCGCCCGCCTCTGCTGCTGCGCCGGCCGCCGATCCGCGCGGGGCGCTGCGCGACTATCCCATCGAGCAACTGATCGCCAATCCCTATCAGCCGCGCAAGATTTTCGATGCCGATGCGCTGGCCACCCTGGCGCAATCCATCAAGCAGCGCGGCGTGCTGCAGCCGCTGGTGATCCGTCGCGCTGCCGGCAAGCCGGGTGTGTATGAGATCATCGCCGGCGAACGCCGTTGGCGGGCGGCGCAGCTGGCCAAGCTGCATACCGTGCCTGCCGTGCTGCGCGAGATCGACGACCGCCAGGCGCTCGAGATCGGTATCATCGAAAACGTTCAGCGCGAAGACCTGAACGCCATCGAAGAAGCGTCCGCCTATCGCCGCCTGCGCGATGAATTCGCCTATACCACCGAGATGATCGCCGAGGCGGTGGGCAAGAGCCGCGCCCATATCGCCAATACGCTGCGCCTGCTGCAATTGCCGGAGGATGTCGTGCGCATGATCTCCGAAGGCGAGATCACCGCCGGCCAGGCGCGCCCGCTGATCGGCCATCCGCAGGCCTCGCAGATCGCCCTGCGTATCCGCCAGGGCCAGCTCTCGGCGCGCGAGGCGGAAAACCTGGTCAAGCTCAGCCGTGCCGGCAGCAGCAATGCCGGCGCCGGTCCGCGCCCGCGTTCGGCCGGGGTGGCCGAGCCCGCGCCGCCGCCGCCTGCGGCCAAGCCGGCCCGCAAGGATGCCGATACCCTGGCCTTCGAGCGCGATGTCACCCAGGCGCTCGGCCTGAAGGTGGAAGTGGAGGCCGACCCGAAAGGCGAAACCGGCCGCATGGTGATCCACTACCAGACCCTGGAACAGCTCGACGACCTGGCCCGCCGCCTCAGCCGCCGCTGAGGCGCATATACACATGGCTCAGCCGTCGCTGAGGCGCAGATACACCTGCCTCAGCCGCCGCTGAGGCGCAGATACATATATATTATGACCGGGAGCGCTGTTCCCCGGGCAGCCCAAAGTGCCGGCAATGCAGCTTCCAGGGCCGAAAGCTGCTTGGTTTCGCTTCCAGCGGTGATACAATCCAGCCAACAAAAGCCTATTTTTTGCTCACCGCCACAATTTTAGCATAATTTTTGACCGGCTATGCGGCGGTATGAGCAAAAAGCCGGCGCCGAGGCAATGGGTCCGGTGGTGGATTCAGGGCTGAATCGCCTTTGAATCGCGTCTGACCCACAATTTGTTGCGGTGCACATGCCGAGGCGGTTTCTGGCACGCTTCTTGTAACTCCCAGTTCAGGCGCGTGCCGGGTGGGCTGGCCGCTGCGGAGCAATCGAGATGCCCTCGCACTATCCCCGCATGGGGGGTGAGGGAGGCATCGAGGAGCATCCGGGCGGCGGCCGGCGGTTGGTGCGGGTCCATCAAGCAGGAGGTCTTCGACTATGCCACGTCTCACCGTTTCGGCGATCCCCGCCGTTTCCCGGACTCAAGGAAGCCAGCTCGGCTGGCTGTTGCTCGCGTTGGCGGCCATGCTGGCGCTGACGCCGTTCCATGCTTTCGCCGCCGATGAGGCGCCGAAGCTCGATTCCGGCGACACCGCCTGGATGCTCACCTCCACCGCCCTGGTGCTGATGATGACCATCCCGGGCCTCGCGCTGTTCTACGGCGGCATGGTCCGCAAGATGAACGTGCTCACCATCATGATGCAGTCCTTCGCCATCACCTGCCTGGTGAGCGTGCTGTGGATGATCATCGGCTACAGCCTGGTCTTCTCGGAAGGCAATGCCTTCATCGGCGGCTTCGGCAACCTGTTCCTGTCCGGCGTTGCCATCGACAGCGTGAACGATCTGGCCAAGACCATTCCGGAAACCGTGTTCCTCACCTTCCAGATGACCTTCGCCATCATCACCCCGGCGCTGATCACCGGTGCTTTCGCCGATCGCATGAAGTTCTCGGCGCTGCTCTGGTTCACCGCCTTGTGGCTGATCTTCGTCTACGCGCCGATTGCCCACATGGTGTGGGGCGGCGGCCTGATGGGCGAGATGGGCGTGCTCGATTTCGCGGGCGGCACCGTGGTGCACATCAATGCCGGCGTGGCCGGCCTGGTGGCCGCCATCGTGCTCGGCAAGCGTGCCGGCTACGGCAAGTCGGCCCATGCGCCGCATAATCTGACGCTGAGCATCATCGGCGCCTCCCTGCTGTGGGTCGGCTGGTTCGGCTTCAATGCCGGCTCGGCTGCCGGTGCCACCACCAATGCCGGCATGGCCATGCTGGTCACCCAGATCGCCACCGCTGCTGCGGCGCTCGCCTGGGTGTTCGCCGAGTGGATCACGCGCGGCAAGCCCAGCGTGCTGGGCATCGTGTCGGGTGCCGTGGCCGGCCTGGTCGCCATCACCCCGGCTGCCGGCTTCGTGGATCCCATGGGCTCGCTGATCATCGGCATCGTTGCCGGCGTGATCTGCTTCATCGCCTCCACCAGCGTGAAGAACGCCCTGGGCTACGACGACAGCCTGGATGTGTGGGGCGTGCATGGCGTGGGCGGCATCGTCGGTGCGGTTCTCACCGGTGTGTTCGCCAAGGCCGCGATTGCCGGCAAGGACGAGCCGCTGGGCCTGCTGGACGGCAATGCCGGCCAGGTGCTGACCCAGGTCTATGGTGTGATCATCACCATCGTCTTCACCGCGATCGTCACCCTGATCCTGCTGAAGATCATCGATTGGACCATCGGTCTGCGTGTCGACGAGGCTACCGAGCGTGACGGCCTCGATATCAACTTGCACGGCGAGACGGTGCAATAAGACACGCACACTTGCGGCCCGGACCGACACACCCACCCGTCGGCCCGGGCCGCATCTTTTCGGCCCCCCCTCTTTCATCCCACCCCCCTCTTTCATCTAACATTGCCGCCCGATATAGTCTTACGAACGAGAGTTCGTCGGATTAGGTTCAATCTTGCCGTCAAGGGGCCGCCAGTTGCGCCGGCCGATCGGGGGAGAGTGACGCGATGCCGGCCTTCGATGAGATGACCGATGCCGCGGGTGCCATCCGCGCCCCCTATCGCGGCTATGCGCAATGGCTGCAAACCGCGCAGAGCGACCGCCTGCAGCAGCGGCGCCATGAAGCCGATACCCTGTTTCGCCGCCTGGGCATCACCTTCGCGGTCTATGGCGAAGGCGGCGATACCGAACGCCTGATCCCCTTCGATATCGTGCCGCGCATCCTCTCGGCCTCCGAATGGGCGCGCCTGCGCCGCGGGCTGGAACAGCGCGTGAAGGCGCTGAATGCCTTCCTCGACGACATCTACCACGACAAGGCGATCCTGCGCGAAGGCAAGATCCCCGCCGACCTGATCACCGGCAACGAGCAATACACCGCCGCCATGGCCGGCTTCAAAGTGCCGCATGGCATCTACAGCCATATCGCCGGCATCGACCTGGTGCGCACCGGCGAGGATGAATTCTTCGTGCTGGAGGATAATGCCCGCACGCCCAGCGGCGTCTCCTACATGCTGGAGAACCGCGAAGCGATGATGCGCCTGTTCCCGGAATTGTTCGGCGCCGTGCGCGTCGCCCCGGTGGGCCATTATCCCGATGCATTGCTGCAGACCCTGCGCGAATGCGCGCCGCCGAATTGCAACGACGAACCCACCGTCGCCCTGCTCACGCCCGGCGTGTTCAACTCGGCCTATTTCGAACATGTGTTCCTGGCCGAGCAGATGGGCATCGAGCTGGTGGAAGGCTCGGACCTGGTGGTGCGCGACAACCGCGTCTACATGCGCATGGTGGGCGGGCTGAAGCGCGTGGACGTGCTGTATCGCCGGCTCGACGATGCCTTCCTCGATCCCCAGGCCTTCCGCAAGGATTCGATGATCGGCGTGCCGGGCCTGTTCGCCGCCTACAAGGCCGGCAACATCACCATCACCAATGCGGTGGGCACCGGCGTGGCCGACGACAAGTCGATCTACCCCTATGTGCCCGAGATGGTGCGTTTCTATCTGGCGGAAGAGCCTTTGCTGGCCAATGTGCCGACCTACATTCTGCGCCGGCCGGACGATCTGAAATACACGCTCGAACATCTGCCCGAGCTGGTGGTGAAGGAAGTGCATGGCTCCGGCGGCTACGGCATGCTGGTGGGCCCGCGCAGCAGCAAGGCCGAGATCGAGGCCTTCCGCGCCAAGATCATCGCCAAGCCGGAAGCCTATATCGCCCAACCCACCCTGGCGCTCAGCACTTGCCCCACTTTCGTGGACCAGGGCCTGGCGCCGCGCCATGTGGATCTGCGGCCCTTCGTGCTGTCGGGCAACACCACGCGCATCGTGCCCGGCGGGCTTACCCGCGTGGCGTTGCGCGAAGGCTCGCTGGTGGTGAATTCCAGCCAGGGCGGCGGCACCAAGGATACCTGGATCCTGGAGCCCGGGCCGCTCGACGCACCGCCGGCAGATATGCAGGCCGCAGACACGCCAACGGGCCAGGCGCAATCGCAAACCAGCAGCGGGGCCGTGTGATGCTCAGCCGCGCCGCCGACAATCTCTACTGGATGATGCGCTACGTGGAGCGCGCCGAAAACATGGCGCGCATGCTGGATGTCACCCATCGCATGAGCCTGATGGGCGCCGATGCCGGCATGAACCAGTGGAATGCCACGCTGATCATCGCCGGTTGCGAAAAGCCGTTTGCCTTGCGCGGCGGTGCCGCCAGCCCGCGTTCGGTGATCGATTTCCTGGCCTTCGAGCGCGAGAATCCCTCTTCCATCGCCGCCTGTCTGTTGGCCGCGCGCGAAAATGCCCGCGCCATGCGGGCGCAAATCACCAACGAGGCCTGGGAAAGCATCAATGCCGCCTGGCTGGAAATGCGCACGCTCTCGCTCGACAAGGTGGAAAGCGATGGCCTGCGCGGCTTTTTCGACTGGGTGCGCGACCGCTCGCATCTGTTTCGCGGCGTGGCGGAAGGCACCATGCAGCGCGGCGATGCCTATCGCTTCATGCGGCTCGGCACGCTGATCGAACGCGCGGATTCCACCGCGCGAATCCTGGATGTGAAATACCATATCCTGCTGCCATCCTCGAAGGATGTGGGCGGCGCGGTGGATTATTATCAATGGGGCGCGCTGCTGCGCTCGGTATCGTCTTTCCGCATCTATCGCCAGATCTACCGCGATGCCATCACCCCGCTGCGGGTGGCCGAATTGCTGGTGCTGCGCGACGACATGCCGCGCAGCCTGCATGCTTGCTTCGGCGAGATCGTGGAGATTCTCGACGAGCTGCGCCGCGATTACCGCCGCGATTTTCCCTCGGTGCGGCTGGCCGAACGCATCCTGATGCAATTGCGCTATGGCAGCATCGACGACATCCTGTCGGTCGGCCTGCACGAATATCTCACCGAGGCGATCGATCGCAATATCGAACTGGGCGTGGCGATCGCGCAGGATTTCATGCATACGGCATAAGCATCGGACCGGCCTGAATGAGTCCGAATCCTAGGGAGTTTCCAGCATCATGACCTATTGCGTCGGCCTCAATCTCGACGAAGGCATCGTCATGCTCGCCGATAGCCGCACCAATGCCGGCGTCGACAGCATCGCCACCTTCGGCAAGATGCATCTCTGGCAGCAACCCGGCGAGCGCGTGCTGGCCCTGGCCACGGCGGGCAATCTGTCGCTCAGCCAGTCGGTGGTGTCGCTGCTGCGCGATGGTTTCACCGATGCCGATGGCAAATCCTACGATCTGATGCTGGCCACCCGGATGTTCGAGGCCGCCGGCATGGTGGGGGCTGCGATCCGCGAAGTGGCGCGCCGCGATGGCGAGGCGCTGAAGGAAAACGGCATCGAGCCCAATCTCACCATGCTGTTGGGCGGCCAGATTGCCGGCCGGCCGCCGCAAGTCTACATGCTGTATTTCGCCGGCAATTTCATCCGCGCCACCCGCGACACGCCCTATCTGCAGATCGGCGAAGCGAAATACGGCAAGCCGATCCTGGATCGTGTGATCGTGCCGGAAACGCCTTTGCTGCAGGCGGCGAAATGCGCGCTGATCTCGATGGACAGCACGCTGCGCTCCAATATCTCGGTGGGCCTGCCGCTGGATCTGCTGATCCTGCGCAAGGACGAATTCAAGCCCGCCCTGCATCGCCGCATCGATGCGGAAGATCCGTATTTCAACGATATTCGCCGCCGCTGGGGCGAAGGCTTGCGCTCGGTTTTCGCCACCGTGCCGGATCCTGATTGGGGCCTATAGGCGCTTCTCTTTACTGTCATGCCCGGATTTAGTCCGGGCATCCATCGTTGGGTAATGGCGCGGCGTTGGGCATGGACCCTCGGCCAAGAACGCGACTTGGGTCCGAGGGTGGCGGTCTTGGGTGGTTTCTCTGCCCGTCATGCCCGGATTTATTCCGGGCATCCATCATTGGGTAATGGCGTGGCGTTGGGTATGGACCCTCGGAACAAGTCCGAGGGTGACGGAAGAAGAAAAGCCGGCATAGATCCTCGGCCGAGAATGCCTTGGGTCCGAGGGCGAGGAAAGCGGTCGAGGAAAGCGGTGCTTACTTCGGCACATGCATCAAGGCACTGGCCGGGATGATGCTCATGTTGTTGGCATTGGGCGGCTGCCAGAAGAATTGCAGCGTGGCGGTGTTGCGTTTCTGGAAATACTGCATGGTGATCGGATACCAGCCCGGCGCGGCGATATCCAGCGCCACCGGATTGGCCATCGCATCGGCATGCACGAAGGGATCTTCCAGCACCATCTTGCCGCCGATATAGATGCGGATGCCATCGTTGGAATTCACGGTGATGTGGTAGGTGCCCGGCTTGTCGAAATTGATGAAGCCGGTGAACACCACGCCGAAGAATTGGAAATCCTGGCTCTCCCACATCACGCCGCTGCCCGACATTTCGTCGATCGGCGCCACCGGCTTGCCCGGGCGGCCCTTGGCCATCTCGGCCGGTTTGTCCAGCGAGGGCATGTCGTTGATATGGTCGTAGCGGCCATGGAAATACATCGTGGCCAGGCCGGGCTTCAGGCTGGCCGCGGCGGGCTGCGGCATGGCCGGCTTGACCGCATCGGCGGAGAAGGTGACTTCCTTACCCTTGCCGCCGCCGGCGCCGCTGGCGCAGCCGGCAAGCGCCAGCATCATGGCCGCAACGACAAATCGTTGAACCTTCAGAATCCGCCCGATTTGCCAGGGAAAGCTGAGACGCATGGGAAAGCCCTCTCGAAAGTCATGACCTGCGGAAAATCTAACCCCCCGTGGCCGCCAAATCCAGCGTTGCCAGCACGGGCGCGTGGTCGGAGGCCTTTTCCTTGCCGCGCATGGCCTTCACCACCTGACAGCCTTTCAGCGCCGGCGCCAGATCGGGGCTGAGCCAGACATGGTCCAGCCGGCGGCCCTTGTCGGCCTTCTCCCAATCCGGCGAACGATAGCTCCACCAGCTATACAGCTTTTCGCTGGGGCCGACGAAATGCCGCATGGCATCCAGCCAGCCATGGGTTTTCTGCAGCGCCAGCAGGCCTTCGGTTTCGACCGGCGTATGGCTCACCACATCAAGCAGTTGCTTGTGCGACCAGACATCGCTTTCCAAGGGTGCGATGTTGAGATCGCCCACCAGCACATGGCGTTTGCCCTTGCGGCCCAGGCCTTTCGACCAGGCCGTCATCTCCGCCAGCACATCCAGCTTATGCTGGAACTTGTCGTTCTTTTTCGGATCGGGAATATCGCCGCCGGCCGGCACATAATAATTGTGGATCACCGTGCCATCGGGCAGGCGCGCGGCGATATGGCGTTTGTCGTCGCGCCCCACCAGCTTGCGGGCCTCGGCCAGTTCGATGGGAAAGCGCGCGAAGATCGCCACGCCGTTATAGCCCGGCTGGCCCTGGATCAACCGATGCGCATAACCGTGCTGCACGAACAGGTCGTGGGGAAATTCGCTGTCGCGCACCTTGGTTTCCTGCAGGCACAGGATATCGGGAGCATATTGCTGCAGAAACCCATGCATCAGATCCTGGCGCGCACGCACCGAATTGATGTTCCAGGTCGCCAGGGTCAGCGCCCGCTTGGGAAAGTCTGTCTCTGTCTTGGGTTTTTTCGCAGCCATCGGCATCCTCATACGATGGCATGATGGTAGCGGATCGACCCGCGCAGGCAAAGTGTCGCACCTGGTTGCTTTTATGCGGCAATTGCCCATTCTCACCGTAACGGAGTTTCACCGTAACAGAGCGGCGCCGCAGCCGCCCGCCGGGATTGGAGTAGCCCCATGCATTCGCGCGCCGACCGTATTTTCGCCATCGCCATCACCCTGGCCTTGCTGGGTGCGTTGCTGGGCGCGGCCTATATGGCCTGGCGTTTCTGGTTCGGCATGCAGCAGGATCTCGATCCGGCAGCGGTTATCCCGATGATCCTGGGCGTGGTGCTCAGCCTGGTGCTGGGCGGCATCGTGGTGGCGATTTTCCTCTATGGCCGGCGCCAGGAGATCGGCACCAGGGATTGAAAAATCCGGGATTGAAAAAATCCTGGATTAAAAAATCCGATAGCTGCCGCCCACCAGGCCGAGCGGCCAATGGCCGCGTTCGAACAGCCGGAATTTCAACGCGAATGGGTGCTGCCCATCTGCCTCCAACGCATCGCCCAGCAAGGCCTGCGCGGCCAGCACCAGGGCGGCTTGCTGCGTTGCCTGCATGGCGGCCTGGATGCCGGCTTCCAGCAGATCGTCATCGGCGAAGCCGGCGGCATCCATCAGGCCTTCCAGCTTTTCGCGCACGGCCTCGGTGGCCCGCGTGCCGGCATGGTTCAGCGCCACCAGCAGATCGTGTTCCGATACATCGCGTTCGGCCAGGCTTTCCATCAGCGCCTGCATCGCCTGTTCCTCGGTCTGCCAGAGTTCGGCATCCCAATCCGGTTCGCGGATGATATCGCTCAAGGCCTGCCAGCCATCGGGCCGGTCGATCTGCGGATCGAACACGCCGATGGCGGCGCAATACTCGTTCAGCAATGCGATATCGGCGCGTTGCAACGGCTGGCCGCAGGCGCCGAACCAGTCGATGCCGCCGGCCAATTGCGCCAGGCGGGCAATCGCGCGCAGGGCATCCACATCATCTGCGGCAACCGATGAATCTTCATCATCGTCGGATGCATCGCCCTCCATCCCATCATCATGGGAGGGATACAGCGCGTCGTCTTCGGGTTCGTCATCGTCGTTGGCAACGATAAAGCGCGGCGGCCGGTTATTCATCGCGGGTTACTCATCGTTAGCTGTCCATCACTGGCGGTTGCCGCGGCTTTCGCGCCACAGCCCCAGCTTCTTCTGCACCGCGCGGTCCGAATAGCTGAACAACACCGCATCGCCATTGGGCGCATGATGGCTGTGCTTCACCCAGCTCGGCACCACGAACACATCGCGCTTGCGCCAATCGTAGCGCTGGCCGCCGATCATGCTGTAACCCTCGCCCTCCACGATGCTGAACACCGTGGCATCGGTGGATTGATAGCTGTCGCCATCGAAGCCCTTGGGTAGCAATTGCATGAAGGTGGCAATCGTCGGCATGGCGTAATCGCCGGTGACGGGATTGACGTATTGCACCTTCAGGCCATGGATCGGATCCCATTCCTGGCTGCGGCGCATGGTTTCCAGCGCCTCGCGGGTGCGGCGATAGGGATAGTTGAAAACCGGCGAGCTGAGCCGCGGCGATTCATAATCCAGCGGCAGCAGGCCATTGCCATAGCGCGCCAGAGCATCGCCGGCCGGCCGGGTCTGCGGATGCATCTCTTCCGGATAGCGTTCCAGGAAAGAGCAATCCAGCGCCTGGATCAGCGGAATGTCGAGGCCATCCATCCACACCATGGGCTTGTCGCTGTCGTTGCCATGGTCGTGCCAGGTCCAGGAGGGTGTGATCACGAAATCGCCTTCCTCCATGATGGTCTTTTCGCCATCCACCGCCGTGTAGGCGCCCGAGCCTTCCACCACGAAGCGCAGGGCGGATTGCGCATGGCGGTGCGAGGGCGCCACTTCGCCGGGCAGGATCAGCTGCAGCCCGGCATAGAGCGAGGTGGTGATGCGCGACTGGCCGGGCATGCCGGGATTTTCCAGGATCAGCACCCGGCGCTCGGCCTCGCGCGCGGTGATCAACGCGCCGGCTTCCATGATATAGGGCCGCACATCGTCGTAATGCCACAAAGCCGGCTGGCAGGCGCTTTTGGGTTCCTTGATCACCAGCGCGCTCAGCACTTCCCAGAGCGGCGCCAGCTTGCTGCCGCCGATCCGCTGGTAATAGGCCTGGCGCGCCTGCTGCACGCTGGGTTCAACAACGCGGCCAGAATCTGCGACGAGAGGGCTGTTCATCGGATGCTCCTGTAATCTCGGGGTCGGTCGTTTTTATCGTTGGGCGAGGTGGTTTGCTTCCACCCCCGCCTGGAAATAATACGGCGAAAACGCTTCCCGCGTCGCCTGCCGCAATGTCGCAATATCCCAGGGCCGCTCCAGCCGGGCAATGCGCCGGGTTTCGCCGCCGATCTGCACGCCGCCCTGGCCCAGCAACCATACCGCGCGGTCGTGGCAGAGAAAAACCTGCCCCGACGGGCCGTCGCTTTCGGCCGCGCAGAGCCAGGCCGCCACGATGGCGGCATCCTCCGGCGCACAGCCATCCAGCGGCAGCAGCAGGTTGGCGCGCAGGCCGCGCGGCGCCAATTCGCGCGCCAGGGCCCGCACCAGGCCCAGCAATCCGGCATTGGCGGCGGCCCGGGCGGCGCCATCCTCGGCGCCGAAAATCCCCGAGGCATGGCCGATGAACAGCAGGCAGCCATCCCGGCGCAACACCGGCGCGGCGGCGGCGGCCAGGTAATAGGCCTGAAACAGCGGATCGCGCAAAGCGGCCTCGGCGGCCCAGGGTTCGGCCGCCAGAATGCCGCCGGTATCGGGTTTTTGCTGCGGCGCATGCACCAGGGCATCCAGCCCGCCGAAAGCCGCCCGGGCCTCGGCCACCGCGCCGGCGGCGCTGTCCCAGGCGCCATAGCCCCGGCCCCAGACCGGCAGGCCCAGCGCTGCCGCCAGGGCCGCATCCCCGGCAGGATCGCCTTCCGGCCGGGCCAGCAGCACGGCCTCGCTAAAGCCTGTCAAAACCTTGGCCAGGGCTGGCATTACCGGCGCGTCTCCGGCCAGCAGATAGCTGCGCGGGGGATTTTTCATGGGCCCCGATTTAGGCCTTAAGCCGTTATGCGGCAAGAAAAAAAGCGCCCGGTGGTCCAAAATCGGGGGGATGGACCAACCGGGCGCTGGCTTCGCGCGTCGGGGGAAGACGCGGTAAGCTGGCATGATGCGAATGGGGGGATGCACCATGCCGAAGGCGGAGAGGAACTCCACCATGACTCGCATATGGGTGCGAAAAATCGCTTTGCCAAGCCGGTTTGCCGATCACGAAGTCGCTACCGGGCCTGGATCGCCCGGTTTGTGACCCCTATCACGCTCTGTAATCAGAGGATGAATTTGCTCAGATCGGTGTTTTTCGCCAGGTCGCCCACCCGGGTATTCACATAGGCGGCGTCGATTTTCAGCGTCTGGCCGCCATGGTCGCTGGCGGCGAAGCTGATCTCCTCCAGCACGCGCTCCAAAATCGTGTGCAGCCGGCGGGCGCCGATATTCTCCACGCCCTCATTCACCGCCGCCGCCAGGCCGGCAATCGCATCGATGCCATCGGGGGTGAAATCCAGCCGCACATCCTCGGTGCCCAGCAGCGCCACATATTGCTTCAGCAGGCTGGTTTCCGGCTCGGTGAGGATGCGCTTGAAGTCGTCCTTGCTCAGGCCCTTCAATTCCACGCGGATCGGCAACCGGCCCTGCAATTCCGGCAGCAGGTCGGATGGCTTGGCGATATGGAAGGCGCCAGACGCGATGAACAGCACATGGTCGGTCTTCACCGGGCCATGCTTGGTGTTCACGATGGTGCCTTCGATCAGCGGCAGCAGATCGCGCTGCACGCCTTCGCGGCTCACATCGCCGCCGCCGCGATATTCGGTGCGGGCGCAGATCTTGTCGATCTCGTCGATGAACACGATGCCATTCTGCTCCACCTGGCTGATGGCTTCCTTCACCAGGCTGTCCTGATCCAGCAGCTTGTCGCTTTCCTCCTGGGTGAGCGCACGCATGGCATCGGCCACGGTGGTTTTGCGCGGCTTGCGCCGCCCGCCGCCCAAAGCCTTGCCCAGCACATCCTGCAGATTCATCATGCCCATCTGGCCGCCGGGCATGCCGGGAATCTCGAATAGCGGCAGGCCGCCCCCCAGGCCGCCGCTGCCGCCATCCGACAATTCGATCTCGATCTCGCGGGCATCGAGTTCGCCCTCGCGCAGCAGCTTGCGGAATTTCTGCCGCGTATCGGCGCTGGCCTTGTCGCCCACCAGGCTATCCAGCAGGCGCTCCTCGGCGGCCAGTTCGGCGCGCGCGGTCACTTCCTTGCGCTTGCGTTCGCGCACCATGGCGATGCCGGTTTCCAGCAGGTCGCGGATGATCTGTTCCACATCGCGGCCGACATAGCCCACCTCGGTGAACTTGGTGGCTTCCACCTTGATGAAGGCGGCGCCGGCCAACCGCGCCAGGCGGCGCGAAATTTCGGTCTTGCCCACGCCGGTGGGGCCGATCATCAGGATATTCTTCGGCAGCACATCCTCGCGCAACGCCTCGGGCAATTGCTGCCGGCGCCAGCGGTTGCGCAGGGCAACGGCCACGGCGCGCTTGGCATCATGCTGGCCGATGATGAAGCGGTCGAGTTCCGACACGATCTCGCGCGGCGAAAAATCGGCCATTACAGTTTCTCCCCACTCAACTTTTCGAGCGTGACGTTGGTATTTGTATAGACGCAGATATCGGCGGCGATGCCCATGGCGCGGCGCGCGATGGCTTCCGCATCCATGTCGTCGCGGTCGATCAGCGCACGCGCGGCAGCCAAAGCATAATTGCCGCCCGAGCCGATGCCGATCAGCCCGTCTTCCGGCTCCAGCACATCGCCATTGCCGGTCAGCACCAGGGAAACGCTGGCATCGGCCACCGCCATCATGGCTTCCAGGCGGCGCAAGTAACGATCCGTGCGCCAATCCTTGGCCAGCTCCACGCAGGCCCGCGCAAGCTGCCCGGGATGGCGCTCCAGCTTGCTTTCCAGCCGCTCAAACAAAGTGAAGGCATCGGCGGTGGCGCCGGCGAAACCCGCCAGGATGCTGCCATCGCCCAGCCGGCGCACCTTGCGCGCATTGGCCTTAATCACGGTCTGCCCCAGGCTCACCTGGCCATCGCCGGCAATCACCACCTGGCCATTCTTGCGCACCGCCAGAATGGTTGTGCCATGCCAGCTCTTGTCGTCGCTCATGCTCGTTCCTCTATGCAGGAAGCCAACATGTAGGGTGGTCGCGCGCCGGCTGCAAGGTACTGGAAGGATACTGGGGTGGGATTAGGATGGCGGGCTATTCGTAAACGGCGCTGCGATGGCCTAGGCCAACCACATGTACCACCAGCCGGTCTGCCTCCAGAGAGCAGATGACGCGAAAATCGCCGATGCGATAACGCCATAAGCCTTTCATATCGCCCCGCAAGGGCTTGCCCAACTGTGTGGGATCGCTCTGTCGTGCAACACGCTGATCCAGATAATCGAGAATTTCACGCTGCCAGCGGCGGTCTAGCTTGGCAATTTGCTTTTCAGCTGTGCGGCTAAACTCAATGGTCCAGGCCAAGTTTCTTCCGCAAAGCCTTGATGCCGATGCGCGGTTCGCGACGCGCCAAAACTGCTTTTGCCAGGGCAATATCTTCGCGGTCTTCCAGATATTGCTGGATAGCGCGTTCCACGAAATGGCTCTTCGACCGCTTTGTAGCGCGAGCTAGCGCCTCCAGGCGGCGTTCAGTTTCCGGTTTGATGCGAACGGTCAGCATAACGACGACATTATGCCGCCGTTATGTCGAATCCTCAAGTCTATATTGCCTGCTTACGCCCGCTTGGCCTGCTGGGCATCCGAGAGCGGGTGCTGCAATCGTGCGATCATTTCCTTCGGGCAGACCTGCCAGATCTTGGTGCGGGTGTTTTCCCAGTCGCTGAACAATTCCGCTGCATAGGCGGATTGGGTTTCGCGCACATGCTCCTCGATCATGCCGCGCAGCACGCCGTCCCAATAGGATGACGCGATGCGCTGATACACCACGCTCTCGTCGTTGATCGAGATCGGCAGGGTGTTGTCGGGGTCATACACGAAGGCCATGCCGCCGGTCATGCCGGCGGCGAAATTGTCGCCCACGGCACCCAGGATGGCCACGCGGCCGCCGGTCATGTATTCGCAACCGTTGGAGCCGCAGCCTTCCACCACCGCCAGCGCGCCGGAATTGCGCACGCAGAAGCGTTCGCCGGCCTGGCCGGCGGCAAACAGTTTGCCTGCCGTGGCGCCATACAACACGGTGTTGCCGATGATGGTGTTGGCCTGGGTCTGGCCGACCAGCGGCGAAGACGGCGCCGGCCGCACCACCACCATGCCGCCCGAAAGCCCCTTGCCCACGTAATCATTGGCATCGCCGAACACTTCCAGCTTCAGGCCCTGCACGGCGAAGGCGCCGAGCGACTGACCGGCCGAACCGGTGAGGCGCACGGTGATATGGCCGGGCTTGAGGCCGGTCATGCCGAATTTGCGCGTGATATGCGACGACAGCCGGGTGCCGATGGCACGATGGGTGTTCTGGATATTGTAGGCGAGCTGCATCTTCTCGCCATGGCCAAACACCGGCGCTGCATCCTTCACCATCTGGGCATCCAGGGTGTCGGGCACTTCGTTGCGGCCCACCTGCGTGCAATAGCGCGCATAATCGCCGGCATCGGCCTGGGCCAGAATCGGGTTCAGGTCGAGATCGTCGAGATGCTGGCCGCCGCGGCTCACCTGGGTGAGCAGATCGGTGCGGCCGATGATCTCGTTCAAGCTGCGCACGCCGAGCGAGGCCAGCAATTCGCGCACCTCTTCGGCGATGAAGCTGAACAGGTTCACCACCTTCTCCGGCGTGCCGGTGAATTTCTGCCGCAGCGCATCGGCCTGGGTGCACACACCCACCGGGCAGGTGTTGGAATGGCATTGCCGCACCATGATGCAGCCCATGGCCACCAGGGCTGCCGTGCCCACGCCGTATTCCTCGGCGCCCAGCATGGCGGCGATCACGATGTCGCGGCCCGATTTCAGGCCGCCATCGGTGCGCAGCTTCACGCGATGCCGCAGCTTGTTCAGCGTCAGCACCTGATTCACTTCGCTCAGGCCCATCTCCCACGACGTGCCGGCGTATTTCACGGATGTTTGCGGCGAGGCGCCGGTGCCGCCCACATGGCCGGAAATCATCAGCACATCGGCTTTTGCTTTCGCCACGCCGGCGGCGATGGTGCCGATGCCGGCTTCGGAAACCAGCTTCACGCAGACATAGGCTTCCGGGTTGATCTGCTTGAGGTCGTAGATCAACTGGGCCAGGTCTTCGATGGAATAGATATCGTGATGCGGCGGCGGCGAGATCAGCATCACGCCGGGCGTGGCATGGCGCAGCTTGGCGATCAGCTCGGTCACCTTGAAGCCGGGCAACTGCCCGCCCTCGCCGGGCTTGGCGCCCTGGGCCACCTTGATTTCCAGCTCGCGGCAATTGGTCAGGTATTCGGCGGTGACGCCGAAGCGGCCCGAAGCAATCTGCTTGATCGCCGAATTGGCATTGTCGCCATTCGGGCGCGGCTTGAAATTCTCCGGTGCCTCGCCGCCTTCGCCGGAATCCGACTTGGCGCCGATGCGGTTCATGGCGATGGTCAGCGTCTCATGCGCTTCCGGCGACAGCGCGCCCAGCGACATCGCAGCCGAAACGAAACGCTTGCGGATTTCGGTGACGCTTTCCACCTGCTCGATGGGAATCTTCGGGCCGGCCGGGCGCAGTTCCAGCAGGTCGCGCGGGGCGATCGGCGGCAGGTCGCGCAGGCCAAGCGTATATTTCTTGAACAGCGCGTAGTTTTCCGTCGCCACTGCGGTTTGCAGCATGTGGATCAGGTTGGCTTCCCAGGCATGCGCCTCGCCGCCGCGCCGGTAGCGGTAAATGCCGCCCACCGGCAAGGCGAGCACGTCGCCGCGCCAGGCCTTTTCATGCAATTCGAGAACCTTCTTCTGGATGCCGTCATACCCGATGCCGGAAATGCGCGACGGCATGCCGGGGAACAGGTCGGCCACCAGCGAACGGCTAAGGCCCAGCGCCTCGAAATTATAGCCGCCGCGATAGGACGAGATCACCGAGATGCCCATCTTGCTCATCACCTTGAGCAGGCCGCCATCCACGGCTTCCTTGAAGCGATGAATGGCTTCCTCGGCGCTCAGCTTGCCGAGCAGGCCGCGATTGACGCGGTCCACCAGGCTTGCTTCGGCCAGGTAGGCATTCACCGTGGTGGCGCCCACGCCGATCAGCACGGCGAAGTAATGCACGTCCAGGCATTCCGCCGAACGCACGGTGATGGAGGTGAAGGTACGTAGGCCCTGGCGCACCAGATGGCTATGCACCGCGCCCACCGCCAGGATGGTGGGGATCGCCGCGCGTTCGGCGCTCTGGCCTTCATCGGTCAGCAGCAGATGGCCGGCGCCGCCGCGCACGGCATTCTCGGCCTCGGTGCGGATGCGCTTGATGGCATCGCGCAGGCTGGCATGGTCGCCGCGCGCCTGTTCGATGGCGGGAAAGGTGATGTCGATCCGCGTGGTGGTGGCTTCGGTGTATTTCAGCACCCGGGCCAGATCGGCATTGCTCAGCACCGGGCTTTCCAGCAGCAGGATTTTCACCTGCTGGGCATCCTCGTCCAGCACGTTGTTCAGATTGCCCATGCGGGTGCGCAGGCTCATCACCCGCTTTTCGCGCAAGCTGTCGATGGGCGGGTTGGTCACCTGGCTGAATTGCTGGCGGAAGAAATGATGCAGGCCGCGATATTGCTCGCTCAGCACGGCAATGGGCGTATCGTCGCCCATGCTGCCCACGGCTTCCTTGGCGTCTTCCGCCATGGGCTGCAGGATCAGCTCCATATCTTCCAACGTCAGGCCGGCGCCCAGTTGCGCGCGGCGCAGCGCATCGCGGGTGAAAACCGGGCCGCTGGCCGGCGCATCCTTGATCTTGTCCAGCGTGGTGATGTTCTTCACCCACTCGCCGTAAGGCTGCTCGGCGGCCAGGCGGTCCTTGATCTCACGATCCTTGAACAGCCGGCCCTTCTTCAGATCCACGGCGATCATCTCGCCCGGCCCCACGCGGCCCTTGGCCACCACGCGGCTTTCCGGCACCGGCACCATGCCGGCTTCCGAACCGATCACCAGCAGCTTGTCGGTGGTGATGGTGTAGCGCAAAGGCCGCAGGCCGTTGCGGTCCAGGCCGGCCACGCACCAGCGGCCATCGGTGGCGCAGATCGCCGCCGGGCCGTCCCACGGTTCCATCACCGAATTGCCGTAGGAATACAGGTCGCGATGCGCCTCGGGCATGGTGGATTTGTTCGACCAGCTTTCCGGGATCAGCAGGGTCTTCACCATCGGCGCGGTGCGGCCGGCGCGTACCAGCACTTCGAACACCGCGTCTAGTGCCGCCGAATCCGACGAGCCGGATTGCACGATGGGCTTGATGTCGTCGGAATATTCGCCGAAGGCGTCCGCCGACATCTTGATCTCGTGGCTCTTCATCCAGTTGATATTGCCGCGCACGGTGTTGATCTCGCCGTTATGGGCAAGCATGCGGAACGGCTGCGCCAGCTTCCAGGTGGGGAAGGTATTGGTGGAATAGCGCTGGTGATAGATGGCGAACATCGAGACGAAGCGTTCGTCCTTCAGGTCGGGATAGAAATTGTCGAGCTGCTCGGCCAGGAACATGCCCTTGTAGATCACGCTGCGGCAGCTCATCGAGCAGATATAGAATTCGGTGATATGCGCGGCCAGCACGGCTTTCTCGATGCGGCGGCGGATCAGGAACAGCTCGCGCTCGAAAGCCGCGTCGTCATGGCCCAAGCGGTTCTCGATCAGCACCTGCTCGATCTCGGGCCGCGTGGCATTGGCCTTTTCGCCGATGATGGTGGCATCCACCGGCACCTGGCGCCAGCCATAGATGCCATGGCCGAAATCCAGGATCGCGGTCTCCACGATGGTGCGGCAGGTTTCCTGTGCCGCCAGGTCGGTCTTGGGCAGGAAAACCTGGCCCAGGCCCAGCTTGCCCTCGCCCGGCTCGAAGCCGGTGCGGCGCACATGCTCGCGGAAGAAATCCTGCGGGATCTGCACATGGATGCCGGCGCCGTCGCCGGTCTTGCCATCGGCATCCACGGCGCCGCGATGCCATACCGCCTTCAGCGCCTTGATGCCGGCCACCACCACATCGCGGCGCGGCTGGCCATCCAGCGAACAGACCAGGCCGACGCCGCAGGCATCGCGCTCGTCGGTGGGATCGTACATGCCCTCGGCCGCCAGCTTGGCGGCTTCGGCTTGATAGCGGGAGACGTATTGATCGGTCATGGCTGGCTCCCTTCACTCACTCGGCGGCGGCGGCAGAGGGTGCCGCCTTGGCCTGGATATAACGATGGATCGAATCCGCGGCCTCGCGGCCATCGCGCACCGCCCACACCACCAGCGAGGCGCCGCGCACGATGTCGCCGGCGGCATAAACGCCCGGGATCGACGTGGCATGGCTGCGGGCATTGGCCTTCACCGTGCCCCAGCGGGTGACTTCCAGATTCGGTGCCTTGAAGCCTGCCGGCAGATCTTCCGGGTCGAAGCCCAAGGCCTTCACCACGATATCGGCGGGCTGGTCGTAATCGGCGCCTTCGATCTCCACCGGGCTCTGGCGGCCCGAGGCATCCACCGGGCCCAGCTTCATCCTGCCCACGCGCACGGCGGAAACATTGCCCTCGCCATGGAAGGCGCGCGGCAGGGTCTGCCAGGAGAATTCCACGCCCTCTTCCTCGGCATTCTTCACTTCGCGCATCGAGCCCGGCATGTTGGCCTTGTCGCGGCGATACAGGCAATGCACGGCGGCCGCGCCCTGGCGGATGGCGGTGCGCACGCAATCCATCGCGGTATCGCCGCCGCCGATCACCACCACGCGCTTGCCCTTGGCATCCAGCGCGCCGCTCTCGAAATCCGGCACCGCATCGCCCAGGCCATGCTTGTTGCTGGCGGTCAGGTAGGTCATCGCCGGCACGATATTGCTCAAGCCTACGCCGGGCGCCTGGATATCGCGCGCCTTATACACCCCGGTGGCGATCAGGATCGCGTCATGCTTCTTGCGCAGATCGTCCAGGCTGGCATCGCGGCCGACCTCGAAATTCAGATGGAACACCACGCCGGCCTCGCGCAGCAAAGCCGAGCGGCGCTCCACCACGCTCTTTTCCAGCTTGAAATTCGGGATGCCATAGATCAGCAGGCCGCCCGGGCGGTCGTAGCGGTCATACACATGCACGGCATAGCCCAGGCGGCGCAGCTTGTCGGCAGCCGCCAGGCCGGCCGGGCCGGCGCCGATGATGCCCACCGATTGCGGGCGCTCGCCATGCAGCGGCTTGGGCGCCTTCACCCAGCCATTGGTGAAGGCGGTTTCGGTGATGTATTTCTCGATCGAGCCGATGGTGACGGTGCCATGGCCGGATTGCTCGATCACGCAATTGCCTTCGCACAGACGGTCCTGCGGGCAGATGCGGCCGCAGATTTCCGGCATCGAGTTGGTGGCCGACGACAGCTCGTAGGCCTCTTCCAGCCGGCCCTCGGCGGTCATGCGCAGCCAGTCGGGGATATTGTTGTGCAAGGGGCAGTGAACCTGACAGAACGGCACGCCGCATTGCGAACAGCGCGAGGCCTGCTGGCCGGCCTTCTCGGCGGCGAATTCCCGGTAGATCTCGTCGAAATCCTGGGCGCGCTCGGCGGCTGCACGCTTGTCGGGCATCGACTGGGCCAGAGACACGAATTTCAACATTTTCTCGGCCATGGCCGGATGCTCCTGGGGCGAAAGCAAGACGTGCAGGGGGCGAAGGTAAGACGTGCAGGGGGCTGGGGGCAGGCAACGCCCGGCGCGCAGGGTTATGCCGCTGCAGGCCGGTCTGGCCCTGCTTTTATTATCCAACCGAGTCTTCTGCAAGCAAAAAATCACCAATAGGACAATATTACTGACCTATTAATGAATCCGATACGCGCAGCCCAACCGGCATCAGCACGCGGGCAGGGTGTTGTGGGCGGTATATAGTTCCGTTTCGGTCCTATTATTCGTCTTGAATTTCAATACATTAACGGGGTGATGCGGCTCTGAGGCCAAAAAATGGGCGGAGCCAGGGCAACCGCCGCACCAGAGCAAAGCCAAGCCAGCAGGCCAGGGCAGTGGCGCCCAGGATCACCGCCATCTCGGCCAGGGCGGACAGCCCGGCATCGCGCAGGCCATGGCCCACCAGCACGATCACGGTCTGGTGCAGGATATAGAAGGGAAACACCGCCTCGGTGAGATAGCGCCGGGCCGGGCCGTCATGGTTCAGCCAGATCTGCGCAAAGCCCAGCAGGGCCAGGATCAGGCCCCATTGCTGCAACGCCCAGGCGGCATCGCGCAGCGGCACCAATGCCGCCGGCTGCCACCCGAACCGCCAGAGCAGCAGCCCGCCATAACCCGCCAGGCCCAGCCCCAGGGCCGGCCAGCGCAGGGCGCGGATGCCGGCCCATATAGCCGGCTGCCGGGCGATCAGGAAGCCGAACAGGAACAGCCCGCCATAGGCGGCATGCAGATACCAGTCATCCACCAGGGCATGGCTTTGGCCGAAGATCGGCCGCAGCCAGATCCGCAGCCCGGCCAGCAGCAGCCAGGGCAGCAGCAGCAGGCGCCAGCCACGCAGCCACCCGGCCAGTCCGGCCTCCATGGCCGGCCAGATGCCGCCGGGCAGCGCAGTGCGCGCCAGCAGCACCAGCATCGTATAGGCCCACAGATAGGGCACGAACCACAGGTGATTCCAGGTCGGCACCAGCAAGGGCTGCCCGCCCGGCCGCCAGCCATCGTAAAAGCTCAGATAGGCGATATAGAAATCCAGCCAGGAGCCGGCATAGCCCAGCTTCTCCACGATCTCGCAATAAGTCTGCGGCGGCACGATCACCAGCATGCCGAAAACCAGCGGCAGCAGCAGGCGCCTGCTGCGTTGGCCGATCAGGGCGCGCATGCTCGGCCCGGCCTTGTCGGCCATGAAGCGCGTGGCCACGCCGGCAATCAGAAACAGCAGGCTCAGCCGCCAGGGATTGCTGAGCAGCATCAGCGGTTCGATCAGCGGCCCGGCATGGCGGCTTTTCACATGCCAATCCCAGGTCACGAAGAACATGCCGATATGGTAGAAAATCAGCAGGCCGAACGCGATGATGCGCAGCCAATCCAGATCGAAGCGCCGCTCCGCCACGGGCGTCATGGCTCAGCTTTCAGACCTCGCATCATGGTGAACCGCGCGGCTGTCGTCGGGCGCCTGGGCGCGGTCGTTGAGGCCGTAATCGCGCAGCACCTGGGCCACCCGCAAACGGTAATCGGCGAAAATGCCGCCGCGCCCGGCTTGTTGCGCGGCACGATGAACCGACAGGTTGCGCCATTGCTGCACGGCCTGCTCGTCGCGGAAAAACGAGATCGACAGCATCTTGCCGGGATTGGTGATGCTCTGAAACCGCTCCACGGAAATGAAGCCGTCGATCTGCTCCAGCTCGCCGCGCAGCCTGGCGGCGATATCCAGATAGGCATCGCGCCGGCCATCGGCCGGGGTCACTTCAAAGATGATGGCGATCATGGGGCCTCCCGCCGTTCTTTCGCGCCAGTATAGCGGAAAAAAGCGGGGGGCGGCGGATCAGCTGAAACGCGGCTCGAATTTGCCGCCGCCGCGGCGGAAGCGGATCAGCCAGGTGTCGATCAGGCCCTCGGCCGGGCGCGGCGCGATGCCCAGATCGGCAAAGCCCGGGGCGCCCGCGGTCGCCACATTGTCAGACCCCAGCAGGGTGATCTGGTCACGGGTGATCGGCGCCTTGAACGGCAGCGGCAGGATTTCGAACACCCAAGCCAGCGGCTTCAGCAGCGCACCCGGCACCGGCAGCAGCAGGCGCTTCTTCTGGATCGTATCCAGGGTCAGCCGCATCAATTCGGCGAAGCTGTACACTTTCGGCCCGCCCAGCTCGAAGGTCTTGCCGGCGGCGCTGTCCAGGGTCAGCGCGCGCAGGGCGGCCTCGGCCACATCGCCCACATAGACCGGCTGGAATTTGGTCTGTCCGCCATCGATCAGCGGCAGCGCCGGCACGAAACCGGCCATGGCGGCAAAGCGGTTGAAGAAGTCGTCCTCGGGCCCGAAAATCACGCTGGGACGCAGGATCACGGCGCCCGGCATATGCTTGCGGATGCCGGCCTCGCCGGCCGCCTTGGTCTGGGCGTATTTGGAGGGGCTTTCCGCATCGGCGCC
The DNA here is from genome assembly GCF_019636075.1 of Ferrovibrio sp. Classification (GTDB taxonomy): domain Bacteria; phylum Pseudomonadota; class Alphaproteobacteria; order Ferrovibrionales; family Ferrovibrionaceae; genus Ferrovibrio. The sequence goes on from NZ_JAHBYG010000004.1 coordinate 83,567, forward strand.
GATCGCCGAGAGATGCACAAGCTGCTTCACCCCGGCTTCCTTGGCGCATTTGGCAATCACTTCGGCGCCGAAAGCCTGCACGGCGTTGAAACGCTGCGGCCCGCCCTCGGCCAGGATGCCCACGCAATTATAGGCGTAATCGGCGCCTTTCAGCGCATTGGCCACCGAAACCGGCACCCGCACATTGGCCTGCACGATCTGCACCTGGCCAACCTGGCCCATCGGCTTGAGAAACAGCCCCTGATCCGGCCGGCGGATCGCCACCCGCACGCGCGCCCCCTGCTCCACCAGCCGCTTGACGATATACCGGCCGACAAAGCCGGAACCGCCGAAAACCACGACAAGCTTGTTATGCAAGGCAGAATGCGACATGGGGAAAACTCCGCGCCGGGGCATGGTCACAGGGGGTGTTGCGTTGCGCCGCACTATACCCGATCCGGCGCCGCAGCCAATGCTTCGGATTGACCGCCTGAGGGGCTGGGCCTGGGGGGCGACGAAAGAAGAAGAACCAGGCATGGACCCAATCTCCCACAGCGTCACCCCCGGATTTATTCCGGGGGTCCATCTTTCAGCGGCTATGCTGCGTTGGGCATGGACCCTCGGCCAGGAGTGCTGCCTGGGTCCGAGGGTGACGGACTAAAATAGTGTCGGGCATGGCCCCTCGGCCAGGAGTGCTGCCTGGGCCCGAGGGTGACGGTTGGGGCGGAAGGCCAGGAGTGCCGCCCCGGCCCGGCCGGTCAGGTCGGCTTGCGGGCCAGCACCACGTCGTCGGGGTCGATGGCGAGCTGGCCCACCACCAGATAGGTGCTGCCATTGATGGTTTCCACCGCGTCCACCACGCCGCGCACCAGGGTGTCGGTGGTCAGCGCGGTGCCGCTGCTGTCCTTGGCCACCACTTCCAGGGTGTAGAGGCCGCCATCGCTTTCGGTGCCGCCATCGCTGTTGCTGCCGTCCCAGTCGAAATCATGGCGGCCGCTGCTGGCATCGCCGGTGGTGGTGTAGACTAGGCTGCCGCTGGAATCGTAGACATTGAGGGTGACGCTGGAGGCGCCGCTGGGCACGCCGTAAGACCAGCTGGCCACGCCGTCTTCCAGGTAAGTGGTGTCGCCCGGCGCCTGCACCTCCTGGCCGATATAGGCCAGGGCATCGGAGGCCTTGCCGCTGGTCAGGGCTGCGAGGATTTCTTCCAGTTTGCCGGTCTGCTGAATCTGCTGCTCCACCTGGGAGAACTGCACCAGCTGCGAGGTGAATTCCTTCGGGTCCATCGGATCGGTGGGATCCTGGTTCTTCAACTGCGTGGTGAGCAGTTTGAGGAAGGTCTCCATATCGGCGGTGAGCGTATTGCTCGCCGTGCTGGTGGAAGACGTGCTGGTGCTGGCGGTGCTGGTGCTGGAGGAAATCGTGGTCATGGCGCGGCTCCTTATTTCAGATAATTGACGAGCGAAAGCGAGAAGCTGTCGGACAGCACCGCATAGGTGGCTTCCAGGGATGCCTGCAGGCTTTTGATATTCACCGACACTTCCGCCACATCGGCTTCCTGGATGCCGGCGATACGCTTTTTCAGCAGGTCGGTGTTGCTGGCATGGCGGCTCTGCACCTCGGTGAGGCGCTGCTGCACATAGCCATTCTCCGATGCGGTGGTTTGCAGCGAGGTGATGGATGTGCGCAGTTGCTTCAGCGCGTCGTCCACCCGGGTCTGGTAATTCGCCGGATCGCCGGAGATATCGGCGGTGGCATCGCGGAAGCGCACCAGCGCGTCGATCACCTGCTGGATGCCGGGATCGGTGGCGGCGATGCCGTAGCTCACGCGCTCGTTGTCGTCCACATACAGCGCGATGCCGTCGGTGTCGTAGAAATTATCCTGCGATGCGGCCGCGCTGTTCAGATAGGGCGGCTGCGGGCTGCTGGCGGCATCGGTGGCCACGCTGAGCGGATCGTCGTAGCCCGTATCGCCCGGCACGGCACCGGCGGCATATTGCGTGGGGATCGAGGAAAGCTGGCCGCTGATCGGCGCATCGCCGTAATTGCCGCCGGAAAACAGATAGCGGTCGCCATCCTTCACCAGCAGCGCCGAACCGATCTGATCCAGCAGTGCATTGGCCTGGCTGGCGGGGGCGGAGGTGGCGGCAAAGGTGGTGTCGCGGTTCTTGATCATCAGGTCCATCGCCTCGGTGGCGATGTCGATGATGCGCTCCATGCTCACGGTGTAGAGCGATACGCGGTTCTGCACCGTGGTGGTGCCGCTCTGATAGGCGCTGGAGGCGGAAAGCTGGTTCTTCAGCCAGCCGAGTTCCTGCGCCTGGGATGCCACGCCCACCAGGCCGTTGCTTTTCAGGCCCGAGGAAAGCTGCGCATTCTGGGTGTTGAGCTGGCTGTTGAGCTGCTTGATGATCTGGGTGGCGGCCAGGTTGCGCGCCAGTTGCGTGGTGCCGGTGACAGCCATGGTGATTACCTTCCGATGCTCATCAGTTCGTCGTACATGCTGATGATGCTGTTCAGCACATTGGCCAGCGCGGCATAATTGTTTTGCAGCAATTGCAGCTGCGCCAGTTCGGTATCGATATCCACGCCCTTGGTATCCTGCAGCTTGATCTCCACGGTGGATTTCAGGCTGCTGGCCGCGGCCTGATCGGTGGTGGCTTCGCTGGCGGCGCGGGCGTGATACGACAGGATGCCGCTGACCAGGCCGCTCAGCGTGGTGCTGCTTAAGCGCAAGCCGTTGGGGGCGCTGGCGGGATTGCTGGCATCGGCGGTGATCTGCGTGGTGGCCATGGCCTGCTGCACGGCGCCGGCGCGGCCGGTCAGCAGGTCGTCGGCGGTGGCGGCAACGATCAGCGAGCTGGCAATCCGTGCATCGGCCGGCGCGGTGGGATCGACCTCGAAAAACACCTCGGCATCGGCGGTGTCGGGATCGTCATAGGCGGCATTCACCACATCCATGATGTTTTGCGCCAGCGCATCCAGCTGGTTCATCATCTTGGCCAGGCCGGCGCGATTGGGGTCGCTGCTGGCAAGCGCGGCCGCGCTGGTATCCAGGAAATCCAGCTGACCCTGCAATGCGCCCCCGGCCAGGCCGGCGGTTACATCGCTGCCGCCATTGCCCGGGCCAGCATTCAGGATCGTGTTGCTATCGGCATCGTAGCGGAATGTCTGCGCCTGGGTGCCGGCCACGATCTGCACGCCATTGGCGGAATACACGCTCATCGCCCCGCGATCGTCCACCAGCACCTTGATATCGGTCTGTGCGGCGATCTTGGCCAGTTCGGCATCGCGCAGATCCTGCAGATCGGCCACGCTCTGGCCGGCATTCTGCTGCGCCACGATCTGGCTGTTCAGCGATGCGATGCGGGCGGCGGCATCGTTGATGCCGGTCAGGCCGGACTGGATGCTGTCTTGCGATGCCAGGCGCAGGCTGTTTTCCTGCGCCGCCAGCCGCGCGATTTCGCTCAGCATCTGTTTGCCGCGATTGATCACCTGGGCTTTCAGGTCGGCGGATTCCGGCGTGGCTTCCAGATCCTTCCAGGCCTGCTCGAACTGGCTGAGCGCCTGGCCCAGCGCGGTCTGGTCGCTGCTGCTCTCGGAAGCGCCCAGCAGGCCGGCCAGCTTGTTCATGTTGGCCAGTTGCGCATCGGCCAGGCCGAGGCCGGATACCGAACTGTAATAGCTCTGGCTCAGCATGCTGTCGGAAACCCGCAGGATGCTGCTTACCCGGCCGGCCATCGGCAGGCCGTTCACCGCCTGGGTGGTGAGCGTGGCATAGCGCCGCGAATAATCGGCATTCTGCGCGTTGGAGACATTGCCCGAGAGAATGGCGCTCTGGGTCTGCAAGCTGGACAGCCCGGATGTGGCAGTGCTGAGTGCGGCCGAGAGCGACATGGTTTATGCCTCCTGCTTGCGCGGCTTTAGCGGCGGATGTTGATGGTTTCCTGCAGCAGCTCGTCGGCCACCGTGATCATGCGTGCATTGGCCGAATAGGCCCGCTGCGCCACGATCATCTTGGAAAACTCTTCCGCGATATCCACGTTGGATTGTTCGATGGCGGCGGAGACCAGGCTGCCCAGGCCGCTGGAGCCAGCGGTGTTGAGCACGGCGGTGCCCGAGCCCGGGGTGGCGGCGAAGGCATTGCCGTCCACGCGGTCGAGTTCGGTGGGATCGCGGAACTTGGCCAGCGGAATCTGGAAGAACTTCTTCACATTGCCATTGTCGAAGGTGACCGAGACGAAACCGTTTTCGTCGATCGCCAGGCTTTTGAAATTGCCGCGCGGCACGCCGTTCTGCGCGATATCGTTCAGGCTCAGCGTGGTGCCGCCGAATTGCGTGGTGCCATTGGTGGAATTGAAGCTGCCGAGATCGAGGTTGATCGCCTGGCTGCTGCCATCGCCGAAGAAATCCACATTGAAACTCAGCGCGGCATCGTCGCCGGCGGCCTGGCTGCCGGGTGCGGTCAGGCCGCCGCCGCCGGTGATGGCGCCGATGGTGCCGGCATTGCCCAGGCTGCCGAAGGTGAGGCTGGCCGGGCCGAAAGTCTGCGTGGCGCCGGTATCGTCCACCGTGGAGATGGTGACTTCCCATTCATTGGCGGCGTTGCGGGTCCAGGTCAGATCCAAGGTGCGGGCATTGCCCAGCGCGTCGTAAACCTGGATCGAATTGGCCGCCAGGGTGGCCGGCAGGTTGCCGCTGGTATCCAGGGCATTGGCCGGCAGGATGGCGGAATATTCGATATTGCTGGTGGCCACCGGCGCATCCAGCAGATCGGATACCCGCACCTCGCTGGTGGCCGAGGTATCCACCACGCCGGTGGTGGGGTCCACCGTCCAGCCCTGCAGGTAATAGCCTGAGGAATTGACCAGATAGCCGGCCGAGTTCTGCGTGAAATCGCCCAGCCGCGTGTAATACGACGTATCCTCGAAAATCGTGTTGCCGGTGGTGGGGTCGATGCCGATGGCGCGCGATACCGGGATGAAGCCGTCGCCGGAAACCGCCACCGAGGTAGTGGAACTCACCTGCGCGATGGCGCCCTGGGCGTTGTTGGCGAAGAACGGACGGTTCTGCACGCCGCCGGGCGAATGGGTGTTCGCCTGGGCGCTGGATTGCGTCACCAGCGTGGAAAAGCGCGATTCCACCTTCTTGTAGCCGGGCGTGCTGGCATTGGCGACGTTGTCGGAAATATAGCCGATGGCGGTGGCCTGGCCGTTGAGGCCGGAAATCGCGCTTTGCAGGGCGGCAGAGATCGACATGGTGGGCTCCTGGTTCCGATGGGTTGTCTCGGCAGCCGCAGGAGCAAAAGCCATGCCAATATAGGAAAATATACTTAAGTATTTGACTGTTTAAGAGAAATTGCCAATAGGTTAACAGCTTTAACCAAAACGGGTATGCTTGCAGCGGCAAGTTTTGCCCGGCAAAAACGCCTAAGTGACAGAATTTGCATGGTTTATTTCAATTTACCATAGCCAGTTACAAAACTGGCCGAAATCCGATTCGCCAGGCTGCTCCACCTTTAGGCGTGAAGTGTTATTACGGGATGGAACAAAATTGGGGGGAGCAAAGCTGTTGCAGGCTGTAATATTGCGACAATATAGCGCCGGCCAGGCAATATTATTCGCTTATTGTTCTTTTGGGGGTGGCGCCAGTTATTCCAGTGCCGTTATTCCGGTGCCAGTTATTCAGGGGGCAGGGCGGCTTTCCAGAACGGCTTCAGCTCGGCATAGGCTTCCCAGGCGGCGGGCAGGCCGGCCAGCTGGCCATGCTGGCGGGCGGCGAACCAGCCGGCGATGGCCGCCGCCACGGGGTCTTCCGCCGGCATGCCCAGCAGGTTACGCAGCAATTGCGCCCCCACCGCGGCGTCGTTCAGCGCGCCCAGCGCATCCTGCAGGCGGGCCAGGCCCTGGGCATGGCGGCGGGCGGATTTGCTCCTGCCCTTGAAAAGCGGCCGGTAGAATTCCACGGCGTAACGCAGCTTCTTGGCCAGGATGCGCAATTCATGCAATTCGGCTTCGCTGCATTCGCCCAGGCGGCGACCGAGCTTTTTCAATTTGCGGCGGCGGCGTTGCAGCAGCAGGGCGGCATGCTGCAGGGCGGGCGGCGGTTCGGTTGCGGGCGGCTGGTGGCATAACGCCTCCAGCGCCAGGCGCAGGCGGGTGAAGCGCGGGCTACGGAAAGCCGATAGCAGGGCCTGCTGCGCGGCGGCGCGTTTTTCATCCAGATGGATCGCCAGATCGTGCAGCCCCTGCAGATCGGGCAGCGCCCGGCGCAGCGGCGCCAGGGTTTCCTCCACGAATACGTCAAGGTCGCGGCGGCGGCCCAGCGGTGCGTTCAGCCAGGCCAGTTCGGCGCGGACGGTCTGCACGGCATCGGCCGGCAGCAGGCCGCGATGCAGCGCCAGCACCGAACGCAGGCGCCGCAGCGCCACGCGCATCTGATGCACGCCTTCGCTGTCTTGCGCCGCCAGCAGGCAGCTTATGTTGCCATCAACCTGCGCCAGCGCATGGCGCAGCATGGCGCAACAGGCGCTCAGCGCATCCAGTTCGTGCAGGTTTTCCGGCTGCGGCAGCGCCAGCGGAATCTGGTTGGCCCAGAGCGGCTTGTTCGGCACCAGGCCAAGCTGCTGCGCCAATTGCACCAGCGGATGCGCGCCATCCCAATACAACATGCAGGTTTCGGTAAGCTGCGTCGCCAGCCCGAGGCTGTTTGTGCGCGGGCCGTCGATCTGCACGGCGTGATACTGCCGGCCCTCCAGGGTGATCGCATGCAGGGTGATGGCATGCGGCTGCGGGCTGGCGGAATCCGGCAGGCTGCAAGATTCGCTGATCAAGGTGCCGCGTGCCAGGATTTGCAATGCGCCCAGATCCTCGATCATTGGCGGATCGGGCAAGGCCGGCAGCAAGGGCAGCAACAGCGGTGTGTCGTCGATGGCGGCGCAAAGCCAGCCGGCCTGGCGCAGATTGCCCTCGGCGGTATCCAGCAGCCGCAGCACATGGCTGCGTTTGCGCCAGCGCCGGGCTTTACCGGTTTTCAGGCCGGGCTTGGTTTTCAGGCCGGGCTTGGTTTTCAGAACAGGCCTGGTTTTCAGAACAGGACTGGTTTTCAGGGCCTGAAGATCGGCTGCCGCTTTCTTGCCAATGCTTGCCAAACGCAGAAACAGCGCCGGATCGGCGCTGAGGGCAGGTGCTTCGGCATCGGCTGGCATGGCGGCGAAGTCTAACCCGCCGCCATGGCCAGCGGCAATCGCGCGAAATATTGCAGTTTTATGAAACCATCACGTGATGGCCAGATAGAGCAGCCAGGCGCTGGCGATCAACAACACCAGGAAGGTGAGCAGCACACCCGCCGCCCGGCCGGCCGAAGCCCCGGCGCTCTGGCTATAGCCGATGGCATGGGCCAGACGGCTCAGCACCAGAGCCGCACCCAGCCCATGCAGCGCCAAGGCGGGCGCGCCGGCCAATTCCAGCAACGCCAGCAGCAGCAGCGTGAGCGGCACGTATTCCACGAAATTCGCCTGCACGCGGACGGCGCGGTTCAACTCGCCATGGCCGCCATCGCCGATCCCTACCTTGTATTTATTGCGCAGCAGCACAACGCGCACAGACAGCACAAGCAGCAGCAATCCGCACAAGGCGGCATAAAGCGGCGCGGCATAAAGCGGCAGGGTGGTGATCGACATGGCAGATGGCTCCGGGCCTGGGGTGAATCCGGCGCAGTCTAACCCAAGCGATCAAACATCGTAACGCCCCTCGCGCTCGGGCTGATAGGCCACCTTGTGCAGGGTGATGGCGCGGCGCTGGCCGCTGGGCATCGACCAGGCGATGCTCTGGCCTTCGCGCAGGCCGATCAACGCCGCGCCCACCGGCGTGCCCACCGATATCTTGGCCGATTCCAGATCGGCTTCGTCGGGCCAGACCAGGCTCAGCCAATGCGGCTTGCGGCTATGCTCGTAGCCGAACACCAGATGGCTGCCCATGGTGGCCACGTCGGCCGGCACCGATTGCGGCGGCACCAGGCTGGCGCGGTTGAGTTCGCTATCCAGCATGTCGGCCACATTGGGCTGGCGCGGCTTCAGGCTCTGCGCCAGGGCGAATAGCCGCTCGAAATCCGGCTCGGTAACGATGATGGCGGGGCGGGGATGTAAAAAGCTCATGGCAATACTCCGGTAATTTGGGCTCAGGCAGCATGCGCTGCATGAAAAATCGAAAGGATGGGATTTTTAAGATTTAGCCCCGGGGCAGAGCGCGAAAATCGCGCGTGCGTGTCCGGGGCCTAGCGGCCTGCATGCAGGCGGCTGGCTCGGCAGAAAGACGCAATGAGGCCGGCGCGGTTCATGCCATCAATATGGGCATGCAGGTACTGAAGCGCAAGGGGTGATGGAAACGAGAGAGGTCGTCATGCCCGGACTTGTTCCGGTGGTCCATCTTTCAGCATTTATGTTGCATCAGGCATAGACCCTCGCAACAAGTGCGAGGGTGACGGTGGGTGGAAATCTCAGCCCCATCCGTCATGCCCGGGCTTGTTCCGGGCATCCATCGTTGGGCACCCACGCTGTGTCCGGCATGGACCCAATCTCCCACAGCGTCACCACCGGATTTATTCCGGTGGTCCATCTTTCAGCTTACGGGTTGTTTCTGGCATGGACCCTCGCAACAAGTGCGAGGGTGACGGTGGGTGGAAATCTCAGCCCCATCCGTCATGCCCGGGCTTGTTCCGGGCATCCATCGTTGGGCATCCACGCTATGTCCGGCATGGATCCTCGGAATAAATCCGAGGGTGACGGAAAACAAAGAATATCGGGCATGGACCCTCGCAACACAGGCGAGGGGATTGCCTGCGAAATTACGCCGCCTGCGTCTTGCTGCGGCGGTCGCGCACCAGGCGCATGATTTCCGCCGCCGAGGCCGGAATATTGGTACCCGGGCCGAAGATCGCCGCCACGCCGGCATTGCGCAGGTAATCGTAATCCTGCGGTGGAATCACGCCGCCGCAGATCACGATGATGTCGTCGGCGCCCTGGTCGCGCAACGCCTTGATCAGCGCCGGCACCAGGGTCTTATGCCCGGCGGCGAGGCTGGATACGCCCACCACATGCACGTCGTTGTCGATGGCATCGCGGGCGCCTTCCTCGGGCGTCTGGAACAACGGGCCCACGTCCACGTCGAAGCCCAGATCGGCATAGGCGGTGGCCACCACCTTGGCGCCGCGATCATGGCCGTCCTGGCCCAGTTTCAGCACCAGCATGCGCGGCCGGCGGCCTTCCTCGGCGGCGAAGGCCTCGATCTCGCGTTGGATGCGCTGAAAGCCTTCATCGCCTTCATAGGCCGCGCCATACACGCCGCTGATCGAGCGGATGGTGGCCTGATGGCGGCTGAACACGCGCTCCATGGCATCCGACATTTCACCAACGGTCACGCGCGCCCGCGCCGCGTCCACGCAGAGCGCCAGCAGATTGGCATTGCCGGCGGCGCCGTCTTCCAAAGCCTTGATGGCGGCGTCCGCCTTGGCCTTGTCGCGTGTGTTGCGGATGGTGCTGAGGCGCGCCACCTGCTGTTCGCGCACGCGGGTATTGTCCACTTCCAGCAGATCGGGCACATCCTGCGTGGGGGCGCGATACTTGTTCACGCCCACGATCACATCCTCGCCCTTATCCACCCGGGCCTGGCGGCGCGCGGCGGCTTCCTCGATGCGCAGCTTGGGCATGCCGCTTTCCACCGCCTTGGTCATGCCGCCCATGGATTCCACTTCCTGGATCAACGCCCAGGCATGTTCGGCCAGCGCATGGGTCAGCGCCTCCACGTAATACGAACCCGCCAGCGGATCGACCACCTTGGTCACGTAGGTCTCTTCCTGGATGATGAGCTGCGTGTTGCGCGCGATGCGGGCGGAGAATTCGGTGGGCAGCGCGATGGCTTCGTCCAGCGCATTGGTATGCAGCGATTGCGTGCCGCCCAGCACGGCGGCAAGCGCCTCCACGGCGGTGCGCACCACGTTGTTATAGGGATCCTGCTCGGTCAGCGAAACGCCCGAAGTCTGGCAATGGGTGCGCAGCATCAGCGAGCCCGGCTTCTTCGGATTGAACTCTTTCATGATGCGATGCCAGAGCAGGCGCGCGGCGCGCAGCTTGGCCACTTCCATGAAGAAGTTCATGCCGATGGCGAAGAAGAAACTCAGGCGGCCGGCAAAGGCATCCACATCCAGGCCGCTATTGATGGCGGTGCGCACATATTCCAAACCATCGGCGAGCGTGAAGGCCAGCTCCTGCACGGCGGTGGCGCCGGCTTCCTGCATATGATAGCCGGAAATCGAGATCGAATTGAATTTCGGCATATTCTGCGCGGTATAGCCGATGATGTCGGCGATGATGCGCATGCTGGGCGCGGGCGGATAGATATAGGTGTTGCGCACCATGAATTCCTTCAGAATGTCATTCTGAATGGTGCCCGAAAGTTTGTCCGGCGAAACGCCCTGTTCCTCGGCGGCCACGATATAACAGGCCAGCACCGGCAGCACGGCGCCGTTCATGGTCATCGACACGCTCATCTTGTCGAGCGGGATGCCGTCGAACAGGATTTTCATGTCCTCGACGGAATCAATCGCCACGCCGGCCTTGCCCACATCGCCCACCACGCGGGGATGGTCGCTGTCGTAACCGCGATGGGTGGCGAGATCGAAGGCCACGCTCACACCCTGCTGGCCGGCGGCGAGATTTTTGCGATAGAAGGCGTTGGATTCCTCGGCGGTGGAAAAGCCGGCATATTGCCGGATGGTCCAGGGCCGATTGGCATACATGGTGGCGCGCACGCCGCGGGTGAAGGGCGCCTGGCCGGGCAGGCCGGTGGCCTCCATGCCCTCCAGATCGGCCGCCGTATAAAGCGGCTTCACCGCGATGCCTTCGGGGGTTTCCCAAATAAGTTGCGAAAGCGGCTTGTCGCCCAATTCCCTGGCGGCCAGCTTTGCCCAGGCCTCAGGAAAACTGGCGTCTGGAAATTGAACGGTCTTCTCGGTCATAATCGGCCCCACCCGACATTATTTTGCATTGCAACAGCCAGTATGCGCCGGTTTGGCCCAGTGTCAAATGGGGGTGGGTTGTGCGAGTCTTGTTGTTGTTTTTTGCTTGCCGGTACGGCAAGACTTCTCTTGGAAGGACGGCACAAATCGAAAATTAGGAATTAACAGAAAAGCATTGACATTGGACGTATATATCCTGTAAACGTCAGAGACGTTTACAGGATATATACGTCCATATATAAAATCATCTGAAGAACATCCTATGCAGCGTCCGCAGAGAATTCGGTCATCGAGCCTGAGCCGGGCGGCGCAGAGTATAGCCGAACAGCTTGCAAAAATGCGCTTGCCGATTGTTTCGCGGCATATGCTTTATGGATTGATAGCCAATCTGTTTGAAAATCGCGAAGGGCTTTATCTGCGTGGCCCGCAAATGAGCCAGGCGGAATATACGCGCTTCAGAAAAGCACTACTGGCCGCGCGGATCATAGCAAACGATCCGGATTATCGCGGGCTGGCCTTCCGGGTGCTTTCGGTATCGGATGCCCCGGCTGACGAGATTTGCTGCCTCGTCGATCCCACATGCCATGTTTCGTATCTATCCGCGATGCAGCGCTATGGTTTGACGGACCGAAGGCCGGAAAGCTTGCAGATATCGCGGCCGAAGCCGAATCCGGCCCATGCAAAGAAAAGCCAGGAAGAACGGCTTATTCCGTTTCCTCAGGCCATCAAGCATCCCGAAACGGTTCGGGGCCGCAAGATCGCCCTTTATGAATTCAGCGGCCAGGCACAAACAATCACCTTGCGCGGCACCAGAACCAGAATTGTGTCGATAGGACGGTGTTTCGTGGACATGCTGCTGGAACCGCAAAGATGCGGCGGCATGCAGCATGTGCTTGCCGTCTGGGGGGAACATGCCGCGCGTTTCAAGTCCGAGATCATCCAGGAAGTGGAGAGCCTTGGCAAAGCGGCGATAAAAGTGAAGGCGGGTTACATCCTTGAAGAACGCATGGGTTTGCAGGATGCGGCTTTCACCCATTGGCAAAAGCTTGCCAGCACGCAAAGCTGGGGCAGCCTCGATGCGGATGCGCCGGTAGATCCGCTGCAGGACATCAGATCGCACCGCTGGGAAATCACCATAAATGCCTGAGCCGAAAATCGCCGATATACAGGCATGGTCGGAAAAGGTCCGGGATGACCCGGTTGCTTATTTGCAACGCCAGGCAACGGAAATCATCCTGGATGCCATGGCACATACGGATGGTTTGCGCGAAAGGGTGTTTCTCAAAGGCGGTACATTGATGGGGTTGCTGTATGGCAGTCCGCGCCAAACCGGCGATCTGGATTTCTCCACGGATATCAAGGCCGCCGATCTGCCTGGGACTTTCTTTCGAGCCGAGCTGGAGCCGCAATTTTTAACATCCGCTATCCGGCTCGGCATGCCGGATATATTGGTCAATGTACAATCCGTGACCCACAAGCCGAGAAAAGATGGCTTTGCCGAAAAACGCTTTCCCGCATTTGAAATCAAATTTGGCTATGCCTTACGCGGGGGCCCGGAGGAAAGGCGACTTCAGGAGCGCCAAGCCACGACCGTTATAGCCGCGGATATAAGCTTCAATGAACCGATCGGCGCTACCCAACCTGTGCGGTTGGGCATGGATGGCAGCATCATTATGGTCTATTCCTTATTAGATCTCGTAGCCGAGAAATTTCGGGCGTATTTGCAGCAGATTCATCGACAACGGTCGCGGCGGCAGGATATTTACGACCTGCATTATCTGTTGCGTACCTATGATGTGGATAAGGCTGCTCTGCTCGCATTAATTAGAGAGAAGTGCTTGGCCAGGGATATTTCACCCAACAGAAGCTCCCTTATCGAACCCGGCTTGATGCAGAATGCGCAAAAAGAATGGAATACGATGAAACTGGAAATCGGCGATTTGCCAGATTTCAAAACCTGCTTCGAGCCCGTTAACGCTTTCTATCGGTCATTGCCATGGTGAAGAAACTTACCAAAACCCCCGGCAGCGCCCTCCGCCTGCGGGTGCATCTGGATGCCGAGGCGTTTTTGGGGCCGGGCAAGGCCGATCTGCTGGAAGGCATCGCCGCAACCGGGTCGATTGCGGCCGGCGGGCGGCGGCTGGGCATGAGTTACAAGCGCGCCTGGCTGCTGGTGGAAACCCTGAACGGCTACTTCGCCGAGCCGCTGGTAACGGCCGCAACCGGCGGCAAGGCCGGCGGCGGCGCGCAGCTGACCAGGCTGGGCCAGGAGGTGCTGGCCCGCTATCGTGCCATGCTGGCCGCCAGCGAAGCCGCCTGCGCCAAGGATATCGCCGCCCTGCGCAAGCTGCGCGCGAAAAAAACCCGGTAACGCTTATTCGATATGGTTTTTAGGCTATAACGCTTGAGCTTGCCGTCGGTCTGCCGTTATAGTTTTTGAAACATAACGGAGATGGATATGCTGCGCCGCCGCTTTTTTGCTTTCATGCTTGTTGCCGGTCTTGCCTTGCCCCAGGCCGTCCAGGCCCAACAGACCGGGGCTCAGGATCTGCTGATTTTCGCCGCCGCCAGCCTGAAGAACGCGCTGGAAGAGATTCATGGCGCGGAAAACGTGGCAGCCAAGGTGTCGTTCGCCGCATCCTCTGCGCTGGCCAAGCAGGTCGAGGCCGGTGCGCCCGCCGATATCTTCATTTCCGCCGATATTCCCTGGATGGATTATCTCGACGAGCGCAAGCTGGTGAGGCCCGGCACGCGGTCTTCGCTGCTGGGCAACAAGCTCTCCCTGGTGGCGGCAGCCGATAGCAAGCTGGCCATCGATCTCAAGCCCGGCGCCGATCTGGCCGCCCTGCTCGGCAAGGATGGCCGGCTGGCTGTGGGCCAGGTGGAAAGCGTGCCGGCCGGCAAATACGCCAAGGCGGCTTTGACCGAATTGAAACTCTGGCCCAGCGTGGAAAGCCGCCTGGCGCAAGCCGATAGCGTGCGTGCGGCGCTGGCCCTGGTGGCGCGCGGCGAAACCCCGCTGGGTATCGTTTACCGCACCGATGCGGCGGCCGATGCCAAGGTGAAGGTGATCGCCGATTTCCCCGAAAACACCCATCCGCCGATCATCTATCCGGCTGCCGCCCTGGCGGCTTCCAAGCATCCGGGCGCGGAAGCCTATCTGGCCAAGCTGCGTTCGGCCAAGGCGACGGCGATTTTCGTCAAGCATGGCTTTACCGTGCTGCCGGCGGCGGCCAAGATCAACTGAACGAGGCAATTCGGTTGATCTTGTGTTGAGTCTGAGCCCGGAAGAAACCACGGCCCTGCTGTTGAGCCTGAAGGTGGCCGGCACCGCCACCTTCGCCAGCCTGCCTTTCGGGCTGTGGATCGCCTGGCTGCTGGCGCGCAAGGATTTTCCCGGCAAGGCGGTGCTGGATGCCGTGGTGCATCTGCCGCTGATCCTGCCGCCTGTCGTGACTGGTTATGTGCTGTTGCTGCTGTTCGGCCGCAAGGGCTGGCTGGGCGCGCCGCTGAGCGAATATTTCGGCATCGTGTTTGCCTTCCGCTGGACCGGCGCGGCTTTGGCCTGCGCGGTGATGGGCTTTCCGCTGCTGGTGCGCGCGCTGCGATTGTCGTTCGAAGCGGTGGATCGCAAGCTGGAACAGGCCGCCGGCACTTTGGGTGCGCCGCCCTGGGCGGTGTTTGTCACCGTAACCCTGCCCCTGTTGTTGCCGGGCCTGCTGGCCGGGCTGGTGCTCAGCTTCGCGCGCGCGGTGGGCGAGTTCGGCGCAACGATCACCTTTGTCTCCAATATTCCCGGCGAGACGCAAACCCTGCCCACCGCGATCTACACCTTCCTGCAAATTCCCGATGGCGACGGTCCGGCCCTGCGCCTGGTGCTGATCTGCGTGGCCTTGGCGGTGAGCGCGCTGCTGCTCAGCGAATGGCTGTCGCGTCTGGCCGCCAAACGCATCGAGGGTGGTTGAGATGAGTCTGCAGGTGGATATCCAGCACAGCCAGGGTGCCTTCGATCTCGCCCTGCGGTTTGAATGCGGCGCCGGAATCACGGCTTTGTTCGGCCGTTCGGGCGCGGGCAAAACCACGCTGATCGATCTGATCGCCGGCCTGCGCCGGCCGCAGCAGGGCCGTATCGCCGTGGCCGGCCGCGTGCTGGTGGATACCGCGCAAGGCATCTTCCTGCCGCCGCATAAACGCAGCCTGGGCTATGTGTTTCAGGAAGCGCGGCTGTTTCCCCATCTGGATGTGCGCAGCAACCTGCTGTATGGCCGCCGCTTCGCCGATGGCCTGCGGCTGCGCCATGATGGTTTCGACGAAACCGTGGCCATGCTGGGGCTGGAGCCGCTGCTGGCGCGGCGGCCGGGCAAATTATCCGGCGGCGAAAAGCAACGCGTGGCGATCGGGCGGGCGTTGCTGGCGCGGCCGCGCCTGCTGTTGATGGACGAACCCCTGGCCTCGTTGGATGCGGCGCGCAAAGCGGAAATCCTGCCCTATATCGAGCGCCTGCGCGACGCGGCGAAGATTCCCATCGTCTATGTCAGCCATGCTTTGCCCGAGGTGATGCGGCTGGCCGATCATCTGGTGCTGCTGGGCGCCGGGCGGGTGCAGGCCGATGGCAAGCCGGCCGAACTGGCGGCGCGGCTGGATCTGCCGCTGCTCGGCGGCGGCGAGGATGCCGGCGCGCTGCTGGAAGGCAGCTTGGTTGATCATCTGCCCGCCCATGGCCTCAGCCGCGTGCGCAGTCAGGCCGGGGATCTGCTGCTGCCGAAAATCGATCTGCCGGCGGGCAGCATGTTGAAGCTGCGCATTCCCGCCCGCGATGTAACACTGTTTCTGCAACCGCCCGAGGGCAGTTCGGCGCTCAATCTGTTGCGCGGCCGGGTGGTGGAAATGCTGCCCCATGGCGATACCGCGATGGATGTGCGGCTGGATTGCAACGGCGTGGCCTTGCTGGCCCGCATCACGCGGTATTCCGCCGAACGCATGCAACTGGCGCCGGGCGCGGAGGTCTGCGCCGCCATCAAGAGCGTGGCGATGGACCGGGGTTGATTCTGACTAGAATTATGACCATAATTATGGTCATAAATAGGGTCATAATTTCCCGGAGGCGCCCATGGCAAATTACGGCGTGGCCGAAGCCAAGGCCAAGTTCAGCGAATTGATCGATCGCGCCCAACAAGGCGAGACAATCGTGATCCTGCGCCATGGCAAGCCGGTCATCCGCTTTACCCCGGAGCCGGCGGCAGAAGAGCAGCAGAACACCGCCCCCAAGGTGCCCGGCAAGGTAGATGTGGCGGCTTTGCGCAAGGGATTGGTGAAGCAGCGCAAAGGGGCGCTAAGCGCCGTTGAAGCCGTGCGCCGCATGCGCAATGAACAGCGGTTCTGATCGACCGGATGCAGCGGCCCATCTATCTCGACACCAATATCGTGCTGTCACTGTTTCTGGCCGAAGCGCAATCCGAAGAATCCATCACCTGGCTGGAACAGCAGGATACCGGCGCGCTTTGGATCAGCGGCTGGGTGCAGATGGAATATCTGGATGTGCTTGGCCGTAAAATCCGCCGCGGCGATATCACCCGCCGCGATGCCGTGACTGCAAGGGAAAGTTTTCTGCTGTGGCAAAATCAGATTGCCGGCTTGGTGAGAATCCAGAGCGATGTGTTTCCGATTGCCAGCGCCATGCTTGAAACCTTTGATGGCGGCCTGACCGCGCCCGACGCCCTGCATCTGGCGATTTGCGCCCGCCATGATCTGGCGCTGAAAACCTATGACCGGGATTTGGCGAAAATCGCCCGCAAATACGGCATCGCCAGCAGCCGCTAGAACACTTCCCGGCGCGACGGCGGGCCTTTAAAATGCCGCGAGAGTGCGTATGGGGTTTTCCATGATTTCGCTTGCGGCTCCGCCATGAACATGCAGGCACCTGTGGTGGCCTCGGCAGGGCGCGTGCTGTGCGTGCTGGGCCCCACCAATACCGGCAAGACCCATCTGGCCGTAGAGCGCCTGCTGGCGCATCGCAGCGGCATCATCGGCCTGCCATTGCGGCTGCTGGCGCGTGAGATTTATGACCGCGCGGTGGCGCTGAAAGGCCCGGACCGCGTGGCCCTGGTGACGGGCGAAGAGAAGATCGTGCCGCCGCGCGCCATGTGGTTCGTCTGCACGGTGGAGGCGATGCCGCTGGATCGCTCCTACGATTTCCTCTGCGTGGATGAAATCCAGCTTTGCGGCGACCCCGAACGCGGCCATGTGTTCACCGAACGCCTGCTGCATGCGCGCGGGCGCGAGGAAACCATGTTCCTCGGCGCCGATACCATGCGGGCCTTGATCCGCCGCCTGGTGCCGGCGGCGGAATTCATCGCAAGGCCGCGCTTGTCGGCATTGGAATATGCCGGGCCGAAAAAATTGTCGCGGCTGCCCAAGCGTTCCGCCGTGGTGGCATTCTCGGCGGGCGATGTGTATGCGATTGCCGAATTGCTGCGGCGCCAGCGCGGCGGCGCGGCCGTTGTGCTGGGTGCGCTCAGCCCGCGCGCCCGCAATGCCCAGGTGGCGCTGTTTCAGAACCGCGATGTGGAAGTGATGGTGGCGACAGATGCCATCGGCATGGGCCTCAATCTCGATATCGAGCATATGGCCTTCGCCGAGACCAGCAAGTTCGACGGCCATGCCATCCGCAATCTCACGCCGGGCGAGATGGGGCAGATTGCCGGCCGCGCCGGGCGCCATATGCGCAACGGCACATTCGGCGTCACCAACAATCCCCATGACGGCGCCATGGCGGAGATTCCGCCGGAGTTGATCCAGCGGATCGAGGAACACCGTTTCGATCCGGTGCCGGCCGCGCGCTGGCGCAATTACGATCTGGATTACCGCAGCCCGGAACGATTGCTGCGCAGCCTGGAGGCGCCGCCGCCGCGCGAGGGCCTGATCCGCGCC
The DNA here is from genome assembly GCF_019636075.1 of Ferrovibrio sp. GTDB lineage: Bacteria > Pseudomonadota > Alphaproteobacteria > Ferrovibrionales > Ferrovibrionaceae > Ferrovibrio. The sequence goes on from NZ_JAHBYG010000004.1 coordinate 101,489, forward strand.
CGCGATGCCGAGGATTACCTGGCGCTGAAACTGCTGCTGCAGGACGAGGAAATCCGTAACCGCGCCAGCAACAGGGATCGCATCGACCTGCTCTGGCAGGTCTGCGCCATCCCGGATTTCCGCAAAAGCCTGTTCGATGGCCATGTGCGCCTGCTGGCTCGGATTTATGGCCATCTCTGCGACGATGGCGGGAAATTGCCGCGCGACTGGGTTGCCGGCCAACTGGCCCGGATCGACCGCGTGGACGGCGATATCGATACGCTTTCGGCGCGACTAGCGCATATTCGTACTTGGACATACATTTCACACCGCGCTGGCTGGCTTGACGACGCCGCTCATTGGCAGGAAAACACCAGGGCGATGGAAGACAGGCTGTCGGACGCTCTGCACGAGCGGCTGACACAAAAGTTCGTGGACCGGCGGGCGGCATTCTTCGCCCGGCATCTCCACGATCCCGGCAGCCTGACAGTACGCTTGGCGGAGGACGACACGCTCATGGTTGAAGGCGAAAGCATCGGCCGTATCGAAGGATTGCGGTTCCGGCAGGCCGGGCATGAAACCGGCGAGGAGGAGCGTGCGCTGCGCGCCGCCGCCAATCATGCGCTCGGCCCGGCCCTGGAAGAACGCGCGCGCGAGATTTTGAAGCTGCCGGATGATCGCTTCGGCCTGTCGCCGGAAGGCGGCATCCTGCTGAAGGAAATTCCGGTGCATGCCCATGGCGCCGTGCTGGCGCTGCTGGTGAAGGGCCCCAGTGCGCTGGAGCCGCGTTTGCGCCTGCTGGCCGACGATGCGTTGGACGCCGAATTGCGCAAGGCGGTGGAAGAGCGGCTGCAGGGTTGGCTGGATGCCCATCTGCGCCAGCATCTGACCGATTTGTATCGCCTGCGCGATGCCGATCTGAAGGGGGCTGCGCGCGGTCTGGCCTTCCAGCTCGCCATGGAATTCGGCGCGCTGACCCGCGAAGCGGTGAACGATCTGCTGCGCAGCCTGGATCAGGCCGCCCGGCATCCGCTGCGCAAGCTGGGCGTGGTGTTCGGCGAGATGCATATCTATCTGCCCAAGCTGCTCAAGCCCAAGCCGACGCAATTGAAGACCCTGCTGTTTTCGGTGGCGCGCGAAAAAACCCCGCTGGCGCCGCCGCCGCCGGGCCTCACCTCGCTGGATATCCTCGAGCCGCGCCCCGATGCCTGGTGGCTGGCCGCCGGTTTCCTGCGGGTGGAAAACCGCGCCTACCGCCTGGACATCGTGCAGCGCGTTGCCGAAGGCTGCCGCAAGGCCGAACAGGATGCCAAGCATCCGCCGCGCCCGCTGGTGATCGCCTCGGTGCAGCCGATCAAACCGGCGGAAGCCGCGCCGGCTGAGATCACTGCCGAAACCGCGCCTGACGAAGCAGCCCCGGACGTTGTTCCGGAAGCAACCCCGGAGGCGCCGATCCTGGAAGCGGCCCCTGAAGCGATTGCCGATGCGGCTGCTGCCGATGTTGCTGAAGCCGCGCCCGAAGCGGTTGCCGATGCAGCGCCTGCCGCCGCGCCGGAAAAGCGCGCCACGCCGCGCCCCGATGGCTCTTTCCCGCCGGCGGTTGAATGGATGAATCTCGCCGGCTGCGGTGCCGAGCAATTGCGCTTGCTGCTGATCAAGTTGGGCTATCGCCCGGTGAAGCGTGCACCGGCGCCTGGCGAGCCGGAGATCGACATGTTCGTGCGCTCGGGCAAGGCGATCCAGGCCAAGCGCCAGCGCGAACAGGAACGCCGCCAACGCGACGAGGCGATCATCAAGGACAGCCCGTTTGCCGCGCTCGCCAAGCTGAAAATCCGTTAGCGGCCTTCACCGTCATGCCCGGACGTGTTCCGGGCATCCATCGTTGGGTCGCCGCGCTGTGTTAGGCATGGACCCAATCTCCCACAGCGTCACCCCCGGATTTATTCCGGGGGTCCATCTTTCAGCTTACGGGCCGTGTCGGGCATGGACCCTCGCAACAAGTGCGAGGGTGACGAAAACAAGAGAGATCGTCACGCCCGGACTAAACCCGGACTAAATATGCGCGCGACGGTTTTGGTGTTGCGCGGACTGAAATGGCCATGCCACAGTTCTTTGCCTCGGACGAACTTACCCAGCATCAAGAGGGCGCATGGCCGGTGGTTGGGTATACATCATGACCAACCAGTGTAACGGCACCCTTTATATTGGGGTTACTGCCGATTTAGCGCGGCGCGTCACCGAGCATCGCGATGGCACGGTGCAGGGCTTTACGCATCGCTATGGCTTGAAGCGGCTGGTTTATGCGGAACCCTTCGAGGATATCCGGTTAGCCATTCAGCGCGAAAAGACCATGAAGCGTTGGCCCCGGGCCTGGAAGATTCGCACCATTGAGACGCGCAATCCCGATTGGGAAGATTTGTATAGCCAGCTTATCTGAAGCCACCCGCCTGCGTTGGCTGAGGCATGGACCCTCGCAACAAGTGCGAGGGTGACGCTGGGTGGAGATCACAGCCTCACCCGTCATGCCCGGATTTATTCCGGGCATCCATCGGTGGGCAACGATGCGGCTTCAGGCATGGACCCTCGGCCAAGAGCGCTGCCTGGGCCCGAGGGTGACGGATTAAACAAGCCCTAGGATGGCGGATTAAAGCCGCGTTATTTGCCGTGGCAGTATTTGTATTTCTTGCCGGAGCCGCAGGGGCAGAGGCCGTTGCGCGGGCTGTGTTTCCAGGTCGATTCATCGGCCGGGTCGACGCGGTGCGAGCTGACCGGGCGGGCTGCCAGGGTGCCGTCCTGCGGCAGGGTCTGGCCGCTGCTATCCTCGAATGGGCCGCCGCGGCTTTCCTGCGTCAAAGGCTGCGACGGTTCGGCGAATAGGCCCTGCGGCGGCTGTTCGGGGCGGATTTCCACCCGGGCCAGCATGGCGGTGACATTCTCGCGCGTGCGCACCAGCATCTGCTCGAACAGCGCAAAAGCCTCGCGCTTGTATTCGTTGAGCGGATCCTTCTGCGCATAGGCACGCAAGCCGATGGCCTGGCGCAGGAAATCCAGGTGATGCAGATGTTCCTTCCAGCTCTGGTCGAGCACCTGCAGCAGCAGGCTGCGCTCCACCATGCGCATCAGCTCGGGGCCGAAATTGGCGGCCTTTTCGGCAAAGCGGCGATCCACGATATCGTGCAGCCGTTCGCGGATCGCCTGGTCGGCGATGCCTTCTTCCTTGGCCCAATCCACGATCGGCAGATCCAGCGCGAAGAGGCGGCGCACTTCTTCCTGCAGGCCCTCGGCATCCCACTGCTCGGCATAGGCCTTCTCGGGGATATGCTTGTCCACCAGATTGTCCACGATCTCGCGGCGCATGTCGGTGATGGTGTCGGCCACGTTGTCGGTGCCTATCAATTCGATACGCTGCTCGTAGACCACCTTGCGCTGGTCGTTCATCACATCGTCGAATTTCAGCAGGTTCTTGCGGATTTCGTAATTCCGCGCTTCCACCTTCTGCTGGGCCTTTTCCAGCGCCTTGTTGATCCAGGGATGCACGATGGCCTCGCCATCCTTCAGCCCCAGCTTGCGCAGCATGCCATCCATGCGTTCGGAGCCGAAGATGCGCAGCAGGTCGTCTTCCAGCGAGAGGAAGAATTTCGAGCCGCCGGGATCGCCCTGGCGACCGGAGCGGCCGCGCAGCTGGTTGTCGATGCGGCGGCTTTCATGGCGTTCGGTGCCCACGACGTAAAGACCGCCGGCGGCCAGAACCTTTTCCTTTTCAGCCGCTACTTCGGCGCGGATGGCGGCTTCCTTGGCGATGAAGGCATCGCCCTGCAGACCCTCGCATTCCGCCTTGATGCGCATCTCGGCATTGCCGCCGAGCTGAATATCGGTGCCGCGACCGGCCATGTTGGTGGCGATGGTCACCGCGCCCAAACGGCCGGCCTGGGCCACGATGCCGGCTTCCTGCTCGTGGAACCGCGCATTCAGCACGGCATGCTGCACATTCTTGCGCTTGAGCAGGGCCGACAGCAATTCGGATTTTTCGATGGAGACCGTGCCCACCAGCACCGGCTGGCCCTTGGCGCGGCATTGCGCGATCAGTTCGGCAATCGCCTCGAATTTTTCGGCGCCGGTGCGATAAACCTCGTCGTCTTCGTCCTTGCGCTGCACCGGCACGTTGGTGGGAATCTCCACCACGTCCAGCTTGTAGATATCGCCGAACTCGGTGGCCTCGGTGGAGGCCGTGCCGGTCATGCCGGCCAGTTTGGGATACATGCGGAAATAATTCTGGAAGGTGATCGAGGCCAGGGTCTGGTTCTCGGTCTGCACGCTGACGCCTTCCTTGGCCTCCAGCGCCTGATGCAAGCCATCGGAATAGCGCCGGCCTTCCATCATGCGGCCGGTGAATTCGTCGATGATCACCACCTTGTCGTCCTTCACGATGTAATCCACATCGCGGGAGAACAGCTTGTGTGCGCGCAAAGCCTGGTTGGCGTGGTGCACCACGGCGATATTGTCGATGTCGTAAAGCTCGGTGTCTTCCTTCAGCAGGCCGGCTTCGCGCAGCAAATCCTCGATATGGCTGGTGCCGGTTTCGGTGAAGCTGACGGCGCGCTGCTTTTCGTCCTTCTCGTAATCCTCCGGCGCCAGATGCGGAATCAGCACATTCACCTTCACATAAAGGTCGGTGGTGTCTTCCGAGGGGCCGGAGATGATCAGCGGGGTGCGCGCCTCGTCGATCAGGATCGAGTCCACTTCGTCCACGATGGCATAGGCAAACGACCGCTGCACCATGGAGTCGCGCTGGAACTTCATGTTGTCGCGCAGGTAATCGAAGCCGTATTCGTTGTTGGTGCCGTAGGTGATGTCGCAGGCATAGGCGGCGCGGCGCTCTTCGTCGTCGATGCCGTGGGTGATGATGCCGGTGGTCAGGCCCAGAAAGCCGTAAACCCGGCCCATCCATTCGGCGTCGCGGCGGGCCAGATAATCGTTCACCGTCACCACATGCACGCCCTTGCCGGGCAGCGCGTTCAGGTAGGTGGCGAGCGTGGCCACCAGGGTCTTGCCCTCGCCGGTCTTCATTTCGGCGATCTTGCCCGAATGCAGCACCATGCCGCCGATCAGCTGCACATCGTAATGGCGCTGGCCCAGCACGCGCTTGGCGGCTTCGCGCACCACCGCGAAGGCTTCCGGCAACAGGTCGTCCAGATCGGCGCCCTTAGCCAGTCTATCCCGGAATTCCGCCGTTTTAGCCGCCAAAGCGGCATCGTCCAGCTTGGCGATATCCGGTTCCAAGGCATTGATGGCCTGGACTTTTTTGGAAAAGGCCCGGACCGAGCGGTCGTTTGCCGAACCAAACAGCTTCTTGGCGAGCGCGCCGAACATGCCATACCTCTGATTGTCGGCAGGAAAATCGGGCGCAGAAAGGCCCGGGTGACAGATAAGGGGCGCATGGCCCCCTGTCAACGTATCGGGGTCAACGTATCGGGGTCAACGTATCGGGGTGCAACCGCCATTGACCATTATATGATCAAGAGGTTACATGCCGCCTTTCGCGTTGGAGATTCTGCCCGTGATCGACCCCGTAGCCTTGGCGCAAGACCTGATCCGCCGCCCCAGCATCACGCCCGCCGATGCCGGCGCGCTGGGCGTGCTGCAAACGGCGCTGGAAGGCCTGGGTTTCACCTGCCATCCTTTGCGGTTTTCCGCGCCAGGCACGCCGGATATCGACAATCTGTATGCCCGCTGGGGCAAGGGCGATCTAGGCCGGGCTGGGCGCAATTTCTGCTTTGCCGGCCATACCGATGTGGTGCCGGTGGGCGATGCCAAGGCCTGGAGCGTGGATCCCTTCGGCGCCGAAATCCAGGCCGGCCGGCTTTATGGCCGGGGCGCCGCCGATATGAAATCGGCGATTGCCGCCTTTACGGCCGCCGCCGAGGGTTTCCTGGCCGCCCGTCCGGGCTTCGAGCATACGATCAGCCTGCTCATCACCGGCGACGAGGAAGGCCCGGCCATCAACGGCACGGCCAAGGTGCTGGACTGGCTGGCCGAACGCAAAGAGACGCTGGATGCCTGCGTGGTGGGCGAACCCACCAATCCGCTGCGCCTGGGCGACATGATCAAGATCGGCCGGCGCGGCTCGCTGAATGCACGCATCACCGTGCATGGCATGCAGGGCCATGTCGGCTATCCGCATCTGGCGGATAATCCGATCCCGCGCCTGATCGATATCCTGGCCGCGCTGAAACGCCGCCGGCTGGATAGCGGCAATGCGCATTTCGAGCCGAGCAATCTGGAAATCGTGACGGTGGATGTGGGCAATGCCGCCACCAACGTGATTCCCGCCGCCGCCCATGCCGCCGTGAATATCCGCTACAACACCGAACATACGGCTTCGCAATTGCGCGCCTGGATCGAAAGCTGCTGCCGGCTCGGCGGCGGCTTCGACGATGGCCGCGTGGAGGTTGTGTTTCAGGAAAGCGCCAATCCGTTCATCACCAAGCCCGGCGCCTTCGTGCAGGCGATGGCCGAGGCGGTGGAAGCCATCACCGGCAAGGCGCCGGAATTGTCCACCACCGGCGGCACGTCGGATGCGCGTTTCATCCAGGCCTATTGCCCGGTGATCGAATTCGGCCTGGTGGGGCAGACCATGCACAAGGTGGATGAAAACTCCCTGGTGGCGGATATCCGCGCTTTAACCGAAATCTATCGCGGCATGCTGGAGCGTTATTTCGCCTAAGGTCATATGCGAATCCTCTTGCGCGGAGAGTGAAACAGGCGTAATGACGCCGCCGCGGCCGCCGACATGCGCGGTTAATGGTGTGGTTTCCACATGACGTCTTCCGGTGCGAATGGGGTTCTTCCCCAAACCGGTACTTCCTCTCCCGACATCGCCAAGCCCAACCAAGTCGCTACGCAGGAGCATTCCGCTTCCGGCGCGGCACATGGCAATGGCAACGGTAATGGTCATGGCAATGGCCATGATGCGGGCAAGAAGGCCGGCTTCTGGGCGCTCACTCTGGGCTCTATCGGCGTGGTTTACGGCGATATCGGTACCAGCCCGCTTTATGCCTTCCGCGAGGCCATGCATGCCGCCAACAAGGCGCATGGCCATGTGGCCCATGGCGTGGCGCGGTTCGAGGATGTGGTGGGCGTGCTCTCGCTCATCCTCTGGGCGCTGATCATCATCGTAACGCTGAAATACGTGCTGCTGCTGCTGCGCGCCGACAACCAGGGCGAAGGCGGCACCTTGTCGCTGATGGCTTTGGCACGGCGCGCGCTGGGCCATAACGCGCATCGGCGCGTTGGCACGCTGATGGTCGCATTGGGCATGGCGGGCGCCGCGCTGTTCTACGGCGATGCGCTGATCACGCCGGCGATTTCCGTGCTCTCGGCGGTGGAAGGCCTTACCTTGGTCACCACCGCTTTCGATCCCTATGTGCTGCCGCTCACCATCGTCATCATCGTGGGGCTGTTCGTGGTGCAAAGCCGCGGCACCGAAAAAGTGGCGCGGTTCTTCGGCCCGATCACGCTGGTCTGGTTCGTTGCCATGGCTGTGGGCGGGCTGCTGCATATCGCCGATCATCCGGCGGTGTTCGCCGCTTTCAATCCGTATTACGCGGTGAATTTCCTGCTGCATAACGGCCATATCGGCCTGGTGGCTTTGGGCGCGGTATTCCTGGCCGTCACCGGCGCCGAGGCGCTGTATGCCGATCTCGGGCATTTCGGCCGCAAGCCGATCCAGTTCGCCTGGAGCGCCGTGGTGTTTCCCGCCCTGGCGCTGAATTACATGGGCCAGGGCGCCTTGGTGCTGGCAAAGCCGGAGACGCTGGAGAATCCGTTTTTCCTGCTCTATCCCGATTGGGCCTTGCTGCCGATGGTGGCGCTCGCCACCATGGCCACGGTGATCGCATCGCAGGCGGTGATTACCGGCGCCTATTCGCTCACCCGCCAGGCGATCCAGTTGCGGCTGCTGCCGCGCATGGAGGTGCGCCACACATCGGAAAGCCAGGAAGGCCAGATCTACATGCCGCAGGTGAATTTCCTGCTGCTGGTGGGCGTGCTGTTCCTGGTGGTGCTGTTCGGTTCGTCCAGCAAGCTTGCCACCGCCTATGGCATCGCGGTGACCGGCACCATGGTGGTGACGGCCTGCATGGCCTTCGTGGTGGTGTGGAAGCATTGGCATTGGCCGCTCTGGCTGTCGCTCGGCCTGCTGCTGCCGTTCCTGGCCATCGACTTCGTGTTCCTCGGCGCCAACCTGCTGAAATTCTCCGAAGGCGGTTATGTGCCGGTGCTGTTCGCCATGTTGATGATGCTGGTGATGTGGAGCTGGACCCGCGGCGTGCGCATCGTTTTCGACAAGACGCGCAAGACCGATGTGCCGCTCACCGATCTGATCGTTTCGCTGGAAAAACGTCCGCCGCCCACCGTGGCCGGCACGGCGGTGTTTCTCACCAGCGATCCGCTCACCACGCCCACGGCGCTGCTGCACAGCCTGAAGCATTACAAGGCGCTGCATGAAGAGGTGGTGATCCTCACGGTGGAAACCGCCAACCAGCCGCGCGTGCCGATCATTGATCGCGTGCGCATGGAAAAACTCGGCGGGCGGTTCAGCCGGGTGCATCTGCGCTTCGGTTTCATGGAAGAGCCGAATGTGCCGGCCGCGCTGGCGCTGTGCCGCAAGCTGGGCTGGAAATTCGACATCATGAAAACCTCGTTCTTCCTGTCGCGGCGCGCGCTGCGCCGGGCGGCCAAAAGCGAGATGCCGGCCTGGCAGGACGATCTGTTCATCCTGCTGGCCAACAATGCATCGGATGCCACCGCCTATTTCCACATCCCCAGCGGGCGGGTGGTGGAGATCGGCGCTCAGCTGATGGTGTAACCACCCTTGCGTTGAATGGCGGGTCGGGGCAGGGTAGGGGCCCCGATTCGCCGCAATTATGGGATGTTTTCGCCATGGACCAGACCCTGCGCCAAAGCCTGCTTGCCATGCTGGATCGCCAGACCCGCATGCGCCAGGAGCTGGCTGCCGATGGCAGCCTGTTCTTCGGCTATAACGACCGCATGCGCGAGGTGCATAATGCCAATGCCCGGGCGCTGGCCGAAATCGTGGATCAGCATGGCTGGCCGGATATCGCCAAGGTGGGCGAGGATGGCGCGGCCGCCGCCTTCCTGATCGCGCAGCATGCCATCGGCCTGCCGCGTTTCATGCGCGCCTGCCTGCATCTGATCACCGATGCCGCCGAGGCCGGGCGGATTCCGCGCTGGCAGATGGCGCTGATCACCGACCGCGTGGCCATGCTGGAAGGCAAGCCGCAGCTTTACGGCACGCAATTCGACTGGGATCCGTCGGGCGAACTCAATCCGCTGCCGATCCAGGATCCGATCAACGTGGATGCCCGCCGCATCGCCTGCGACCTGATCCCGATGGCTCAGGCCATCCCGCAGCAGCGCAAGGAAACCGCCGAACGCGGCGAAACCGCGCCCAGCAACTGGGCCGGCCGGCAAACCGAATTCGAAGCCTGGGCCAAGGCGGTCGGCTGGCGCGAATAAGCCTTACGTCTTCAGCGCCAGAAAGCCGCGCAGGGATTTCAGCACCGCACGGCGTTCGGCCTTTGCCAGATGGCCCAGCGGTCGCGCCATTGCGGCATCGATCGTAGCGATTTTGCTGGGCCGGCATAACGACGCAATCGGCAGGCCGGCAGCAGTCAAATCCGCTATCACAACATCACCTGCACGCTTGCGGTTTTCCGCGCTCGTGATCATGACCACCCAAATCTGGCCGGTCTGCGCTTCCAAATCGGGCAGCGAAATCACCAGCGCCGGCCGGCGTGGCGCCAAATCGCGGTCGGTATAGGGGAACGGCACCGAAACCGTTTCCCAGGCCTCAAAGCGAGGCATAGCCTTTGGCATCGGTTTCACTCGCCCATTCGGAGAAAGTGGCGAAGGGATCGTCCTTCACCTCATCGCTGGCCTGCAGCGGCACGAGTGTGATCTTGCGGCCCTCGATGCGATATCCGACCAGATCACCCGGCTTCAAGCCGAGTGCTTCGCGCACTTCCTTGGGCAGCACGGTCTGGCTTTTACTGGTCAGGCGTGATGTGCAGAGCATGGTGGCGACCATCCTTTCAAAAGTAAGATATTCTTACTTTCGCCTTTCGGCAAGGCCGCTCAAAAATAATCCACGGCCGTCAGGCATAATCCATCCGGCGGCGCGGTCGGCCCCGCCGCGCGGCGGTCGGCGGCGGCCAGGGCCTTGGCTACGTTGCCGGGCTGCCATTTGCCTTCGCCCACCAGTTTCAGCGTGCCCACCATGATGCGCACCTGGTGATGCAGGAAGCTGCGGGCCTGGGCGCTGACATGAATCTCCGGCCCCATCCGGCGCACGGCGATATGCGCCAGCGTGCGCATGGGCGATTTCGCCTGGCATTCGGCGGCGCGGAAGCTGCTGAAATCATGATGCCCCAGCAGATGCCGGGCGGCTTCATGCATCGCCTCGGCATTCAGCGCCACCGGCACATGCCAGACCAGGCCGGCTTCGATCCCCGGCGGCGGATGGCGATCCAGGATGCGATAGAGATAATGCCGCGCCGTGGCATCCAGCCGGGCATTGAAATCATCCGCCGCGCGTTCGATGCGCAGCACCGAAACCGGGCGGGGCCGCAGATGGAAATTCAGCCCCGTGAGCAGGCGTTCGGGTGCGAAATCGGCATCCAGATCCACATGCACCACCTGGCCGCGCGCATGTACGCCGGCATCGGTGCGGCCGGCGGCGAAAACCTCCGGGCAGGGGCCGCGCTGGCCCAGCATGGCATGCAGGGCTTCCTCGATCACCTGCTGCACGCCCAGGCCGCTGGCCTGGCGTTGCCAACCGACGAAGCCGCCGCCGTGATATTCGATGGTGAGGCGATAGCGCGGCATCGCGTCAGCCGAGCGTTTCGCCCATGTCCAGCGCGAAGCCGCGCAGGAAATCGGCGGCCTGCATGGCCGGCCGTCCGGCGCGTTGCAGCCGCAGCAGCCGCAAGGCGCCTTCGCCGCAAGCAACAATGCCCTCGGCGATGATGCGGCCCGGGTCTCCACGGCCGGCAACCGGTTCGGCTTCCAGCAGCTTGATGCGCTCGCCCTTATACTCGAACCAGGTGCCCGGTGCCGGATTGAGGCCGCGCACCGCACGATCCAGCGCGGCGGCGGATTTATGCCAGTCGAGTTTGCCTTCCTCGCGGTTCAGCTTGGCGGCATAGGTCACGCCTTCGCTTGCCTGCGGCATGGGCGCCAGCCTGCCCTCGGCATGCTCATGCAGCGCGCGCAGCATCAGCGGCGCGCCGATGGCGGCCAGGCGGTCGTGCAGTTCAGAGGCCGTCATGCGTGGATGGATCGGGATGGTTTCGCGCGCCAGCACCGGGCCGGTATCCAGCCCGGCATCCATCTTCATGGCGCAAACGCCGGTTTCGGTGTCGCCGGCCAGGATGGCGCGCTGGATCGGCGCCGCGCCGCGCCAGCGCGGCAGCAGCGAGGCATGCAGGTTGAAGCAGCCGAGTTTCGGCGCATCCAATATGGCTTGCGGCAGCAGCAGGCCATAGGCCACCACCACGGCGGCATCGGCGTTCAAGGCCGCGAATTCCGCCTGCGCTTCGGGGGTTTTCAAACTGGTGGGATGCCGGGCCATGATGCCATGGCGCTCGGCGGCGGCCTGCACCGGCGATGGCGTGAGGCGATGGCCACGGCCGGCCGGGCGCGGCGGCTGGGAATATACGCAGGCGATTTCGTCGCCGGCGGCAATGAAAGCCTCCAGCACCGGCACGGCGAAATCCGGCGTGCCCATGAAGATCAGGCGCAGGCTCATGCCGGCCCGCTCAGACGTTGGCTTCTTGCAGGCGCTTGGCCTTCACCAGCTTGCGCAGGATCATGTTGCGCTTCAAGGCCGAGATATGGTCCACGAACAGGATGCCATCCAGGTGATCCATCTCATGCTGCAGGCAGATCGCCTTCAGGCCGGTGGCATGCAGCTCGGCCGGCGCGCCGTCGCGGGTGAGATACTTGATCTTGATTTCGGCCGGGCGCACCACCTCGGCATAATGCTCGGGCAGCGACAGACAGCCTTCCTCATAGCTCTGGTCGTCGTCGGATACCCAGATCACTTCCGGGTTGATGATGAAAAGCGGGTCGCGCTCCTCGCCCTCGCGCGCCACATCCATCACCAGCATGCGTTTGGCAATGCCGACCTGAATCGCCGCCAGGCCGATGCCGGGCGCCGCATACATGGTTTCCAGCATGTCGTCCAAGGTCTGGCGCAGGGCATCGTCCACCGCTTCCACAGGCGTGGAGGCGGTGAGCAGGCGCGGATCGGGTACGGTGATGATCGGCAGCAAGGCCATGACACGGAAAACCTTGGAAAACTGAAGGATGTTTCCAGGGAATAAAGGGCCGCACTGGCGATCCGTCAAGCCCGCTGCTATCTAATTGGCATGGATAACACGCTGTTTCTCGTCATCGCCGTGGCCGCTTTGGCGGTTTTGGCCGGATTGCTGGGCCTGATGCTGCTGCGTGGGCGCGGCAATGCGCCGCCGGATGCCGGTTTACTGGCGGAAAAAGCCGGGCTGGAAGCCCGTATGGCGGATTTGCAATCCCGCCTGGAAGATGCCCTGCGGCGCGGCCAGGCCCAGGAGGCGGAACTCGCCAGCCAGCGCCAGCGGGTGGAAGACGCAGTGGAAACCCGCGCCCGGGCACAAACCGAACTGGCCGGCATGGCGAAAACCCTCAGCCTGGCCCAGGCAGCGCGCGAAGCCGCCGAGGCCGCACGCATGGAAGCCGAGCAGGCCCGCCATCAGGCCGAGCAGCAGGCCGCGTTGGCGCGACAGCAATTGAAGGATTCCGAAAGCCTGATCCAGCAGATGACCGAAGCCGCCAAGGCCGCCACTTTGGAAAGCGGCAAGCATCTGGTGGGCCAATTGCTGGAAAGCCACAAACGCGAGGCCGAGGCGGCCAAGAAGCAAAGCGACGAAGCCGTGAAGCAGACCACCGAGGCGCTGTATCAGCGCTTCGAGCAGGTGACCGGCAGCGTTGCGGCTTTGGGCGCCCAGGTGGCGCAGACCCAGGCGGCGGCGCAAACCATCTATCGCGCCATCTCGCATCCCGGCGGCGCCGGCCGCATGGCCGAGATCGGTTTGGAGAATCTGCTGAAATCCTTCGGCCTGGAACCGGGGCGCGATTTCATCGTGCAATATCATGCCGAGGCGACCAGCGAACGTGGCGCGCTGCGGCCCGATGCGGTGGTGTTCCTGCCCGGCGATGCGGCTTTGGTGATCGACAGCAAAGCTTCGAAGGCGCTGCTGGATTTGGCCGAAGCCGAGGATGCGGAAGGCGCTGATGCCGCTTTGGCCAAGCTGGGCCAGCGCATGGCACTGCATCTGAAATCGCTGGTCAGCAAGGAATACAGCCAGGCGGTGCTGCAAAGCTATCGCACGCTGAAGCGCGGCGGCGATGTGAAGCGCACGCTGATCGCCATGGCCTTGCCCAACGAGGGCGCGGTGGAAAAGCTGCGCCAAGCCGATCCGGGCCTGGAACGCCGCGCGGCGGAATTGGATATCGTGATTGCCGGGCCGTCGGCGCTGGCGGCCATTGTGGCGGTGGCGCGGATGGAAATCGATGCCAGCCGCCAAGTGGAGGATCACGAAAAGATCGTGGAAGCCGTGCGCCGGCTGATGGAAAGCCTGGGCGTGGCCCTGGTGGCGGCGGAAAAAGCCGCCAAGGGTTTGCAGGGCGTGGCTTCATCTTTCGAGGATTTCACCCGCTCGGTGAATGCGCGCCTGTTGCCGCGAGCGCGTGCGCTGGGCAAGTGGGGCATCCGTCCTGCTAAGGCGCTGCCGATGGGCCTGCCGAGTTTCGTGGTGGATAAGCGCGAGGCCGATTTGATCGAGGGCGAAGCCGAGGACGTTTCGCTGCCCTTGCTGGGCAATGACGCCAAGGATGGCGGCCAGAAGGATTCTGGGCAAAAGGATTCTGGCCAGTGAGTTCTGCCGGCAATGGCCAGGATAGTTCGCCGGGTAGTCCGCCGATTTCGGCTCTGGTGGCCGGGCTGTGCGAGGGCGACCCGCAATCCGAGATGACCCTGCATGATCTGCTGGATACGTTTTCCGAACGCGCCTTCGGCTTCCTGATCCTGGTTTTCGCGCTGCCCAATGGCATACCGGCGCCGATCGCCCCCGGGCTGTCTGCCGTGCTGGGCCTGCCGCTGGTGCTGCTGGCGGCGCAGATGATGATCGGCCTGCCGCATCCCTGGATGCCGCGCGCCTGGCTGGCGCGCAAGCTGAAGCGCGAACAGGTGGCGCGCATGCTGCGGCCTTCGGTGCCGGTGCTGCAAAGGATCGAACGCTATATCAAGCCGCGCCTGCATGTGTTTGCCCCCGCCGATGCCAGCCGGTTGCTGGGCGCGCTGCTGCTGTGGAATGCCTTGCTGCTCAGTCTGCCGATTCCGTTCGGCAATCTGCTGCCGGCCTGGGCGATCATCCTGCTGGCGCTGGGCGAAATGGCGCGCGATGGCCTGCTGGTATTGTGCGGCCTGGTGATGAGCGTGCTGGCCGGTTTCTGGGTCGGCTTTCTGCTCTGGGGCGGCACGGCGCTGATCGAAAAACTTTTCTGAGGGACACCGCATGACACCCGATGCCATCATCGCCGCGCTGAACATGCAGCCGCATCCCGAAGGCGGGCATTTCGTGGAGACGTTCCGCGATGCGCCCTATTCCGATGCAGGCGGCCGCAGCCGTTCCACCGCGATCTATTTTCTGCTCAAGGCCGGCGAGCGCTCGCATTGGCATCGGGTGAAGGATGCGGTCGAGATCTGGCATTACCATGCCGGCGCGGCGCTCAAACTCGGCATTGCATCAGATGGCCAGAAACCGCGCTGGCAGCGGCTGGGGCCGCATATCCTGGCCGGCGAGAAGCCGCAGGTGATCGTGCCGGCCAATCATTGGCAGGCGGCGGAATCCTTAGGCGACTGGACATTGGTGGGCTGCACCGTGGCGCCGGGCTTCGAATTCGCAAGCTTCGAACTGGCCCCGCCGGGCTGGACGCCGTGATTCACGGCTTCTTGCGCCATAGATCATTGGCGCCGAGGATGGCGCCGCCATAGATCATTGGCGCCGAGGATGGCGCCGCCCACGATCAACGCGCAGGCCAGGGCGATGCGCAGGCTGAATTCGCCCTTGCCGAACAGGATCAGCAGCAGCGTGGAGAGCAGCGGCGCGGCATAGGCCATGCTGCCCAGCGCGCGGATATCGCCGCGCTTCATGCCGATATCCCACAGGAAGAACGCGCCGCCCGCCGGCCCCAGGCCGAGCGCGACGATGGCCAGCCAATGCAGGCTTTCCGTGGGCCAGAGCGTGGTTTCGAACAGGCCATGGCCGATCCAGGCCAGCAGGGCCGCCGCGCCGCAAAAGCCGCCGATGGAATCGGTGGCCACATCGGGCAGTCGGCGGCTCAGCACCGAATAGCTGGACCAGGTGAAGGCGCAGGCGAAGGCGGCGGCGAAGCCCGGCAGATGCGCCGGATCGAATTGCACACCACGGCCAACGAACAGCACCAGCGTGCCGAGCAGGCCCAGCGCCACGCCGGCGATATGGAACCAGCGCAGCCGCCCATCCTGGTTCTGGCCCGGCAGCAAGGCGGAGAATACCACGATCAGCAAAGGCCAGAGATAGTTGATCAGGCTGGCTTCCACCGGCGGCGCAAGTTTCAGCGCGATGAAATACAGCGCGTGATAGCCGAACAGGCCGAAGATGCCCAAGGCCCAGGCCGCCAAGGGCAGACGCAGATGCCGCAGCGGGTTTTCGCCGCGCGCCAGCCAGGTGCACAGCGCCAGGGCAAAGGCGATGGTGAAGGTAAGCGCGGTCAGTTGCAGCGGCGGCACCGGCCCGGTGAAGGCGGTGAACACCGCAAGCGAGGCCCAGAGCAAGATGGCCCCGGCGCCGATCAGCGTGGCGCGGAAAGTCGCGCGGTCGTTTGCCATGGAAAAAGCGTCAGGCCGCTTTGGCGCCGTCGAGGCGGAAATACAGCGGCGATTGCTCCTGCTCGATCAGGCTCAGCCTGCCATGGATCTGCACCGGCATGGTGCTGTATTCCACCGGCGCGGCGGCCCGCACCGCCACGATGCGCGACAGGTCGCTCACCAGGCAGCCGGCGCAATGGAATTGCAGCGCACCGAGCAGGAATTCGGCATGCTGCGGCGCCTCGCGGAACGGCATCATATAGCCATAGATATCCACGTCGCGGCCATGCAGGCTGCGCAGCGCGGCGGGAAAGCGGCTCATCTCGCCATCGATGAAGCGGGTTTCGCCGGCCTGCGCCAGCAAATCCCAATCCAGCGCGTCGGCCCTGGGCTCTACATTGCGGCGCAGATGCTGCGGCAGTTCTTCCATCGACATGGCGCTGGCCGGGCGGGACAAGGCAGCCAAGCCGCCGGCAGCGGTAACGGCAAAGGTGGACAGCAGATGACGGCGCAGCATGGCAGCCTCGCAAGGATTGGCCGGATCGCGACAAGCCGGATCGCAACAACTGGCGTTATTGTATAACCTGATTGCGGCAGAACAAGGGCTATTCCGCCGCAGCGCCGGCCCGGGCCTTGACCGGTGTACCCAACAGGCGCAGTAAACCGCCATGAATGCTTCCACCGCGCCAGACATGAAGCCATCGGATTCCGGGCCATTCGCCCGCAATGGCTGGCCTTTGGTGATCGCGCTGTCGGTGGCCCAGCTGGTTTCCTGGGGCTCGATTTTCTACGCCTTCGCCGTGCTGCTGGAGCCGATGGAGGCCGAGCTGGGCTGGAGCCGCCCGCTGCTCAATGCCGGCCTGTCCATGGGATTGCTGGTGTCCGGTTTCTGCGCCCTGCCGGTGGGCAAGCTGATCGACCGCTATGGCGGCCGCTGGACCATGAGCTTCGGTTCGCTGCTGGCTAGCCTGCTGCTATTCGCCTGGTCGCAGGTGGAAAGCGTGCCGGCCTATTTCGCCATCTGGCTCGGCCTTGGCCTGGCGAAATCCATGACGCTCTACGAACCGGTTTTCGCCGTGGTGACGCGGCTGTTTCCGCAAGGCTATCGCCAGCGCATCACGGTGATCACCCTGGCCGGCGGCTTGGCCAGCACGGTGTTCATCCCCTTCACCGCCTGGGCGGTTTCGGCCCATGATTGGCGCGATGCGCTGCAGATGCTGGCGCTGTGCAATCTGCTGCTGTGTTTGCCGGTGCATGCGCTGTGGTTGCGCGATGGGGGGCTGCGCGATGGGGGGGCGGGCGACCGCGGCAGCCACGAAGCGAAAACCGAGGCCGCGCCGCAGGACAAATCGCCGTTGCAGCGCGCCCTGCGCCATCCCAGCTTCTGGGGCATTCTGCTCTGCTTCACCTGCCATGGCGCCACGATGGCGGTGATGGCCTTCCATTTCATTCCGCTGCTGGGCGAAAACGGCATCGGTCTGGCCGCCGCCGTGGCGGTCTATGCGCTGATCGGGCCATCCCAGGTGGCCGGGCGGTTGCTGCTGCTCTTCGGGCGCGGGCTGCCGTTTCTGATCACCGGGCAGATCGTGATGGCGCTGTTTCCGGTGGTGATCCTGGTGCTGATCCTGTGGCCGGGCGAACTCTGGCTGCTGTTCGGTTTCGCCATCGTGTATGGCAGCATCAATGGCATCGCCACCATCCTGCGCGGCACGGCGGTGCCCGAGATGCTGTGGCGCGAAGGCTATGGCGCGATCAACGGCGCGATCAGCCTGCCGGCCAGCATCGCCAACGCGCTGGCGCCGGCCGCCGCCGCCCTGCTGTGGCAATGGTCGGGCGGCTATGATGCGGTGCTGTGGGTGATGTTCGGCCTGCTGCTCACCAGCGCAGCCGCCTTCTGGTTCGCGGCGGCGAAGAGCGGTTCGAAACGGGATTGAAAAACACCATTATGGTGTTATCCTGAATCGGTGACCGAGAAACGCAAACCGACCTACGACCTGGCTGCCTTTCAAGCTGCCTTTGCTGCGCCGGCGGATTTACGGGCCACCGGCTCGGCACTGAAAGGCGCGGCGCAACTGGGTTTCGGCCGGGCGGAAATCGTGGCGACGATACAAAGCATGGAACGACGGCATTTCTACAAATCCATGACCTCCCATGCCGATCACAGGCTCTGGCAGGATGTCTACCATGTGCCCTCCGAGGCCGGCCTTCTGTATGTGAAATTCACCGCGGATGTGCTGAGCGAATTCCTGCTGCTGTCGTTCAAGGAGAAAGACAATGGCTAATCCCGTCTGTCCGAAAACCGGCAAGCCGATGCGGCGTGGTCGCCGCCGCATGACGCTGACCTACAAGGGCCATTCCGCCAGCTTCGATATGCCGGGCTGGTATGCTGCCGGCTCCGACGAAAGCATTCACGATGGCAAGGATATGGAAGTATCGGATCGTGCCCTCCATCGCCTGAAGGCCCAAGTGGAAGGCGTGCTCGAGCCTGAAAACATCCGAAAGATACGCCGCAAGCTCGGCCTTACCCAGCGCATGGCCGGCACATTGATCGGCGGCGGTCCGAATGCCTTCCAGAAATATGAAAGCGGTGAAGTGCTGGCCAGCCATGCCATCACAAGCGCATTGCTGCTGCTGGATCAACGCCCGGAAGGGCTGCAATTGCTGCGCCGGCATCGGCAGGCCGTGATGCCGAAACGCAAATCCCCCGCCAGTGGGGTTGGCGGCCTGGGTCGGCTGAAAACAAAACCGCCCGCCAGTGGGGCTGGCGGGCGGTCTGGTTGAGCGTCGCTGGTTGCGGCGTTCTTAGGATCAGTAAGGCTTCACGCCCGGGATCAGCTTGCGCACGAAATTCGGCAGGCCGAACGCGGCGGTGGCGATATCCGGATTGTAATAGCGCAGGCCCTTCAGCGCCGCCTTCTTGAAGCGGGCCGCCACGCTCTTGGAAGCCGAGGCCTTGGCCAGATCCTGATCGGAGGCCCAGGTCAGCGACATGAAGCCGCAGACATAGGTGGGCACCACGGCCAGGTAGCTGCCGCTGTTTTTCCAGATCTTCTGGAACAGCTTCACGGCATCGGTGAGTTCCGGGCCCTGCATATGCGGCACGCCGTTTTGCGCCACCAGGATGGCGCCGGGCTTCATCACGCGCTTGCAGTTTTTGTAGAACTCGGCGCTGAACAGCACGGTGGCGGGGCCGACCGGATCCGGACGGTCCACGATGATCAGGTCGTAGCGTTCCTCGGTGTCGCGCACCCAGGCGGCGCCATCGCCGACCACCAGGTTGGTGCGCTTGTCCTTGAAGGCCTTGCCGCAGATCGACGACAGGAACTTCTTCGACACGTCGATCACCACATCGTCGATCTCGACCATGGTGGCGCGGCGCACGGATTTGTGCTTCAGCACTTCTTCCAGGATGCCGCCATCGCCGCCGCCGACGATCAGCACGTCGCGCACCTTGCCATGGGCCAGGATCGGCAGATGGGTCAGCATCTCGTGATAGACGAACTCGTCGCCCTCGGTGCATTGCACCACGCCGTCCAGGCCCAGGATGCGGCCATAACGGGCGGATTCGAACACCACCACCTTCTGGTATTTCGACTTGCCTTCGAAGAGGATTTTCTTGATCTCATGGCTCTGCCGGAAACCGGCATAGAGCGTTTCGTTAAACCACTTGGTCACAGAATCAAACCCCGCTTCAGTTCGGTGCACTGGATGTTGTCGGGCAGGAAGGCGCGGCGCAGCACCGGGATCGCCTTCGCCGGCTGGCAATCGCCGCACACGAACACGTCCAGCGCGGCATAGCCCTTTTCCGGCCAGGAATGGATCGACATGTGGCTTTCCGCCAGCACGGCCACGCCGGAAATGCCGCCATTCGGCTCGAAGTGATGCAGGTCGATGTTGAGCAGCGTGGCGCCGATGGCTTCCACGGCTTCGGTCAGGGTCTGCTTCACCAGGGCCAGGTTGTCGAGATTCTTGCCGCCCCACAGATCGATGATCAGGTGCTGGCCGGCGAAGCGCATGCCTTCGCGGCAGATGAAATGCTCGTCTTCCGGCGCCACATCGGTGGTGTTGGGCACTTCATAGATGGCGGGCTTGGCGGCGTTCTTGCTCATACTCGTCTCTCCACGGGATCGCGAAAGGCCGATCCCAGCAAGGGTTGAAAACGTGGAGAGACTGTTGGGAAAGCCCCGTGGTTCCGGCCGGTATGTTTCGATCAAGCGATAATCGAAAAAAGCCCGGCGGCCATGCGCCACTTTCCAAACAGTCTCTAGGAGGGGGGTATGGGGCCATTTACCCCCCGATGCAAGAGAAAATTCACCTTTCGGGACAGTTTTTTTCACCTGTGTCGCCCCCATCACACCGCATCGGGCAAATGTGGCGAAGACATGTCATAAATAGCTGCCGGCCAAGGTAAAAACCTCGCCATTCAGGCCAAGTTTGAAGCGCGCCACGCCGGCGCCTTCCTCGGTATTGGCGCCGCCCAGGTCGAAATGCTCCACACCCATGGCTTGCAGGGCCAGCAAGGCATGCCAGAGCAGCCGGTGATGGGCGCGCAGCAGACGCCCCGCCGTGCCGCTCCAGCCGGCGGCGTAGGTGGCGCCACGGCCATGGCGCAACACCAGCAGGCCGGCAGCCGGGCGTTCCTCGGTCTGGCCACCCATATAGGCGGTGAAGAGATGCGCGCTCTCGCCGGCTGCGCCGGTTGTCCTGGTTGCCCCGGTTGTCCCGGCGGTTGGTGCGCAGGCGGCGGCAAAGGCGCGATAGAAGGCACCATCGGGGCCGAGGAAGCGCTTTTCGATGCGTTGCACGTCATGCGCCTGCATCAGGGCGGCGAAGGCGGTATCGTTCCATTCCTCGACAATCTGCAGCGGCGCCTTCTCGGCGGCCTTCAGCGCATTGCGCCATTTGCCATCCAGGCGCGCGCGCAATTGCTGCGCCGGCAGGGTCAGGTCCAGCCGCAGGGACGACCAGCCGGTCACCATCTGCTGCATGCCCAGCGCGGCCATCTCGGCTTCCGCCAGGCTGCCGCCATTCAACTCCGGCAGCCACCACAGCCATTGCGCGCGATGCAGCGGTCCGCGCGGATAGGCGGCGCGGATGGCACGCAAAGCCGCCTGGCGGGTTTCGGCCGGCAGGCCCGGCACGAAAAGCGGTCCGCGCACCAGGCGCACGAGTTTCCAGGGGCTGCATGCGGGCCCCAGCGGGCCGACAAAGGCCTGCGCCAGGCCGATCGGCGCATCGCGCGGGCCGATCAGCCAGCGCTGCGGCCGGAACCGCGACACGGCGGCCACCGCCGCGCCATAGGCCCAGCTTTGCTCCAGGGTTTCGCGCCGCACCCGCGCCATGGCGGCGGCCCAGGCATTCCTGCCTGCGGCATCCTCGGGCAGCAGATCGATTTCGGGCGAATCCGGCATGTTTGCAGCATATCGGCGAACGCGCTTTTCGGCTATTCAGGAGCCATGGCGTTGTTCCGACGTTTAGACCGCATCCACGGCCATGTGATTCCGGCGCCGCGCCTCACGCGCCATGCGCTGAAGCGGTTCCTGCTCTGGCTGCTGCTGCCTTTCCTGCTGCTCTGCCTGGCCGGCGATGTGGCGCTGTATTTTCTGTTCCGCGAGGTATTCGACAGCTGCTACGGCCTGCTCTGCCTGTTTTCCTGATATGATGTAGCGGCAATCGACGAGCGGGAGCGGCCCAGCATGGAATTCCTTCCGAACCTGATCGGCCTGGCCGGCATGCATATCATGATGGCGATGCTGCCCGGCCCCAACACCGTGCTGGTGAGCTGGTATGCCGCCACGCAATCCCGGCGGCATGGCCTGAAGGCGGTGGCGGGTGTGGTGCTGGCTTCGTTGGTCTGGGTTAGCCTGGCGCTGTGGGGCGTGGGGGCGTTGCTGGTGGAAGCCGGCGGGCTCTATCGGCTGCTGCGGATCGCGGGTGCGGCCTATCTGATCTATGTCGGTTACCGCATGCTGCGCGCGGGCTGGGCCGGCAAAACCAGCGCCCCGGGCACGCCGCCGACGCTGACCAACCGCAGCCCCTTCCTCACCGGCATCACCACCACGCTGAGCAATCCGAAATCGGCGGTGTTCTGGACCAGCGCTTTCCTGCTGGCGGTGCCGGCCCATGCGCCGGGCTGGGTTTATGCCGCGATCCTGCTGATCGTGGCGGTGCAATCCACGCTTTGGTATGGGGCGCTGGCGCTGTTTTTCTCGGCCGGATTCGCCCAGCGGCTTTATTTGCGCATCACCGGCTATCTCGATCTGGTGGCCGGCGCGGTGATGATCGCGCTGGGCCTCAAGCTGGCCGACGAGCTGCGCCGCGAGATCGTTGCCGAAACCGTGCGCTGAACAGCGACAAGCTGAACAGCGGCAGACAGAACCATACCGGATTTTCAGGGGGGGAGGATTGGTGGAGCCAAGCGGGATCGAACCGCTGACCTCCTGCATGCCATGCAGGCGCTCTCCCAGCTGAGCTATGGCCCCTTATCCAATCATCGTCTGCCGGCCTGGGGGCGGGCAGTTTAAAGCGTGCCGGCTAGGCCAGCGGGCGCGGACCATAAGACCAAGCCCGCGCCATTGCAAGTGTTTCGGGACAGCCTTTCGACACTTGTCCGATGCTTGCGGGAAAGGCCGGAAAACCGGCCCTTCCCACGCAGCGAAATCAGCGTTCCTCCTCGCCGGCCGGGCTGGCATCCACGTCGATCTCTTCGGCCACATCGCCTTCCTCGAGATCGTCTTCTTCCAGGAAATCGTCGTCGATGTCATCGTCGGCAATCTCGCCGTCGATGATTTCCTCGGGCAAGGGCTTGGCCACCGCCTTGGGCGCCGGCTTTTCTTCCACCTTGGCCGGCCGCCGCGACTTCACGATGGCTTCGGGATTGAACTCGGTGCCGCATTTCGGGCACAGGATCGGTGCCTTGTTGAGATCGTAGAAAACCGCGCTGCAACTCAGGCAACGCCGCTTGGTGCCCCATTCCGCTTTCGCCATCGGTAACACTCTCCTGCTTACGCAATTCGGTGGACGCCACGCCTGGCGAGGCTCGCCGTGGCCAGGGCGGCGCGATTGTGTTAAAGAAGCGCGCCCTGTCAACCCCCGATCCAGCCGAGCCCGGCGTTATTTATCCATGACAGCATCACATTCTGCCGCCCCGCGGCCGCATCAGGCCCTGCCGGGCAAGCCGCTGGCCGGCAAGGCCAGCGTTCCCGGGGATAAATCCATTTCGCACCGTGCGCTGATTTTCGGCGCCCTGGCGGTGGGCGAAACCCGCGTCAGCGGCCTGCTGGAAGGCGAGGATGTGCTGCGCACGGCGGCCGCCATGCGCGCCATGGGGGCCGAGGCCGAACGCTTGCCGGATGGCAGCTGGCGGGTGCGCGGCGTGGGCGTGGGCGGTTTCGCCGAGCCGGCCGATGTGCTGGATATGGGCAATGCGGGCACCGGCGCCCGGCTGGTGATGGGCCTGGTGGCCAGCCATGCGATGACCGCGATTTTCACCGGCGACGCCTCGCTGCGCCGCCGCCCGATGGGTCGGGTGATCGAGCCTTTGAGCCTGATGGGCGCACGTTTCATCGGCCGTTCCGGCGGCCGGCTGCCGCTGGCGGTGGTGGGCGCGCAACAGCCGCTGCCGATCAGCTACACCCTGCCGGTGGCCTCGGCGCAGGTGAAATCCGCCTTGTTGCTGGCCGGGCTGAACGCGCCGGGCATCACCAGCGTGATCGAGCCCGAACCGACCCGCGACCATACCGAAAACCTGCTGCGGCATTTCGGCGCCAAGGTGGAGGTGCATGACGACGAACGCGGCCGGGTGATTACCCTTGCCGGCCAGCCGGAATTGCGCCCCGCCGATATCGACGTGCCGGGCGATCCCTCCTCGGCAGCCTTCCCGCTGGTGGCGGCGCTGATCGTGCCGGGCTCCGAGATCACCATCACCGGGGTGGGCATGAACCCGCTGCGCACCGGGCTTTTCGACACGTTGCTCGACATGGGCGCCGATCTGACTTTCAGCAACCGCCGCGAACAGGGCGGCGAGCCGGTGGCCGATATCACCGCGCGGCATTCCAGGCTGAAGGGCATCACCGTGCCGCCCGAACGCGCCCCCAGCATGATCGACGAATATCCGATCCTGTTCGTGGCCGCCGCCTGCGCCGAAGGCAAAACCATCGTGCGCGGCGCCAAGGAATTGCGCGTGAAGGAATCCGACCGCCTGGCCGCCATGGCGCGCGCCCTGGCCGCCAATGGCGTGGCCCTGGAAGAGCTGGAAGACGGCCTGATCATCACCGGCAATGGCCAGGCACCCCAGGGTAGCGCCCTGGTCGGCGGCGCCAGCGTGGCCACCGAACTGGACCACCGCATCGCCATGTCCGCCCTGGTGCTCGGCCTCGCCGCCAAGAACGGTGTGGCGGTGGACGACGTGGGCATGATCGACACCTCGTTTCCGGGATTTGTGGCCCTGATCCAAGGGCTGGGCGGAAATTTGACGCCGAAAACCGCCTAAAATTTCGGCAAATATGGTGAATCGCCCCAGTTGAATTGCTGCGCCATAAAAGCCATTAACGGTATAATTTCGCTGGAATTTCCGGGGCTTCCGGGGTAGTTTTCAGGCCTTGGCCATCATCCGGGTGGCCGGCGCCTTTTGGCTTGGCCCAGGATTGGGTTTATGGCCACTGGGATGTAGACCATGGCTGACGCAGAAAGCGCAGGATTCCAGGCCGATGCCCACCGGCACCAACGCAACCCTTTCGACCATCGCGACGCTGACCGGCAGCGTCAACGATGATTCGATCACGCTGCTGGAAGGCGTGAGCGATGCGTTGGTGAATCTGGCTGCCGGCAACGACAGCCTCACCCTGGCCGATGCCGATAACAGCATCACGCTGACCAATGTGGAAACCGTGACCGGCGGCCTGGGTGCCGACAGCATCACGGTGGGCAATGGCAGCACCGGCATGACGCTGGATCTCGGCGCCGGCGACGACAGCGTGACGGTATCCGGCATCGGCAGCAATCTCACCCTGGCCAATGTGGAAACCATCATCGGCGGCGCGGGCAACGACAGCATCACGCTGACCGGCACGGTATCGCCCATCGTTACCGTGGATCTGGGCGGCGGCGCCGACAAGATCACGCTGTCTTCCAGCGGCAGCACCATCACCCTGGCCAATACCGAAACCGTGACCGGCGGCGCCGGCGACGACAGCGTCACCTTCACCGATACCCAGAGCGGCATCACCGTCAATCTCGGCGGCGGCAGTGACAGCCTGACGCTGGCCGATGGCGGCAACAGCCTGACGGTGAGCAACACCGAAACCATCACCGGCGGCAGCGGCGACGACATGCTCACCGTGACCGGCACGGTGAGTCAGCTCGATCTGGGCGATGGCAACGACAGCGTGCTGCTCAGCGGCAATGGCAACACCGTCACCATCGCCAATACCGAAACCATCACCGGCGGCAGCGGCGCCGATCATGTCACGCTCACCGACACCGCCGCCACCAGCCTCGATCTCGGCGCCGGCAAGGATAGCCTCACGCTGGCCGATGGCGGCAACACGCTCACCATCAGCAACACCGAAACCATCACCGGCGGCGGCGGCGAGGATATCGTCACCCTGGGCAGCCCGGCCAACAATGCGCAAGTGGATCTCGGCGGCAGCGACGACCAGCTGTTTCTGGCCGATGGCGGCAACAGCCTGACCGCCACCAACATCGAAACCATCACCGGCGGCACCGGCAACGATGTGGTGACGCTGGGCAGCACCGGCGATGCCACAGTGGATCTCGGCACCGGCGTGGGCGACAAGCTGGTGCTTGCGGCCGGCGGAAACAATGTCACCGTCGGCAATGTGGAGACCGTGAGCGGCGGCGCCGGCAACGACACGATCAGCTTCACCGAGGCGCAGAACGGCACCCGCGTGGATGCCGGCGGCGGCAGCGACAGCGTGGTGCTGGCCGATGGCGGCAATGGTATGACGATCGCCAATGCCGAAACCATCACCAGCGGCAATGGCGATGATTTCATCACCGTGCAGGCGCCGGGCGGCGCCACGGTGGATTTCGGCGATGGCAACGACACGCTGATCCTGGGCGCCGGCAGCAATGTGGTGACGGTGGCCAATGTGGAAACCGTTACCGGCGGCTCCGGCGCCGATACCGTGGTGCTCACCGATATCGTCACCGGCAATGTCGATCTCGGCGGCGGCAAGGACAGCCTCACGCTCGCCGATGGCGGCAACACGCTCACCATCAGCAACACCGAAACCATCAATGCCGGCGCGGGCGACGATATCGTCACGCTGGGCAATGCGGTCAGCGGCGGCCAGGTCGATCTCGGCGATGGCGCCAACAGCCTCACGCTTGCCGATGGCACCAACAGCCTCACGGTGAGCAATGCCGCCACCATCACCGGCGGCACCGGCGCCGACAATGTGACGCTGGGCAACACCAACGATGCCATCGTCGATCTCGGCGGCGGCAGCGACAAGCTTACGCTGTCCACCGGCGGCAACAGCGTCACGGTCAGCAATGTAGAGCAGGTGGTGGGCGGTGCGGGCAACGACACCGTGGTGTTCACCGAGGTGCAGGTCAATGCCAAGCTGGATCTGGGCGGCGGCAGCGACAGCGTTACCCTGGTGGATGGCGACAACACCATCACCATCGGCAATGTGGAAACCGTCAATGCCGGCACCGGCAACGACACGATCAGCCTGAGCACCACATTCAGCGGCACGCTGGATTTCGGCGATGGCAACGACAGCCTGATCCTGGCCAATGGCGGCAACAGCGTAACCGCCAGCAATATCGAAACCGTGACCGGCGGCGGCGGCAACG
This sequence comes from Ferrovibrio sp., assembly GCF_019636075.1. Classification (GTDB taxonomy): domain Bacteria; phylum Pseudomonadota; class Alphaproteobacteria; order Ferrovibrionales; family Ferrovibrionaceae; genus Ferrovibrio. The sequence goes on from NZ_JAHBYG010000004.1 coordinate 128,259, forward strand.
ACCAGCTTACATTGACCGGCACCGCCACCGGCCATGTGGATCTGGGCGGCGGCAAAGACAGCCTCACGCTCGCCGATGGCGGCAACAGCATCACGGTAAGCAACACCGAAACCATCACCGGCGGCGCCGGCGAGGATGCGATCCAGCTGGGTGCTGCCGGCACCGGCATGCAGATCGATCTCGCCGCTGGCAACGACAGCCTGCAATTGGCCAACGGCACCAACAGCGCCACGGTGAGCAACACCGAAACCATCACCGGCGGCACCGGCGCCGATACCATCACCCTGGGCGGCACCGGCGCCGCCGAAGTGGATCTGGGCGGTGGCAGCGACAAACTCACCCTATCGGCCGGCGGCAACAGCGTCACGGCCGCCAATGTGGAAACCATCACCGGCGGCGCCGGCAACGACAGCGTCAGTTTCAGCGGCACCCAGAGCGGCACGCGGGTGGACCTGGCCGGCGGCAATGACAGCGTAACCCTGGCCGATGGCGATAACAGCCTGACCATCGCCAATGCCGAAACCGTGACCGGCGGCACGGGCAACGACAGCGTTACCTATAGCGGCAGCGGCAATATCGATCTCGGCGATGGCGATGACCGGCTCACCCTGAGCGGCAGCGGCAATGTCGTCACCGTCAGCAATGTGGAAACCCTGACCGGCGGCAGCGGCGCCGATACCGTTACGCTTACCGCCAGCATGGCCAATCCGGTGGATCTGGGCGGCGGCAGCGATACGCTGATCTTGTCGGATGCCGGCGGCGATATCACCCTGGCGAATATCGAAACCATCACCGGCGGCAGCGGCGACGATGCCGTGACCCTGAACGCACCGGCCACCGGCATCAGCATCGACCTGAATGCCGGCAGCGACAGCCTGGTGCTGGCCGATGGCACCAACAGCCTGACGGTAAGCGACACCGAAACCATCACCGGCGGTTCGGGCGCCGATACCGTTACCCTGGGCAGCACTGGCGCGATCACGGTCGACCTCGGCGGCGGTGCCGACAAGCTGGTGTTTGCCGCCGGCGGCAACAGCGTGACGGCGGCCAATATCGAAACCATCACCGGCGGCGCGGGGGCCGACAGCCTGGTTTTCACCGATGCGCAGACCGGCGTGAGCGTGGATCTGGGCGGCGGCAACGACAGCATCACCCTGGCCGATGGCACCAACAGCCTCACCATCGCCAATGTGGAAACCATCAACGCGTCCACCGGCGACGATGCCATCACCCTGGGCAGCGGCTATAGCGGCGCGCTGGATTTCGGCGATGGCAACGACAGCCTCACCCTGGCCAATGCCGCCAACACCGTTACCATCACCAATATCGAAACCATCACCGGCGGTTCGGGCGCCGATACCGTCACGCTCACCTCCACCATGGCCGGGCCGGTGGATCTGGGCGGCGGCGCCGACAAGCTCACCCTGGTGGATGGCGGCAACAGCATCACCGTCAGCAATGTGGAAACCGTCATCGGCGGCGCCGATGCCGATATCGTCACCCTGGGCGCCACCACCAACACTGCCAATATCAACCTGGCCGGCGGCGACGACGAACTGATCCTGGCCGATGGCGCCAATACGTTGACGGTGAGCAACACCGAAACCATCACCGGCGGCAGCGGCGCCGATAGCGTCACCCTGGGCAGCACCGGCGCGCTCACGGTCGATCTCGGCGATGGCACCGATAAACTCACGTTGTCGGCCGGCGGCAACAGCGTGACGGCCGCCAATGTGGAAACCATCACAGGCGGCGCGGGCGCCGACGACATCACCTTCACCACCGGGCAGACCGGGGTGCATATCGATCTCGGCGCCGGCACCGACAGCGTAACCTTGAGCGATGACGGCAACCAGCTCACCATCGCCAATGCGGAAACCATCACCGGCGGCGCGGGCGACGATGCCATCACGGTGAATGGCAGCGGCGTCAGCCTCGATCTCGGCACCGGCAACGACAGCCTCACGCTCACCGGCACCGGCAACGCCGTCACCGTCAGCGGCGCCGAAACCGTGGCCGGCGGCAGCGGGGCCGACAGCGTTACGCTGGGCGAGGCCGCCACGCTGGAAATCGATCTGGGCGCGGGCAACGACAAGCTTGCCCTGGCCGATGGCAGCAACACCATCACCGCGGCCAATATCGAAACCATCACCGGCGGCAATGCCGAGGATACGATCACGCTGAGCAGCGCCAGCACCGGGGCGCGGATCGATCTGGGCGATGGCATCGACAGCCTGCAACTGGCCGACGGCACCAACAGCCTGACGGTAAGCAACACCGAAAGCATCACCGGCGGCAGCGGCGCCGATACCATCACCCTGGGTGCTGCCGGCGATGCCGAAGTGGACCTGGGCGATGGCGCCGACAAGCTGGTGCTGGCTTCCGGCGGCAGCAATGTCACGGCGGCCAATATCGAAACCATCACCGGCGGCGCCGGCAACGATACGGTCAGTTTCACCACCGGCCAGAGCGGCGTAAGCATCGATCTCGGCGCCGGCAGCGACAGCGTGGTGCTGGCCGATGGCGGCAACAGCGTTACCATCGGCAATGTCGAAACCATCACCGGCGGCAGCGGCGACGACGATGTGACGATTTCCACATCGCTCACCGCCGAACTGGATTTCGGCGATGGCAACGACAGCGTAAAACTGACCGGCCTGAACAACACCGTCACGCTCAGCAATATCGAAACCATCACCGGCGGTTCGGGCGCCGACAAGGTGACGCTCACGGCCAATATCGATGGCAGCATCGATCTGGGCGGCGGCGCCGACAGCCTCACCCTGGTGGATGGCGACAACACACTCACCGCCACCGGCATCGAAACCATCATCGCCGGCAGCGGCGCCGATGCCATCACCTTCGCCGATGCGATCACCTCGGGCAGCATCGACCTGGGCGATGGCGCCGACAGCGTGGTGCTGGCCGATGGCAGCAACCGGGTGACGCTGACCAATGTGGAAACCGTAACCGGCGGCACCGGCAATGACCAGGTAACCCTGGCCAGCAGCGATGCCGCCATCATCGATCTGGGCGATGGCAACGACAAGCTGACGCTTTCTGCCGGCGGCACCGGCTTCAGCATCAGCAATGTGGAAACCGTGCTGGGCAGCAATGCCGCCGACGAAGTGGTGTTCTCCAATCCGCTGGATGGCGTGACCATCGATCTGGGCGGCGGCAACGATATCGTCACCCTGGCCGATGGCGATAACACGGTCACCATCTCCAATGTCGAAACCATCAATGCCGGCAATGGCAGCGATGTCATCACCATCGGCAGTTCGGTTACCGGCGCGCTGGATTTCGGCGATGGCGACGACGGCCTGATCCTGGCCGGCACCAATAACCGCGTCACCGTCACCAATATCGAAAGCATCACCGGCGGCAGCGGGCAGGATCACGTCACGCTCACCGCCACGGTGTCGCAGAGCATCGACCTGGGCGGCGGCAACGATACGCTGATCCTGGTGGATGGCGGCAACACGCTCACCGCTTCCAATATCGAGAATATCACCGGCGGCGTCGACGACGACGTGGTGGTGATGGATACCGCGATTGCCGCCGGCACGGTGAATCTGGGCGCCGGCAACGACAGCCTGCAACTGGCCGATGGCGGCAACCGGCTGAATGTCGCCAATGTGGAAACCATCACCGGCGGCGCGGGCGCCGATATCATCACGCTCACCGGCACTGCCGAGGTGATCGATCTGGGCGACGGCGCCGACCGGCTGGTTCTGGCCAATGCCGGCTCCACGGTCACCGTGGCGAATATCGAAACCATCACCGGCGGCGGCGGCAACGATAATGTCACGCTCTCGGAGGCGATGAGCGGCGTTTATATCGAACTGGGCAAGGGCAACGATTCGGTCACCCTGGCCGATGGCGACAACGTGATCACCATCGGCAATGTGGAAACCATCGTGGCCGCCAGCGGCAACGACAGCATCACCATCGTGGGCGGCATCACCGGATCGCTGGATTTCGGCGATGGCGACGACACGCTCACCCTGGCCAATGCCACCAACACGGTCACGCTCACCAATATCGAATTCCTGGTCGGCGGCTCCGGCGCCGATACCGTCACCTTCACCCAGACCGTGACCGACACCATCGATCTGGGCGGCGGCAACGACAGCCTCACCCTGGCCGATGGCGGCAATGTGGTGCATCTGGTTTCGGTGGAAAGCGTGCTGGGCGGCGCCGGCGCCGATCTGATCACCCTGGATGCCGCGCTTACCGGCGCCAAGATCGACCTGGCCGGCGGCAGCGACAGCCTTACCCTGGCCGATGGCACCAATGTGCTGACGGTATCGAATGTCGAAAGCCTCACCGGCGGCGCCGGCAACGATACCATCACCCTGGGCACCACGCTGAATGGCAGCATCGATCTGGGCGATGGCAAGGACAAGCTGACCCTGGCGGCCGGCGGCAATACCGTAACGCTGTCCGGCGTGGAAACCGTGGTGGGCGGCAGCGGCGCCGATAGCGTGACGCTCAGCGGCGACAGCAACAATGTCACCCTGTCGGGCGTGGAAACCATCATCGGCGGCGATGGCGACGATACCGTAACCCTCACCGCCACGGTGAGCGGCACGGTCGAAATGGGCGATGGCGCCGACAAGCTGGTGCTGGCCGACGGCGTCAACACCATCACCGCGGCCAATATCGAAACCATCGTGGGCAGCACCGGCGTGGATACCATCACGCTGCAGGCGGTGGTGGAGGATTTCACCGCCGATCTGGGCGAAGGCCGGGATACCATCAACCTGGCCGATGGCGACAACACCCTCACGCTCGCCAATGTGGAAGTGATCAAGGGCGGTATCGGCGCCGATGTGGTCACCATGACCAGCGGCGTGGTGAATGGCAATTTCGATCTCGGCGACGGCGACGACAGCCTCACGCTTGCCGGCGCCATCAACCGCATCACGATATCCAATATCGAAAGCCTCACCGGCGGCTCGGGCGCCGATAGCGTCACGCTCGGCCAGGCTTTCACCGGCGAGATCGATCTGGGCGACGGCAAGGATACCCTCACCCTCACCAAGGCCTCGGTGGTCACCGTCTCCAATGTGGAGATCGTGGCCGGCAGCAGCGGCCATGACGAAATCTATCTCGGCGGCCCCAGCAACAATGTCACCGTCTCCAACGTGGAAAGCGTGGTGGGCGGCGATGGCGACGACACCGTAACGCTGTCGGGTACCGCCACCACCAGCTTCGATTTCGGCGATGGCAACGACAAGCTGGTGCTGGCCGGCGGCACCAATGCCATCACGGTCACCAATATCGAAACCGTGGTGGGCGGCGGCGGCGCCGATACCGTTACGCTGGCGGAAGTGGAAACCGATTTCAGCATCGATCTGGGCGGCGGCAACGACAAGCTGATCCTGCAGGATGGCGACAACGTCATCACGGTTGCCAATGTGGAAACCCTCAAGGCCGGCACCGGCAACGATACGATCAGCACGCTGGGCGGCGTCACCGCCGGCAATTTCGATTTCGGCGATGGCGACGACACGCTGCATCTCGGCGCCGGGGTGAACAAGATCACCGTATCGAATGTCGAATTCATCATCGGCGGCGATGGCCAGGATATCCTCACCCTGGCCCAGACCCGTTCCGACACCATCGATCTCGGCGCCGGCAATGACAGCCTGACGCTCGCCAATGGCGGCAACCAGCTCACCCTATCCGATGTGGAAACCGTGATCGGCGGCAGCGGGGCCGACGAGATCACGCTGGATCTGGTGATCACCAATGGCAGCTACCAGTTGGGCGCCGGCAACGATATCCTCACGCTGGCCGATGGCGACAACAAGCTGACCGTGGGCAATATCGAAACCGTGCAGGGCGGTTCGGGGTTGGATCATGTCACCCTGATGAACGGCACCAACGCGGTCACCTTCGCCGATGTGGAAACCATCATCGGCGGTTCGGGCGCCGACAGCATCACATTGTCTGCCGCAGCCGTGGGCGCGCTGATCTCGCTGGGCGCGGGCAACGACAAGCTGGTGCTGACCGACGATGGCAACGACATCACGCTGAGCGGCGTGGAAACCCTGGTGGGCGGCGCCGGCGACGATTTCATCACCGTGACCGGCGGCATCACCAGCGGCAGCTACAATTTCGGCGACGGCACCGATACCCTCACCCTGGGCACCGGCAACAACAAGATGACGCTGTCCAACCTGGAAAACCTGGTGGCGGGCGCGGGCAACGACACCATCACCATGGCCGATACCAAGATCGAGACCATCGATCTGGGCGCCGGCAACGATATCCTCACCCTGGCCAATGGCGGCAACGAAATCACCGCGGTGAATATCGAAACCATCAATGGCGGCACCGGCGACGACATCATCACGCTGGAATCCGGCGTCACCGGCGCGCGTTTCAATCTGGGCGCGGGCAACGACAAGCTGATCCTGGTGGATGGCACCAATGTGATCACGGTGAGCAGCGTGGAAACCCTGGTGGGCGGCGCCGGCTCGGATACCATCACCTTCACCTCCACCCAGGAAGGCACGCTCGATCTGGGCGACGGCGCCGACAAGATCGTGCTGTATACCGGTGTCAACGCGATCACCGCCACCAATATCGAAACCGTTATCGGCGGCGGCGGCGCCGACACCGTCACGCTCACCACATTGCTGGATGGCGGCCTGATCGATCTGGCCGGCGGCAGCGACAGCCTTACCCTGGCCGATGGCGGCAACACGCTGACCATGGCCAATGTGGAAAGCCTGACCGGCGGCGATGGCGACGACATCATCACCCTGAGCGGCAATCATTTCGGCGCGCGCTACGATTTCGGCGATGGCAGCGACAGCCTCACCCTGGTGGCCGGCACCAACCGCATCAGCGTGGCCAACCTGGAAAGCATCGTCGGCGGCTCGGGCGCCGATACCATCACCTTCCTGGGCGGTATCGTGATGGAGCTGGATTTCGCCGGCGGCAACGATAGCCTGGTGCTGGCCGACGAGATCAATATCGTCACCGTCACGAATATCGAAACCGTGACCGGCGGCATTGCCGACGACGAGGTGACCATCGGCAGTTCCACCGTCAACAGCAAGATCGATCTGGGCGATGGCAACGATGTGGTGGTGCTGGCGGCCGATGGCGGCACCTTCACGCTCACCAACGTGGAAACCATCATCGCCAATGCCGGCAACGATATCATCACATTGGGCAGCACGCTGGATGGCAGCATCGATCTGCTGGATGGCAACGACAAGCTGGTGCTGGCGGTGGGCGGCAACAATGTCACCGTCACCAATATCGAAACCGTGGTGGGCGGCAACGGCAACGATACGGTCAGCTTCACGCAAGGCGTGACCGGCGTCACCATCGATCTGATGGCCGGCCGCGATATCCTGAAACTGACCGATGATGGCAACACCATCACCATGTCGAATGTGGAAACCCTGACCGGCGGCAGCGGCGACGATATCGTGACGCTGGGATCCAACGCGGTGAACGGCGTGTTCAATTTCGGCGCCGGCAACGACAGCCTCACATTGGGCGCGGGCACCAACCGCATCACCGTCACCGGCCTGGAAACCCTGGTGGCCGGCGGCGGCAACGATTACGTCACCTTCGGCGAAACCATTTCGCGCAGCGTCGATCTCGGCCTGGGCAACGATCAGCTCACCCTGGCCGATGGCGGCAACACGGTGACCGCCAGCAATATCGAAACCATCATGGGCGGCAGCGGCGCCGATGCGGTGACGCTGGCCACCACCCTGGCCGCCGGCCGCATCGATCTGGGCGCGGGCAACGACAGCCTGACGCTCGCCAATGGCGGCAACCGCATCACCGTGGCCGGCATCGAAACCATCACCGGCGGCAGCGGCAACGACAGCATCACCGCCGTGGGCACCCAGGGTTCGTTGATCCTGGGCGGCGCCGGCATCGATACCCTGGTGGGCAGCAGCGGCGCCGACACCCTGGTGGGCGGCACCGGCCAGGATACGCTTACCGGCGGCGGCGGCGCCGATACATTCGTGTTCACCGAAGCCACCAACGGCCATGCCGATACGGTGCGCGACATGAGCGCCATCGATTACATCGCGCTGGACACCAACAACGACAGCACATTCGCCGGCGATGCCTTCGTGCTGGCCGGGGCGTTGCAGGATGGCGTGAATATCGCGGCGGTCACCACGGCGGCGGCGATGTCTGCCACCAATTTCGGCGAGGCCGGCTTTGTCTATCAGCAGCAGACCGGCAAGCTGTATTTCGACGCCGATGGCGATTTCGCCTCAGGCTCTGTGCTGGTGGCCACCATCACCACCAGCGCCGGCCGGGCCTGGACCTACAATTTCGCGCAGATCACCGAAGTGTAGCGGCGCAGTCTAGCGGCTGGGTTTGAGCACCAGTACCAGCGCCATGATGATCAGGCTCAGCGCGGTGAATTCCGGCCAGCCCGGGCGCTCGCCCAGCATCAGCATGGATGAAAAAACCCCCACCACCGGAATCATCAGCGTGGACAGGCCGCTGATCTGCGCCGGCAGGGTGGTGACCAGGCGGTTCCAGATCCAGTAGCAGAGCACGAAGCAGATCAGCGCGTTATAGATCACGCCGCTCCAGGCCACCGCCGACCAATGGGCCCATTGCCCGGATTCCAGCAAAGGGGCGGCGATGAAGATCGGAATGCTGCCCAGCAGCATCTGCCAGGCGGTGAAGGGCACGTTGTTCATCGGAATCTGGAATTTCTTGATCAGCACGATGCCGATCGCCCAGCTCATGGCGGCAGACAGCACCAGCGCCACGCCTATCGGTGCGCCGGCCATCGCCGCCCATTCGCCGCCCACCAGCACGGCCAGGCCGGTGAGGCCCAGCGCCAGGCCGGCCAGCCGCCAGGCATTCAACCGCTCGCCCAGTACCAGCGCGGAAATGATCACCACCCACAGCGGCATGGTGAAGGCCAGGATGCTGGTGCGCCCCGCCGGCAACACCGCCAGGCCGAACAGCACCAGGATATTCCAGAATGTGATGTTGAACAGCGAGACGATGCCCAGCTTGCCCCAATAGCCGCGCGGCACCCGCATATCCAGCCGCCTGGCAAAGCCGATGGCAAACAGCCCGGCCACGCCGCCGGCCATGCACATGGCACGGAAGCTGTAGACCGGTATTTCGGTCAGCGACAGCTTCATGATCGGCCAGTTGATGCCCCAGCACAGGGTGAGGGTGGCCAGCAGCAGCAGCGCCGTGGCGGAAAGCGGCGAACGCGCTTCAGCAGTGGCTTGTTGTGGAGTGGTGTTTGCGAGGTCGGACATTGTGGGGCGCGAGCATAATCCCGGCCGGCAGCCGAGGCTACAGCCCCAAGCTGCACAGGCAGCTCGGGGTACTGGGAGCCGGGTTACAGAATATGCAGCACCTGCTCGGGCGGGCGGCCCAGGGCGGCGCGTTTGCCATGCACGAAAATCGGCCGCTCGATGGCCGCCGGATGCGCTGCCAGCTTGGCCAGCAGGGCGGCATCGCTTAAGCCGGCCGGTTCGAAACCGGCCTCGCGGGCCTCTTTCAGGCGCACGATATCCTGCGCAGGCCGCCCGAGTTTTTTGAGGATTTCCGACAATTCCGCAGCCGTGGGCGGGGTTTTCAGATACTCGACCACCTGGGGCTGGTGGCCGTTTTCCTGCAACAGGGCCAAGGCCTGGCGCGATTTGCTGCAACGCGGGTTATGGTAGAATACCGACATGTTGACGATCTCCGGCGTGTCATCCGATTGTAAAATTCCGCCAATGCATTAGATAGCGTCCATGGCTTCGCATTGGCATCTCGATGATATCCCCTGGGCGCAATTCGACGCCAGCAAGGTGGACCCCGATCTGCTGCGGGCGGTGAAGGCCGCCGCCCTGGTGGAGCATAACGCCGATGATTATGTCACCTATCTGAACAATGTGTTCACCGAGGACGCGGCCTTCCGCGCCGCCGCCCGGCAATGGGGCGTGGAAGAGCGCCAGCATGGCGCGGCCCTGGCGGCCTGGTGCAAGCGGGCCGATCCGGCTTTCGATCCCGACCGGGCGATGGCGGATTTCGTGGCCGGCTATCGCTTGCCGCTGGAGGCCGAAAGTTCGGTGCGCGGCAGCCGGGCCGGCGAATTGGTGGCGCGCTGCGTGGTGGAATGCGGCACCTCCAGCTTCTACAGTGCCATCCGCGACAGCACCGAAGAGCCCGTGCTGCGCTGGATCGCCGGCAAGATCGCCGCCGATGAATTCCGCCATTACAAACTGTTCCTCGATCATCTGCGGCGCTATCAGCAGGATTCCCGGCTGGGCAAGCCGCTGGGCCGCTGGCATCGCCTGCGCATCGCGCTCGGCCGTGTCAACGAAGCCTCCGACGACGAACTCGCCATGGCCTATTGGTGCGGCAATGGCAAAAGCGAAGCCTATGACCGCGACCGCCAGAGCCGCGCCTATGCCCGTCGTGCCTTGGGGCTGTATCGTTTCGAACATGTGCAGCGCGGCCTGAACATGGCGCTGAAGGCCTGCGATTTCGATCCTCAGGGCCGCTTCGGCCGGGCGCTTACCAAGATCGGCTGGTGGCTGCTGCAACGGCGTCGCCGGGCGCTGGCCCAAGCTTAAGGCCCAGGTTTAAGACCCAGGCTTAAGACCCAGGCTCAAGACCCTGCGATAGAGGTTCTAGCGACAGAGGTTTAGCGATAGAGCGGGGCCAGTTCGGCATAGACCGCCTCGCGCTGCTGTGCCATCGCATCCCATAATTTTTCGATCGTATCGCGGCGTTCGGCATGCAGCCGCTTGCTCACGGCGAGGAAATAATCGCGCGACAGCGTGCCGGGCAGTTTTTCGATGCGCGGTGCAACGCCCAACCCTTCGATCAACCGGTCGGCGACATTCTGCTTGGACAGCACCGCAGGCAGCCGGCCCAGCGCCAGCAGCCGGAACATATGCGCGGTATCGGCATATTCCTCCACGCTTTGTCGGCTGCCGCGGATTTCCTGCACCAGGGCAAAACCCGCCGGCATGGCCAGCGCGCCGCCATCGAGGCCGAGAACAATCGGCAGCGGCCCGCCTTCGGCGCCGATCAACAGGCTCGGTAGCGTCCAATGCGCGCTGCCGCCCTGGGGGCGATACAGCGCATAATGGTTGGCCAGCAGCCGGCGTTCGGAATCCGGTTTGCCATCGCGCGTCGGATAGGCCAGGTATTCGGCGCGCTCGCGCGTGTAAGACAGGCCGATCCAGCCATCCACCCGGCCGGCCCGCATTTCCTCGTGCAGGCGGCGGATTGGCAACCGCAGCAGGTCCGCGTTCAGGCCGGCCTGATGCAGCAGCCGCAGGGTCAGGTCCACCGCCATGCCGGGTTGTTGTTGCGGCACGTCGCTGCCATCGCCGAGATGAAACGGATGGGCCGCCTGATCGGGATAGCCCAATCGCAGATCGGCGGCATACAGGCTGCGCGATGCCAGGCCGAGGGCGAGATTGCAGAATGCGGCGATGATACAGATTGCGAGGCAAGGCCCTCGCCCTAATCCCAAAGGCATGCGCCCGTCCCGAAAAGCGGCAACTAAGGATGGTTGATCCTACACCATTCAGTCGGTGCTTCCACAAACTTTTACCAGCAGAAATGTCGTGACATTCACTCGTGCTGTCATAATGCCTATGCTGTCATGGCGCCCGTACCGTCATGGCCCCGGATCCGTATTCGCCGCCTCGCCATTCACAGCATACCGGTGCGCAGGCGCTGGCGCGGATTTGGGTCGCGGGCTGAGAGCTGCGGCATCTGGCTTGCGGCCTTGCCCTTTCTGTTGCCCACCCCACCAACCGAGGGCGGCGTGCCGAGATCGAACAGCGATGCCATGCTGTCGGCCGGCAGGCGCCGGGCCAGGGTTGCGAAGCTTTTCGCCGTCACCGGGCCAAGCTGGCCATCTTCCGCAATCGGCTGCCAGGTTTCGTCGAGA
>NZ_JAHBYG010000040.1 GCF_019636075.1 Ferrovibrio sp.
CCGCATCGGCGCTCGACACCTGATCGAACGGCCCGAGGCGGACGCGGAAGAATTCCTGGTTGTTGACGATGCGGGATGAAATGTTCACCGGGCCATGGCCGCTCACCTGGGCCGCCACGCGGTTGGCATTCTCATGCTGGGTGAAGGCTCCCACCTGCACATAGATGCCGCGCCCGCCGCGCACCGGCTCGGTCTTTACGTCCTGCTTGGCGAGTTCGGCTGCGGGGTTCACGCCCGGCGCGGTACGCTGCGGCGTGTTGGCGGCGGCCACGATCTGCATCGGGCTGGGCCCGGCGGAGGCCGCCTGCGCCACTTCGGCCGACCGGCCACGCGCGCCGGGCGGCGGCGGCAATGCCTCGGCCTGCACTGTGCCACGCGGCGAAGCGGAAACCGGCGGCTTGTCGGCATCATCGCTACGGCGCGAAGCCACGGCGGCATTGGGATCGCTGCCGCCGGCCACCAGCGGGCCACCGCCTGCGGCTAGCGGCGCCGGGCCGAGATACTGCACCCGCACCTTGGCGGTGCCCTGGCGATCATAGCCCAGCAACTGCGCCGAACGGCGCGACAGGTCGATCACCCGGCTATTCACATAGGGGCCGCGATCATTCATGCGCACCACGATGGAACGGCCATTCTCCAGATTGGTCACCCGCACCAGCGAAGGCATCGGCAGCGTGGGATGCGCCGCCGTCACCTCGTTCATGTCGAACACTTCGCCATTGGCGGTGGCCTTGCCGTGGAACTGCTCGCCATACCACGAGCCGATGCCGGTCTCGTCGTAATTGGGGTCTTCCTTGGGGTAATACCAAACCCCGTTGATCTGATAGGGATTGCCCACTTTGTAGATGCCGGTGCCGCGCCCGGAGGGTTCGGAAACCGGCGGCAGCGCCCGAGCCTGCTGCTGATCCGGCCGCCCCACCGACTTGGCGGCATGGGTGACCAACTGGGTTTCCGCGCAGCCGGCAAGCAGCAGCCCTGAGCCAAGCATGGCCAGGGCGGAAAACATGGTTAATGCCCGGGGCCTGGGCGAGGGTTTGCTAAACATGGCGCGCCGTTGCGGATTCATGGCTAAATGTTGTGGGATCATAGGCTGTTTTGCCCCTGTTAGCAAAGAGTCCCCGCTCATCGCCGCGGCGAATCGAGGGGTCAGGTTAAGCCGATCCCGTTGACATTTCGTTTACTACAGCCCCTAAGCCGGCGCTTTATGCCCTCAGCCGTCGATCTTGTCGGCCAGCAGGCTCACCGTCAGGGCATAATGATGGGCGCAATTGTAGCGCAGCACCGAGCGGTAATTGGCATAGACCAGGAAGCTGGGGCCGCCTGCCCCATCGGGCTGCACCAAAGCGGCGTTCAGCGGCACCTTGGGCAATTCGCCGCCATCCGACCGCTTCACGCCCAGCCGGGCCCATTCGGTCAGCGGCTTGTCTTCGGTCATGCCATCGATGGCGCGGCAGCCCGAACGGCCCTGGCGGGCGAATTCGCCCAGGCGGGCCTGCAAGCCCGCCGGCATAACCACTTCGCGGCCCCAGGTTTGCGCCGAGGACCAGCCATGCTTGGCCAGGTAATTGGCGATCGAGGCGAATACATCGCCCTGATTGTTCCAGATATCGCGGCGGCCATCGCCGTCGAAATCCTCGGCATAGGCCAGATAGCTGGACGGCATGAATTGCGGCTGGCCCATGGCCCCGGCCCATGAGCCCTTCAGCGTGTTGTAGTCGATATAGCCACGATCCAGCATCTGCAGGGCGGAAAACAGCTCGTTGCGGAAATAGGTCGAGCGGCGGCGGTCATAGGCCAGGGTGGCCAGCGAATTGAACAGCGGGACATCCGCTTTCACGGCGCCATAGCGGGTTTCGATACCCCAGATCGCCAGGATGAAGCGCGGCTGCACGCCATAGCGCTGCGATACCTGGCCCAGCAATTCACGATGCTGCTCGCGCAGCCTTTTGCCGCGCTCGATATTGGCCGGGGTGATCACGCGATCACGATACGTGGCGAAGCTGAGCTTGAATTCGGCCTGGTTGCGGTCGCGCTCAAGGATGCGGGCCACCGGCTCCACGCCGGTCAACGCGCGGCTCACAACCTCCTGCTTGATGCCCTTCTCGATGGCTTCCTTGCGCACGCCTTCGAGGAATTCGCTGAAGGCGGCGCGGTCGAAATTCGCCGGCTCGGCAGCCGGTGCCGAACTCGCCGCCGGCGCGGCCGGGGCCGCCGCCACCTGCTGGCCAGATGCCGCAGCAGCCGGCGCGGCGCCGGAGTTTGCGGTACTGGAACTGGCGGCATTGGCCTGAGGCGGATTGGCCGGCGCGGCATTGGCGGCAGGCTGGGGCGAACGGTTGGCCCCGCAGCCGGCGATCAGGCCGCCGAAGACCAGCACCACCGCCATAAGCCGGGTGGCCGTTCTGCCGCGCATTACGTGACCGAGCTGGTTGCGTTTTTCCTGGCGCTGAACCGTCATTACCCGCACTCCGAATCTGTCAAAATCTGCGCTGTTGAGCCTGATTACCCTAGCCGGCAGCCAGGGTCCACCCCTGCCCCCAGAGAGTCTGCGACCAGAGGGTTACTTCACTGCGCGATCCGGTAAACGCTCCGGTAGAATCGTGCGGGTGTGGCCCAATAGCCGGTAGGCAAACAAACCTAGCCATTCCTGTGTGGCAAGATTGAGGCCGGTCAGCCCGGCCATCGGATTAAATCCGAGGCTGGCAAAGCCGCCCCAGCCGGGTTGCCGGGGGGTGCTGATGTAATCCACCGGCACCGGCAGCACCTGCCAATCCACTGCACGGAAGCAATTCACCGCGCGCGGCATATGGCGCGCCGAAGTGACCAGCGCCCAGGTTTCGCCCGGCTGCGGCTTGGCCACCGCCTTGCTGTTTACGGCATTTTCAATGGTGTTGCGGGCTGCGCGCTCGAACATCACGCGATCCAGCGGAATGCCGATCTGCTGGAAAATCCGTTCCGCCACATCCGCCTCGGCCATCAACAGCCCGGGCTCTACGCCCAATTGCAGCCCCGCCCCGGTATAGAGCAGCTTGGCATCGGGATAGCGCCGGGCCAGTTCGGTAAACACCAGATAGCGTTCGGCAGCGGCATTCACCTGCGGCTGGCCCCAGGCGGCGGTGAGCACCGGCTGCTCGGAGCCGCTGAGCAGGATGATGCCATCCAGCTTCTCGGGCAGTTGCGGCGGCGGGAAATAGCCCTCCAGCGGTTCCACCAGCAGGCGACCCAGCGGCAGCACCGAAACCGACAGCAGGGCCAGCAATAGAACGAACACGCCACGCCGCACCCAGCGCCGCCAGGGACGCCAGATTTGCAGCAGGCCGCCCAGGATCAGCAGGGTCAGCAGCAGATTGGCCGGATTGAGCAGCGGCCAGAGGAATTTCGACAGATAAACGGACATTGGCGATCCGGCATGGCGGGAATCGGAGCGCAATGCTAACGTTGCAGCCCTGCCAGCCGCAACCCGCACATTGCCGGCCTGCCTTTAAGAATACAGGGACTTAAAGAGACACGTGACTTAAACAGACCTCAAGCCACGTAAAGACACCAGGGATCCACCGCCATGTCGCTGCCCACCGCTTCCGCTGCCCTCGGCATTGCCGTCCTCGCCTCCACCGGCCTGGCCAGCTTCGGCCTGCCCGAACCCGCCCCCACCGCGCCGCGCGCAGTGATCGTGCCGGTGGCCGCCTTGCAGCAGCCGCTGATCCTGGTGCCGCCGGGCACGGCGGTGATGCAGGATGCGCAGGCGATGCCGCAACGCCCGCAGCAATATGCAGCCACCACCGATGAAGACAAAACCGCGCCGCGTTTCGGCGGCCCGAAATCCTCGCCCACGCCGCTGGTAACCCCGCCGGCCATGCGCGCGCCGCAGACCATGCCGGCGGCGCAACCGGTTCCGGCGGCACAGCCCGCGCCCGCCATGCAGCCCGTACCCACCATGCCGCGACCGGCGCAACAGCAACGGCCGGCGGCCATGCCTGCCGCCGCCACACCGGCCACGATGCCTACCGCAAGGCCCACTCCCGCTCAAGCGATGCCGGTTCAGGCCGCGCGCAGCGAAATGCCGCGCCAGGTGCATGGCTTCGATGGCATCGTGGCCAGCGAACGCGCGCTGTTGCAAAAGACCGCCAGCACCGCGCGCTACGAGGCCCATATCGCGTCCGCCGCCACCGAGATGGAAGCCGACCGCCTGTGGTCGGCGCTGCGCGAGAAGCTGGATCAGCGCCACAGCAATGCGGTGGCGCATTTCAAGCTGATCGACGTGCCTGGCCATGGCCGCTTCGTGCGCATTCTGGTGGGCGATTTCAACGACGCCGCCGCCACCGCCGATTTCTGCCGCGCGGTGATTGCCCAAGGCAGCGATTGCCGCATCCTGCGCCAGTTGGAAAACAAGAGCTGAGCGGAATGCAGAGCCTTACTGCCGGGCTTGTGGACCTGATCGAGGCCAAGCCGATCTCGGATGCCGATTACCACGCTGCGGCGCTGTTCACCCTAGACGCACTGGCCAATGCCCTGGCCGGGCGCCTCACCAAGCCTGGCGCGATTCTGCTGGATTGGGCCGCCGCCGAACCGTTGACCATGGGGCGCGAGGCTTTGCTGCTCGGCGGCCTCACCCATATCCTTGAAGTGGACGATCTGCATCGTGCCTCCGTGGTGCATCCCGGCTGTGTAGTGGTGCCGGCGGCCTGGGCCTTGGCGAAGCGCAAGCGGATAGCGGGCCGTGCTTTGCTGCGCGCCATCCTGAAAGGTTTCGAGGCCTGCTGCCGCGTGGGCATGGCGGTCGGTCCGGCGCATTACAAGATCTGGCATAACACCGCCACCTGCGGGCCCTTCGGTTCGGCCTATGCCGCCGCCGATCTGCTGGGCCTGGACAAGCCGCAATTGGTGGATGCCCTGGGCAATGCCGGCACGCAAAGCGCGGGCCTCTGGCAATTCCTGGAAACCGGCGCGATGAGCAAACATCTGCATGCCGGCCGCGCCGCCGAGGCCGGGCTGCTCGCCGCCGATCTGGCGCAGCGCGGCTTCAGCGGTTCGCCGCAGATTCTGGAGGGCGACAAAGGTTTCTTCCGCGCCGCCTGCCCGGATGCCATCCCCGACCGCCTGCTGGCCGATGCCGATGCGCCCTGGCAATTGCGCCAGACCTCGATCAAGCCCTGGCCCTGCTGCCGCCATACCCATCCCACCATCGACGCGGCGCTGGAACTGGCCGCCAAGCTGGGCAACCGGGCGGTGGAAAGCATTCAGGTGAACACCTACACGGCAGCGCTGGATGTCTGCGACCGGCCGTTGCCCACCAGCGAATACGAAGCGAAATTCTCGCTGCAGCATTGCGTGGCCGCCGCGCTGCGCGATGGCCGGGTGGATTTCGCCAGCTTCGATGCATCGGCGCGCAGCCGCCTGGCCGATATCCGTGCGCTGGCCCGGCCTGCGATTGCCGAACCATTCGCATCGGCCTATCCGCAAGCCTGGGGCGCGCGCGTATCGGTGCGGCTGGACGATGGCGCCGAGATCACCGCCGAACGCCGTCACGCCTTCGGCGATCCGGAAAACCCGCTCAACGATGCCGCCATGCGCGACAAGGCCGGCATGCTGCTGCGCCAGGCCGGCCTGGAACGGCCCGATGCCCTGATCGATGGCGTGCTGGCCATGGCCAATGACGGCGCCATGCCGGCGCTGCCCGGCTTGCAATGATCCTGCGTGCTACGCCCTATATCCTTGCCCTGATGCTGCTCGGCGCGGCGGATGCCGGCCTGACTCCGGCCTGTGCGCAAGCTGCCGGCAACAGCAAAAAAAACACCAACTGCTATAACGCCAAGGAAGTGGAAGCCGAGGCCGAAGTGCGCGCCGGGCTGGGCCTGCGCGACACCCTGCGCCGCTGCGCCCGGGTATCCGAGGACGGCCAGGCCGCGCTGGATGCGTGGTATGCATTCGACAAGGATAATACCGATCGCATCAAGGGCGCGGTCACCATGCGCCACAACACCATCAAACGCCTCTACCCCAAGCGCACCGCCCAGGAGCAATGGGAAAACGATGCCAGCATCGCCACCCGCGCAGCGCCCGAGATCAATGATGGAGTTTGCAAGGCGGCCTATGACGTGATCGACAAGCTGAAGAAAAACGGTTGGCCGGCGTTTAAGTATTACGCCAAGCTGCAGCAAAGCCTGCTGGTCACCGACATCCCGATTTGTCGGGAAAATTGACAAAAAGTAACACACTCCATTCTTGCAAAAAGTCTGCAACACAGCTAATCGAATCTGTGTTGCAGGAGATTTGTTTTTGCCGCGCATACTCTTGGTAGAAGACCATGCTCCAACGGCGGCCATGCTGATGGCCATGCTGAAAGGGCTGGGCTATGCCCGGGCCGCATTGGCGCCCAATACCGATCAAGCCATTGTGCAATTGCGCGCCGGCGGGGTGGACCTGCTGCTTTGCGATTACGAGCTCGGCATGATCAACGGCCTCACCCTGGTGAAGATGGTCCGTCGGCCCGAGGGCCTGGGCAATCCGATGCTGCCTATCGTGATGATGACCGCCCATGCCGAAGGGCCGTTGGTGGCAGAGGCGATGGCCGCCGGGGTGGATGATTTTCTGGTCAAGCCGATCATGCCCGAAGCCTTGCTACGCTGCCTGCAGCAAGTGCTGCAACGCAGCCGGCCCTATGTGAAAAGCCGCGACTATGCAGGGCCGGATCGTCGCCGCCGTAAAACCACCGATCATCCCGGTCGCCGCGATGGCGATGGCAAGACCCGGCCGCTGCGGCTGGGCAAGCACAAGGTTTGGGATACGGATTGAGCGCGGATTGAGCGGTGGCCGGCGCTTGCGCGCCGCAGGATCGCTGGGTAACTTTCTCTCACGTCCGGATTGACAGAGACGCTTAATTCTTGGGGAAAACACAATGGCCTACACCGAAATCGATACCGACAGCCTGTTTGCCCGCATGTTCGGCGCTGCCCGCGAGGAGAGCCGCGACAGCTGGAGCAGCATCCGCGGCTTGGTGAAGGTCGAACTCAAGAGCCTCGCACGCAAGATCAAGGAAGCCGGCAAGGCCGTGGCGACCGGCGATATCAGCGAAGAGAACGCCCGCCTGCTGCTGCGGCTGGATCGCGTGCAGATCGCCACCGTTGTGGCCGCCACCTCGGCGATCACCCTGCCGGCGGCCGAACGCGCCATCGGCTCTTCGATCGACGCCGTGCGCGAGAGCGTGAACGGCGCGCTCGGCTTCTATCTGCTCTGAAAACCATGCGGGTGCTGCTGACCGGCGGTAGCGGTCTGGTCGGCAGCCTGCTTGTGCCGCAGCTGCGGCAGCGCGCCGATATCGCGCTGCTCAGCCTGGCCCGCAAACCGCGCGATGCGGGCGAAACCGCGGTGGATTTCGAGGCGCTTGCCGCCGATCCTGCCGATGTCATCGCGGGCCTCGCACAACACCCCATCGATATCGGCATATCCTGCCTGGGCACCACGATCGCCAAGGCCGGCTCACAGGCCGCCATGCGGCGCATCGACCATGATTACGTGCTCGCCACCGCCCAGGCCGCGCGCGCCCAGGGGGCCGGGCATTTCATCCTGATGAGTTCGGTGGGCGCCGGCGGCGGAGGCTTTTACCTGCAAGTGAAGGGCGAGGTCGAACGCAGCATCGAAGCCCTCGGCTTCCAGCGCTTCGACATCCTGCGCCCCAGCCTGCTGCTCGGCCCGCGCGCCGAACGCCGCCTCGCCGAACAGCTAGGCCAGATCGTCGCCCCGCTGCTCAATCCGCTGCTGCTCGGCAGTCTTGAAAAATACCGCGCCATCCCGGCCGATACGGTGGCTGCCGCAATCATGCGGTTGATCGGCACGACAGCCCCGGGCAAGCATGTGCATGAATACCGGGATTTGCTCAGCCTCGCTGCTTCTGGCCCTGGCAACGCATAAGGCCCAGGCAACGCATAAAGCTTTGCCCGCTCGCGTCTGCCCATCGGGCAAAGCGCCAATCGCCAAGAATTCGGTCTGAAACGAAAGCCGCGCCTTGTTTACTAGATTGATAGCTTTTCGACTGTGGTTTAGGCCCGGCTTTGATGGCTCTTGCTGAATGATATCATTTATATTAAAATGATATCACAGCCATCACATTCTATCAGGTGCCATCAAATGCCTGCCGTCACTATTCGCAACCTCTCCGAAGAAACACACCGCGCTTTGAAGGTGCGCGCGGCTCATCATGGCCGCAGCGCCGAGGCTGAAATGCGCGACATTCTTGAAGCGGCAGTTCGCCCCGCCAATCGCATCCGCATCGGTTCCGCTTTGTCGGCGTTGAGCCGCGCTGCCGGGCTGACCAACGCCGATTTCGAGCCGCTGGAACAGAGCCGCGACCGGACACCTGCCAAGCCCATGAGCTTTGAATGATCATCCTCGACACCAATGTCGTCTCGGAGGCGATGAAACCGGAACCTGCTTCCGCCGTGCGCGACTGGTTGGATGAACAGGCCGCCGAAACCCTTTATCTTTCCAGCGTCACCGTCGCGGAACTGCTGTTCGGCATCGCAGCACTGCCTAACGGGCGGCGCAAACAAAAGCTCACAACAACACTCGACGGAATGCTAGGCCTGTTCGACGGCAGAATCCTGCCTTTCGATACAGACGCCGCCCGCTGCTATGCTGATCTTGCCGTGGCCGCCCGTCATGCAGGCAAGGGCTTTCCTACACCGGATGGCTACATCGCGGCCATCGCCACCGTTCATGGCTTTACAATCGCCAGTCGTGACGCCAGCGCCTTCAAGGCAGCGGGTGTCGCGATCATCGACCCTTGGAAGCAAGCTTGATGAGCTGCTTTAGCCTACCAATCGTGCATCAGACTGTTAGCGCGCAGACGCTCAACGATCACCCCAACTTCCTGCGTCAGCTCAAGGGGCTGCCACGGCGTTCCTAACGGCTTTCAAGCGATCTGTTTCCGGTCCTGCTGCAGGCCGCTCGCTCACGGGCAGCCCGATGGCATCAATCAGGTCGCCGGGAACACGGCGGCGATACACTAAACCCCAACCTTGATTCGGATCAGGTGCTTCATGCAAAGCAGCATTATCGGCCTCTCCGTGTACCAGTGGTAACGGAAACGGCCTAACTCTTGCTAATTCTCAAGCAGAAATGAGTATTTGGCGACCCCTACGGGGTTCGAACCCGTGTTCCCACCGTGAAAGGGTGGTGTCCTAGGCCTCTAGACGAAGGGGTCGAGGCGTGGCCTGTCGGCGGGGCAGGGTTTAGCCCGGTTCGGGGGGTAAATCAAGCGCTGCTGGAGGGTTTTTCACACGCTTGTAAACGGGTCCAGGGCTAGGTCCGGGGTCAGACCCAGGACCGGGCGGATGACTCTGCGGTCAACCGCTGGGCAGGGCAGCGTCTTCCACCACGAACTGGATGCGCTTTTCGCCGCGCCAATGATCCGCGCGCAGATGGCCGGCCAGGTGCAGCGGGCGGCCGGTGGTGCGGGCATGCAGCAGGGTTTCACCCAATTCCCCGCCTTTTTTCGTGCCTGTGGCGCTGGCGGCATCCAGCGCACGAAAGGCGATGCCGCGCAGCCGGCTGCCCTGGCCATCGGCCGCCGTGACCAGGCAGCGCACATGGCGCTCGCCCACCACATCGGCCTGCACCAGCCGCACGGCGGGCAACGCGAAACGGGGTTCGGCATTGCCCGAGCCATAGGGGCCCAGGCGTTCGAGCTGTTCATGCAAATCGGCCGTGGCGCCGCTCACCGCCAGGGCGCCATCCAGGCCCAGCGAAGCATCCGCGCCGGCCCGTTCCACCGGCCCGGCCAGGCGCTCGGCCAGGAAGGCACGCAGTTCATCCAGCCGCTCCATGCTTACGGTAAGGCCAGCCGCCATGGCATGGCCGCCACCGTTGAGCAGCAGACCCGCCTGCCCCGCCGCCACCACGGCCGCGCCGAGATCGACGCCGGGCACCGAACGGCCCGAGCCCTTGGCGATGCCGTTATCATCGGCCGCCAGCACGAAGCTGGGCCTGCCGGCCGCCTCGCGGATCCGCGCCGCCACGATGCCGATCACGCCGGGATGCCAACCGCGCCGCGCCACCAGGGCCAGCGGCGCGCTATCGGGCACGGCCTGCAATTCCTCCAGCGCCTCCGCCAGCACCTGCTGCTCGATGGCCTGACGTTCCTTGTTCAGCCGATCCAGTTCGCGCGCCAGACCGGCGGCCTCGCGCGGATCGTCGCAGGCCAGCAGCCGCGCACCGAGATCGGACAGGCCGACCCGCCCCCCGGCATTCACCCTCGGCCCGAGCAGAAAGCCCAGATGATAGGCGCCCGGCGGCTCGGATAACCCGGCCACATCGGCCAGCGCCGAAAGCCCCACATTATGCCGCTGGCGCAAAACCTTGATGCCCTGCGCCACCAGCGCCCGGTTCACGCCGGTGAGCGGCACCACATCGCAGACCGTGCCCAGCGCCACCAGATCGAGCCAGTTCAGCAGATCGGGCTTAGGCGTATCGGCATTGAAATACCCCGCCTCCTGCAAGGCGCGGTTCAGCGCCACCAGGAGCAGAAACACCACGCCCACCGCCGCAAGCTGGCCATGGCCCGCGGTTTCATCCAGCCGGTTCGGATTCACCACCGCCAGGGCGCTTGGCAATTCCGGTTCGGCCAGATGATGATCCAGCACGACCACGCCAAGGCCAAGCCGCGCCGCCTCGCCCAGCGCCTCGAAAGCCAGCGTGCCGCAATCCACCGTGATCACGATGCCGATGCCTTCATCCGCCAGCTTGCGCATGGCCGGCGCATTGGGGCCATAGCCCTCTTTCTGGCGATCGGGGATGTAAACCCGCAGCGGCTGGCCGATGGCATTGAAAAACCGCTTCAGCAAAGCCGAGGATGTGGCGCCATCCACATCGTAATCGCCGAACACCGCAATGCGCTGGCCACGCATGATCGCTTCGGCAATCGCCTGGGCGGCCTTACGCATGTCTTGAAAGCCGGCCGGATCGGGCAGCAGGCGGCGCAGGCTGGGATTGAGGAAATCCTCCACCATCTCAGGCGCCACGCCGCGCCCGGCCAGCACACGGCCCAACACCTCGGGCAAGCCGGCGCGTTGCGCCAGCGCCAGGGCCAGCCGGTCGTCGGCCGCACGCAGGCGCCAGCGCCGCCCGCTCACCGAGCGCGCGACACCAAGATACGGTGCCGCAGCCTCGCTCATCTCAGGTAGCCGGATTGCGGATCACCGCATCGATATGGCGGATGGTGCCGGTCTGCGAACGCATGACGATGGAATTCACCTTCACACCGCCCGGCCCGCCGAGCGCGTTGGGCGGCACGCGCTTCACGCCGCGCAGCATCGACCCATCGGTGACCCCGGTGGCCACGAAGATCACATCGCCCTGGGCCAGATCGTGCAGATTATATTTGCGGTCCAGCTTCTCGATATTCAGCCGGCGGGCCCGCGCGCGCTCATCCTCGTTGCGAAACATCAGCCGGCCCTGCATCTGGCCGCCGATGCAACGCAAGGCCGCCGCCGCCAGCACACCGGCCGGGGCGCCGCCGCTGCCCATATAGATATCGATGCCGGTATCGGGATCGGTGGTGGCGATCACGCCGGCAATATCGCCATCCGAAATCAGGCTGATGCGGGCGCCGGTGGCGCGCACGCTCTGGATCAGGTCCATATGGCGCGGCCGGTCGAGAATGCAGACCGTGAGATCGGAAACCGCCACGGCTTTGGCTGCCGCCAGGGCAGACAGGTTTTCGGCGGCGCTGCGATCCAGATCCACGATGCCATCGGGCAGCCCGGCGCCAACGGCGATCTTTTCCATGTAGATATCCGGCGCATGCAAAAAGCAGCCGGCATTGGCAAAGGCCATCACGCTCATCGCGTTATTGTCGCCCTTGGCGGCAATCGAGGTGCCTTCCAGCGGATCCAGCGCGATATCCACCGCAGGGCCCTTGCCGGAACCGACCGTCTCGCCGATGAACAGCATCGGCGCCTCGTCGCGGTCGCCCTCGCCGATCACGATGGTGCCGGCGATATCCAGTGCATTCAACGCGCGCCGCATGGCATCAACGGCCGCTTGATCGACGGCCATTTCATCGCCCAGGCCGACCAGCTTGGCGGCGGCGATGGCGGCGGCCTCGGTCACGCGCACGGCCTCCAGGGTGAGATTGCGCTCCACCGAGATCGGCTGGGCAGCCTTGCTGTCGCCGGTTTTGCTTTTGGGTGTCTTGCTCATGGCGCCTCGATGCGGATCAGGCGCGGCGGCTCCTGCATGGAACGCAGCTTGCCGATGCGCTTCAACGCGCGCGCCATATCGGCTTCGCGTGCCTCGTGGCTGATCAGCAATACCGGCACGGAACCATTGGCGCCTTCGGCGCGGCCGCGCTGCACCAGGCTTTCGATGCTGATCCTGTGATCCCGCAGAATGGCCGAAACATCAGCCAGCACGCCGGGCTGGTCCTTCACGATCAAGCGGATGTAATAGCGGCCCACATGGTCTGCCATCGCTGCCGACTTGGATACCGAAAGCTTGGTCGCCGGCACGCCGAAGGCAAGGCTGCTGCGCCCGGTGGCGATATCCACCAGATCGGCCACCACGGCAGACGCCGTGGGATTGCTGCCGGCGCCGCGACCTTCGAACATCACCTTGCCAACGAAATCGCCCTCGGCGGCCACGGCGTTGAACACGCCATCCACATGGGCAATCGAGATGCCGGCCGGCACCAGGCAGGGATGCACGCGCTGCTCGATGCCCTTGGGCGTGCGCCGCGCAATCGCCAGCAGCTTGATGCGATAGCCGAATTCCTTGGCGAAGGCGATATCGACAGCCGAGATGTGGCGGATGCCCTCCACATGCACGGATTTGAAATCCACCTTCTGATTGAAGGCCAGACCGGCCAGCACGGTCAGCTTATGCGCCGCATCCACGCCATCGATATCGAAGCTGGGATCGGCTTCGGCATAGCCCAAAGCCTGTGCCTCGCGCAGCACATCGGCGAAATCGCGGCCGGTCTCGCGCATCTCGGTGAGGATATAGTTGCAGGTGCCGTTCAGGATGCCGTGCAATTGCTTGATGCCGTTGCCGGCCAGGCCTTCGCGCAACGCCTTCAGGATCGGGATGCCGCCCGCCACCGCCGCCTCGAAAGCCAGCGGCACATCCTGCTTCTCGGCCAGAGCGGCCAGCTTGTCGCCATGCATGGCCAGCATCGCCTTGTTGGCGGTGACAACGCCCTTGCCGGCCTTCAGCGCTGTCTCGCAAAGTCGCTTCGCGATGCCATCGGCGCCGCCGATCAACTCCACCACCACATCCACTTCGGGATCGCTCGCCAGATCGGCGGCGTCCTTGTACCAGCGCCAGCTGGATGATTGCTTGGGCAGGTCGCGCTTCTTGCGCCGATCGCGCGCCGACACCGCCACCACCTGGATCGGCCGTCCGGCGCGGTCGCTCAAAGAGGCGGCGCGTTCATGCAGCAGCCGCACCACGCCGCTGCCGACAACGCCCAAACCCGCAACGCCGATACGCAGCGGCGGTGCCTTCACTATACTCTTAGCCATGAGCCACCGCCTTCTGATCTTCCTGCGGCAGATTACTGGGGCTGCTCAACAGACGCTTGATGCTCTTCACCGCCTGGCGCGTGCGGTGTTCGTTTTCGACAAAGGCCAGGCGCACGAAATTGTCGCCGTATTCGCCGAAGCCGATGCCCGGCGCCACCGCCACCTTGGCTTCGCGCAGCAGCAGCTTGGAGAATTCCACCGAACCGAGATCGGCATAGCGTTCCGGGATCGGTGCCCAGCAGAACATCGAGGCGGACGGATTGGGGATCGCCCAGCCGGCCTGCGTAAGACCCTGCACCAGCACGTCGCGGCGCGATTTATACATCGCGCGGATTTCTTCCACGCAATCCTGCGGACCGTTCAGCGCGGCGGTGGCCGCCACCTGGATCGGCGTGAAGGCGCCGTAATCGAGATAGCTTTTCACCCGCGCCAACGCGCCCACAAGCTTGGCATTGCCGGCGCCGAAGCCGATGCGCCAGCCCGGCATGTTGTAGGTCTTGCTCAGCGAAGTGAACTCGATGGCCACATCGCGCGCGCCGGGCACCTGCAGGATCGAGGGCGGCGGATTGCCGTCGAAATAGATTTCCGAATAGGCCAGGTCGGAGATGATCCACATATTCCGCTTCTTCGCGAAATCGACCACTTCCTTGTAGAAATCCAGGTTCACGGTCATCGCCGTGGGATTGGCGGGGAAGCTGACGATCAGCGCAATCGGCGCCGGCACGCTGTGGCGATAGGCGCGATCCAGGCCGGCGAAGAAATCGAAGCCCGGACCGATCGGCACGCTGCGCACATTGGCGCCGGCGATGATGAAGCCGAAGGCATGCATCGGATAGCTCGGGTTCGGCACCAGCACGGTATCGCCGGGCGCCGAAATCGCCATCGCCAGATTGGCCAGGCCTTCCTTCGAGCCCAGCGTGACGATGCATTCCTTGTCCTGGTCCAGCGTCACGCCGAAGCGGCGGCCGTAGTAATTGGCCAAGGCCTTGCGCAGGCCGGGCACGCCGCGGCTGGAGGAATAGCGGTGCGCACGCGGATTCTGCGCGGCCTCCACCAGCTTGGCCACGATATGCGGCGGCGTGGGGTTGTCGGGGTTGCCCATGCCGAAATCGATGATGTCTTCGCCGGCGGCGCGGGCCTGCGCCTTCATGCGGTTGACTTCTTCGAACACATAAGGCGGCAGGCGCTTGATGCGGTAGAACTCGGTATCCATGTCTTTAACGTCCGTTTTGGCGCGTCGGCTGCGATCGGGGGATGCGAATCGCTATAGCGGCGCCGGTTGTGCCGCGCCGCGTTTCTCTAGCTCAAATCAGCTTATCTTTCGAGATAGATTTCTACGCGGCGATTGTAATCTTCCGCCAGCGGCATTGCTTCGTAGTAGACCGGGCTGGCGTCTGCCCTGGCCTCTACGATAATAGCTCGGGCATCCACATGCAGCCGGGTGAGTTCGGCAGCCACGGCCTCGGCGCGCTTGCGCGAGAGGTCGTAATTGGTCTGCCGGTTGCCGCTGGCCGGCATGTCGCCGGTGCGGCTGGATGAGTGGCCGATCACCCGCAAGGCAGGCGCCGAGGCGAAGCCACGCTGATATTCGGCAACCTGCTTCAGCAGCGCCTTGTCGCGGCTAT
The DNA here is from genome assembly GCF_019636075.1 of Ferrovibrio sp. Taxonomy (GTDB): domain Bacteria; phylum Pseudomonadota; class Alphaproteobacteria; order Ferrovibrionales; family Ferrovibrionaceae; genus Ferrovibrio. The sequence continues at coordinate 15,140 of NZ_JAHBYG010000040.1, forward strand.
CCAGATTGACCGAGCCATTGGCGAAACGCACCACGGCCAGCAATTCGCGGCCCTGGCCGGGATTGCCAATCGCCGCCCGGGTGGCCGGGCCGCCGAAATTGGCGACCGGTTGGGCATTCACGCCGGGCGTGGCCGGGCTGGGCACGGGCGTGCTGCCGGGCTGGACAAAGCCCTGCTGCTGCAGGCCAGGCGGCAAGGTGGTGGCGGCCGAGGCCATCAGGCTGGCGGCATAGACATTGCCCATATTCGCCCCGGATTGCATTTGGCTCATCGCCTGGGGCGGTTGGGCTATCGGTGCGGCATTGGAGGGCGACAGCACGGTATTCGGCTGGCCGGCGATGCGCGGATTGGTCAATTCGCCACGGCCCATGGCCAGTTCGCGCACCTGTGCCGAAGGCACGGCGCCGCCCTGCAATTGCTGGTTCGCGACCGACTGGCCGGCCTGGCGCGGCAGGGCCGTGCTGGGTGCGCTGGGCGATGGCGGCAAGGCATTGGAGCTGCTGGGGCGGGCGCGCAACTCCTCGTCGGTATAGCGCGCATTGTTGCGGTCGGCGGCCAGGGTATTCATGGCCTGGCTGCGCTCGGCGGTGGTGCTCTGCTCCACCGGGCGCGGCGGCACCCGGCCCAGATTGGGAAAACGCTCGTCGGTGGCGCGGCCGGCCTGGCTGGCCGGCACCACCGGATCGTCGGCGAACCATTCGGTCGGGTCGGCCCAATCGGGCACCGAGCAACCGCCCAGGCCCAGCATGGCGGCCAGCAAGGCAGGCGCCAGAAGGCTGCGACGGGCAGTCTTGCTGCCGGCCAAACCACCCTGCCCCGTTGCCTGTGTCTTGCCCATCATCGCCATCAAACGCCCCCTGAACCTGACCCGAAACCCAGATCGACAACCGCCATCAAATCATCGTCGGCGGCAAACCACACCATCTTGCGGCCCTTTCCGGTATCCCGTAACCTCGTGCCGAAGCAGAGGAAATAGCCGAATGGCTCGGAAAACCGGGAAACCGGCTGAAGAATTTAGGGCCCGAGAATAAGGATTGTCGGATGAACAAGCAACCGGACAGTGGGGGCAACTTGCCCGATCCGACCGAATGGGCCAAAACTTGGTCGGAAATCGCCGAACAAAGCCAAAAACTGGTGTCGGATTTCCTCGCCAAGCAGGGCGCGGAACCGCCCTCCCTGCCGGCCACGCCGGATCCGATGAATATCGGCAACGCCTTCATGGAAATGACCTCGCGCATGCTGGCCAATCCGACCAAGCTGGTAGAAGCGCAAGTGGAATTGTGGCGCGCCTATATGGAGCTTTGGACCACATCGGCCCAGCGTTTCCTGGGCCATCAGGCACCGTCGGTGGCCAATCCCGATAAAAGCGACAAGCGCTTCAAGGATGCGGCCTGGAACGAAAGCTATCTGTTCGACTACATCAAGCAGAGCTACCTGCTCACCGCGCGCTGGCTGCAGCGCACCGTCAACAATGTAGACGGCCTGGATGCCAAGACCCAGAAGAAGGTGGATTTCTATACCCGCCAGTTCGTGGACGCGATGGCGCCCTCCAATTTCGTGATGACCAACCCGGAGGTATTGCGCGCCACCATCGACAGCAACGGCGAAAACCTGATCAAGGGTTTGCAGAACCTGCTGGAGGATATGGAGCGCGGCAAGGGCAAGCTGAACATCAAGATGGTGGATGCCAAGGCCTTCGATGTGGGCGGCAATGTCGCCACCGCGCCGGGCCAGGTGATCTACCAGAACGATCTGATGCAGTTGATCCAGTACAATCCCACCACCGAGCAGGTCTACAAGCGGCCGCTCTATATCGTGCCGCCCTGGATCAACAAATTCTATATCCTCGATCTGAAGCCGGAGAATTCCTTCATCCGCTGGATGGTGGATCACGGCTATACGGTGTTCGTGGTGTCGTGGAACCAGCCCGACGAACGCCATGTCGACAAGACCTTCGAAAGCTATATGCGCGAAGGCATCCTGGATGGCCTGGATGCCGTGAAGCAGGCCACCGGCGAGGAGGAAGTCACCGCCATCGGCTATTGCATCGGCGGCACGCTGATGGCCTCCACACTGGCCTGGATGGCCGCCAAGGGCATTGATCGCATCAAGGCGGTCACTTTCTTCGCCGCCCAGGTGGAATTCTCCGAAGCCGGCGAATTGTCGGTGTTCATCGACGAGGAGCAGATCAAGTATTTCGAGGAATTGATGGCCGAAAAAGGCTATCTCGAAGGCACCGAGATGGCCGCCACCTTCAACATGCTGCGCGCCAACGACCTGATCTGGTCGTTCGTGGTGAACAACTACCTGCTGGGCAAGGAGCCCTTCCCCTTCGACCTGCTCTACTGGAATGCCGATGCCACGCGCATGCCGGCCAAGATGCACAGTTTCTATCTGCGCAACATGTATCAGCGCAATCTGCTGGCCCAGCCCGGCGGATTGGAACTCGCCGGCGAGAAGATCGATCTGCGCAAGATCAAGATTCCGGTGTATCTGCAGGCCAGCCGCGAAGACCATATTGCGCCGTTCCGCTCGGTCTACAAAGCCACCCAGCTCTATAGTGGGCCGGTGCGTTTCATGCTGGCCGGCTCGGGCCATATCGCCGGCGTGATCAATCCGCCCCGTGCGAAAAAGTATCAGCATTGGGTGAACGACATCAAAACCAACCCGCCCAGCGTGGAAGAATGGATGCAGGGCGCCACCGAACATCCCGGCTCATGGTGGGAGGATTGGGACAAGTGGCTGTCGAAAAAATCCGGCGCCAAGGTTAAGGCGCGGGTACCGGGCGACGGCAAGTTGAAGCCGATCGAGCCCGCACCGGGCAGCTATGTGAAAAAACGCATCATCGATTGAACGGATACACCATGCTGTTTCAGGCGGAAGTACAGGTGCGCTACGCCGATGCCGGCGACAAGCTACCGGAATTGGTGAAAGGCGAATGGCGGGCCTCCGAGGTCATGCTGGAGGCGCGGCAATTGGTGGGCATCTGGCGCAAGGCCGATGCCAATGGCGTGATCCTGGTATGGGACATGCCGGACCACGACACACTGAATGCCCGGCTACGCGCTATGCCGCTGTATCCCTATTTCGGCGAGGTGCGCGCCACGCCGCTGATCCCGCATCCGAATTTTCCGCAATTCGCCAAGCCGGCCACGGCGCATGAAAAGCCGGTGGCGGGCCAGCCCTATCAGGGTACGCCGCTCTATTGGATCGACCTGACGGTGGATTACGCCCGTATCGGCGATGCGGCGCAAACCCTGGTGCCGGCGGAATGGCGCGAGGAAGAAGCCATGCTGGAGCGCCGCCAGCTTGTCGGCATCTGGCGCAAGGCCACTGCGCGCGGCGTGTTCATGCTGGCAGCCCTGCCCGATGCCGATGCGGTAAACGCGCAGATCCGCGCCATGCCGCTGTATCCGTATTTTTCCAGCGTGCAGGTAACGCCGCTGATCGCGCACCCGAATTTCCCGCAATTCGCCCGCCCCGCCACGACGCACGAAAAACCTTAACCCCCGCAGTCCCCCGCTAGGATTTCCGGGCCAGACCATCATCCGGCCGGAACTCCTTGTCGGTTTACGCCCCCACATACTCGTATTTCGCGTTATTAAAAACGAGTGGTTTGATTTAATACATACAATTTATATGATCAAAATCGCACTATATACGCAAGCGCAGCCTGGAAAAGCCAGTCCAGTTGAAATACAATCGCAAAATCCTATCCAGGCGAGATTTGCTATATGTATAGCGGCGCTGAAGCGGCGGCAGGCAATTCCCTCCCCTTTACCCAGCTTTTTGAACATGGCATCGGCGCTGAAGGCACCGAGCGCATGCTGCGCGCGATCCGAAAACACCTGAACATGGATGTTGCCTTCATCTCGCAGTTCACGCCGCCAGACCGCGTGCTGGAATATGTGGACAGCGTTCCCAATGGCCCATTGCACCAGTATCAGCGCATTCCGCTTGAAGAGGGCTATTGCCTCAAGGTGGTTCGGGGCGAATTGCCGGAATACATTCCGGATACTTCCCGGATACCGGCCACGCTGGATATTCCAGCCACCCATGCCATCCCGATCGGTTCGCATCTGAGCGTCCCCGTGCGGCTCGAGGATGGCCAAGTCTATGGCACGTTATGTTGCTTCAGCTATCTGCCGAACCCATTGCTGACCGAGCGCGACATGCAATTGATGCGGGCTTTGGCCGAAGTGCTCGCTGTTCGCCTGGATGAAAACGAAGCCATCCGCCGCGAACGACAAGGCCTCGCCGATGAAATCCACGCAGCGATGGCCCAGGGCGCGCCGCGCATTGTATTCCAGCCGATCTACCACATCGCCGAACAGCGGATCCGGGGCTTCGAGTGCCTGTCCCGCTTCGATATCGAACCGAAACGCTCGCCGGGCGAATGGTTCGATCTGGCAGGCCAGGCAAATCTGAACCTGGAACTCGAACTGCACGCCATCGGCAAGGCGCTTCCAGCGCTAAAGCAATTGCCCGAGAACATCAGCCTGAGCGTCAACAGCTCGCCGCAACTGATCCTGTCCGGCCAATTGCAGACATTGCTGAACCAGATAGGCGACCTCTCCCGCGTGGTGATCGAGATTACCGAACATGCCATCGTGCCCGATTATGCCGAACTCTCGAAGGCGCTTGCGCCGTTCCGGCTGCGTGGCGCCCGCCTGGCCGTGGACGATGCCGGCGCCGGCTATTCCAGCATGCGCCACATCCTCAATCTGGCACCGGAAATCATCAAGTTGGATATGAGCCTCACCCGGCATATCGACACCGATTACAAGCTCCGCGCCCTGGCCAAGGGGCTGACCAGCTTCGCCCATGAAATCGGCAGCCTGGTGATCGCGGAAGGCGTGGAGAACCGGCAGGAACTCGACATGCTGCAACGGATCGGCGTGGATTGTGCGCAGGGCTACCTGCTTTCCAAACCCATGGATATCGAAGCGGCCAGGGTTTTCACCATCCCCTGGTGATCGCTGCCGGCCAGTAACGGGCAGGCAAAAGCCATAAAAAAACCGCTGCCCGGCACCTGCCTGGCAGCGGCTATTGTATGCAGACGAAACTCAACCGCCCGAGCAGGACTTACCGATCTTGCCGCCCGCTTCGGCGCCAACCGCCTGCGGATTGCCTTTGATCTTGCCGGCTTGGGCCAATGCCCGCACCTGGGTGGAAACCGCCCCCTGAATGCCGGCAGGGCCGGAACCGCAAAGCTTGGCCTTGTCGGGGTTGGCGGCCGTTACGGCGCTCACCACGGCATCCACTTCTGCCGGATTTTCCGCCGCCTGGGCAAGCGGAGCCGCCAGTATCAAAGCCGCGGCCAAAACAGCAAATTTAAAGGTCATTGCTCTCTCCCGGTTAAGTTATGGTCGCCATCGCAACGCCCATTTATAGAAGTTGCAGTGTTAACGACGCACGCATATTAAGAATTTTAAAGTTCCGACGCATCGCTCAAACAAGGTATAACCGCAGAATATCTACCTATACATGCATTGCATGGGCAGGTGTCTTGCGGGAGGGGTGCTTGGATATCGTCCAGTTCTCTGCCTTGGTCGAATCCCTCTACGAGGCGGCCGTGGCGCCGATGGGCTGGCAGGGCATTTCCACCCGCATTGCCACCGCTTTCAACGCCGGAAGCTGCGCCTTACAGATCCGCGATACAGCGGCCCCGCAAACGGCGATCACGTCTTTCACCGACAATTACGACGCCAAGTCGCTCAGCGATTACGAAAACTATTTCCATGCCCGCGATCCTTATGTGGAGGCTGGGCTGAAAGCCGGAATCGGGATTCCGCTGTTGAGCCATGAAGTGATCACCGAGCGGGATTTCCTGAAGTCCGAGCTCTATTATGATTTCGGCAAACGCATCGGCGTCTGCCATCTGGTGGGTGCGATGCTGCCGATCAATGCCAGCAGCATCGGCGGTATCGGCATTCATCGCGCACACGACCGCCCTGTTTTCAGCCCCGAGGATAAACAGAATTTCGGCCTGCTGCTGCCGCATCTGATCCGCGCGCTGCAAATGCATCATCGCTTGAACGGCATCGATCGTCAGCGCCAGATCGGTTTCGAGGCCCTGGAGGCATTGGGCATCGGCGTGGTGGCGGTGAACGAATTCGGCAAAGTGCTGTTCGCCAACCGCGTCGCTTCGGCCCTGCTGCAAACCGGCCAGGGCATCACGATCAGTCAGGGCCATCTGCGTGCCGAAATCGCCGCCCGCAATCCGCCGCTGCAAAAAGCCATGCAGGATGCCGGCAGGATGCGTCGCGGCACGTCGATATCGGCCGGCGGCCTGATCGCCCTGCCCCGCCGCATGGGCGAGCCATTGTCGCTGCTGATATGCCCGGCCCCCGCCGATGCCTTGGGCGGCGACCTTGATGGCACAACGGCGATCATCTTCGTGAACAATCCCGACAGCGAACGCAGCCCCAGCCATGCGGCGCTGATGTCGCAATTCGGCCTCACGCCAGCAGAGGCCAAACTCGCCGCCGGCCTGCTGGATGGCGACCAGCTTGAGGAATATGCCAGCCGCAGCGGCGTCAGCCTGCATACCGTGAAAACGCAACTGAAGCAGGTTTTCGCCAAAACCGGCTGCACACGCCAGGCCGAATTCATCCGCCTGGCGTTGTCCAATCCCGTGCTGCGGCTCTGCCGGAGCTACTGATGCCTTGCTGCCACGGGCATCTGACGCTCGCGCCGTAGGCGTTCATAACGAGCCTGCAAGCGTTGGCGGCGCGCCCGCAGCCACATCACCAGGCCCGATACCGCCAGAAACACCAGCGCCGCGCCGGTAATGTCGATCCACAACCATTCCAATTGCCGGCCCAGGATCGCCTTGCCGGTATGCAGGTCCAGCACCAGGCGGCCAAGATTGGTGGCGCGCGGATCGATGCCGCTCTGTTCGGCGATTGCGCGAGCGGCCGCGTTCTCGCTTTGCCACTGAATGCCGCCATCCATGGATACCGCCAGCCCGCGTTCGCGCGTGGCGGCCAGGATCGCGCCATCGGGCCGGACATTCACCGACCAGGCCTCGGCTTTCAGCACATGGCGCCATGTGCCATCGGCATCGCGCAGCCAGATGCCGTTGCGCGCGGCGCCATAGAGCCTGCCATCGGCGATGGCCAGATCGCGCATCTCCGTGCCGCGCAATGCCGCGATGGTTTCCACCTGGCCATCGCGCAGGGCAAACAAACCCTGCCGGGTGGCGATGTAATCGGTATCCAGCAGGCGTTGGGCGGCGCGGATTTCGATTCCGGTCGCGGCATCGCCATAGGCCGGCAGCCAATCCGCCACCACCGATATCTGGCGCAGACCGAGCGCCCGGTCATGGGCCAGCAGGATGGCCGTCACCGCCACCAGCAGCAATGGCAACGACAGCACGATCCCGAGCCATTTATGCCACCAGCGCCATTGCATGGGCGGCTTCAGCGGGTTGCGCCGATACGGTTGAGACATGTGGGGCTGTCCTTCGCGTGGCGTTTTGTTCGTCGGGTCAGAACGTGGAAACCAACCGCATGTAGATCGAGCGGTAGGTCGGCTCGTCGGTGATCGACTGGGCGGTGAGCGCACCGGCCGCGTTGAGCGTGCGGTCGCTGCGCTTCTCGCTGGCGGCAAGCACGTTCAGCGCCGAGACACTGAGCGATACATCCTTGGTCAGTTCCACCCGGGCCGAAAGATCCAAGCGGGCCGCCGCGCCAACATCGGCGATCTGCGACGTACCATCGGCCAGACGGTTATTCTGCACATAGCCGCTGTTCAGGTTCACGCTGGCCCCGAGCGTCGTGCGCAGATACGGCACGAACCAGTCGATACCGATATTGCCCACATAATCGGGCTGATCCAGGAAACGGCGGGTCTGCCCGGTGGCCTTGGCTTCCACTTCGGTGAATACACGGGTGGCATTGCCCCACAATGTAAGGTTTTCCAGATTGATGAAGGTCAGCGGCAGGCGGCCCTCAAGCTCCAGGCCATACATCTTGCCATCGCCCACATTCTGGCCGCGCGAAACGAAGCGGCCGCCCTCATTGGCCAGGATATTCTCGATCTTGTCGGAGAAGCGGCGGGCAAACGCATTGACGCCGAGCAGGCCGCGATTGTTCCAGAAATACTGGTCCAACCCCATATCCAGGCCCCAGATCGCTTCCGGCGAAATGTTGGGATTGCCGCCCACATCGGGGTTGGCCACGGTGCCGCCATTGGTGACGACGCTGGGCGACAATTCACGCAGATCGGGCCGCCGCAGCGTGCGCGCAATGCCGGCACGAAAATCCAGATCGCCGGGGAAGGAATGCACATAATGCGCCGATGGCAGCAGGAAGAAGCTGTCCTTCTCGGTGCTGGCGCCGAAGAAATCGGTTGCCTTGGTGCTGGTATCCTCGGCGCGCAGGCCATAGGTCAGGCGGTCGCTGGGCGTGATGCGGAAACTATCCTGCACAAAGCCGTTGCGGCGCACTTCCTCGATCCCGTAGCGGCGGTTGCGGGTCGGCGCATCGGCCACGCCATTGGTGATCGAGCTGTTATCTTCATCGCGGGTGGAATTGCTGTAATCGGTGCCGAATTGCAATTCATGGCCGTCGAGCTGATGCTTCAGCACCAGGGCTGGGCTGTAGCGTTCCAGCTCGATGTTTTCGGTGCGGTTGCGCACGCGGTTGGCCACGCCGGCGGCAGTGTAGCGCGTGGCACGGCGCAGGGTGTCTTCGCTGGCCTGCTGGTAATCCAGGCTCAAAGTCAGATCGGTCTGGCTGTCGAATTCATGGGTCCAAGACCCGTTGACGCCGTAATTCTCACGCTCGCGGGTGCGCTTCTCCACTTCGCGGGTATTGATGTTGACCTGATTGGCCTGCAACACCGTGGAGATATCGTTGCGCAATTCGCGGGTGCGCAGATAGGACGGCTCCAGCCGCAGGGTATCCTGATCGCCCACCTGCACCTGGAAGGATGGCGTGAGGTTGATCTGATCGAAACGCCGCTCGTTCTTTTCCAGCGTGCCGCCATTGGCGCCGCCGGCCGCGTTATAGGTCAGCGTATCCTTGCTTTCGTTGCGGCGCTGGCGCTGCACGCCGCCCGACAGAACCGCGCTCCACGGACCGGCGTTGAAGGCTTGCAGGAAAGTGGCATCGCCCAGCGGGCCGTTCTCGCCCAGATACCCGGCGCCAACACCCGCCTCGCGGCGCGGCGCCATGTTCTGGTTCTTCAGGATGATGTTCACCGTGCCGGCCGAGCCCTGGCCATCCATGCTGGCCAGCGGCGAGCGGATGATTTCCACCCGCTCCACCATCGAGCTTGGGATACGGTCCACCTGCACGCTACGCTTGGAATTGCCGTCGATCAGCGGGCGGCCATTCACCAGCACCTGGGAATATTCCACGCCGATGCCGCGCAACTGCACGTCGCGGGCGCGATTGCCGCCCGGGAAGGTCACGCCCGGCAGCCGGCGCAAGGCATCGCCCAGCGGCTGATCGCCAAACTGGTTGAGCTGCTCTGCCTCGATCACCGTCTTGGCATTCGGGGCCTCGCGCTTGTCGATGATCGCGCGCTGGGCGGCGTTGTTGATCGCCTCGCCTTCGATTGTAACGGCGGGGAGGACCGCCGGGGCGTTTTCCGTGTTCCCCTGCTGCGCCATCGCGCCAGCTGCATAAAACGCCAAAAGCCCGACCGGCAGGCCGAAAACACCACGCATACGCATTGGATTCCCCATACTTATCTAATTCTGTTTGCTCAATAATTTTTGCTGGAGCAGCCAGGGCTGCCGCGGTTTTAAGCCGGGCAAGAGCTTCAGGTGAATCTGCTTCTAACACTCATTCTTATCTAAATCTAGCAACTAAGAATTATTTGCTGTAGTAAATTTGTAATATGACAGAGCCGGGAAACACCGCCCTGCCTCGCCTCGCTGGCTGTTCATTCCGCCAACCAGCGGTTATAGTTAACAAAATCCTAACGCCCGATTCGCCGCTCGAGTTGCCATACCCATGCCGGACGCAGCATCCCTATCGGATTCAGGGCCCCAGCTGAGCCTGCCCACCCTGCGTGCGCTTTACGCCTATTGGGCCGAAAAGCGCCGGGGCCGGCCCATGCCAGACCGAGCCGATATCGATCCCATCGAGATGCGGGCCTGGCTGGGCCATCTCATGCTGGTCGAGCGCAAGCCGGATGGCGACTATATATATCGTCTCTACGGCTCGGCCTTCGTGAACCAGTTCAAGGTGGACATGACCGGCCAGGCGATTTCCAGCCTGCCCGCCCCGCAGGCAGACCTGCTACGGGCCGAGTATGATGCCGTGGTCAACTCGGCGGCACCGACCACCCGCCAGTATACCGCGCAATTCGAATCCACCTCGCGTGATAAGCGTTCTTCCTGGGCCGTGGAACGTAGCTGGGAGCGCCTGGTGCTGCCGCTGAGCAATGGCGGCAATGCCGTGGGCATGTTGCTGGTAGCCGCTTATCCCATTGAAAATACACCAGAAAACCAGGATTAAGCGATCCCTCCCAAGGCTGCGATTTGACAGTGCGGGCGGTTTTGTCCATGGTCCAGGCGCCTTCAACAGCTCCGCCCCTGCCGGCCGGGCCCTAAAAGAGATATTCGTTTCCCGATGAAAGTCGTTGTTGTCGAAAGCCCGGCCAAAGCCAAAACCATCGAGAAATATCTGGGGCCCGGGCACCGTGTTCTGGCCTCTTTCGGGCATGTGCGCGACCTGCCGCCCAAGGATGGTTCGGTGGAGCCCGACAAGGACTTCGCCATGCATTACGAGATGTCTGGCCGGGGCAACGATTCCGTGCGGGCAATCGCCACCGCCCTGAAAGAGGCCGACAGCCTGGTACTGGCCACCGACCCCGACCGCGAGGGCGAGGCGATTTCCTGGCATGTGCTGGAGGCCCTGGAAAACCGCAAGGTGGTGAAGGGCAAGCAGGTTAGCCGGGTGGTGTTCAACGAGATCACCAAGACGGCCGTCACCGAGGCGATGCGCAATCCGCGCGATATCGACATGGACCTGGTGAATGCCCAGCAGGCCCGCCGCGCGCTGGATTACCTGGTCGGCTTCACGCTCTCGCCCGTCATGTGGCGCAAACTGCCGGCCGCCAAATCGGCTGGTCGCGTGCAATCCGTGGCGCTGCGCCTGATCTGCGAACGCGAGACCGAGATCGAGGCTTTCCGCGCCCGCGAATACTGGACCATCGCCGGCGATTTCCTGAATGCCGATGGCCAGAAGGTTTCCGCCCGCCTGGTGGAACTGGCCGGCAAGAAGCTGGACAAGTTCGACCTGAATAACCAGCAGACGGCGGAAGCCGCCGTCGCCAAGCTGAGCGGCCTGAAATATTCCGTCGCCGATATCAGCATCAAGCCGGCCAAGCGCAATCCCTACCCGCCTTTCACCACCTCGACGCTACAGCAGGAAGCCGCGCGCAAGCTGGGCTTCAGCGCGGCATTCACCATGCAGCTGGCCCAGCGCCTGTATGAAGGTGTGGATATCGGCGGCGAAACCACCGGCTTGATCACCTATATGCGTACCGATGGCGTGAGCATGGCCGACGAGGCGATCCGCGCCGCCCGCGATGTAATCGCCGAGGATTTCGGCCGCGATGCGGTGCCGCAAAGCTGGCGCGTCTACAAGAGCAAGCAGAAGAATGCGCAGGAAGCCCATGAGGCGATCCGCCCCACCGATTTCCGCCGCCGGCCGCGCGCCGTGGCGCGCTATCTGGACGAAGCGCAGCTCAAGCTTTACGACCTGATCTGGACCCGCGCGCTGGCCAGCCAGATGGAAAGCGCCGAGTTGGAGCGCACCACCATCGACATCCGCGATGCTGCGAATACCGGAGGTTTCCGTGTCACCGGCACCGTGGTGCTGTCGCCCGGCTTCCTGAAATTGTACGAGGAAGGCATCGACGACAAATCCGCCGATGACGAGGAAGGCGCCCGCCTGCCCAAGCTTGCCGTCGGCGACAAGCTGGATACCCAGGGCATCATCCCGGAACAGCATTTCACCGAGCCGCCACCGCGTTTTTCGGAAGCCAGCCTGGTGCGCAAGCTGGAAGAACTCGGCATCGGCCGACCCTCCACCTATGCCGCCATCCTGGAAGTGCTGCGGGCGCGCAGCTATGTGAAGATGGAAGCCAAGCGTTTCGTGCCGGAAGATGCCGGCTGGCTGGCCTACGCCTTCCTGGTCAGTTTCTTCGATCAGTATTTCGCCTATGACTTCACCGCCAATCTGGAGGAGAAGCTGGACGAAATCGCCGAGCATAAGCTGGACTGGAAAAAGGTGCTGGAAGATTTCTGGCGCGATTTCAGCCGTGGCGACGACGACCATGTTTCGGTGAAGGATGCCATCACCCGCATCGACGAGAATATGGGTCGGCGCGGCGAAGTGCTGGATGCCATCAACAAAATGCTGGAAGCGCATTTCTTTCCGGCACGCGGCGATGGCCATGATCCTCGCCTCTGCCCGGCCTGCAACAAGGGCCAGCTCGGCATCAAGGCCGGCCGCACCGGCGCCTTCATCGGCTGCTCGGATTATCCCGACTGCCGCTATACCCGCCCGCTTGCCGCCGGCGGCGCCGATGGCGAAATGGCTTTGTCCGGTCCGCAGGAATTGGGCAAGGACGAAAACGGCGTGGATGTCACCTTGCGCCAGGGCCCGTTCGGCCCCTATGTGCAGCTCGGCGAGGCCGAAGGCAAGCAGAAGCCCAAACGCGCCTCGCTGCCCAAGGGCCTGCCCGCCGATGAAGTGACATTGGAACTCGCGCTCAAACTGCTGGCGCTGCCGCGCGTGGTCGGCCTGCATCCGGAAACGCAGAAAGAGATTCTCGCCGGCCTTGGCCGCTTCGGCCCGTATCTGCTGCATGACGGCAAATACGCCAAGCTGAAGGACGCCATGGAGGCGCTGGAAATCGGCATCAACCATGCCGTGGAAAAAATCGCCGCTGCCGCCGCGCGCGGCCCTGGCCGCAAGCGCCCGGAACCGAAACCTTTGCGCACCATCGGCAACCATCCCGAGGATGGCGAGCCGGTGAATGTGATCGACGGCCGCTATGGGCCTTACTTGAAACATGGCGCCACCAATGCGCCGGTTCCGCGCGGCGAGGATCACACCACCATATCGCTGGAAGCCGCCGTAGCAGCGATTGCGGCGCGGGCCAAATCCGGCAAGGGCGGCAAGAAGGCTGCGCCGAAAAAGGCTGCGCCCAAGAAAGCCGCCGCGCCCAAGGCCGAAAAGCCCGCCGCTAAAAAAGCTGCCGTGAAGAAGGCCGCGCCGAAAAAGGCCCCAGCCAAGAAGAGCGCGGGCAAGAAGGACGCAGCGGAATAACGTGGCGAAGAAGCCCAAAGGCAGCCTTCCCTCCAAGCAGGATATCCTGCGCTTCATCGCCGATAATCCCGGCAATGTGGGCAAACGCGAGATTGCCAAGGCTTTCAAGATCGGCCCGGCCGATCGCGTGGCGCTGAAGGCCCTGCTGCGCGAAATGAAGCGCGAGGGCGAAGTGACGCCGGCCCAGGGCCAGCGCGTTACGCCCAAGGGCATGCTGCCGGAATTCTGCCTGGCCGATATCGTGCGCCTCACCCGCGATGGCGATCTTGTGGCCAAGCCGGTGGAATGGACCGGCGAAGGCGACCCGCCGCAGATCGACCTGAGCATCGGCGCCACACGTGGGCGCGAATTGGGCGCTGTGGGCGTGGGCGACCGCGTGCTGGCGAAAATCCGCCAGGCCGGCAGCCACCGCTATCAGGGCCGTGTGGTGCGCGTGCTGGAAAGCCGCGAACAGCCTGTGCTTGGGCTGCTTTATGCCACCGACGACGGCAGCTTCATGCTGCAACCCACCGACCGCAAAATCCGCCATGAATATGTGGTGGCAGCCGACCATACCGGCAATGCCAAGGCCGGCCAGCTTGTGGTGGCCGAACCGCTTGCCGGCCGCCGCTTCGGCCAGCGCCCGGCGCGCGTCATCGAAGTGGTGGGCGATGCAGCCGATCCGCGCGCACTCAGCCTGATTGCCATCCACACCCATGGCATCCCCACCGCCTTCAGCGCGGAAGCCGAGATGGAGGCCGCCAAGGCAAAGGCCGTCACCGCGAAAGACCGCGAGGATCTGCGCAAGGTGCCGCTGATCACCATCGACCCGGAAGATGCCCGCGATCACGACGACGCGGTATTCGCCGAACCAGACGACGATCCGAACAATCCCGGCGGCTGGCATGCCATCGTGGCCATCGCCGATGTGGCGCATTATGTGCGCCCCAACTCCGCGCTGGACCGCGAAGCGCGCACCCGCGGCAATTCCACCTATTTTCCCGATCGCGTGGTGCCGATGCTGCCCGAGACTCTCTCGGCCGATCTCTGCTCACTGATGGATGGCAAGGATCGCGCGGCGCTTGCGGTGCATTTGTGGTTCGATGCCGATGGCAACAAGCGGCGGCACAGATTCTGCCGCGCCATCATCCGCGTGGCGGCAGGCCTGCATTACGCCCAGGTGCAGCAAGCCATCGATGGCCATCCAGACGATGCTTCCGACCGCTGGCTGGAGGGTGTGTTGAAGCCGCTCTATGCCTGCCATGCGGCGCTGAACAAGGCACGTGCCGCCCGCCAGCCACTCTCGATCACCTCCGCCGAACGCCGGGTGATGATCGGGTCTGACGGCGGCATCGCGGCGATCCGCCCGCGCGAACATCTGCTGGCGCATCAGGTGATCGAGGATTACATGATCGCCGCCAACGTGGCCGCGGCCGAAGAGCTGGAGAAGCATCGTCAGCCCTGCATGTATCGCGTGCACGAGCCGCCCTCGCCCGACAAGGTGGACAGCACACGGCGCTTTCTCGAAACCCTGGATCTGCGGCTGGCCAAGGGCCAGGTGCTGCGGCCACAACATTTCAATCGTGTGCTGGAAATGGTGAAGGGCAGCGAGCATGAGCGGCTGGTCAACACCGTGGTGCTGCGCACCCAAATGCAGGCTTATTACAGCGCCAAGAACCAGGGCCATTTCGGCCTGAACCTGAGCCGCTATGCGCATTTCACCTCGCCGATCCGCCGCTATAGCGACGTGCTGGTGCATCGCGGACTGGTGAGTGCATTAGGCCTGGGCAATGACGGACTGACCGACCCTGACCGCGCGGCCTTCGACAATATCGCCGAGCATATCTCGTTTACCGAACGCCGCTCGATGCTGGCCGAGCGCGATGCGATGGACCGCTTCGTGGCTGCCTTCATGGCCGAGCATGTGGGGGCGGATTTTTCCGCGCATATCACATCCGTCAACCGCTTCGGCCTGTTCGTGGAGCTGGACGAGACCGGCGCCGACGGCTTTGTGCCGATGTCTAGCCTGGGCGACGATTTCTACCAGCATGACGAAGCCCGCCATGCCCTAGTGGGCCGCCGCACCAACAAACGCTATCGCTTGGGCGATGCCGTAGCCGTGCGGTTGATGGAAGCCACCCCGGTAACCGGTGGCCTGCGGTTTGACCTGCTCAGCCGCGAAGGTACACCGCTGGGCGGCAGCCGCTCGGGCACCAGAGGCGCACCTGGCCGCGGCGGCAAACCGAATTTCAAAAAACCCAAACAGGGCCGCCCCTCGCATATCAAGAATACGCGCAACCCGAAAAAACGCTGAGCCGGCATTACCGCCCGGTAATAAAAGGCGCGTATCTGCAAATCACTCGCGGCATTAGCGTAAAATAACCCCTTTGGCGCAATTCACCCCATTTTCCTCGCCTAAAAATAGCAGTAGGAGTCGGGCGATTTCAGGCGTCGCCACTCAGACGGTGTAATCCTTTTCGGCTGCAGGCGACATGTCGTGTGGTTTCCTGGGAGGGAAACATGGCCAAAACTGGTTCCTCGCTCACCATCAATCTGAAGCTCGGCATCGTGTTCGCAGCCTTGCTGGCAATCTTCCTCGGCTTCGGCACATTCGTGATTGCCCGCATGGCAGACATGAACAGCCGCAGCGACGAAATCCGCACCAACTGGCTGCCCTCCGTCCGCGTGGTGGATGATATCACCCTATCGGCAACCGAGTTCCGCGTGATCCAGGTGCGCCATATCCTGAGCACCGATCAAGCCGCCATGCGCGTTGTGGAGAAAGAGCTGGAAGACAAGCTGGCGCAATTGCAGAAGCTGCGCCGCGATTACGAACCGATGATAGATAGCGAGGCGGAGCGTACGATCTACCGCAACTTCGAACAGAACTGGCAAGCCTTCATGGCCGCCCATGAAGAGTTGCTGGAACTGTCGCGCCGCAATGAAAACGACAAGGCGCTTGCGCTGTATCAGGGGCGCGCCAAACAGATGTTCGATGCCGCCAGCAAAAATCTGCATGATTCCAGCGACCTGAATTATAAGAGCGCGCTGAACGAAGCCAATGCATCCGAGACGGCCTATCTGACCTCGCGGCTGTATATCTGGATCGCCATGGGTTTTGTCACCGCCATGATCATCGGCGCCATCATCCTGGTGATGCTGATGGTAAGCCGCCGCCTGCGTGCCTTGGAGGCCCGCATGAGCAGCATGGCGCAAAAGGATTACGAAGCCAGTGTGCCTTACACCGATGCCGGCGATGAAATCGGCTCGATGGCGCGCACGCTGCTGATCTTCCGCGATGGCTTGAAGGAAGCCGAACGCCTGACCCAGGCGCAGATCGAAACCGATCGCCGCACCGCCGAACAGACCCGGCAGCAGATGGAACGCGAACGCCAGGCGGCGGCGGAAATCGCCACGCTGGTGGATGCCGTAGCCAAGGGCGATGTTTCGCGCCGGCTCTCCACCGATGGCAAGGATGGCGTTTTCCTCTCCATGTCGGAAGGCATCAATCGCCTGACAGCCGCCATCGAAACGGTGATGACGCAGGTTGGCGGCGTGCTCTCGGCGATGTCGAATGGCGATATGTCGAAGCGCATCAGCGGCAATTTCGAAGGCATATTCGGCCGCATGCGCGACGACGCCAATAAGATGGGCGAAACCCTGGGCGGCATCGCCACGCGGCTGACCGAGACCGCCAACGAGGTGAACAACGCCGCCAGCGAAATCTCCGCCGGCAGCCAGGATCTGGCGCAGCGTACCGAAAGCCAGGCAGCCTCCATCGAGGAAACCGCAGCCTCGATGCATGAAATCACCACCACCGTGCGGCAGAATGCCGATAATGCCATGGCCGCCAACCAACTGGCTTCGGCAGCACGTGACTCCGCCGAAAAGGGCGGCGGCATCACCCAACAGGCCATCGAGGCCATGGGCCGCATCGAGCAGAGCGCGGGCAAGATTTCCGACATCGTGTCGTTGATCGACGAGATCGCCTTCCAGACCAACCTGCTGGCCTTGAATGCCAGCGTGGAAGCCGCGCGCGCGGGCGAAGCCGGCAAGGGTTTCGCCGTGGTGGCACAGGAAGTGCGTGCGCTGGCGCAGCGCTCGGCCAATGCCTCAAAGGATATCAAGGCGCTGATCAACGAGTCCAACGCGCAGGTGAAGTCCGGCGCCACGCTGGTGAACCAGACCGGCGGCTCGCTGATGGAGATCGTCACCGCGATCAAGAAAGTGTCGGACATCATGGCGGAAATCGCCGCAGCCAGTCAGCAGCAATCCACCGGGCTGGATCAGGTGAACACCGCCGTGGGGCAGATGGACGAACTCACCCAGCGCAACGGCGCCCTGGTGGAGGAAACCTCGGCCTCGGCGCAATCGCTGGCCGGCCAGGCGCAGGAACTCAACAATCTGGTGCGGTTCTTCAAGATCTGAGACGAAATCGCGAACCCGGTGCGGGCCGGAAAAACCATTTGCCTCGACTCGGTTTTCCGGCCCTAAACTCGGGATTATGACAGACGTGAAACAGAAGCCGGCGCCGCTGCGGATCCGGGATGCCGCTACGCTTATTCTCTACCGCAAGAGCCGCGATACGCTGGAAGTGCTGATGGGCGAACGCGGCAGCGGCCATGCCTTTCTGCCCAACCGCTATGTGTTTCCCGGCGGCAAGCTGGACATCAACGATTACCGCATCCGCCCGGCCGCCCCGCTCAATCCGGTCAGTCATTCCCGGCTCAGCCGCGCCCGCGTCACCGGGCCGCGCAAGGCAGTGGCATTGGCGCTAGCCGCGATCCGCGAAACCTTCGAGGAAACCGGCCTGCGCATCGCCGCCCCCGCCCCGGCCAAGGCCGGCCCCGCGCCGCGCGGCTGGCGCGGCTTCTGCGCCCCAGACAACCAGCAACCCTGCCTGGCGCCCGACCCTTCCGGCCTGGTCTATATCTGCCGCGCAGTGACCCCGCCCAACCGACCGCGCCGCTTCGATGCCCGCTTCTTCGCGGCACCGGCCGAGCTGGCCCAGGGCGAATTGATCGCCTCGGAAGAACTGGGCAAATTGCATTGGGTGACGCCCGAAGCAGCCGCCAGACTGGAACTGCCCAACATCACCGTGCTGGTGCTGAAGCATCTGGCCGAATGGCTGGATTGCGCCGCCGACCCGGCCCTGCCGGTGCCGTTTTTCCATAATCGCGGCGGCAAGCATATCAACACCCCCGAATGACCAGGATCGGGCCATGAGCGGGGCCAGACCATGAGCGAGTCCGACCTTCCGCCCTTCGCGCGGGGCGTGAACGGGGTGGTGTTCAGCCCGGGCCAGCGCGGGGTGAAGCCCCGCCATGCCGCCAGCCTGATCTTGCTGCGCCAGACTGCAGGCGGGCTGGAAGTGCTGCTTGGCAAACGCGCCCGGCAGCACCGTTTCCTGCCCGATGTGTATGTCTTTCCGGGCGGCCGGGTGGATTCAACCGATTTGTCCGATAATTATTCCAATGATCTGCTGCAAAAGGATTATCTGGCCTTAAGCCAATCCGGTGCACCGGCCCGCCTGGCCCGCGCCCTGGCCGTGGCCGCTTCACGTGAAACCTGGGAGGAAACCGGCCTGGCGCTGGGCCGGGTGCAGGATGGCAGACTATGCCCAGACCTTACCGGCCTGAGCTATCTGGGCCGGGCGATCACCCCGCCGCAAAGCCCGATCCGCTACCATGCCCGCTTCTTCGCCGCCGATGCCGGGCGAGCCAGCGGCGCCCTGCGGGATTCCCACGAATTGCTGGACCTGACTTTCCGGCCGCTGGACCAGGCCCTGCGCCTGCCCCTGGCCGATATCACCGAGTTCATGCTGCTGCGGCTGGCCGAATTGGGGCCGGATCTGCGGCATCCACGCGGCACCGCCTTCTGGAGCTATCGCCTGGGCCGGCCCGTCGTGCGCTGGGAAGCCCCGGAGTGTTTCACGTGAAACACTCTTTGTGCTGATATATTTAGGAATTAATTCTTATGCCCACTTTCCTTGACAAAACCCTGCGAATCCCTATGCTGCGCCAACTTTTCGCACCGCTTTTCCGGAAGAAGTAGAGCCATGGCCAAGCCGACCACCCTGAAGATCAAGCTTATCAGCACCGCCGACACGGGCTTCTTCTACGTGACCAAGAAGAACCCGCGCACCAAGACCGAGAAGCTGAGCTTCAAGAAGTATGATCCGGTGGCGCGCAAGCACGTGGAATTCAAGGAAGCCAAGATCAAGTAAGGCAGCCTTCAGGCGCAAGCCTGAGCCACATATGCAAACGGCGCCTTACGGCGCCGTTTTTCGTTTTGGTTGAAAGCCTGCCGGAATCAGGTTTAGGAAACCTGCATGGCCGGGTGGCTCGGCGGCACCCGCTTCAACGCCGCCCAGAGGCTGACCAGCGACAGCACAGTGGCGATGCCAAACAGCCCAGTATAGCCCAGCGCATCAGCGAGCACGCCGCTGACCAGCGAACCGATCATGAAGACAAAAAGCTGGGCGCAGGATAACAGGGTGAAATCGGTGCCCGCCCGCTCCTTGGCCGCCGCCCCCATGAACAGCGAATACAGCGCCACGATCTCCATGTAGCGCGACACCGTGTTGAGCGCCACCAGGGCGATCAGCAGCCAATGCAGGTGCAGGCCCAGCCCAGCATACAGGCCGCAACCGAGAAACACCCCGGTGCGCAGCAGACCCAGCCCCAGGATGGTCTGCCATAGGCCGGCGCGGCGGATGGTCCAGGCCGCCAGCGCCGCACCGAACAGGCCCGCCGTGGCCGCCGAGGCCCCGGACAGATAGCCGATCACCTCCAACGCCAACCCATTATCCACCAGGAAGGGCTTTTCCATCGCCTTGGTGATGCCTTCCGAGGCACGGTAGATCAGCGCGAAGCCCAGCACCGAATAGGTGACCGGATCCTTCAGCGCGCCGCGCAGCGAGGCACCGGCGGTGCCGATTTGCGGCGCGGGCTGCCCGGCTTGTGTAACGGCGGGCGGCTCGTCCATCAGCAGGGTGAACAGCAATGTCGCCGCCGACAGGCCGGCAAGCACCAGGATGGTGGGGGTCCAGCCGAACTGGTTGTAGAGATAGAGCGTGAGGCTGGAGCCGATCACCACGCCAATCGCCACGCTGCCGCCCTGCACGGCATTGCCACGGGCCCGCTGGTTTGCCTTCAGCCGCTCGGTGGCGTAGCCGTCGGTGGCGATATCCTGGGTTGAGCTGAGCATGATGATGCAAAAGCCCAACCCCAGCACCACCCACATATTGGCAGGCGGCAGAAAAGCAAACAGCACCAGCAGCGCCACCACGCCCAATTGCGTGGGCACGATCCAGGAGCGCCGATGCCCCAGCCGGGCCAGACCGAAAAGCCGCAAGGGCATACGATCCACCAGCGGTGCCCAGAGGAATTTCAGCATCATCGGCGCCATCAACACACCGATCAAACCGATCGCGCTGCGCGATACGCCGCCATCGCGCAGGATGGCCGGCAGGGCCGCTGCATAGAGATACATCGGAATGCCCTGCGCCACATACAGCCCCACCAGGGCAATCAGGATGCGGCGCTGCGCCCCGGCATTGGGTGCGGCTCCGGTGATTGTCCCGGTGATGCTGTGCGTGGTCATGCAGGTGTTTCCAATATGCTACGGGCCCAGGCCAGTGCCTCGGCCTCTGTGTTCACGTTGGCGATGGGAAAAGGCATTGCCTTGCGGAAATTGGCGTCGTCGTGAGTATGCGGGTCGATATCGGCCCGCACCCGCACCATGCCCCGGCAGATCTGCCCCAGATGCGGCCGGTTGCGCTTGAACCACGCCGCCTGCTGCTTGTTGCCTTCATGGGACATGCGGTTTTCGTTACGCAGATCGAGCACCAAGATGAAACCCGGCGGTCGTTCGACCAAAGCCTGCAGGCAATCCAGATAGATGGTTTCGTCTGCCGGCGTGAACCGGCCGACGAAACGCATCACATAGATCGGCGCCTGATCGGTCTCGAAAACAAACATCGCGGATCAGAATTTATGGCTGTAGCGTACCGCCACGGTACGGCCCAGGGCCGCCACACCGGCATTGCGGGTGGCGCTGGCGCTGGGATTATACGCGAAGCGGTCGAACAGATTCAGCTGAGATCTCCCTGCCCAAGCTTGTAATTGGCCAGCGCATTCACCAGGAAGCCGGATTCCAGTTTGGTGACATTGGTGCCATCGAAGCGGGTGCGCGCCGAGTAAAACACCGTTTCGCCATGCAGGCTCCAGTCGCTGTCGATCTCCCAGCCGGCAAACAGCACCAGCTTCAGCGGACTGCCGATGCGGTTGTTGGGCAGATAGGCATCGATATCGCCATCGCGGTTGGAATCGAATTTGCCTTCCTTCCAGGACAACGTACTGCCCAAGGTGATCGCATCAGTGAGGCTGTATTCGCCATAGGCTTCCAGACCGTAGATGCGTTCCTTCTGCTGGCTGATCTGGTTGCTGCTGACGATGAAGGTGGAACCCAGATCGGATTCGGAAACATAACCGCTGACGCCGCCGCTGAGGCGGTCATTCTGGCCGCGCAAGCCCACGTCATAGGTGGTGACCTTCTGCGGCTGCGGACCCAGCAGCGAGAAATTGCTGGTCACGCCCTGCACACCGGCGCGACGGGTGAACCCGCCGTAATCGGGCAGCGAATAGCCCTGCGACATGCCGCCGAAAGCCTCAAGCCCCGGCAGCACATCCACCACCAGGCCCGCGTTATACACCACCGCATCATAGCTGAAGGATCCGCCCCGCACCTTCAGGGCCGCTACTGCAGCGGCGCCCGTGGTATAGGCCGGGCGGGTGAAATCGGCGAGATCCACATCGAAGCGGTCATACCGCGCACCGCCGCGCAGACGCAGCCAATCCAGCACCGGCGCATCCAACTGCGCATAGGCGGCATAATTGTTCTGCTTCATCGGCGCGATGGCATCCACGTTGTCGAGGAATCGCTGGGTGGTCTTGTCCTGGCCGATATCCGCGCCCCAGGTCAGCTTCATGCCGGGCAACAGCATCGGCAGCGGCGTGGTGACGGCGGTTTGCAACGCCATCTGCTGCGAGAACAGCGTGAGCTGGCCGTTGGTGTTGAGCCGGTTGAACGGACCCGACGTGTAATAGACCAGGGTATTGGCAGCCGATAGCGGCGACAGTGCAGTGCGGCGCTCGATATCGCTATAACTCAAATCCAGGCGCAGATTGCCCAGCGCGAAAGCGCCATCGGAATAGCTGGCGCGATAGAATTCAGACCGTTCGGCAATGCTCTGGCCGGTATAGGGGCTGGTGCTGAGCACCGAAACCGGACGGGTGGCGTAATTGGTGAAGTAATCCGGCTCCTGGTCCAGATGCACGGCATTCACCGAAAATTCCAACCGGCGCGCATCGAAACTTTTGCCCAGCTTAACCAAGCCATTGTAATCGGCGATGTTGTCGCCGCCGCCCTGGCCCAGCATGGCGTCGGACGGAATATGGTTGCCGCGCCCATCGTAATAATCGCGGCTGTATTTCGCCGACATGTTGGCCACCACATCCACCAGCCCGGCATCGCCACGGAAACCGGCGGAAAATTCCGGCGCCACGCTGTCGGTGATGTTGGTGGTGAAGGCCCGCAAACCGGCTGAAGCGGTGATTTCCGGCTTGCCGCCGGCAACCGTGTTGCCTTGCTTGGTGATGAAGTTGATGGCACCGCCCGTGGCCCCATTGCCAAACGCCGCCGAGGCGCCGTTGATCACTTCAATGCGCTCGACATTGTTCAGATCCACACCCGACAGCATGCGCGAGA
>NZ_JAHBYG010000041.1 GCF_019636075.1 Ferrovibrio sp.
GCGTGGCGGCCTTGCCGCTGGCGGGTGGAGCCGAGGCAGGCGCCGGCGAAGGCGGCGTGGCTGCGGTGCTGGCGCTGCATGACGTGACCGCACTGCAGAAAGCCGAACGCATGCGGGCCGATTTCGTGGCCAATGCCAGCCATGAATTGCGCACGCCGCTGGCCAGCCTGGTCGGTTTTATCGAAACCCTGCAAGGGCCGGCGCGCGACGACGAGGAAGCCCGCATCCGTTTCCTCGGCATCATGCGTGATCAAGCCGCCCGCATGGCACGGCTGATCAACGATCTGCTCTCGCTGTCGCAGATCGAGATGCGCGAGCATGACCGGCCGGGCGATCCGGTGCCGTTGGCGCCGCTGCTGCGCGATATCGCCGCCGGTTTGCAACCCCAGGCCCAAGCCAAGGGGGTAACGATCACTCTGGACCTGGATGAGGCCGCACCGCCGGCACTCGGCGCCCGCGACGAGTTGATCCAGGTGTTTCAGAACCTGATCGACAATGCCGTGAAATACGGCCGGCCGCAGACTGCCGTGACGGTGCGGCTGCAGCGGCTGGATGCCGAACAGGTGGAAGTGGCGATCCGCGACCAGGGCGAGGGTATCCCCAAGCAACATCTGCCCCGCCTTACCGAACGATTCTATCGGGTCGACTCGGCCCGCAGCCGCGAGATGGGCGGCACCGGCCTGGGCCTGGCCATCGTGAAACATATCGTCAGCCGGCATCGCGGCCGGCTTGTCATCGATAGTGACATGGGAATTGGCTCTGTATTTTCTGTTCGTCTGCCATTTGTTCGCTAAAAAATCTATACCGCTGCTTCATTCCTCCGTCATTGTCATACGCATGTAATATTTGCGTCACATCCATGTCATTGCGCCTCAGTAGTTTCCGCGCCGACCGGAGAGGTTCGTTGCGAACCCGCCGGTCGGTCTACCGCGCAACCGATGCGCGGCGGAAACCCCCGAGGCGCCCAGGCGCCGCAAGGCAAACTTTGGCGCCGCAAGGCAAACGATGAGGTTCGACGTGAACACTAAAGCTCTTCTCGTGGCTGGCATGACGGCGGTTGCCGCCCTTGCCGCTTCCGATGCCGCCCTGGCGCAGGCCGCCCGCGACCAGATCCGCGTTGTCGGCTCTTCCACCGTCTATCCCTTCACCACCACCGTGGCCGAGCGCTTCAGCCAGACCGGCAGCTTCAAGGCCCCGATCGTTGAAAGCACCGGCACCGGCGGCGGCATGAAGCTGTTCTGCGGCGGCGTCGGCACCCAGCATCCCGACATGACCAATGCCTCGCGCCGCATCACCAAGAGCGAGTTCGAGCAATGCGCCGCCAATGGCGTGAAAGAAATCGTCGAGATTAAGGTAGGTTTCGATGGCCTGTCCGTCGCGATGAAAAAGGGTGGCCAGAAGGTCAACCTGAAGCGTGAGGAAATCTGGCTGGCTCTGGCCGCCAAGGTGCCGGTGAACGGCCAATTGGCCGACAATCCCTACAAGACCTGGAAGCAGATCAATCCTTCCCTGCCGGATTGGAAGATCGAAGTGATGGGCCCGCCGCCCACCTCGGGTACCCGTGACAGCTTCGTTGAGCTGGTGATGGACGTGGGCTGCAAGAAGTTCCCGGAAATCAATGCGATCACCGACTCCAAGGCGCGCAGCGCGGCTTGCGGTAAGATCCGTGAGGACGGCGCCTTCATTGAAGCCGGTGAGAACGACAACCTGATCGTACAGCGCTTGGCCTCCGGGCAGACCGGCCTCATGGGCGTGTTCGGATATTCTTTCCTCGAAGAGAATATGGACAAGCTGCAGGGCGTTTTGGTTGACGGGGTCGAAGCCGATTTCGAAACTATCTCCAGCGGCAAGTATCCGGTTTCTCGCCCGTTATTCGTCTATGCCAAGAAGGCGCATATCGGTGTGGTACCCGGCATAAAGGAATTCATGGCCGAGTATGTATCTGATCGCTCCATGGGCGAGGGCGGCTATCTGGAGAAGAAGGGTCTGGTGGCGATGCCCAAGGCCGAGCTTCAGAAGGTGCGCTCGGAAGTGACCGGCCTGGTCAACCTGGCCATGTAATGCAAACCATCCGGCAGCCGCGCCTTGCCGGTGCGGCTGCCGGAGCCGGTTTTATCTAGGGTTTCGTCAAACAGTCTCGCATGCTGCTGCTTCGCAGCCTTCGGTGAGGGGTTCATGTCGACATCGTTGCTCTTCGCCGTTTTGCTGATCCTTAGTCTTGGCGGTTATCTTCTGGGGCGCCGACGGGCACTCGGCGCTGCCGGCGGCAAGATTACCGGGCTGCATAGCCTGCCCACTTTCTATGGTTGGTATGTGGTCATCTGGTGCGGCTTGCCCAGCCTGCTGCTGTTCGGCCTTTGGGTTGCCGCTGAAGACAGCATCGTGCGGGTGCTGGTGCAGAATGCCCTGCCGCCCGAGATGCTAAGCCTGCGCGCCGACCAGCTCTCGCTGCTGATGTCGAATGTGCGCAATGTCGCCTACGGCCTGGTGCCGATGGATCATGCCGATCCGCAACTGCGCCCGATTGCCGAACATTATATTACCCTGCACCAGATCAGCACTGCCGCACTCTGGGTGGTGGCCCTGGTGCTGCTGATTGCCGGCATGCTGTCTGGCCTGCGCCGCATCTCGCCTGAATTCCGCGCCCGCAACAGGGTGGAGCAGGTGGCGCAATGGCTGTTGATCACCGCTTCCACGCTGGCGGTATTCACCACCATCGGCATCGTGCTGTCGCTGGTCTTCGAGGCCGCGCGCTTTTTCGCCAAGATCAACGCTCTGGAATTTCTGTTCGGCCTCACCTGGTCGCCGCAGATGGCGATCCGCGTCGATCAGGTCGGTTCCTCTGGGGCCTTCGGTGCGGTGCCGCTGTTTGCCGGCACGCTGCTGATTGCCGCCATCGCCATGATCGTGGCGGTACCGGTGGGGTTGATGAGCGCGGTTTACATGGCCGAATATGCACCGCAGAATCTGCGCGCCTGGGTGAAGCCGGCGCTGGAAGTGCTGGCCGGCATTCCCACCGTGGTTTACGGCTTTTTCGCCGCGCTCACGGTTGCCCCCTTCGTGCAGCAGGCTGGCAGCGCGTTGGGCCTTGAAGTGGCCTCGCAATCAGCGCTGGCCGCCGGCCTGGTGATGGGCATCATGATCATCCCATTCGTCTCGTCGCTGTCTGACGACGTGATCAACGCGGTGCCGCAAAGCCTGCGCGATGGCTCTTATGGCCTGGGCGCCACGCAATCCGAAACCATCCGCAAGGTGATCCTGCCGGCGGCTTTGCCCGGTATCGCCGCTTCGGTGATCCTGGCCTTCAGCCGCGCCTTGGGCGAAACCATGATCGTGGTGATGGCAGCCGGCCTGGCGGCCAATATAACGGCCAATCCGCTGGCCGCCGTCAGTACGGTCACCGTGCATATCGCCGCCTTGCTGGTGGGCGATCAGGAATTCGACAGCCCCAAGACCCTGGCCGCCTTCGCGCTCGGCCTGGTGCTGTTCATCGTCACCCTGGCCCTCAACATCATCGCGCTCAATATCGTGAAGAAGTATCGGGAACAATATGACTGATATGGCCGCAGAACCGAACCAGCTCGCGGCCATGCCGGCCGACCAGGGCATTCACATGACCGACAAGGCAAAGCGCCGCCTGAAGGCGCGCTATGCCGCCGAACGTCGCTTCCGTCTGATCGGCATGGCAGCGATCCTGTTTTCGCTGGCCGCCCTGGCCGTGCTGCTGTTCACCATCCTGGGCAATGGCTTCACGGCCTTTCGCCAAACCCATGTGCAACTCGAAATCCAATTCGAGCCCGACCAGATCGCGCCGGTCGGCACAACCGATACCGCCAAGCTGATGCAGGGCAATTACGGTGCGCTGATCACCAAGAGCCTGCAACAGCGCTTCCCCGAGGCAAGCAGCCGCAGCAATCGCCGTGCGCTGGAAGCCCTGATGTCGGCCGGCGCAGAAGTGCAGCTTGCCCGCATGGTGGCCGATGATCCCAGCCTGCTTGGCCAGACCCGCAAGGTGTGGCTGCCGGCGCATTCCAATGTGGATGTGTTCGTGAAGGGCCAGGTGGATACCACTGCCGCCGAGGCGGATCGCCGCATCAAGGACAATCAGCTTGGCTGGATCAATGCGCTGAAGGCCACGGGCGATCTGGAACTGCGCTTCAATACCCGTTTCTTCACCGGCGCCGATAGCCGCGAACCGGAGCTGGTGGGTGTGTGGGGCGGCGTGGTGGGGTCGTTCTACACGCTGCTGGTCACGTTGGCGGTGGCTTTCCCGCTCGGCATCATGGCCGCGATCTATCTAGAGGAATTCGCGCCTAAGAATCGCTGGACCGAAATCATCGAAGTGAACATCAACAATCTCGCCGCGGTGCCCTCGATTGTTTACGGCCTGCTCGGCCTTGCGGTGTTCATCGGATTTTTCGGCATGCCGCGCTCGGCGCCCTTTGTGGGCGGTCTGGTGTTGGCACTGATGAGCCTGCCGGTCATCATCATCGCCGCCCGCGCCGCCTTGCGCGCCGTGCCGCCCTCGATCCGCCAGGCGGCGCTGGGGCTTGGCGCCTCGCCGCTGCAGGCGGTGCTGCATCATGTATTGCCGCTGGCCATGCCCGGCATCCTCACCGGCACCATCATCGCCATGGCCCATGCCCTGGGCGAGACGGCGCCGCTGCTGATGATCGGCATGGTGGCTTTCATCGTGGATGTGCCGGCCACGCCGGTGGATGCCGCCACTGTGCTGCCGGTGCAGATTTTCATGTGGGCCGACAGCGCAGAACGCGGTTTCGTGGAAAAGACCTCGGCCGCCATCATCGTGCTGCTGGTCTTCCTGCTTCTGATGAACCTTGCGGCAATTCTGCTGCGTAAGAAATTTGAACGGCGTTGGTGATAAACAGGATGCCTCCCATGCAAAACGGTTATTCCACAAGCAATGCGCCCGTGAAGATGTCGGCCCGCAAGGTCGATGTGTTCTACGGCGACAAGCAGGCCCTGAAAGGCATCGACCTGGATGTGCCGGCCCGCTCGGTCACTGCGCTGATCGGCCCTTCGGGTTGCGGCAAATCCACCTTCTTGCGTTCGCTCAACCGCATGAACGATACCGTGCGCGGTTGCCGCGTGCAGGGCGAGATCAAGCTGGATACGCTGGATGTTTACGATAACAGCGTGGATGTGGTGCAGTTGCGCGCCCGGGTCGGCATGGTGTTTCAGAAGCCCAATCCGTTTCCGAAAAGCATTTACGAAAACGTGGCCTATGGCCCGCGTATCCATGGCCTGGCGGAAAGCCGCGAGGAACTGGATGCCATCGTGGAAAAGAGCCTGAAGCAGGCCGGCCTGTGGAAGGAAGTGGGCGACCGTCTGGCCGAGGGCGGCACCGGGCTTTCCGGCGGCCAGCAGCAGCGCCTGTGCATCGCCCGTGCGCTGGCGGTTTCGCCCGAAGTGATCCTGATGGACGAGCCCTGTTCGGCGCTGGACCCGATTGCCACCGCGCATATCGAGGAACTGATCGACGAATTGCGCGAGGAATACACCATCGTGATCGTCACCCATTCCATGCAGCAGGCCGCCCGCGTGTCGCAGCGCACGGCTTTCTTCCATCTCGGCATTCTGGTGGAGACCGGCGACACCAAGACCATTTTCACCAACCCCAGCGACGAACGCACCCAGGGCTATATCACCGGCCGCTTCGGCTGAGTTGGAACGAGGAACAGCAACCATGACGCAGAAGCATACCGTCAAGGCTTACGACGACGACCTGAAGCGACTGGGCACCATGGTGGTGCAGATGGGCGGTATGGCGGAATCGCAATTCGCCGCCGCTATCGAGGCGCTGGTGAAGCGCGATTCCGACAAAGCCAGCACAGTGGTGCAGGGCGATGCCAAGGTGGACGTGCTGCGCAACCAGCTAGATGAATTCGCCATCGACCTGCTGGCCCTGCGCCAGCCGATGGCGCTGGATCTGCGGGTGATCGTTTCGGCCTTGCGGATATCGTCGGAGCTGGAGCGGATCGGCGATTATGCCAAGAATGTCGCCAAGCGGTCGCTGGTGTTGAACCAGTCGCCGGTGGTGCGGCCGGTCAGCGCGGTGCCGCGCATGGCTTCGCTGGTGCAGGCGATGTTCAAAGACACGCTGGATGCCTATATCAGCCATGATGCCGCCAAGGCCGAAGCCGTGCTGCTGCGCGACGAAGAAGTGGACGATATGTATAACAGCCTGTTCCGCGAGCTGTTGACCTACATGATGGAAGACCCGCGTTCGATCACGGCCTGCACGCATCTGCTGTTCATCGCCAAGAATATCGAACGCATCGGCGACCACACCACCAATATCGCCGAATTGATCGTGTATGCCGTGCGTGGCCAGATTCCGAAGGATGAGCGGCCCAAGGGCGAGAATGCCGATATTGCGGTATTGGACAAGTAAGGAGATACGGGCATGAGCGTGGCGCAAAAGCCCCGTGTGCTGGTGATCGAGGATGAAGCGGCGCTGCTGGCGCTGCTGCGCTACAACCTCGAGAAGGAAGGTTACACGGTGGATGAGGCGACCGACGGCGAGCAGGCTTTGCTCAAAGTGGCCGAGCATCTGCCGGATCTGATCCTGCTGGATTGGATGCTGCCGCGCATCTCCGGCCTGGAAGTCTGCCGTCAGTTGCGCCGCGACAGCGATGCCCGCAACGTACCGATCATCATGCTGACCGCGCGCGGCGAAGAGGCCGATCGCGTGCGCGGCCTGGATGCCGGCGCCGATGATTACATCGCCAAGCCGTTCAGCCCGTCGGAATTGCTGGCCCGTATCCGCGCCGTGTTGCGCCGTATCCGTCCGGCCCTTGCCGAGGAAGTGCTCACCTATGGTGGGCTGGTGATGGATATCGCCACCCATAAGGTGACACGCAATGGCCGCGAGGTGCATCTGGGCCCCACCGAATTCCGCCTGCTGCGGCATTTCCTCGAGCATCCTGGCCGCGTTCTGTCGCGCGACCAGTTGCTGGATGCGGTCTGGGGCCGCGATATCTATGTCGAGCAGCGCACGGTGGATGTGCATATCCGCCGCCTGCGCAAGGCGCTGAATGGCGACAACGAGGCGGATATCATCCGCACCGTGCGCTCAGCCGGCTATGCGCTGGAACTCGGCCAGCAGATGGCTTACGGCGCGGCGTAAGGCTTAAAGCTGGGCAGCGCGGGTATTACGCTTGCGCTGCCCAGTTCTTATTCCTGCGCTGCCCAGTTCTTATTCCTGCGCTGCCCAGTTCTTATTCCTGCGCTGCCTTGCGCAAAGCCGCCCACTCCGCAAGTTTTTCGCGCGGTGCGCCGGGCCGGGCGGCTGCGGTTTCCGCGGCTTCGATGCGCTTCCAGGCGGCGTAATCCACAGCCTGCAAACCCTTGCCGTTCAGCCAGCCATCCAGCGCTGCCGAACCCGGCTTGGCAGGCGCCGCATCGTCTGCGAAATCCGCCAGCAGTTTGTCGGCCACGCTTTTCGCTTCGCTGCGATTGGTGGGGATGGTGCCGGACGGGCCGCGCTTGGCCCAGCCCGCTGTGTATAGCCCAGGGGCGATCTGGCCATCCTGATTGGGCAGGCGGCCGGCGGCATCGGGAGCGGGCAGGTCGCCGAAGCCCGCCGTGCCATAGCCGATGGCGCTGATCACGGTGCCCACCGGCAGCGGCGTGGCGGCGTTGCGGATTTGCAGCGCTTCCGCGCGGCTTTCGCCCAGGATGGCATCCGGCGTGGAATGGAAAACGAAATGCAGCCGGATCGGCTTGTCGTCGCTGCGCGCGGCATAGTCATGCAGCAGTTGCAGGTTGCGTTCTTTGATCTTCAGATCCCCGCTGGCCGTTTCGGGCAGGCTTTCCGGTAGATCGGCTTTGTTCACCACTGGGCGCACGCGCTCCAGTTTGCCGAGTTCGGCCAGTTCGGCGCTGGTGAAGCTGGCCTCGATGGGGCCGCGCCGGCCGATCAGGTAGATATCGCGGATGGCGGCGGCCTGGATGCTGCCGGCGGCATGGGCGCAGAGATCGGCGGCGGCCATCTCGGCCGGGGTCTTGCTCAGCACGCGGGCGATATCCACCGCCACGTTGCCCTGGCCGACAATCGCCACGCCGGGCATATCCAGCAGCGGCGACAGGCCGGTGAAATCCGGATGGCCGTTATACCAGCCCACAAACGCCATCGAGCCATACACGCCGGGCAGCGCCTCGCCGGGAATGCCCAGGCGGCGATCCTGATGCGCGCCAACGGCTAGCACAACGGCATCGTAATAGTCGCGCAAAACCGCCAGCGGCAGCATTTCGCCCACGGCCAGGTCGCCCAGGAAGCGGATATTCGGGTTGCCGAACAGCCGGTCGAATTGCCGGGTAATCGCCTTGGTGCCCTGGTGGTCCGGCGCCACGCCGAATCGTGCCAGGCCATAGGGGGTCGGCAGCCGCTCGAACACATCGATCTTCAATTCCGGGCGCTGGCGGATCAAGGCATCGGCGGTGAACAGGCCGGCGGGTCCGCTGCCGACAATGGCGATGTGTTGCAGCACGGTTACGGTCCTCATGTTTTTACGCTGCGGCAGACTACCCAGGGCAAACCGCCCTTGCAATCCAACCAGCCGGGGCCTAACACATTTGCAACCCAGGTTTTACAGTGACCGAAGCCGCCCTTACGCATCGCATACTCAATCCCGCCGGCCAGGCGCCCCTGGTGCTGATCTGCGATCACGCCAGCAAGATCGTGCCGCCTGAATTGCATGATCTCGGCCTCACGCAAGAAGAAATTGCACGGCATATCGGCTGGGATATCGGCGCCGCCAAACTCACCGAATTGCTTTGCCAGCGGCTGGATGCGCCGGGCTTCTGCTCGGCAGTGTCGCGCCTGGTGGTGGATTGCAACCGTGCGCCGGATGATCCCACCCTGATCTGCGAAGTCAGCGACGGCGTTGTGGTGCCCGGCAACCGCGATATCGGCGAGGCCGCACGTCAGGATCGGCTGGATCGTTATTTCCATCCTTATCACCGCGATGTGGCTGTCGCCGTGCAGCGCAAGATCCAGGCCGGGCCGAAAACCGCGTTGCTGTCGATCCATTCCTTCACGCCGCGCATGAAGGGCCGCCAGCGCCCCTGGCATGTGGGCATCCTGTGGGACCGCGATGCCCGCCTGCCGGCGCCGCTGATGCAGGCGCTGAGCGCCGAGCCGGGCATTGTGGTGGGCGACAACGAGCCCTATAGCGGCCGCAGCCGCGCCGGCTATTCCATTCGCGCCCATGGCGAGGCCAACGATCTGCCCCATGTGCTGGTTGAGGTGCGGCAGGATCTGATCAGCGACGATGCCGGCGTGCTGGAATGGGCGGATCGGCTGGAACGCTGCTTCCGCCTGGCCCTGGCCGAGGCCGGAATCCTGCTGCAAGCCCGCAAAGCGGCCTGAACCGATGGCCGATTTCACCATCGGCCTGGAAGAGGAATATCTGCTCGTTGATCGAGACAGCGGCGCCCTGGCGGTTCAGCCTCCGGCGGCGATGCTGGCCGAATGCGAGACGCTGGTGGGTGGCCAGGTCAACCCGGAATTCCTGCAATGCCAGATCGAGGTGGCCACTGCGGTTTGCCAGGATATGGCCGAGGCGCGCGCCGAACTGGTGCGGCTGCGTGGCACGGTGGCCGGCGTGGCGGGCCGGCATGGCCTGGCGCCGATTGCCGCCGGCACGCATCCATTCGCGCGCTGGGCCGATCAGCGCCATACCGATCGCCCGCGCTACGATGCTTTGGCCAACGATCTGGCCGGCGTGGCGCGCCGTCTGGTGATCTGCGGCCTGCATGTGCATGTGGGTATCGAGGATGAAGATCTGCGCATCGACCTGATGAACCAGATCAGCTATTTCCTGCCGCATCTGCTGGCCTTGTCCACGTCCTCGCCATTCTGGCAGGGCGAGGAAACCGGGCTGCAGAGTTTCCGGCTTTCGGTATTCGATAGTTTGCCGCGCACCGGCCTGCCGGAACGCTTTGAAAGCTGGGGCGAATACCAGCGCGTGGTGAGCCGGCTGGTGCAGGCCGGGCTGATCGAGGATGCCACCAAGCTGTGGTGGGATATCCGCCCCTCGGCGCGGTTTCCCACATTGGAAATGCGCGTCACCGATGTGTGCACCCGGCTGGATGATGCAATCAGCATCGCGGCTTTGTTCCGCTGTCTGCTGGCCATGCTGTTGCGGCTGAAACAGCGCAACCAGCGCTGGCGCATTTATGCCAATGCGCTGATCGACGAGAATCGCTGGCTGGCGGCGCGCTATGGTATCCATGGCGCGCTGGTGGATTTCGGCAAGGGCGAGCGGCTGGCTTATGCCGGCCTGCTGGAGGAATTGATCGAACTGGTGCGCGAAGAGGCCGTTGCCATGGGCTGCCTGGCCGAAGTGGAGCGTGCGCGGGGCATCCTGGCGCGCGGCAGTTCGGCGCATCGGCAGTTGCAGGTTTACCGCGCCGCACTAGATAATGGCATGGACCGGGCCGCTGCCTTGCGTGCCGTGGTGGCCTGGCTGATGGCCGAGACCGTGAATTTCGAGATGCCGCAATGAGGGCCCCATGACCCAGCCGATCGACGACAAGACCCGCACCGAACTGGAAGCCGCTGCTTTCCGCAAGCTGCTGGAGCATCTGCGCGGACGCACCGATGTGCAGAATATAGACTTGATGAATTTGGCCGGTTTCTGCCGCAATTGCCTGTCCAACTGGTATCAGGAAGCGGCCGCTGGCAAGGGTTTGGCGTTGGACAAGATGGCTGCGCGCGAAATCGTATACGGCATGCCCTACCCGGAATGGCAGGCGAAATACCAGAAAGAGGCCAGTGCCGAACAGAAGGCCGCTTTTGCGGTTTCGTCCCAGGCGCATAAGCACTGAAACGCGAAAAGCCGGGGATTAGCCTGTGGATAACTTATCCGCCCGGTTCCGCTGTAAGCGGCGACGGCTATAATGCCGCGCTCCATTTAAGGGTTCGAGGATCGTCATGGCCACCAAGTTGAAGACCGGCAACTTCGCCGCCGACCAGTTGCGTCAGCTCGTGATGCGCATCGAACGGCTGGAAGAAGAAAAGAAGGCGCTGGCCGACGACGTGAAGGAAGTCTATGCCGAAGCCAAGGGCCATGGCTTCGACGTGAAGATTCTCCGTCAGGTGATCCGCCTGCGCAAGATGGACCGCGCCGACCTGGCCGAGCAGGAAGAATTGCTCGATCTCTATATGGGCGCACTTGGCATGGAAGCCGAAGCGGCGGAATGAGATGGTGCGCGCGGCAGCATCGCTGGTAGCCTGCTGCCTGGTGTTCAACGCCTTCGATGCCGCCGCCCAGCAGCGTCAGGCGCCGCAGCGGCCGGTCACCGACGATGCCCAGGCCTGCGTGCAGATCGCCAACCTCACCGAATATAACTGGCCGATCCGCATCAAGCGCGAGGGCAGGGTGCATTCCACCGTGGGCGTGAAACCGCGCGAGGTGCAGCGCTATTGCGCGCCGGACCGTCTGGCGCAGGGCGAATTTATCTATGTGATCCTGCTCTCCTCCTGGTTTCCGCTCGGCGAATGCAAGCTGCGCAATCGCGGCACGATGGAAATCTACCGTGAGCCCAGCACCGAAACCGATAGCGGCGAAGTCACGAAAGTGAAGTGCTACGAGGGGCGGTGAAGACCTCACCCCACATATCGTCACCCTCGCACTTGTTCTGGGGGTCCACGCCTGCCGCCGCAACTCAGGCCCGCTCGCCCGCCTGCCGATCCAGCCATTGCCTGACCGTTGGTAAAACCAATTCCGGCTTGCGCGCCCAGCGGAAATGGTCGATGCCATCGAAGCCCAAAGCCTTGGGATTGAGGTGATGCCGCTCCAGCGCGGCTTTCGGCATCTTGTTCACCAGCGCGTCGAAGGCATGGCGCGGGGCGAAGAAATCGCCCTCCAGCGAAATGCCCAGCACCGGCAGCGTCACTGCGCGCAAAGCCGGTTCGTAATCCAGTTTCGGCTTGCCCAGGATGAAACGCCCGGTACGCGCCAGCCTGGCCCAATCGGCCATCACGCCGCGTGCTTCGCGGCCGGCGAAACGGAAATGTTTGCCGGGAAAATAGCCCAGCAGCCGGCCGATCTGCCCCGCCGCCTGGCTATAGATCAGGAAGGGCGCGCCCCATAACCGCCATTCCACCGAGCAGCAGGCAATCAGGATCATGCCATCCAGTTCTGCCTGATGCTGGCTGGCATAGAGGCAACTCACCTGCGCCCCAAGGCTATGGCCCAGCAGATAGAAGCGGCTGCCAGGAAAGCGCGCCTTCATGGCGGCAATCGCCTGCGGCCAATCCTCGTGCAGCATGTGGTGATAGCCGAAATCGTAGCCCCAGCCCGGGCGGCGTGCATCGTCATGCGCTTCATGGCCGCGCAATTCGGCAATGCCCACATGGCAGCCGGCATCCCGCAGGGCTTCCGCCAGCAGGCGGTAATAGCCCGCGCGCACGCCCATCGCCGGTTGGATCAGCACAACAGGCGCGGCGGCATTTTCGCTGGCAAAGATTTCAACCGCGAAACGGCCGCCATCCTTGCGATGCAGGGTGAGTATCTCGCTCATAGCGTGATCAAGCCACGAAGTTTCGAGACACGCAATTGCCTTGCAGGCCATGCCCCTGCGTCATTCCGCAAGGGCATGCCGCAAGGTTTTTACTCCGCCGCGCTGGCCTGCTGCGCCGGATTGCGGAAAGCTTCCAGCAGTTTGGCCTGCTTGTCCCGCGCCTGTTGCAGATGGCGCAGCTTCACATGGCCATAGCCGCGGATATCTTCCGGGATGCTGGCAAGCTGTATCGCCAAGGCGTGATTGTCAGGTGTCAACTTGCTTGCGATATCCTGGATCAGCGCAGCGTATTCGGCGATCAGCTTGCGCTCCATCCGGCGTTCCTCGGTATAGCCGAAGATATCCAGCTTGCCGCCGCGCAGGCCCTTGAACTTCGCCAGCAGGCCGAAAGCTTTCAGCATCCAGGGGCCGAAGCGCATTTTCTTCGGCAGGCCGGTCTGCGGATCGGCATGGGCCAGCAGCGGCGGCGCAAGGTGGAATTCCAGGCTGAAATCGCCCTCGAATTGCGCATTCAGCTTTTGCAGGAAATCGCCATCGGTATAAAGCCGGGCAACCTCATACTCATCCTTGTAGGCCATCAGCTTGTAGCCATAGCGCGCCACGGCTTCGGCCAGGCCGGTAAAGCCCTTGGCTTTCTCGGTTTCGGCCGTGCGCGCGGTTTCCACCAGCGCCTTGTAGCGGTCGGCATAGGCGCGATCCTGGTATTTCACCAGGCGGTCGTAGCGGTCGGCCAGGATTTCATCGGTGCTGCTGGCGAAACGCTGCAATTCCGCCACCGGAATGGCGGGCCGCGCGATCATTTCCACGGTCTTGGGGTCTTGCGCGAAAAGCCGGCCCCAGCCCAGCGCCCGCAGATTGCTGTCCACTGCCGCGCCGTTCAACTCGATGGCTTTTTCCAGCGCATCCAGCGGCACCGGGATCAGGCCGCGTTGCACGGCATAGCCCAGCATGAACATGTTGGTGGCGATGGCATCGCCCATCAGCGCCGTGGCGATGCGGGTGGCTTCCAGGAATTCCGCCAGGTTGGCGCCGCTGGCGTCCCGGATAGCACCCATCATCTCATTGGTGTTGAACTTCATGTTCGGGTTCAAGGTGAAGGCGGCGGTGGGCGTGAGGTGGCTGTTCACTACCGCGCGCGTCACACCCTTATGCAGCTTGTCCAGCGCATCGGTGCCGGCGGCCACCACCATGTCGCAGCCCAGCAGCAAATCTGCACCGCCCGAGGCCACGCGCACGGCATGGATGTCGTCGGGATTCTTCGCGATGCGGATATGGCTCAGCACCGCGCCGTTTTTCTGCGCCAGGCCGGTGAAATCCAGCACGCTGGTGCCGAAGCCCTGGATATGCGCGCCCATGCCCAGGATCTGCCCGATGGTCACCACGCCGGTGCCGCCGATGCCGGTGATCAGGATATTGTAGGGTTTGGTCAGGCTTGGGGTTTCAGGTTTCGGCAGGGCGGCGATCATCGCCACGATATCGGCTTCGGATGGGCCCTGGCGACCGGCTTGCACCTTGGCCCGCTTCACCTTGCCGCCATGCACGGTGACAAAACTGGGGCAGAAGCCGTTCACGCAGGAAAAATCCTTGTTGCACGAGGATTGATTGATCTTGCGCTTGCGGCCCAGCTCGGTTTCCAGCGGTTCGACGGAGACGCAGTTGGATTTCACCGAACAATCGCCGCAGCCTTCGCAAACGGCATCGTTGATGAAGGCGCGCTTCTGCGGATCGGGGAAAGTGCCGCGCTTGCGACGGCGGCGCTTTTCGGCGGCGCAGGTCTGGTCGTAGACCAGCACGGTGCAGCCTTCGATCTCGCGCAATTCGCGCTGCACGGTATCCAGTTCGTCGCGGTGGCGGATGGTCACGCCGGGCGCCCAGGGCGTGCCGATGGGGTATTTGTCAGGTTCGTCGGTGACAACGATGATCTTCTTCACGCCCTCGCCATAAACCTGCTGGGTGATCGCAGGCGGGGTGAGCTGGCCGTCATGCGGCTGGCCGCCGGTCATCGCCACGGCGTCGTTATAGAGAATCTTGTAGGTGATGTTCACCTTGGCCGCGATGGATTGCCGGATCGCCAGCAGGCCGGAATGGAAATAGGTGCCGTCGCCCAGATTGGCGAAGATATGCTTCTCGTCGGTGAACGGCGCCTGGCCCACCCATGGCACGCCTTCGCCGCCCATCTGGGTGAAGGTGGCGGTTTCGCGGTTCATCCACAACGCCATGAAATGGCAGCCGATGCCGGCCGCCGCACGGCTGCCTTCCGGCACGCGGGTGGAGGTGTTATGCGGGCAGCCCGAGCAGAAATACGGCGTGCGCGCCGCAGCCACTTTGGCCACGCTCTTTTCCTGCTCTTTCTTCAGCAGGAAGGCGATGCGCTCCTCGATCAGCGGATTGGTATAGAAGCGCTTCAGCCGCGCATGAATGGCCTTGGCCACCATGGCGGGGGTGATCTCGCCGGCAGACGGCAGTATCCACTGGCCCTGTTCGTCGAACTTGCCCACCACGCGCGGGCGCACATCCTCGCGCCAATTGTAAAGCTGCTCTTTCAGCTGATTCTCGATCATCGCGCGTTTTTCTTCGACGACCAGAACCTCTTCCAGCCCTTCGGCGAAATGCCGCGCGCCCTCGCGCTCCAGCGGCCAGACCATGCCGACCTTGTAAACCCGGATACCGATTTCGGCGGCCAGCTTTTCGTCGATGCCCAATTCGTCCAGCGCCTGGCGCACATCCAGATAGCTTTTGCCGGTGGTGATGATACCCAGCCGGGCGCGCGGACTGTCGATGGTCACGCGGTCGATCTGGTTGGCGCGGGCAAAAGCCAGCGCGGCATAGGCCTTATGCTGCTGCAGGCGTAATTCCTGCTCCAGCACGCCATCGGGCCAGCGGATATTCAGCCCGCCCGGCGGCATCTGGAAATTTTCCGGCAGCTTGATCTGCAGCCGTTCGGGATCGATGGAAACGCTGGCCGAGCTTTCGACGGTTTCGGTCTGGCATTTGAAGCCGACCCACACGCCGGCATAGCGCGACATCGCCCAGCCCAGCAGGCCGTAATCCAGAAACTCCTGAACAGAGGCGGGATTCAGCATCGGAATCATCGCCGCCATCATCATATGTTCGGATTGATGGGCCAGCGTGGAGGAGGCGGCGCCATGATCGTCGCCGCACAAGGCCAGCACGCCGCCATGCTTGGAGGTGCCGGCCGAATTGGCATGCTTGAACACATCCATGGCGCGGTCCACGCCCGGGCCCTTGCCATACCAGATGCCGAATACGCCATCGTAATTGGCGCCGGGGAACATGCCCACCTGCTGGCTGCCCCATACCGAGGTGGCAGCCATATCCTCGTTCAGGCCGGGCTGGAAATGCACATGGTTGGATTTCAGGAATTTGCGGGCGCGCCAGAGTTGCTGGTCATACATGCCCAGCGGCGAGCCGCGATAGCCGGAAATGAAGCAGCCGGTATTCAGCCCGGCCAGTTCGTCGCGTTTCCGCTGTAGCATCGGCAGGCGCACCAGCGCTTGCGTGCCGGTCAGGAAAACGCGCCCTTTTTCGAGCGTATATTTATCGTCGAGCGTGACATTCGTCAGCATCCCGTTTCCTCCTGCAGCTTCCGGTCCGTGCCCTGAATATAGGGCTGGGGCGGACAAAATAGGTAAGCAATGCTGACCTAATTATACCCCGATGCGCGTCAAAGTCGATAGTTAAATAATCAGGTATCGTTGCTGCAACGCAGCAGGTTGCTCTTTCTTTCGTTTATGTTAGACAGCGCGCAGGGTTATTTCGGCCCTGTTCTGTCGTTGGATCGTGCATGACCATCCTGCTCACCGGCGTTGCCGGCTTCATCGGATATCACGTGACCGAGGCGCTGCTGGCGCGCGGCGATTCGGTGATCGGCATCGACAATCTGAATGATTATTACGACCCGGCTTTGAAGCAGGCGCGTCTGGCGCGTCTGGAAGGCAAGCCGGGTTTCCGCTTCATCAAGCTGGATATCGCCGATTGGCCGGCGTTGCAGGAGGCTTTGGGCGACCAGCCGATCCGCCGCGTGGTGCATCTGGCTGCCCAGGCCGGCGTGCGCTATTCGCTGATCGACCCGTTCGCCTATGTGCGCGCCAATCTGCTGGGCCATACCAGCATCCTGGAGCTTTGCCGCCGGCTGCCGAATTTCGAGCATCTGGTCTATGCCTCATCCTCCTCGGTCTATGGTGGCAACACCAAACTGCCCTTCGCGGTGGAAGACCGGGTAGACAAGCCGGTGTCGCTCTATGCCGCCACCAAGAAGGCGGATGAACTGATCAGCCATGCCTATTCGCATCTGTTCACGATCCCGCAGACCGGGCTGCGCTTCTTCACGGTCTATGGCCCCTGGGGCCGGCCCGACATGGCTTTGTATCTGTTCACCAAGGCGATCCTGGAAGGCAAGCCGATCCAGGTGTTCAATCACGGCGACATGCGCCGCGACTTCACTTATATCGACGATATCGTGCGCGGCGTGGTTTCGGCGCTGGACCATCCGCCGCCGCCCAACGAAGATGGCCGGCCCTACCGGGTTTACAATATCGGCAACAACAAGCCCGAGCCGCTGCTGCGCCTGATCGACCTGCTGGAACAGGCCATCGGCAAGAAGGCGATCCGCGACCTGCAGCCGATGCAGCCCGGCGATGTGCGCGAAACCTATGCCGATATCGAGGCGATCCGTAACGATCTCGGTTTCGAGCCCAGCACGCCGATCGATGTGGGCGTGCCGCGTTTCGTGGAATGGTATCGCAATTATCACGGCCGAAATCTTTAACGATGGCCAAACCGCCGCGCATCGATGTCAGCCAGCTTACGCCGCAGATGGTGGAAAGCTTTCTGCATCAGGGCGTGCCGCAATGCGCAGCGCTTGGCGTGCGCGTGCTCAAGGTGGCTGCCGACGAAGCCATCATGGCCTTGCCCTATAATGCCGATTTCGTGGGCGATCCGGCCACCGGTGTGCTGCATGGCGGCGTGGTCACCACCTTGATCGACACCGTTTCGGGCATGGCGGTGATGGGCGC
Organism: Ferrovibrio sp.; assembly: GCF_019636075.1. Classification (GTDB taxonomy): domain Bacteria; phylum Pseudomonadota; class Alphaproteobacteria; order Ferrovibrionales; family Ferrovibrionaceae; genus Ferrovibrio. The sequence goes on from NZ_JAHBYG010000041.1 coordinate 17,589, forward strand.
CACCGGCCTGCCGGTGGGTATCGCCACCCTGGATCTGCGTATCGATTATCTCAAGCCGGCCCGCGCCCATGCCGAATTGCATGCCGCCGCCCATTGCTACAAGATCACCACCTCCATCGCCTTCGTGCGCGCCCGGGCCTATCACCCCGATGCGCCCGACGATCTGGTGGCTTCCTGCGTCGGCGCCTTCATGCTGGCCGCCAACGATGGCAAAGCGGCTGCGCCATGACCGATATGCGTGCTGCCATTGCCGCCGCCCGGCAATCGGGCGATATCAACGGTCTGGTGCAGCAGATTCCCTATCTGCGCTTTCTCGGCCTGCAAGTGCGGTTGGAGGCTGACGGCCCGATCTGCTCGCTGCCTGCCGATCCCAAGCTGGTGGGCGATGCCCGCCTGCCGGCCCTGCATGGCGGTGTGGTGGGTGCCTTGCTGGAATCCACCGCCATCGTGCATCTGATCTGGTCCAACGAGGATGAGAGCCTGCCGCGCATCATCGACCTGTCGGTGGATTACCTGCGTTCGGCCCGCCTGGCGCCGATCCATGCCCGCGGCATCATCACCCGCCTGGGCCGCCGGGTGGCCAATGTGCGCGCCGAGGCCTGGCAGGACGATCCGGCCAAGCCGGTAGCTGCCGCCCATGCTCACTTCCTGCTGAGTTGAAGCGGGAAATCGGCGGCCGACCGTTGGCGAAAGCCGGCTGCCGCCCCATATTGATTGATAGCAATTCTCATCGCATGAGGCGGTCATGGCAGCGGCGCAGGCGGCAAAGAAACTCGGCACTCTTCCCACCTGGGATTTGAACGATCTGTATCCGGGCCGCGATTCCCCGGCGCTCAAGGCGGATATCGCCAAGGCCGACAAGGCCGCCGAGGCGCTGGCGGCCGCCGCCAAGGGCAAGATCGCCAAATTGACGGGCGATGCCCTGGCCGCTGCCATCCGCGATTACGAAGCGTTGCAGGACCGTATCGGCCGCATGTATGCCTATGCCTCGCTGTCCTATGCCGCCGACATGGCCGATCCCGCCGTGGGGCGCTTCTACCAGGACATGCAGGAGACGCTGAACGCCGTCACCACCAAGCTGCTGTTCTTCACCCTGGAGCTGAACAAGCTGCCGGACGCGGCGCTGGATGCCAAGCTGAAGCAATCGAAAAAGCTGGCGCATTACGGCCCTTGGCTGCGCGATCTGCGGCTGTATCGCCCGCATCAGTTGGACGACGAACTCGAACGCCTGCTGCATGAGAAGGAAGTGGCGGGGCGCAGCGCCTGGAACCGCCTGTTCGACGAAACCATGGCCGGCCTGCGTTTCAAGATCGGCAGCGAGGAATTGACCGCCGAGCAGACCCTGCATCGGCTGTCGGAATCCGATCCGGCCCGGCGCAAGGCGGCGGCAAAATCTCTCGCCAAGGTGTTCAAGCAGAATATCCGGCTGTTCGCCCTGGTCACCAACACCCTGGTGAAGGACAAAGAGATCGAGGATCGCTGGCGCAACTATCCGGCGCCGGAATCCCAGCGGCATCTGTCCAATTGCGTCGAGCCCGAGGTGGTGGATGCGCTCACAGGGGCCGTCACGGCGGCCTACCCGAAGCTGTCGCATCGCTATTACGCCTTGAAGGCGCGCTGGCTGGGCCGTAAGCAACTGGATTGGTGGGACCGCAACGCGCCGCTGCCCGAGGAGAAGGAGCGCTCGATCCCCTGGAACGAGGCCCGCGATATCGTGCTGGATGCCTATGGCCGCTTCTCGCCCAAGCTGGCCGATCTGGGCAAGCGGTTTTTCGACAATGCCTGGATCGACGCGCCGGCCCGGCCGGGCAAGGCCTCGGGGGCTTTCGCACACCCCACTGTGCCCAGCGCGCATCCCTATCTGCTGCTGAATTATCTCGGCCGCACCCGCGATGTGATGACGCTGGCCCATGAACTGGGCCATGGCGTGCATCAATTGCTCGCCGCCGAGCAGGGCGCGCTGATGGCCGATACGCCGCTCACCTTGGCTGAAACCGCCAGCGTGTTCGGCGAGCAGCTCACCTTCCGCTCGCTGCTGGCCCAGGCCAAGCCGAAACAGCGCAAGGCGATGCTGGCCTCCAAGGTAGAGGATATGCTCAACACCGTGGTGCGCCAGACCGCCTTCTACAAATTCGAGCAGAAGGTGCATGCCGCCCGCCGCCAGGGCGAACTCACGCCCGATGCCTTGGGTGAAATCTGGCTGGGCGTGCAGCGCGAAAGCCTGGGGCCGGTTTTCCGCTTCGATCAGGATTACAGCACGTTTTGGTGCTATATTCCGCATTTCGTGCATTCGCCGTTTTATGTGTATGCCTATGCCTTCGGCGATTGCCTGGTGAATGCGCTCTATGCCCGCTATCAGGATGCCGAGAAGGGCTTCCAGGATAAATACTTCGCCATGCTCAAGGCCGGCGGCACCAAGCGCCACAAGGAATTGCTCGCACCCTTCGGCCTGAATGCCGCCGACCCGGCTTTCTGGAGCATGGGTTTGAGCGTGATCGAAGGCTTCATCGACGAGTTGGAGACGCTCTGACGCGATGGCGGAAGACGACAGCGCATTCGGCCGCGCCCGGCGCTATGCCCGGGTAGGGGCTTCGGTGGGTGGCCTGGCGGCCAAGCTGGGCGCCGAGCGTATGCTGGGCGTGAAGCTTGATCGCTCCAAGCATGCCAACGACCTGCGCCAGGCCTTGGGCGGGCTGAAAGGCCCGCTGATGAAGGTGGCGCAGATCATGTCCACCATTCCCGATGCGCTGCCCAAGGAATATGTGCAGGAACTGGCGCAATTGCAGGCCAATGCGCCGGCCATGGGCCCGGCTTTCGTGAAACGTCGCATGGTCAGCGAGCTTGGGCCGGGCTGGGAAAAGCGCTTTCAAAGCTTCGACCTGCAGGCCGCCGCCGCCGCCAGTCTGGGCCAGGTGCATAAGGCCGTGGCGCTGGATGGCAGCGCGCTGGCCGTGAAGCTGCAATATCCGGACATGGCCTCGGCGGTGGAAGCCGATCTCAGGCAGTTGAAGCTGATCTTCGCCATCTATGGCCGCATCGATCCCGCCATCGATACCCGCCATATCCATGCCGAAATCGCCGATCGTCTGCGCGAGGAACTGGATTACGAGCGCGAGGCCGCGCATATGCGGCTTTATGGCGCCATGCTGGCCGATGAATCCGAGGTGCATATTCCGGTGCCGCAGGATGGCCTGGTCACCAAGCGCTTGCTCGGCATGAACTGGCTGCAAGGCCGGCCTTTGCTGGATTACAAGGATGCGCCGCAGGAGGTGCGCGACCGCATCGCCTATAATCTGTTTCGCGCCTGGTATGTGCCCTTCTACCGCTGCGGCGTGATCCATGGCGATCCGCATCTGGGCAATTACACCATCCGCGACGATCTCGGCGTTAACCTGCTGGATTTCGGCTGCGTGCGGATATTCCCGCCGAAATTCGTCGGCGGCGTGATCGATCTGTATCGTGCCATCTCCACCCAGGATCGCGCGCTGGCGGTGCATGCCTACGAAACCTGGGGCTTCGCCGGGCTGTCGAATGAGGTGATCGACACGCTCAATCTGTGGGCCGAATTCGTCTATGCGCCGCTGCTGGAGGATCGTCCCCGCCGGATACAGGAAATGGAGCAGACCGGCCTGTATGGCCGCGAGGTGGCCGAGAAGGTACATGCCGAACTCAAGAAGCTGGGCGGCGTCACCCCGCCGCGCGAATTCGTGTTCATGGACCGCGCCGCGGTGGGCCTGGGCGGGGTGTTCCTGCATCTGAATGCCGCCATCAACTGGCACCGGTTGTTTCATGACCTGATCGAAGGCTTCGATACCAAGGGCCTGGCCAGGCGCCAGGCGGCGGCGCTGAAGGCGGCAGAGATTTCGATCACGCCCGAATCGCCTTGAAACGGGCGCGCTTCGGCGCGAAACTGCCGCCATGATCGGCGGTGTCTCCACATCACCGGCTTACATGGCTTCGCCCTATCTTCAGGCGCGGCAAGGGCAGACTGTTGCCGTGAAAGGCAACACGCCCGGCGACGATCTCTCCGAGGAGGAAAAGGCCCAGGTTGCCAAGCTGAAGGCGACGGATGCCAAGGTGCGGGCCCATGAGCGCGCCCATGCCGCTGCCGGCGGGCAATATGCCGGCGCGCCATCCTACAGCTACACGCGCGGCCCCGATGGCCAGATGTATGCCACCTCGGGTGAGGTAAGCATCGATATCAGCCCGGAAAACGACCCCCAGGCGACCTTGCAGAAAGCCGCCCAGGTGGCGGCAGCGGCCCTGGCTCCGGCCGATCCTTCCGGCGCCGACCGGGCAGTGGCCGCCGCGGCCCAGAAGCTGCGTTTGCAGGCCCAGGCTGAGCTTCGGGCCGAGCTTCGGGCCGAGAAGCAGGCCGAGAAGCAGGCTGAACAACAGCAGCAGGAACAGGGCGAGAAGGGCGGCACAACGCAGGCGGGTGCCGGCGATGCCTATGCCCGCGCTGCCAGCCAGGCTTATGGCGCGGCGAATTCCCGGCTGGACCAGAGCATCGGCCGTGCTATAGCTTTTTCCGTGTGAAATCTGCGTTGCAACCCGCTTTGAGAGGGTTGTGCCGGGCTTCTGGGCGCGGCTAATATCCGCCCGCAAATCCCTATAGTAAAAGAAAAAAGGACCAACCCATGGGTAACAGCAACGGCGAGCATCAGATGGGCAGCATGGATATCTCCATGCACCGCCAGACCTATGCCGGTTTCATGAAGGCAACCACGTATTCTTCGATTGCGATTGCCATTCTTCTGGCGCTGATGGCGTTTTTCCTCGTCCATCACGGCGGCCACTGATCTCCATCCGCTGAAGCGGGTGGAACGCACGCAGCCGGCGGGCCTGCCGCTGGCCGTGGTTATTCAGCATCGGGGGAATCAGCAGATATGAAAATCGCCATACCCAAGGAGCGCCGTCCGGGCGAGAAGCGCGTGGCCGCTTCGCCGGAAACGGTCAAGAAATACGTTCAGATGGGCGCCGAGGTGGTGGTGGAAACCGGAGCCGGTGCCGGCGCGGATATTCCCGACCAGGCCTTCGTCGATGCCGGCGCCAAAATCGCTGCCGATGCCAAGGCTACGCTGGGCGATGCCGACATGGTGCTGAAGGTGCAGCGCCCGATGACGGCGGCCGAAGGCAACGACGAAGCCGCCCTGCTGAAGAAGGGCGCCGTGCTGCTGGCCATGCTGCAACCGCTGCAACAGCGCGAGCAGGTGAAGGGCTATGCCGCAGCCGGCATCGATGCCTATGCCATGGAACTGATGCCGCGCATCACCCGCGCCCAGAGCATGGACGTGCTGTCCTCGCAATCCAACCTTGCCGGCTACAAGGCCGTGCTGGATGCCGCTGCCGTGTTCGGCCGTGCCTTCCCGATGATGATGACCTCGGCCGGCACCATCGCGCCGGCTCGCGTGTTCATCATGGGCGTGGGCGTGGCGGGCTTGCAGGCGATTGCCACCGCCAAGCGGCTGGGCGCCGTGGTGAGCGCCACCGATGTGCGCCCCGCCACCAAGGAGCAGGTGGAAAGCCTGGGCGGCAAGTTCGTCTGGGTGGATGACGAAGAAGCCCGCGCCAGCCAGACCGCCGGCGGCTATGCCAAGGAAATGTCGGCCGAATACAAGGCCAAGCAGGCTGCCTTGATCGCCGAAACGATCAAGAAGCAGGATATCATCATCACCACCGCGCTCATCCCCGGCCGGCCCGCGCCGGTGCTGGTGACCGAGGAGATGGTGAAGAGCATGAAGCCCGGCTCGGTGATCGTCGATCTGGCGGTGGAAGCCGGCGGCAATTGTCCGTTGTCGCGTCCGGGCGAAATCGTCGAGGCCTATGGCGTGAAGCTGGTCGGCCATACCAACGTGCCCAGCCGGGTGGCGGTGGATGCTTCGGCGCTTTATGCCAAGAACCTGTTCAACTTCCTCACCCCGCATTGGGACAAGGAAGCCAAGAGCTTCAAATTCAACCGTGAAGACGAAACCGTTTCCGGCATCTGCGTCACGCTCGGTGGCCAGGTCGTGCATCCGTCTTTGAAGGAAGGGGCCTGAGCCATGGGTGAGGTCTATTCGTTCTTCTCGCTGCTCTCCATCTTCGTGCTGGCCTGCTTCGTCGGCTATTACGTGGTGTGGAGCGTGACGCCCGCCTTGCACACGCCGCTCATGAGCGTGACCAATGCGATTTCCTCGGTGATCATCGTCGGCGCGCTGATCGCCGCCGGCGCGGGTTCCGCATTCGATACATCCAAGATCTTCGGCCTCGTTGCCATCGTGCTCGCGGCGGTCAACATCTTCGGCGGCTTCCTTGTCACCCAGCGCATGCTGGCGATGTACAAGAAAAAAGACGCGCCGGCGAAGAAGCATTAAGGGGCCGCCAGATGTCGATCCAACTCACGGCCTTTCTCTATCTCGTCAGCTCGGTGCTGTTCATCCTCGCGCTGCGCGGTCTGTCCAGCCCGGAAACCAGCCGCCAGGGCAACATGTTCGGCATGGTCGGCATGGGCATCGCGGTGCTCACCACCATCGCCAATCTGCAGGCGCTCGGCTCCAGCATCGTCTGGGTGCTGCTCGCGCTGCTGATCGGCGGCAGCGTGGGCGCCGTGCTGGCACGCCGCATTCAGATGACGGCGATGCCTCAGCTCGTTGCCGCCATGCACAGCCTGGTCGGCCTTGCCGCCGTGCTGGTGGCGGCCGCCGCCTTCTACAACCCGGCGCCTTACGGCATCCTCAATGCCGCCGGCCAGCTCAGCGTGGCCAGCCGCATCGAAATGTCGCTCGGCGTGGTGATCGGTATCATCACTTTCTCAGGCTCGCTGGTGGCGTTCGCCAAGCTGCAGGGCCTGGTCTCGGGCGCGCCGCTGATCTTCAAGGGCCAGCATATGCTCAATGCATTGCTGGGCCTGGCCATCCTGGCGCTGATCGTGGCTTTCTGCTTCAACCCGTCGCCCACCCTGTTCTGGGCGGTCACGGTGCTGGCGCTGATCGTGGGTTTCCTGATCATCCTGCCGATCGGCGGCGCCGATATGCCGGTGGTGGTCTCCATGCTGAACAGCTATTCCGGCTGGGCGGCGGCAGGCATCGGCTTCACGCTGCTCAATCCGGCGCTGATCGTTACTGGCGCGCTGGTCGGTTCCTCGGGCGCCATCCTGTCCTACATCATGTGTAAGGGCATGAACCGCTCGCTGTTCAACGTGATCCTCGGCGGCTTCGGCTCCGATGCGGGCGGCGCTGCTGCCGGTGGCGGCAAGGTGGACCGGCCCTACAAGAAGGGCTCCGCCGACGATGCTGCCTTCATCATGAAGAATGCCGGTAAGGTGATCATCGTGCCGGGCTATGGCATGGCGGTCAGCCAGGCCCAGCATGCGCTGCGCGAGATGGGCGACAAGCTGAAGGAGGAGGGCGTGGAAGTGAAATACGCCATCCATCCGGTCGCGGGCCGTATGCCGGGCCATATGAACGTGCTGCTGGCCGAAGCCAATGTCAGCTACGACGAGGTGTTCGAACTCGAAGAGATCAACTCCGAGTTCCAGACCGCCGACGTGGCTTTCGTGATCGGCGCCAACGACGTGACCAACCCCGCCGCCCGCGACGACCCGAAAAGCCCGATCTTCGGCATGCCCATCCTGGATGTGGACAAGGCCAAGACCGTGCTGTTCGTGAAGCGCTCCATGGCCAGCGGCTATGCCGGCATCGACAACGAGCTGTTCTACAAAGACAACACGATGATGCTGCTGGCCGACGCCAAGAAGATGGTCGAGGATATCGTGAAGGGCTTGTAAGGCGACAAACGCATCAACCGAAACACAAACGGCCCCGAAGTGATCCGGGGCCGTTTTTTATGTCGCCTGCAATTGCAGTTCAATTGAACTGAACGGCGCCACTAGCCCCGTTTCTGTTTTTTCCAGCAACCCAACTTCGATCAATATCGCAACATCGTCATGCACATTGCGCGCATCCCGTTTCAGCATCCGCGCCAGTGCGGCCGTTGTGGAAACGGGGTTCCGGCGCACATGGTTCAGCAATTCCATCCGCTTCGGGGAGAGGGCTTTGCGTATCAAATTCCAATCCTCGAATTGGAAGATGGTCTCTGGCCGCGTGTCGCCCGCTTCGGCGCGCCTCCAGGCAGCGATGAAATCCTTGCCGGCCTCCTCGTAAGAGACCTTGCCGACGCGTAGTTTTAATATGCTTTTGCCAGGGGCCATTTCAGTATGCCAAGCGGTTTTATGGTGCAGAATACCATAATTTCCCGTTTTACATGTATTGTGGCGGTGGGATTGGGCGGTTCATGCCTGCATCCCCCATTGCCAAACCCCGCTCAGCCCGCTATTGTTATCCCCGTCATACTACTTGGACTGCCGGCCTGCCCCTACCGATCTTCTCGATCCTGGGTGTCCAGTTTCCTGCTACTCCTGGACATAGATGATGTGCCGCGCAATGTTGCTCGGTGCTAACAGACGATCGAAAATCGGAGAGTTATCAATGGCTAACGGCACCGTGAAGTGGTTCAACGCCACCAAGGGTTATGGTTTCATTCAGCCGGAAGGCGGCGGGGCGGACGTGTTCGTGCACATCTCGGCCGTTGAGCGCGCTGGCCTGTCGGGTCTGAACGAAGGCCAGAAGGTGTTTTTCGAGGAACAGCGCGATCCCAAGCGCGGCAAGACCTCGGCCGTGAATCTGAAGGCCCTCTAAGGTCTTCAGCCTCCCCCTCAGCGGGAGGCGGCAAACAGGAAGGGGCACTCGGCAACGGGTGCCCCTTTCGTTTTGAAGCATCGTTATCGGCCGGCCGTCGTATCCTTTGCGATGGGGCTGGCATACCGCCGGGCCGCTATATCCAAAGGCCTGGGCCGCGCTGCGCCGGCCTTGAGCCGGATAGCAGCCAGACCTGCGAAGATACTAGGCCGGCGCGAAGATATCAGACCGGCGTCAAGATAGTAGCCGACCCACTCATTCTGCAGCCCGGAGGCTCCTATGGCGTTCAAGCCGAATTACAATCAACAGCGTTCCGAGCGCAATCGGGCCAAGGAAGAGCGCAAGCAGGAAAAGCTGGCGCGGCGGCAGGAAGAATCCGAACGCCGCAAGGCCGCCGGCCTGGCTCCCGAAGCCGGCGATGAGACGGCAGGCGACAATGCCGCCGATAGCAAAGAATAGGCAGTTCCCCCATGGCGAAGAAAAAAGCGAAGATCGATAGCACCTTCGTGCTGTTCGATGTGACCTATGAGGATGGCTCGCTGAGTTCCAACCGCCGGGTGCCGGCGGCAGATCTCGGCGGCCTGGATGGCGACGATCCCGCCAAGCATATGATCGAGGCGCAGGACCGCGAGATTGCGCTGAAATCCGGCCGCCCGCGCGGCCCGATCAAGAGCCTCAAGCGCAGCCCCAATCAGTAGACGGAAACCGTCAGGTTATCGCCAGGCCATCATCGGCGGTGATGATCGCGCCGTTGATGAAGCGGCTTTCATCTGCGCAGAGCAGCAGCAGCAGGCCATCCAGGTCTTTCGGCTCGCCCACGCGGCGGCGCGGCAGCATCTGCATCAGCTTTTTGCCGCCTTCGGTGGCCCAATATTCGCGGTTGATCTCGGTTTCGATATAGCCCGGGCAGATCGCGTTGGTGTTGATGCCATAGCGCGCCCATTCCAGCGCCATTGCCTTGGTCATCTGCACAACGGCGGCCTTGCTCATGCAATAGGTGCTGAGCTGGCTCAGCACGCGTAGCCCGGCCACCGAGGCGATATTCACGATGCGGCCCTGGATGCCCTGTTTCACCATGCTGGCGGCGGCCGCCTGGGCCACGAAGAAGGCGCCCTTGGTGTTGGTGTCCATGGTGAAATCGTAATCTTCCTCGGTCACGTCCAGCAGCTTCTTCTGCGCCGAGACGCCGGAATTGTTCACCAGGATATCGATCTTGCCCAGCCGGGCTTCCACCTCGGCTACGGCGGCCTTGATGCCGGGCAGGTCGGTTACGTCGAGCTTTACGCTAATAGCTTGTCCGCCCTTGGCTTCGATGCGGCTTTTCAGCGCCTCCAGCCGGTCGGTGCGGCGGGCGGCCAGGGCCACGCTGGCGCCCTCGGCGCTCAGAATCTCGGCGAAGCGCTCGCCAAGTCCGCTCGATGCGCCGGTGATCAAAGCCGTCTTGCCCGCCAGTTTGCCCATGATTTCCTCCAGTTGAGGCCGCGATGCTAACCGGGGCGGGCAGGGGGTCAAGCTTTCCGTTCCGTAACCGCACTTTTCTTTTTTGGTATCTGTCCTATGCTTGTCGGCATGAAAATAGAAATCGTCTCCGATCCCGTCTGCCCCTGGTGCTATATCGGCAAGCGCCGGCTGGAACAGGCCCTGGCGCAACGCCCCGATATCCAGTTTGAAATCGCCTATCGGCCGTTTCAGCTGAACCCGGATATGCCGGTGGAGGGCGTGGACCGCGCCTCTTATCTGGAAGCCAAGTTCGGCGGGCCCGAGCGCGCCAAGACGATCTATGCCCGGGTGAAGGCGGAAGGCGCCAAGGAAGGCCTCAGCCTGAATATCGAAGGCATCGCGCGCCAGCCCAATACCCTGGCGGCGCACACGCTGTTGCGCTGGGGCATCGAGGCCGGTGTGCAGTTCGAATTGAAGGAAGCGCTGCTGCGGGCCTATTTCACCGAGAACCGCGATATCGGCGATCATGCCGTGCTGGCCGATATCGCCGGCGCGGTGGGCATGGATGCCGCGCTGGTGAAGCAATTGCTCGATGAAGGCCGCGACCGCGATATCGCCGAGCAGGAAGATGCCATGGCCCGCCAGATGGGCGTCAGCGGCGTGCCGTTTTTCATCTTCGAGCGCAAATACGGCGTTTCCGGCGCGCAGCCGCCCGAGCAATTGCTGCAGGTGATCGACAAGGTGGCCGAAGAACTGGCCAGCGGCGAACTCGCCGCCAACGACGCCGACTAGCCTGATAGCTGCGCAGATACCTCTATGCGTCACCCTCGGATTTATTCCGAGGGTCCATGCCGGACACAGCAAAGCCGCTGAAACATGGACCACCGCAACAAGTGCGGTGGTGACGGTTTGGGGCCGTCAGCCTTATTTCTTCGCTTTCGCCGCAATCGCGGCCAGATCGGAAGCCAGTTCCAGCACGCCATGCAGGCGGTCTTCCGGCGTCGGCCATTCGCGGATCAGCACCAGCTTCTGGTCGGGGCGCAGCTTCGCCTGGCCCTTGGCGCGCTGGATATACAGCACCAGGCCCGGCGGATCGATGAAGCGGTTGTCGCGGAAGGCCAGTGTCACGCCCTTCGGGCCGGCCTCGATGCGGGCGATATTGGCCACGCGACAATGCTGTTTGATTGCCACGATATCAAGCAGATGCTTCACTTCCAAAGGCAACGCGCCGAAGCGGTCGATCATCTCGGCCGCGAATGAATCGATTTCCTCGCGGCCTTCCAGTTCGGCCACGCGGCGATAGAGCTGCAGGCGCAAATTCAGATCCGGCACATAGCTTTCCGGGATCAGCACCGCCGTGCCGATCTGGATTTGCGGCGACCATTTTTCGGCATCCGTCACGGTTTCGCCGCGCTTGCGGGCGCGGGCATCCTGGATCGCCTCCTGCAGCATCTCCTGGTAAAGCTCGAAGCCCACTTCGCGGATATGGCCCGATTGTTCCTCGCCCAGCAGGTTGCCGGCGCCGCGCAAATCCAGATCGTGGCTGGCCAATGTGAAGCCCGCGCCCAATCCATCCAGGCTTTGCAGCACGCGCAGGCGCTGGTCGGCATTGGCGTTCAGCATGCGGCCGGGTTGATAGGTGAAATAGGCATAGGCGCGCAGCTTCGAGCGGCCCACGCGGCCGCGCAGCTGATACATCTGCGCCAGGCCGAACAGATCGGCGCGATACACCACCAATGTGTTGGCGCTGGGAATATCCAGGCCGCTTTCCACGATATTGGTGGCCACCAGCACATTATAGCGGCCATCGTAGAAGGCGTTCATCACGTCTTCCAGATCGGTGGGCGCCATCTGGCCATGGGCCATCACCGGTTTCAATTCGGGCACATGATGCTTGAGGAAGCTCATGCCGAATTCCAGGTCTTCGATGCGCGGTACCACGAAGAAGCTCTGGCCGCCGCGAAAATGCTCGCGCAGCAAGGCTTCGCGGATCACTACAGGATCGAACGGGGCCACATAGGTGCGCACTGCCAGGCGATCCACCGGCGGCGTGGCGATCAGGCTCAATTCGCGCACGCCAGACAGCGCCAGTTGCAGCGTGCGCGGAATCGGCGTGGCGCTCATGGTCAGCACATGCACCTCGGCGCGCAGTTGCTTCAGGCGCTCCTTATGCTTCACGCCGAAATGCTGCTCCTCGTCGATGATCATCAGGCCCAGCCGCTTGAACTCGATGCTCTTGCTCAGCAAGGCATGGGTGCCGATCACGATATCCACGGTGCCTTCCGACATGCCCTTTTTTGCGTCCTTGGCGGTTTTGGCATTCACCAGGCGCGACAATTGCTCTATGCGCACCGGCAGGCCGCGGAAACGCTGCACGAAGCTCCGATAATGCTGGCGGCAGAGCAAAGTCGTCGGGCAGATCAGCGCCACCTGCTGGCCGCTCATGGCGGCGGCAAAAGCGGCGCGCAACGCCACTTCGGTTTTGCCGAAGCCCACATCGCCGCAAATCAGCCGATCCATCGGCTTGCCGGCGGCCAGGTCTTCCAGCGTATCCTCGATGGCGCGGGCCTGGTCCTCGGTTTCCTCGAAGGGAAAGCGCGCGCAGAATTCCTCATACAGCCCATCGGGCGGGGTCAGGCGCTCGGCGGTGCGCAGCGCGCGTGCGGCGGCCACCTGCATCAGGGCTTCCGCCATGTCCTTCAGGCGGCGCTTCATGCGCGCCTTGCGGTTCTGCCAGGCTACGCCGCCGAGTTTATCGAGCACCACCTCGGTATCGCCGCCGCCATAGCGCGACAGCATCTCGATATTTTCCACCGGCAGATACAGCCGGTCGCCGCCCTCGTAATGCAGCAGCAGGCAATCATGCGGCGCGCCGGCCACATCCAGCGTTACCAGCCCTTGATAGCGACCGATGCCGTGGTCCACATGCACCACATAGTCGCCGGCATTCAGGCCGGCGGCCTCGGCGATGAAATTCTCCGCTCGGCGTTGGCGGCGCTTCGGCCGCACCAGGCGGTCGCCCAGGATATCCTGCTCGGCGATCACGCAAAGATCGGGCGCGTCGAAGCCATGTTCCAGCGGCAGCACGGCAATCGCCGCCGTATTGCGCGGCAGGCTTTCCAGATCGGCCGCTGCCTCGATTTCCTGCAACGGTTCGATGCCATGATCGCGCAGCACCAGGCCCAGGCGGTCGCGTGCGCCCAGCGTGAAGGCTGCGAACAGCACGCGTTTGCCCAGGCCAAGCTGTTTGGCCAGATGTCCGCCCAGGGCTTCATACACGCCCACGCTGGGTGCGATTTTTTCGCTGGCATGATGATGTTCGGCGGCCTTGGCGGCCTGGGCGCGTTCGGGCGCGAAATCGCGGCCGGGCCGGGCGCTGAGATCGAGTGCGATACTGTCTTTCACGCCCACGCTCTCAAAGGCATTCAGCATGCCGGTGGGATGCTTGGCCAGCTTGGCGTTCCATTCGCCGGCAGTGAGGTACAGCCGATCCGGCGGCAGCGGCTTGTAGGTGGAACCGCCGGCTTCCGACAAGCCGGAATTCATTGCCGCGCGGCGGGCATCGAAATGATCCGCCACGGCGCGGAAACGTTCGTCGGCGGCCTCGTCCAGCAGCGGATCGAGCAGCAGCGGCGCGCCGGGCATGTAATCGAAGATCGTGGCAAGCTGCTCGAAGAAGAGCGGCAGCCAATGCTCCATGCCGATATGGCGGCGGCCTTCCGATACGGCGGCATAAAGCGGATCGTTGTCGGTAACGGCGCCGAATAATTCGCGATAGCGGCCACGGAAGCGGGCAATCGAATCCGGGTCCAACGGCACTTCGCTCATCGGAGTGAGCGCGAGCATGCCGGCTTCGCCGATGCTGCGCTGGTCGCCCGGATCGAAGCGGCGGATGGTATCCACTTCGTCGCCGAAGAAATCCACGCGATAGGGCTGTTCGGCGCCGGGCGGATAGAGGTCGATCAGGCCGCCGCGTTGCGCGAATTCGCCCGGCTCCATCACGGTCGCCACGCGGTTATAGCCATTGCGGGCGAGATAGCCGAGCAGGTCTTCCGGTTTCAGGCGTGCGCCTTTGGCCGTGGAGAATGCAGTGGATTTCAGATAATCCGGGCCGGGCAGGCGCTGCAAGGCGGCATTCAGCGTGGTGAGCAACGCCCAGCCGCCGGCTGGCGGTGATAATGCCAACTGGCTTAAGCCATCCATGCGCTTGGCGGCGATTTCCGGATTGGGCGATACGCGGTCATAGGGCTGGCAATCCCAGGCCGGCAGGCCGATCACCGGCAGCGCCGGCGCGAAGAATCGCAAGGCCTGTTCCAGGGCCGCCATGCGTGCATCGTCGCGGCAGATGAACACGATGCCCCGCCCCAGCCTGGCCGCCAGTGCCGCCAGCAGACGCGCATCCTGGCCCTCGGGCACGCCGCCCAAAGCCCAGCGCCCGGGCTTACCCAGGATATCCGGCAAAGCGATGGCCATCAGCGGTCGAGCTTGAAGGCCTGCAGCAGTTTCATCACCGGCGTATCGAATGCCGGCGGCACCGGGTCGCGGCCGATGGCCCAGGCGTAGATTTGCGGATCTTCGTTGGTATCCAGCAGGGCTTCATAGGCATCCAGCTGTGCGGCATCGAAATCCGGCAGATGCCGGGCGGCAAAACTGCCCAGCAGCAGGTCGGTTTCCTTCATGCCGGTATAGCGGCTGCGATGGATCAGGCGCTTGCGGCGGATCTCGATAGATTCTGGCATGACTGGCTCTCGGGATAGGGGACAGATATAGTACGCGGCACCGATAGCACACAAGGTTCTCACCCGCCGATGCGGCCCGAATTGCTCAATCCAGCCTTCACGCCGATAGAGCGCCTGAAAGGCTGTGGCCCCAAATTGGCGGCCCTGATCGCCAAGCTGGCGGGCGGGCGGCTGCTCGATCTGTGGTGGCACAAGCCCAGCGGGCTGGTGGACCGCCGCTATCGGCCGAAAATCATCGAGGCCCAGCCCGGCCGCATCTGCACGCTGGACATAACGGTGGAGCGCCATCTACCGCCGCGCAATCCGCGCCAGCCCTACAAGATCATCGTCAGCGACGAGACCGGTTCGCTCACCCTGGTGTTTTTCAATGGTCGCGCGGATTACCTCAACCGCGCCCTGCCGCCGGGCGAGCAGCGCGTCATCAGCGGCCAGTTCGAGTTGTTCGACGGCATGGCGCAGATGACACATCCCGATCGTATCGGCACGGCGGAGGAGGTGGAAAAGCTCGCCGCCATCGAGCCGGTCTATCCGCTCACCGCCGGGCTCACGCCGCGCGTGCTGGCCAAGCTGATCGACGAGGCGCTGGAGCGTCTGCCCGATCTGCCGGAATGGCTCGATCCCGCCTTGCAGGCGCGCGAGCATTGGCCCTCCTGGCGCGAAGCGGTGCGCAAGCTGCATCGCCCGCAGGAGGCTGACGACCTGGAGCCGCCGGCCCCGCATCGCACGCGGCTTGCTTATGATGAATTGCTCGCCAATCAGCTTGCCCTGCTGCTGGTGCGGCGCAGGCTCAAGCGCCGTGCCGGCCGGCCGCTGAAAGGCGATGGCTGTTTGCGCGATGCGCTGCTCAAGCGGCTGCCCTGGCCGCTCACCAATGCGCAAACCATGGCGATAGCCGAAATCGCCGGCGACATGGCTTCCGATCATCGCATGCTGCGGCTTTTGCAAGGCGATGTGGGCAGCGGCAAAACCATGGTGGCGCTGATGGCGATGCTGGCGGCGGTGGAAGCCGGCGCGCAGGCAGCCTTGATGGCACCGACCGAGATTCTCGCCCGTCAGCATGCCGCCGGCCTGCGCCCGCATGTGGAGGCTTTGGGACTGAAGCTGGTTTTGCTTACGGGCCGCGACAAGGGCAAGGCCCGCGCCGCCTTGCTGGAAAGCCTGGCCAGCGGCGAAGCCCATATGGTGGTGGGCACCCATGCATTGTTTCAGGACGACGTGGCCTTTCACGATCTCGGCCTGGCGGTGATCG
The DNA here is from genome assembly GCF_019636075.1 of Ferrovibrio sp. Taxonomy (GTDB): domain Bacteria; phylum Pseudomonadota; class Alphaproteobacteria; order Ferrovibrionales; family Ferrovibrionaceae; genus Ferrovibrio. Next base: position 33,695 of record NZ_JAHBYG010000041.1, read on the forward strand.
ACGAGCAGCATCGCTTCGGTGTTGGCCAGCGTTTGCTGCTGAGCGGCAAGGGCGAGGCCGCCGACATGCTGGTGATGACCGCAACGCCGATTCCGCGTACCCTGTCGCTCACTGCTTATGGCGACATGGATGTGTCGAAACTCACCGAGAAGCCGCCGGGGCGCGAACCTGTGGATACCCGCGTGGTGGCATCCGACCGCATGCTGGAAGTGGTGGCGGCCGTTAAGCGCAAGATCGAAGCCGGCGAGCGCGTTTACTGGGTCTGCCCGCTGGTGGAAGAAAGCGAAGTCTCCGACCTCGCCGCTGCCGCCGAACGCCATGCCGCTTTGCGCGAGGCTTTGGAGCCGGCGCTCGGGCCCGTCATCGGCCTGGTGCATGGCCAGATGCCGGCTGCCGACAAGGATGCGGCGATGGAGGCCTTCCTGCGCGGCGATACCAAATTGCTGGTGGCCACCACGGTGATCGAAGTGGGCGTGGATGTGCCGGAAGCCACCTTGATCGTGATCGAGCATGCCGAACGCTTCGGCTTGGCGCAGCTGCATCAGTTGCGTGGCCGGGTGGGGCGGGGTGGCCGGCCCGGCGCCTGCATCTTGATGTATCATGGCAAGCCGGGCGAAACCGCGCGGGCACGGTTGAAAATCCTGCGCGAGACCGACGACGGCTTCCGCATCGCCGAGGAAGACCTGCGATTGCGGGGCGCCGGCGAATTGCTCGGCACGCGGCAAAGCGGCCTGCCGGATTTCAAACTGGCCGATCTGGCCCATGACGGCGACTTGCTGGCCATGGCGCGCGACGATGCACGGCTGATCCTGGAACGCGATGCGGATTTATCCGACGCCCGTGGACAGGCGCTGCGGCATCTGCTGTATTTGTTCGAGCGCGATGCGGCGATTCAGTATCTCCGCTCCGGATAAAAATTTCTGGGAGGAATGCCGTGTCTGAAACGCTGCGTGAACGCGGAGAGTTCGATTACGTCATCGTCGGCGGCGGCACGGCCGGTTCGCTGCTGGCCAATCGCCTGACGGCCGATCCCAATATCAGCGTGCTGCTGCTGGAAGCCGGCGGCGACGACGATTGGATCTGGTTCCATATCCCCATCGGCTATCTGTTCGCCATCGGCAATCCGCGTTCCGACTGGTGCTATGCCACCGAGCCGGTGCCGGGGCTGAACGGCCGCAGCATCGGCTATGCGCGCGGCAAAGTGCTGGGCGGCTGCACGGCGATCAACGCCATGGTTTATATGCGCGGCCAGGTGCAGGATTACGACAATTGGCGGCAACTTGGCCTTACCGGCTGGGGCTGGGATGATGTGCTGCCGTATTTCCTCAAGCATGAGGATCATTTCGGCGGCGGCGATTTGCATGGCAGCGGCGGCGAGTGGCGCGTGGAGCAGCCGCGCGTGCGCTGGGATATCCTGGATGCCGTGCAGCGCGCGGGTGCCGAGATCGGCATTCCGCCGGTGGATGATTTCAATCGCGGCGACAATGAAGGCAGCGGCTATTTCCAGGTCAATCAGCGCAAAGGCCGGCGCTGGTCGGCGGCCACGGGTTTTCTGAAACCCATCCTGCATCGCCGCAATCTGGAAATCCGCAAACACGCGCATATCCAGCATGTGCAACTCGATGGCAAGCGCGCCGCCGGCGTGGTTTATCACCGCGATGGTGCATCTTGGCTGGCCAAGGCGCGCGGCGAAGTGATTCTGTCTGCTGGCGCCATCGGCTCGCCGCAGATCATGCAGCTATCGGGCATCGGGCCCGGCGATCTGCTGCGCAGCCATGGCATAGCCGTTGCCCATGAATCGCCCGGCGTGGGCGAGAATTTGCAGGATCATCTGCAATTGCGGTTGATCTTCAAGGTTGCCGGCGTGCAGACCATCAACGAGATCGATCGTTCGCTGTTGGCGAAGGCGAAAATCGCCATGGATTACGCGTTGTTCCGGCGCGGTGCGCTCACCATGGCGCCCTCGCAATTCGGCATGTTCACGCGCTCGTCGCCCGAACATGCCACGGCGAATGTGGAATTCCATATCCAGCCGTTGTCATTGGACAAGTTCGGCGACCCGCTGCATGATTTTCCGGCCTTCACGGCCAGCATCTGCAATCTGCGGCCCACCAGCCGCGGCCATGTGCGGATCAAGAGCGCCGATCCCTTTGCCGCGCCGGCGATCCAGCCGAATTATCTGGCCACGCCGGAGGATATGCGCGTGGCGGTGGACAGCATCAAGCTGACGCGCCGGCTGGCTGCCGCGCCGGCCTTGGCGCAATACCGGCCGGAGGAATATCTGCCGGGCCCGCAGGTGCAGAGCGAAGAAGATATGCGCAAGGTGGCCGGCAATCTCGGCGCCACCATCTTCCACCCGGTCAGCACCGCGAAGATGGGGCCGGATCACGATCCGATGGCTGTGCTGGATGGGGAATTGCGTGTGCGTGGCCTGCAGGGCCTGCGGGTGATCGATGCTTCGGCCATGCCGCTGATCACCTCGGGCAACACCGCTTCGCCAACCTTGATGATCGCCGAGAAAGGCGCGGAATTCATCCTGCGCGATTACCGCGCAGGCATTCGGGCTTAGCGGGTCTTTATGCCGACAGGCCGGCGGCGCGCACCACGCCGTTGGTGATCAGTTTGGCGGCTTCTTCCGGCCCCACCCATTTCGTGTCCTTCACGAACTTGCCCTTTTCCAGATCCTTGTAATGGCTGAAAAAGTGTTCGATCTGCAGCAGCAGGCTGGGCGGCAGGTCTTCGTAGGATTTCACGTTGGTGTAGAAGGGGTGCAGCTTGTCCACCGGCACGGCGATGATCTTTTCGTCGCCGCCGGCCTCGTCTTCCATCATCAGGGCGCCGATCGGGCGCGAGCGGATGACCGCGCCGGCCACCACCGGAATCTGGCTCACCACCATGATGTCGCAGGGGTCGCCATCGCCCGACAGCGTGTGCGGGATGAAGCCGTAATTGGCCGGATAGAACATCGCGGTGTGGATGAAGCGGTCCACGAACAGGGCGCCGGAATCCTTGTCCAGTTCATATTTCACCGGAACGCCGCCCGCCGGAATTTCGATCACGGCGTTAACGTCGAAGGGCGGATTTTTGCCGACGGGGATACGGGCGATGTCCATGGTAAAGCTCCTGGGAGGGCGCCAGTGTGCACTGCGGGATGGGGTTTACCGCGTCGCAACATGGAAATGCAACGCTCTTACGGATGTAAAACGCAGATTTCCTTGGCAGTGTCTCACAGAAGCCCTAACCTGTTGGCATTCAAGGGGGAGACTGCATGTATAGCGAGCATAACGCTAAAAGGGCGCGCAACTGCAAGATTGTTGCTACCCTGGGTCCAGCCAGTTCGCGGCCGGATCAGATCAAGGCCCTGGTGGAGGCCGGCGCGGATGTGTTCCGGCTCAATTTCAGCCATGGCAGCCACGACGATCACCGCCAGCGCATCCATACCGTGCGGGCGCTGGAGCGCGAACTGAACCGCCCGATCGGCCTGCTGGCCTGTGGTGTGGGCGTAGCCTCAAGAGATATTTGTTACTTTCTCAATGCGGGTACTTCGCTTACATGGAGAACATCACAGGATCAGGCCGCTTAAAATGTCTGATGAACAGCAGGTAATGGAGCCTAGCCCGAAGCAGTCAAGGATTGCTAGCTGGTTGTTTCGCCTGTGGATACGGTTGCAAATCTATTACAATAGCCAAGTCCAAAAACTCGGTAGACTTCAAGTAACTGCAATTGAACTGCGATTGAGGATTCTTGAGGGCTGTCTCTCTGAGATCAATAGCGACCCATTGGTAGATCAACTCTACTTCATCGCCGCTCGCAAACTCATAGACCCGAATTTATTTGTGGAGAACGTCTATGTTGGAGACAAGTTGATCGAATCTGTACCGGTCCGAGATGCATATAAAACGAACCATGAGCGGATTGATGAATTAATTAGGAAATTTGAAGGCGACGAGGTTGTGCAGGCTGCGATGGAGATTGGCTACAATACGAATCTGCACAGTGCTAAGTTGCGCAACTCCCCCGTTGAGATTGAAGCCTTTGAATGCCTGCTTAAAAAAAACAATATGAGATTAATTGATCTGAGGATCAAAAATGTATTGCGTTTGATAAGTGATAGTAGGGCGCAG
>NZ_JAHBYG010000042.1 GCF_019636075.1 Ferrovibrio sp.
GGAGATATGGTCGACGGCGACGCTTGTCCGGCCACCTTGGGTGAAGGCGACGGAGAGATCGCGGACCGAAAGGAGAGGCTCGCTCAAAGTGCTGCCTCGACGTCGGTCTTGCGGAAATCGTCGCCCTTGAACAGCAGCGGCTCGCTTCGAGCCTTGGACAGTGCGTAGGCGAAACAGTCGCCGAGATTGAGCTGGGCAGCGTGATTGCCCCTGCCGAAGCGCTGGTATGCCTCGCGCGCGAGCTTCGCTTGCTGGGCGGTCGAAGCAGCGATTTTGACGTCCAGTGCGTCGAGCAGTGGATCTAGTTCCTCGGCCTTGCCCCTGACCGGCAATCGATCAACACGCACTGCAGCCTCCAGATAGTTCATTGGCGAGATCGCATGGTCGCCCGGCGTCTCGGCGATTAGCCGCTTGAATGCCGGTCCTTCCGATTCCTCAAGGAGAATCGCTAACACTGCCGAGGTGTCGACGATCATTTTGGGAGCCCAAACTCGTCATAGAGATCGGAATGGTCACTTGTGACCCCCGGTGGCGTGGGGCCGGATCGGGCTAGAACTTCGTCGATCCGCCTGATTTTCTCGGCGACATCCCGCTCGCGCTGAAGCCGAGCGAGCCGCTCGCGCAAGGCAACGACGACCGCCGACGTTATCGTTTCTCCGGTATGATCCGTAATAGCCTTGGCGAGTTGGTGCGCTTCCTCACTCTTTATGTTCATGCCCATCGGGCGGCTCCATGGTAGAAAACCACCAATATTATACCACCGACGGAACTCACCTGAAAGTCTTGCGGGGGTCGAAGGCGTCGCGCGTCGCCTCGCCGATAAAGATCAGCAGCGACAGCATCAGCGAGATCACCACGAAGCCGGACAAGCCGAGCCATGGCGCATTGAGGTTGCGCTGTCCTTGACGGAGGAGTTCGCCGAGCGACGCCGAACCGGGCGGCAGTCCGAAACCGAGGAAGTCGAGCGACGTCAGCGTCGAGATCGAGCCGTTGAGGATGAAGGGCAGCATGGTGAGGGTGGCCACCATGGCATTGGGCAGCACATGGCGCCACATGATGGCGATATCGTTCACGCCTAGCGCACGGGCGGCGCGCACATATTCGAAATTCCGCGCGCGCAGGAATTCGGCGCGCACCACGCCCACCAGGCTCATCCAGGAAAACAGCAGCAGCAATCCCAGCAGCCACCAGAAATTCGGCTGCACCACGCTGGCCAGGATGATCAGCAGATACAATGTGGGCAGGCCGGACCAGATTTCGATGAAGCGCTGGAACAGCAGATCGGTCAGGCCGCCGAAATAGCCCTGCACGGCGCCGGCCGCCACGCCGATGATGGACGAAAAGATGGTGAGGATCAGGCCGAACAACACGCTGATGCGGAAGCCATAGATCAGTCGTGCCACCACATCGCGGCCCTGATCGTCGGTGCCCAGCCAGTTATCCGTGCTGGGCGGCCCCGGCGCCGGAACCTGCAGATCCAGATTGATCGTGCGGTAGGAATAGCGGATCGGCGGCCAGATCATCCAGCCGTCCTTTTCGGCGATCAAGTCTTGCAGGTAGCTGTCGCGGTAATTCGCCTGGGTTTCAAAATCGCCGCCGAAGGCGGTTTCGGGATAATCCACCAACAGCGGATAATAGAATTTTCCATCGAAGCGCAGCAGCACCGGTTTGTCGTTGGCGATCAATTCGGCGCCCAGGCTGAGGATGAACAACGCAAGGAAAATCCACAAAGACCAGAAACCGCGTCGGTTGCGCTTGAAATTCAGCAAGCGGCGGCGATTGATCGGCGACAGGGTAATCATGCGCGGGCCATCAGGTCTTACGGCTCTCGAAATCGATGCGCGGATCGATCGCCACATACATCAGGTCTGAAATCAGCCCCACGATCAAACCCAGCAGCGTGAAGATGAACAATGTGCCGAACATGATCGGATAATCGCGCTTCAAGGCGGCCTCGAACCCCAGCAGCCCAAGGCCATCCAGCGAAAAGATCACTTCGATCAGCATCGACGAGGTGAACAGGATGCCGATCAGCGCGGCAGGGAAGCCGGCGGTGACGATCAGCATGGCATTGCGGAAAACGTGGCCATACAGCACGCGGTTGGGCGTGAGGCCCTTGGCGCGCGCGGTCTGCACATATTGTTTGTTGATTTCTTCCAGGAAGGAATTCTTGGTCAGCATGGCCAGGCCGGCAAAGCCGCCGATCACCATGCTGATGACCGGCAGCACCATATGCCAGGCGTAATCGGCGGCCTTGCCCAGCAGGCTCAGTTCGGCCCAGTTATCCGATGTGAGGCCGCGCAAGGGAAACCATTGGAAGAAACTGCCGCCGGCAAACAGCACCACCAACAGCACGGCGAACAGGAAGGACGGGATCGAATAGCTGATGACCAGGGCCACCGAAGTCCAGGTATCAAACGGCGTGCCATCGCGCACCGCCTTGGCGATGCCGAGCGGAATCGCGATCAGGTAGGTAAGCAAGGTGGTCCACAGGCCCAGCGAGATCGAAACCGGCAGTTTCTCGACGATCAGGTCGATCACCTTGCGGCCACGGAAATAGCTTTCGCCGAAATCCAGTTGCAGGTAATTGCCCAGCATCATGAAGAATCGTTCATGGGCCGGCTTGTCGAAGCCGAATTGCTGCTCGAGTTTTTTCACGAAAGCCGGGTCCAGCCCCTGCGCGCCGCGGTATTTGCTGCCCAGATCGCCGCTGGCGCCGGCGCCTGCGGCCGGTTGAGCCCCGCTCATGCCCACGCCGTCGCCGCCGCCGGCAGTGCCGGCTATGCGCGCGGTGGCATCCACCGCCGTGCCGGTGATCTGCGCAATCACCTGTTCCACCGGGCCGCCAGGCGCGAATTGCACCACCACGAAATTGATCACCATGATGCCCAGCAGGGTAGGGATCATCAGCAGCAGGCGGCGGAAGATATAGGCGCTCATGCAATGCGTCGCGGCTGTCGGTGAATCATCGGCGCACCGTAACACGAAAACGCCGCGCGGGATAAAGCCATATCACGCATGTGTGTTCAATGCCTGTTCCAGATCGGCATCCCAATAGGGTGCTGGCGCATAGAGCCTGCGCAGATGCTCGATGAACCGCACCACGCCGGCCGGCACGTAATTGCTGGCCGGGTGCACGGCGAAGATGTTCACATCGGCGGCGCCGGGATGCTCGGGCAACACCACGCGCAGCCGCCCGGCGCGCAGGTCCGGTCCGATATCCCAGGTGGAACGCAGGGCGATGCCCATGCCGGCCAGCGCCAATTCGCGCACCACCTCGCTGGAATTGGTGCGCAGGATGCTGGTGCCGGCAATGCTGACCGGGCCGCTGTCTTTCGAGCCCGGGCGCCCCTGCAGTCGCCAGGGCAATTGCCCATCGGCGGCCAGCAGGCGATGGCGGGCAAGGTCTTTCAGCCGGGTGGGCGCGCCATGTTCGGCCAGGTAGGCCGGGCTGGCGCAGAGAAAGCGGCGGTTGGGCGCCAGCTTGTGGCCGCTCAGGCCGCCTTCGATATTGGCTGCCACGCGGATCGCCACGTCGATCCGTTCCGCCACCAGATCGGAATAGGCATCGGAAAGCTCAAGCTCCACCTGCAAGCGCGGCCAGCGATCCAGGAAGGGTTTCAGATGCGGCGCCACATGCAGGCGGCCAAACGAAGTGGGTGCCGAGATGCGCAACAGGCCGTTCGGGTCGCCGGCAATCCCCGAAACCAGGTTTTCCGCTTCCCGCGAGGCGGCCAGAATCTGCGCCACGCGCTCATAAAAACGCTGGCCGGCCTCGGTGGTGGAAAGCTTGCGCGTGGTCCGGTGCAGCAGCTTGGCGCCCAGCCTTTCCTCCAGCCGGGCGATCCGCTTGGACACCATGGCCGGCGACAGGTTGAGCGAGCGCCCGGCGGCGGCCAGGCTGCCGGTCTCGATCACCCGGGCATAAAGCTGATATTCGGCATCCATAGATTATTTCTCCATAAGAACGACTGTATTCAATTATTGCCATCTTTTGCAATAATGCCGGGGCGGTTATTGTGGCGCCATCGTTAAACAGGGATGCCAGACAATGACCGCAACACTCGACCGCGCCGGCCTCAAGGTGGCCGCCATTCTTGCCCGTTTCATCGAGGAAAAGGCGCTGCCCGGCACCGGCTTGCAGCCGGCGGCCTTCTGGCAGGGCGTGGCCGATATCTTCGCCCGCTTCACGCCGGAGAACCGCGCCCTGCTGGCCAAGCGCGACGACCTGCAGGCCAAAATCGACGCCTGGCACAAGGCGCGTGCGGGCAAGCCCCATGATGCCGCCGCTTACGAAGCGTTTCTGCGCGAGATCGGCTATCTGGTGCCGGAGCCCAAGCCGTTCAGCATCGCCACCAAAAATGTCGATCCCGAAATCGCCACCATGGCTGGGCCGCAGCTGGTGGTGCCGGTGCTGAATGCGCGTTTCCTGCTCAACGCCGCCAATGCGCGCTGGGGCAGCCTGTATGATGCCTATTACGGCACCGATGCGATCCCGCAGGAAGCGAATACCAAGCCGGGCTACGACCCGGCGCGCGGTGCCAAGGTGATTGCCAAGGCCAAGGCGTTTCTGGATCAATCCGTGCCGCTGCAAAGCGGCAGCCATGCCGATGTGGCCGGCTGGTCGGTGCAGGGCGGCAAACTGCTGCCGGCTTTGCGCGATGCCGCTGCCTTCGTGGGCTATCGCGGCGATGCCGCCGCGCCCAGCGCGGTGCTGCTGCGGCATAACGGCCTGCATATCGAATTGAAGCTGGATCGCAGCCATCCGATCGGCAAGAGCGACCCGGCCGGGTTGGCCGATGTGATCCTGGAATCGGCGCTCACCACCATTGTCGATCTGGAAGATTCGGTCGCCGCCGTGGATGCGGAAGACAAAGTGGAGGCCTATGCCAATTGGCTCGGCCTGATGCAGGGCAATCTGGAAGCCAGTTTCGAGAAGGGCGGCCGCACGCTTGTCCGCGCGCTGGAGGCCGACCGGCAATACACCGCGCCCGATGGCGGCAGCCTCGCCCTGCCGGGCCGTTCGCTGCTTTTCGTGCGCAATGTTGGCCATCTGATGACCAATCCGGCGATTCATCTGCCCGATGGCAGCGAGGCTTTCGAGGGCATCCTGGATGGCATCGTCACCAGCCTGATCGCCATGCATGATCTCAAGCGCCAGGGCCGTTTCGTCAACAGCCGTGCCGGTTCGTTTTATATCGTGAAGCCGAAGATGCATGGTCCCGAAGAATGCGCTTTTGCCAATCGTTTGTTCGATGCCATCGAGGATCTGCTGGGTCTGGCGCGCCATATCGTGAAGGTGGGCGTGATGGATGAGGAGCGCCGCACTTCGGCCAATCTGGCAGCCTGCATCGAAGCCGTGCAGAACCGTATCGTTTTCATCAATACCGGCTTCCTGGATCGCACCGGAGACGAGATGCATACCGCGATGCAGGCCGGCCCGATGGTGCGCAAGGCCGAGATGAAGGCCAGCGCCTGGATCAATGCTTATGAGCCGCGCAATGTGGCCATCGGCATCGCTTGCGGCCTGTCGGGCAAGGCGCAGATCGGCAAGGGCATGTGGGCGGCGCCCGATCGCATGGCCGACATGCTGGAGCAGAAAATCGGCCATCCGCGCACCGGCGCCAACACCGCCTGGGTGCCCAGCCCCACGGCGGCCACTTTGCATGCCACGCATTACCATGTCGTGGATGTGTTCAAGCGCCGCGAGGATGTGGCGCGCGAGGGCGTGCCGCCGCTAGCCGCGCTGCTGACTTTGCCTTTGGCAACGGGCCGCAATTATTCCGAACAGGATGTGCGCGACGAGCTGGACAACAACGCGCAAGGCATTCTCGGCTATGTGGTGCGCTGGGTGGATCAGGGCATCGGCTGTTCCAAGGTGCCCGATATCCACGATATCGGCCTGATGGAAGATCGCGCCACCCTGCGGATTTCCTCGCAACATATGGCAAACTGGCTGCTGCATGGCATCTGCACGGCCGAGCAGGTGGAAGCTTCCTTCCGTCGCATGGCCGCCAAGGTGGATGCGCAGAATGCCAATGATCCGCTCTACAAGCCGATGGCGCCGAACCCGCAGGCTTCGCTGGCCTTCCAGGCGGCGCGCGCGCTGGTATTCGAAGGGCTGACCCAGCCGAACGGCTATACCGAGCCGCTGCTGCATGCCTTCCGCCAGAAGGTGAAGGCGCTTTAGGCGTAAAGCCGGCGGAAACTCTGCGCCGCGCGCGGCAGGCTGAATTCGGTTTCGATCCTGTCGCGCGCCGCCTGGCGCAGGGCTGTCATCCGTTCGGGCGGCAGGGCCAGCAGGCTGCGTGCGGCTTCGGCCAGTGCCTCTGCATTGCCTGGCGGCACGATGCGGCCGGTCTCGCCGATGATCAATTTTGCATCGCCCACATCGGTGGCCACCACCGGCAGGCCGCTGGCCATCGCTTCGCCGATCGCGTTGGAAAACCCCTCGCCGAAAGCCGAGCTTGATACCAGCAGATCGGCGGCGGCCAGCAGGGCAGGCACATCGTCGCGCCGGCCCAGCCGGAAAAGCCGTGGATGATCGGGCAGGCTTTGCGTGCCGATGCCGGCGGCGAAAGCCTTCACGCCGGGCAGCAGGTCCAGCATGCGGATAAAGGTTGGATAATCCTTCATCGCATCGTTGCGTGCCAGGCAGGCGATCAGCGGCGTGGCATCGTCGATGCCCAGTTCGGCGCGGATCTGCGCACGTGCGGCGGCATCGGGCTTGAAGCGGTCCAGCTCGATACCGTTATGCACCAGGGCCCAGCGTTTCGGATGATAGCCGAGTGCAGCATGCACCTGCTGGCCGGCGGCGGAATTCACGCTCACGATATCGGGCCGGCCGGATAATTTCGCCGCCAGCCTTACCGCTCCGCGCAGCCAGGGACGATAGAGATCCAGCCGCATATCGGAGCAGCGTATGCCCCAGATCAGCCGGGTTTCCGCGCGCCGGCCGGAAAGCTGCAGCGCGGCCAGCGCTGCCAGGTCGGCGTAATACATCCAGCTTTGCACGACATCGGGTTTTTCGCGGCGGATGATGCCGGCCAGTTGCAGGATGGCCAGCGGCCCGAACCGCAGATCCAGATCGTACACCGGCACGCCGTTCTGGCGCAGCTTCTGCGCATTCGATCCGCCGCGCAGCAGCGTGACGGCGCTTTGCTGCAAACCGGGTTGCCGCAACAGCAACAGACGGGTCAGCATCGCTTCAGCGCCGCCGCTGGAAAGCCCGTTGATCACATGCAGGATACGGGTCAAGCCAGTAAGGCCTCCCAGCCATCCAGCACGCGGTCCAGCTCATACTGCCAGGGCAGCAGGCTGGGGCGGGCGCCCTCATTGTCGGCCAAGGGCTGCGGCTGCAAGGCGGCCAGCGCGGCGCTGTATTCGGCATCGAAGCGAGCCAGCGTGACAGCGCCGCGTTGTGCTGCCGCCGCCACTTCGGCCAGGCCGCCGGCTTCCGGCGTGCCCAGCACAGGGGTGCCCAGCGCCAGGGCTTCCAGGGCCACATTCGGCATGCCTTCCCAGCGCGATGGCAGCAGCAGCGCATCGGCGCCGGCGATCCAGGCCGCGGCATCGGGCTTGAAGCCCTCGAAATGCACGCGGTTCATCAGGCCGAGCTGCTGTGTTTGCTGGATCAGTGCCGCCTGCATCGGGCCATCGCCCAGGATGCTGAGTTCGGCATTGTCGGGCATGGCATGCAGCAATGGCAGCAGACGGTCGAAGCCTTTCTGGTGGGTGAGGCGGCCCACCGCCACCAGGCGCAGGCCTTCTCCCGGCATGCGCAGCGGTGCATGCCGACGCAGCGCCAGGCTATCCACCGGATTGGGCAGCAGTTGCAATTTGTCGCGTGCGATGCCGAGCTGATAATGGAATTCGTCGGCCATGCGTTCAGAGGTGGCGATCACCTTGGCGGCCAGCGGATAAAGCAGGCGATAGGCCAGCCGCAATGTGGTGGCATTCACCAGCAGGCCTGATTGTGCCGCCAGGCTCAGCGATGGCAGGTTGGCCTCGCGGAAATACAGCCTGGTGCCTACCGGCAGGAAGGGCTTGATCGCCGCCAGGCCGAGATTGATATGCCCGAAGGTGGAAACCACCCGGCTGGGGCCCAGCCGCCGCAATACGCCGCCGATGCCGGTCAGCGCCGCCCGCAGGCGCGGGGTTTTCAGATCGAAGCGCGGGATCCCCGGATGCGCCAGATTGGCCAGCGGGCCTTGGGCTTCCAGCAGGATCAGCCCCACGCGATGGCCGCGCCGATGCAGGCCATGGGCAACCGTCAGCGCCACGCGCTCGGCCCCGCCGCCGGCATAGGACGGCAGCACGAACAGGATCGGGGTGGGATCTGAATGCGCCATAGGCGATGCATACAGAAACTAGAGCGGCCAGACCAGGGGAATGAGGATCAGGCTGGCAATGAACACCACGATTTCCAAGGGCAGACCCAGGCGCCAATAATCGCTAAAGCGGTAGGCGCCGGGCCCCATCACCAGCAGGTTGTTCTGATGCCCGACCGGCGTGAGAAAGGCGCAGGACGCACCTACCGCCACTGCCATCAGGAAAGCATCGGGATTGGCATCCAGCCGTTTGGCGAGATCGATGCCCAGCGGCGCCATCAGCAGCGCCGTGGCGGCGTTGTTTACGATATCAGACATGAACATGGTGAGCAGCAGCATCAGTGCCAACAGCCAGAAACTGCCCAGGTCGCCGGCCAGCCCGGCTAGCAGATCGGCAATCAGCCGGGTGGCGCCGGTGCTTTCGAACGCATCGCCCACCGGCATCATGGCCCCCAGCAGCACCAGCACGGAGGCATCCACGGAATCATAGGCTTCGCGCAGATCGATGCGCTTGGTGAGCAGCAGCAGCACGGCGGCGGCAGTGAGGCAGATCGCGGCCGGCGCCAATCCGGCGGCAAGCGCTGCGAAGGCGGCCACGATCATTGCCATGGTAAGCAGGCCGCCGGGCCGTGGTTTCAGGTTCAGATCGCGCGGCGCCAATGGCAACAGGCCAAGGCGGTTGATGGCATCTTCCACCCGCTCGGCTTCGCCTTGCAACAGCAGCACGTCGCCGCCGACAAAGCGCCAGTTCTTCAAGCCGCGGAATTGCCCGGCGCCTTCGCGCGCCACGCCCAGCAGGTTCACCTGATGGCGTTGGCGCAGGCGCAAATCCACCGGGGTTTCGCCCACGATGGCGGTATGCGGCCGCACCACGGCTTCGGCTACCCGCAGATCGCCGGCCCGGGCATCCTCCATGGCGGCGTGTTTGGGTTTCACCAGGGTAAGGCCGAGCGGTTTCAGCATGCCGGCCAGGGCATCCGGCGCAGCCTGGATCAGCAAGGTGTCTTCCGCGCGCATCACGGTCCAGCGTGCCGCGCTGGGAATGGTCACGCCGCCGCGCAGCAGGCCCAGCAATTCGGCATCGGCCTCGTCCATCGCCGCCACTGCATCGGCCAGCGGTTTGCCCGCCAGCGCAGAATCCGCGCCCAGCCGGGCCTCCAGCAGATAATCATGCACCTCGCCGCTCTGGGCGGCCACGGGTGCGCGTTGCGGTACCAGCCGCCAGCCGCCCAAGGCGATGAACAATACGCCGGCCAAGGCCACGCCGCCGCCCACCGGGGCGAAATCCAGCAGGGCATAGCCCTCGCCCAGCCGTTCGGCCCGAATGCCGGAGATGATGATGTTGGGCGGGGTGCCAACCAGGGTGATCACACCGCCCAGCACCGTCACATAGCTCAGCGGCATCAAGGCCAGGCTGGGGGATTTGCCGGCCTGCGCGCAGATTGCCAGGGCAACCGGCATGAACAGCGCCAGGGCGGCCACATTGTTCATCACAGAGGATGCCAGGGTGGCCGGCAAACAGAGCAGCAGAAGCAGGCTGGCCGGGCTTTTGGCGCCGTTTGCCAGGCGGGCGGCCAGATCGTCCAGCAACCCGGTCTTGGCCACGGCGCGGCTGATCACCAGGGCGGCGGCCACGGTGATCACGGCCGGATGCCCAAAGCCCAGGAAGGCCTCCCGGGCCGGCACCAGGCCCAGCAATACGGCGGCCAGCAGCACCAGCAGGGCCACCAGGTCGTGGCGCCAGCGCCCCCAGGCGAACAGCACCAGGGCCGCGGCGAGTAGAATCAGGATTGCAGCTTGCTCGAAACTCATGGCCCAAACTACACGACAGGTCATGGCAAATGTAAGGCATGCGCAGGGCAGCCAGCACAGCTTTTAGGCTGCCTAAATGGGCGTCAGATTCCCGTGGCGTACGGCCAAAACTGCGACTAAAGTTGAAACGCAAAAGATGGAGTCGCGCCATCGTGGTGCGGCGGGGGAACCAGACAATGCTCGACCAATATTTCAAGCTGACCGAAAGCGGCACCACGGTAAAAACCGAGGTGCTGGCCGGTCTCACCACCTTCCTGACCATGGCCTATATCATTTTCGTGAACCCGATGATCCTGAAGGATGCGGGTATCGACCATGGCGCCGCTTTCGTGGCCACTTGCCTGGCCGCCGCAATCGGCACCGCGATCATGGGCCTGTATGCCAATTATCCGGTGGCGCTGGCCCCGGGCATGGGCCTGAATGCCTATTTCACCTACGGCGTGGTGCTGGGGATGGGGCATAGCTGGCAAGTGGCGCTGGGTGCCGTGTTCCTGTCGGGCGTGTTGTTCATCATCCTCTCATTGCTGCCGATCCGCGAGGCGATCATCAATGCCATTCCGCAATCGCAGAAGCTGGCCATCGGCGCCGGCATCGGCCTGTTCCTGGGCCTGATCGGCCTGAAGAATGGCGGCCTGGTGGTAGATCACCCAGCCACCCTGGTGGCGCTGGGCAAGATCGGTTCGGCCACGGTGCTGTTGGCGATTGCCGGCTTTCTGCTGATCGCGGTTCTCGATCATCGCAAGATACCGGGCGCGATCATGATCGCAATCCTGGTGGTCACCGTGCTGGGCATCGCGCTGGGGCTCTCGCCGTTCAACGGCATTGCCTCGATGCCGCCCAGCCTGGCGCCCACCTTCCTGAAGATGGATATCGCCGGAGCTTTCTCGCTGGGGCTTGTGGCTATCGTGTTCGCTTTCCTGTTCGTCGATCTGTTCGATACGGCCGGCACGCTGGTAGCAGTGTCGCAGCGCGCCAACCTGGTGGGCCCGGATGGCAAGCTGAAGCGGTTGAGCAAGGCGCTGATGGCCGATGCGGTGGCCACCGTGGCCGGTTCCGGTCTCGGTACCTCCACCACCACCAGCTATATCGAAAGCGCAGCCGGCATCCGCGTGGGTGGCCGCACAGGTCTCACCGCCACGGTGGTTGCGGTGCTGTTCCTGCTCAGCATCTTCCTGGCGCCGCTGGCCACGTCGATCCCGGCCTATGCCACGGCTCCGGCGCTGGTCTTTGTGGCTTGCGTGATGACATCCAGCCTGGCCAAGATCGACTGGGAAGACGTAACCGAATACGCCCCTGCCGTCGTCACGGCAGTGATGATGCCGTTCACCTTCTCGATCGCCACCGGCATCGGCCTTGGCTTCATCACCTATGTGGTGCTGAAGGCGCTGTCGGGCAAAATCTCGGATATCAATCCGGTGATGGCCATCTTGGCGGTGTTGTTCGTCGTCAAGTTCGCGGTGATCTGACGCAATGAGCGGGGGAGGCGCTTCGCGCGTTCTGCATGGCGCCTCCCTTGCCGCCTTTGTACAGGCCTTGCCCAAGGCGGAGTTGCATCTGCATATCGAAGGCAGCCTGGAGCCGGAATTGCTGTTCCGGCTGGCTTCCCGCAACGGCGTGCGGCTGGCCTACGCGGACGTGGAAAGCCTGCGCGCCGCCTATGATTTCCACGATCTGCAAAGTTTCCTGACCCTGTATTATCAAGGCGCCGCCGTGCTGCGCGAGGCGGTGGATTTCCATGAATTGGCGCTGGATTACATGGCGCGCGCCGCTGCCGATACGGTGCGGCATACGGAAATCTTTTTCGATCCGCAAACCCATACCGGGCGCGGCCTCAAGCTGGAAACCGTGATGGAGGGCCTGCTCGGCGGGTTGAATGAAGGTGCGCGGCGCTATGGCGTCAGTTGGGCGCTGATCCCTTGTTTCCTGCGCGACCTGAGCGAACAGGAAGCCTTCGATACGCTGGAATTGCTGTTGCCCTGGCGGCAGCATTTCAAGGCGCTGGGGCTGGATTCCGCCGAGCGCGCGCATCCGCCCTCGAAATTCCAGCGCGTTTTCGCCCGCGCTGCCGATCATGGCCTGCCGGCCGTGGCCCATGCCGGCGAGGAGGGGCCGCCTTCCTATATCACCGAGGCGCTGGACCTGCTGAAGGTCGTGCGCATCGATCATGGCGTGCGTGCGGTTGAGGATGCGGCCGTGATGCAGCGGCTGGCGCGCGAGGGCGTGCCGCTTACGGTCTGCCCGCTATCCAATCTCAAGCTGAAAGTGTTTTCCGATCTGCGCCAGCATAGCCTGCGGCAGATGTTGCGCGCCGGCCTGTGCTGTACCATCAATTCCGACGATCCGGCCTATTTCGGCGGCTATGTGGCCGAGAATTACCGCGCCATCGCCGAGGCGCAGGATTTGACCCGCGAGGATCTGCTGCAACTGGCGCGCAATTCCTTTACGGCATCCTTCCTGCCATCGGAACGCATTGCCGCGCATCTGGCCGAACTGGATGCTTTCGCGGCGGCCAACTAGGCTTTGGCAATCTGGGGCCGGACGCTCAGGCCAGAAGATCGTTGCTTTCCGGGTGCCGTCGCATCCAGGCGGCGGCATACGAGCAGAGCGGCATCAGCTTTTCATCGCGGCTGCGTGCAAGCTCTACGATGCCCTGCATCAGCCGGCCTGCCGCCCCCGATCCGCGCAAGGCCATCGGCGCTTCCACATGCAGGATGGCCACAACGTTATCCTTGCGGCGATAGCGCGCGAACACGATCTGCCCATCCACGGGCAATTCATACTGGCTGCGTTCGGTATTGTCGGTCACGCTGTTCATGGCATCAATGTGGTGAGCCCATGCGGATCAGGCAAGGCCTATTTTCGCACGGCCAGGCCCAGCACGATGCCCACCAGCAGCACCATCACGCCGATGATCTCCGCCCGCGCCGGCCTTTCGCGGAAAACCAGATACGACATCAGGAAGGTGAACACCATTTCCACCAGCCCAAGCATGCGCACATAGGCCGCCACCTGCATGGCCATGGCGGTGAACCAGCCGGCCGAACCGGCGGCGGAGGCGATGCCGACCATTATCCCGGGCCGCCAGGCTGCCAGCACCTGGCCGATCTGGCCTTTTTCCCGCCAGGCCAGCCAGCAGGCCATCACCAGGGTTTGGTAGATCGTAGCCCAGGCCAGGGTGGTGCCGGCGGCCAGCGGCATGTTGTCGGTATCCAACGACAGGGCGGCCGCGCGGAAGCCCACCGATGAAATCGCAAACAATCCGCCCGAGGCAATACCGATCAGGGCCGAACGCTCGGTCCAGCCGAGCAGAAAGGCATGCAGTTTGTTGTCGGCGTGTTTCAGCGAGATCAGCATCACCCCGATGGTGCCCAGGATGATCGCGGCGATGCCGCCGGGGCTCACCGCCTCGCCCAACAGCAGCAATCCGAAAATCGCCGCCTGGATCGCCTCGGTCTTGGAATAGGCGGTGCCGACCACGAAATTGCGCAAGGTCAGCGCCAGGATAAGCAGGTTGGTGGCAAATATCTGGAACGTGGCGCCAACCAGCAGCCAGCCGATGAATGCCCAATGCGGCGCCGGCACCGACAGGCCGGTGAAATGCACAACGGCGGTCAGATACAGCAGCGCCAGCGGCATGCCGTAGAGGAAGCGGGTGAAACTGGCGCCATTGGTGCTCAGCCGGCCCTTGAGCTGCTTTTGCAGCCCGGTGCGCACGGTCTGGCAGGCGGCGGCCCATATGGTGATGGGGATCCAGGCATAGGCTGCCCAGGCGAGGGAATCAGGGGCTGTCATGGCCGGCATTGAAGCGATCCGGCGGGCTGCTGGCAAACGAGAAATTCTCCCCGCATGTTGAGCCGTGTTTGTGCTGGATTGCCGGGTAGAATGGGGTCATTCTGCCGCATGGCAAACTGCCGCAGGGCATTCGGTCGCATAGCAATGCGGAAGCTGCGCACCAATATTAATCCCGGCAGGAGCGTTAAGCTCGTGCGCAAAGGAGAAATCCGCCATGCAAACCACGCCCCATGTCGATGCCATCACTCTTGATAGCCACCACCGGCCGAGCGGTATCAGCGACCGCTTCGCCTTCGGTTTCGTGAAGCTGCTGCGCTTTTTCGCCGATACCTTTTTCGCCAAGCGCTATGGCCATCGCGCCGTGGTGCTGGAAACCGTGGCCGCCGTGCCCGGCATGGTGGGCGGCATGCTCAACCATCTGAAAAGCCTGCGCCGCATGCAGGATGATCGCGGCTGGATCAAGACCTTGCTCGACGAAGCCGAAAACGAGCGCATGCATCTGATGACCTTCATCGAGATCGCCAAGCCTAATGCGCTGGAGCGCCTGCTGATCCTGCTGGTGCAGGGTGTGTTCTTCAACGCCTTTTTCGTGCTGTATCTGCTGGCGCCGAAAACCGCGCATCGCGTGGTGGGATATTTCGAGGAAGAGGCGGTGGTCAGCTACACGCAATATCTGGCCGAGATCGATGCCGGCCGGCATGAGAATGTGGCAGCACCCGAAATCGCCATAGCCTATTGGAAGCTGCCGCAGCAGGCGCGGCTGCGCGATGTGGTGATCGCGGTGCGGGCCGACGAGGCCGGCCATCGCGATGTGAATCATCGCTTTGCCGATGAGTTGGCGACCGGCCAGATGCGTCCGATCGGCGCGTAGAGCCAGGCGCGGGAAATTCAGGCCGCATCCAGCACCCGGCGGGGCGGGAAATGCAGCGTGGCGGCGGTGCCCTGCCGCAGCGCCGATTGCAATTCGATACGGCCGCCATGCAATTCGATCAGCGCGCGCACGATCGGCAGGCCGAGGCGGAAGCCATCCTGCGGTCGCGCCACCATGGCATTGCCATGGCCGAAGGGTTCGAAGATATGCGGTTTCTCGTCTTCCGAAATACCGCAGCCGGTATCGCGCACCGTAATCGCCAGGCCGTCGCGCTGGCGGTTTGCCGCCACTTCGATATGGCCGCCGGGTTCTGAATATTTCACGGCATTCGACAGCAGGTTGAGCAGCATCTGCCGCAGCAACAGCGGATCGGCCTGCAGCCGCATATCTGGCAAGGTGCCTACGCTGATGCTGAGGTGTTTGGCGTCCGCGGCGTGGCGCATGGTTTCCACGGCCTGGGAAATGGTTTCGCTCAAAGTGAGCGGTGCGTCTTGCAGCAGCGCGGCGCCGGCATCCAGGCGGGCGATTTCCAGCACCTGATTCACCAGCGAAAGCAGATGCTCGCCGCTGCGATGGATATCCAGGCCATAGCGCTGGTAGGTCTGGCTGATCGGCCCCAGCATGCCGCCGCCGATCACTTCCGAAAAGCCCAGAATGGCATTCAGCGGCGTGCGCAATTCGTGGCTCATACGCGCCATGAAATGCCGCTTGGCTTCGTTGGCCGCTTCGGCCTGGTGCAACGCCTCGCGCACCCGCAGGGCCTCGGCATCGCTGCGCGCCATCAGCCACAGGATCAACGCCATGAAACCCAGCACCAGCAATGTGCCGCCGCCGCCCAGGGCCAGCGGCAATGGCAGCGCGTCGCGCCATTTTTGGTCCAGCAAGGTTTTATCGATACCCACAAAAGCCACCAGCGGCGGATTGTCGATAAAGGCATAGCCGGCCAGCAAACGGCGCACATTGCGTGAGGCGGTGTATTCAACCACGCCGTTGTTACCCTGATTGCGGCGCAATTCGTCGAGAAAACCCACCGGCAGCCGGTCGCCCACCACGCCGGCTTCGTCGCGTGTGAGATACAGCACCAGGCCATCCTGGCGCAGGATGCCCAGAAAGGTGGGGGCCGAAAGCAGCAGGTCGCGGTAGGCTTCCTTGAAATGCAGGGTGGGTACGGTGGCCACGATGATATCGATGCCATGGCGGTTATGGCTGGCTTTCATGGCCAGGGTGATCACTTCCTGGCCGCTCAGCCGGCTGCGGTTTACGGCCGCCACGTAGATCTGCCCGGCATCGGCCTGGCGCAGGGCTGCAACGTAATCGCGGTCATGCACATCGGTTGTCTTGTCTCGCGCCCCCAGACGCCAGACCATGCGTTGCTGGTCCACCAGGCCGATCTGGATCGGCTCGATATCGAAGCTCTGCAACTTCTGCAGCAGGTGCTCTACATCGTTCATTGCGGTGAGGCCATCGGCCAGCAGGTAATCGGTGGTGGCCATCATCACCAGGGTGGCTTCCATGGCGCGGCGCATATGCGCATGCAGGGCTTTCTGGGCACCCTCCAGCTCGGTATAGGCATCTTGGTGCAGCCGGTCGCGATAGGCATAGATCTGATTGGCCGCGATGCCCCAGATGCCGGCTAGAACCAGCAGGGCGAACAGCACCACCATCAGCCGGGGCAGGCGGCCTAAGCCTTGCCCCGGACTTTTGCCGAGTATCAGGCGCAAAGAATTGCGCAACACCGCCTCCGTGGCGCTGGGTTCAGATGCTGGAACTGTCGCTACTATGGAGGGTTTCTCTAGCAGCAAGCAACCTAACGATATGTCGGGCTGACATCCTCACTTCCGAGTTGTGTATTATTGCGTGTATATTTTCCAAAATTATGATTTTCGGTGGCATTGCCGTGTTCGATGCAAATAAGGCCCGCTCGCTCACAGTGGCTTTGCGCGGAAGGCAGAACAGGCTAAACCAGCCGCCCGAATGGTCGGCACGAGGGCGGCATGGCATTTGTAGTGGCAATCGACGGCCCTGTGGCGGCCGGCAAGGGTACTCTGGCCCGGGCGCTGGCCGCACGGTTTGGCTTTGCCTATCTCGATACCGGTTCGCTCTACCGTGCCGTAGGCTCGAAGCTGCTGCGACAGGGCGGCGATCCGTCGGATGCCGATTTTGCTGCAAAGATAGCACAAAGCCTTGAATCCTCTGATCTATCGGTCCCAGACCTGCGGGCCGAGGCGGTCGGTCTTGCGGCGTCCAAAGTGGCCTCTATTCCTGCCGTGCGGGCGGCTTTGCTGGAGTATCAGCGCCGTTTTGCCAGCCAGCCGCCGCAGAATGCGCCGGGTGCCGTGCTGGATGGCCGCGATATCGGCACGGTGATCTGCCCCGATGCGCCGGTGAAGCTGTTCGTCACGGCCTCCGACGAAGTGCGGGCAGAGCGTAGATTCAAGGAGTTACAGGCCAAGGGCGAGGCCGTGTTGCTGGCCGATGTGCTGGCCGATCTGCGCCGCCGCGATGCCCAGGATGCCTCCCGTGCCACGGCGCCGCTGAAGCCTGCCGAGGATGCCCACTTGCTCGATACCTCCGGATTGGATATAGAAGCGGCCGTTGCCGCTGCCGCAAAACTGGTGTCGGCCAAGCTCAGTCCCTAAAAATCCGGTCGCTGACGCGGCGCCGGGTCAACCCCTCAAGCCTTTCGGCTGACGCGTCCGGCCGAATACGCGTTTCCTCGCGGCAGGTTCAAGCAAGACCCGCCGACGCGCTTTGAATACGAGGCTCCAGGAGAACAGATGGCTAAAGGTAAAGCAGCTCTGGCCCAGGTGGCCGAGCCGACCGACATTGAGAATTTCGCCGCCCTGCTGGACGAGTCGTTCAGCTCCTCGAACCTGATGGAAGGTTCGGTCGTTAAGGGTGTGGTGGTCTCGATCGAGAATGACTACGCGTTGATCGATGTGGGCTTGAAGTGCGAAGGCCGCATCGCGATGAAGGAATTTGCCGGCCCCGGCCGCGCCGCCGAGATCAAGGCGGGCGATGTGGTCGAGGTCTATCTCGAGCGGATCGAGAATGCGATGGGCGAAGCGGTGATCAGCCGCGACAAGGCCCGCCGCGAAGAAGCCTGGGAGAAGCTGGAACAGGCCTTCAATGCCAACCAGCGCGTGGAAGGCATCCTGTTCGGCAAGGTCAAGGGCGGCTTCACCGTCGACCTGTCGGGCGCCGTGGCCTTCCTGCCCGGCAGCCAGGTTGACGTGCGCCCGGTGCGCGATGTCGGCCCGCTGATGAACCAGCCGATGCAGTTCCAGATCCTGAAGATGGATCGCCGCCGCGGTAACATCGTGGTGTCGCGCCGCGCCGTGCTCGAAGAGAGCCGCGCCGAGGCCCGTTCGGAACTGGTGTCCAACCTGCGCGAAGGCCAGATCCTGGATGGCGTGGTGAAGAACATCACCGATTACGGCGCCTTCGTGGATCTGGGCGGCGTGGATGGCCTGCTGCATGTCACCGACATCGCCTGGCGCCGCGTCAACCATCCCTCCGAAGTGCTGAATATCGGCCAGACCGTTAAGGTGCAGGTGATCCGCGTCAATCCGGAAACCCAGCGCATCTCGCTCGGCATGAAGCAGCTCGAGGCGGATCCGTGGGAGGGCGTGAAGTCCAAGTATCCGGTGACCGCCAAGTTCATCGGTCGCGTCACCAACATCACCGATTACGGCGCCTTCGTGGAGCTGGAGCCGGGCGTGGAAGGCTTGGTGCACGTGTCCGAAATGAGCTGGACCAAGAAGAACGTGCATCCTGGCAAGATCGTCTCCACAAGCCAAGAAGTGGAAGTGATGATCCTCGAGGTCGATCCGGCCAAGCGCCGCATCAGCCTGGGCCTGAAGCAGTGCATGTCCAACCCCTGGGATGCCTTCGCCGACAAGCATCCGATCGGCTCGATCATCGAGGGCGAGATCAAGAACATCACCGAATTCGGTCTGTTCATCGGTCTCGACGGTCAGGTGGATGGCATGGTCCATCTCTCCGACCTGGATTGGAACAAGGCTGGCGAAGAAGCCATCAAGGATTACCAGAAGGGCCAGATCGTGAAGGCCCAGGTGCTCGACGTGGATACCGAGAAGGAGCGTATCTCGCTCGGCATCAAGCAGCTGGCCAATGATCCGTTCCAGTCGCTGGGCAGCCTGAAGAAGGGCAGCGTGGTCACGTCCACGGTCACCGCCGTGGATGCGCGCGGCATCACCGTTTCGGTGGGCGATGGCGTGCAGGGCTATATCCGCAAGGCCGAACTGAGCCGCGACCGCGACGAACAGCGTCCGGACCGCTTCTCGGTGGGCGACAAGCTGGATGCCAAGATCGTCACCATCGACGGCAAGGCCCGCAAGCTGAGCCTGTCGGTGAAGGCCCGCGAGATCGAGGAAGAGCGCGAAGCGATGGAGCAGTATGGCTCCGCCGATAGCGGCGCTTCGCTCGGCGATATCCTGGGTGCCGCCATGCGCAGCGCCAAGGCCAAGAAGGAAAACGACGACACCCCTGAATAATCAGCGGTTTCGGAGCATTCAAGGAAAACCCCGGCGCGCAATCGCCGGGGTTTTTCTTTATGTGGGATCGGTTGGTTTAAGCTTCGGCTTTTTCTTCGGCTTGGGCGGGCCCTTGGCATCTACCCAGCTGACGATGTGGTGTTCCAGCGGGCCGGCATCCAGTTCGGAAACCGAGCGGCCGCGCACCGACAGGCCGAGTTTGTGCACCAGCTCGCGGTCGCCGGTCTTGAGATGGTGCCACCAGGGCAGGTCGCGGCCCTTATGCACCAGGCGATAGGCGCAGGAGAGCGGCAGCCAATCCATCTTCGCCACTTTCTTGGGCGTGAGCTGGATGCAGTCGGGCACTTTCTTTTTGCGGTTGGGATAATCCGAGCATTGCCCGGTGGCGCCATCCAGCAGCTTGCAGGCCACGTTGGTGGTTTCGCAGGTGCCGGCATCCACGTCTTCCAGACGGTACAGGCAACATTTGCCGCAGCCGTCGCAGAGCGACTCCCATTCGGTGCGGTTCATGTCGTCCAGCGTCTTGGCGCGCCAGAAAGGTTTTTCGCGGGGCATGGCGGGCAGTTTATGCTTTCGCAGGCGGCTTGTCATGAGCCGCGATGAA
Source organism: Ferrovibrio sp. (assembly GCF_019636075.1). GTDB lineage: Bacteria > Pseudomonadota > Alphaproteobacteria > Ferrovibrionales > Ferrovibrionaceae > Ferrovibrio. Next base: position 19,927 of record NZ_JAHBYG010000042.1, read on the forward strand.
AGCGGCCACGCGCGGGGCGATCTGCTCGCGCCAGCGGCGGCCGTTGAACACGCCGTAATGGCCCACGCCGGTTTGCAGGTGATGCTGGCGCATCGCCTTGGGGATGTTGGGGCAGATGGTTTGCGCCGCCTGGGTCTGGCCGATGCCGGAAATGTCGTCCAGTTCGCCTTCCACGGTGAATAGCGCGGTGCGCCGGATCGCGCCGGTATCCACCCGCTGGCCGCGCCAGGTGAATTCGCCTTTCGGCAGCAGATGCTTCTGGAATACGCGTTCCACGGTTTCCAGATAATAGTCCGCCGGCAGGTCCATCACCGAGAGATATTCATCATAGAATGTGCGGTGCTGGTTGGCGCTGTCGCCGTCGCCCTTGATCAGGTGATGGAACAATTCCACATGGGCATTCACATGGCGATCCAGATTCATGGTCATGAAGCCGGTCAGCTGGATGAAGCCGGGATAGACCCGCCGCATGAAGCCCGGATGGTTGAACGGCACGCGGTTGATCACATTCTGCTCGAACCACTCGATCGGATGCTCCTGCGCCAGGTTGTTCGGCGTGGTGGGGCTGATGCGGGTGTCGATCGGGCCGCCCATCAGGGTCATCGAACTGGGCGTACAGGCATCCTTCGCGGCGCTCATCAGCGCCACGGCGGCCAGCACCGGCACGCTGGGTTGGCACACCGCCATCACATGGGTGTTGGGGCCCAGGAAATGCAGGAAGTTGATCACGTAGTCGATATAGTCATCCAGTCCGAAGGCGCCCTCGGCCAGCGGCACGTTGCGGGCATCCACCCAGTCGGTGATGTAAATCTCGTGATCGGGCAGCAGGGCTTCCACCGTGCCGCGCAGCAGCGTGGCGTAATGGCCGGAAAGCGGCGCCACGATCAGCAGTCTGGAATCTTTCTGTTTCCGGTTCAGGCCTTCGCGCTTGAAATGCTTCAGGCGGCAGAATGGCAGCACCAGCGGATGCGTTTCCTGCACGGCATGGGGCTTGCCTTCGATCATGGTGCTGTGCAGGCCGAATTCCGGCTTGGCATAGCGGCGCGTGATACGCTCGAATACTTCCAGGCCAGCCGCCATGCTGCGCGCCGCCGGCGTAAAATTGCCGGGCAGGAAAGGCAGTTGCAGGAAATGCGATTGCGCTTCCGCCAACAGACGCACAGGCGCCAGAGCGGCATGTTGCAGCTCATGCAGATTGTAAAGCATGCGGGCCCACCCCTATGTAGCGCGGCGGATCGCCGAATCAGCGATGCGCCGCGAACGCAATGTTACAGGCAAAAGACTGCAGGAACAGTTAAATATTGCACTGCAACATAGGTGAGGATAGAGGCCCCGGGCCAGAAGACAAGCCCCAGGCCTGTAGGTTTGGGCTGCTGTGCTGATTGCTCAGAAGCTGGCACGCAGTTTCTTGGCGATCTCTTCCGGGGTGGAATTGTGCCGGAAATGCGCCAGATATTTCCCGTCTCGTCCCATCAGATAGATGAAGCCGGAATGGTCCACGGAATAATCCAGGCTGGAACCCGGCAATTGCACTTTCTGGTAATAGACCCGGTAGGCTTTCGCCGCCGCCGCAATCTGCTCGGGCGTGCCGGTGAGGCCGACCATGCGCTCGTGGAAGCTGGAGACATAGTCCTTCATCACCTCGGGCGTATCGCGCTCGGGATCCACGCTGACCAGAATGGGCGTCACCTTCTCGGCATCGGCACCCAGGTCATCCAGGGCGATGGCAATGGTTTGCATGCCGGTGGGGCAGATATCGGGGCAGGAAGTGAAGCCGAAATACACCAGCATCAGCTTGCCGGCATAATCCTTCTCGGTAACGCTGCGGCCATCCTGATCGGTCAGCGTGAAGGGGCCGCCGATGCTCACCTCGTTCACGCCGCCGCCGCCGCCATTGCCGTCGCTGCCATCCTGGGCCAGCCAGCCCGACAGGCTGATCCAGGCAAAACCCGCCGCCAGCAAAACCACAACGATGATAAGGCCGCGTCGCAAGCCGCGTATTGCATTGCTCATGATGATTGTCCGTTCTGAGTATCGCCGCTTCCGGAAACGCCACCATGGGCGGCGGCAAAGGCATCGATCACTTTTGCCAGCGCCGCATCGCGCTGGCTCAGGCCGCCGGCATCATGGGTGGTGAGCGTGATATCCACGCGGTTCCACACATTGAACCATTCAGGGTGATGGTCGGCCTTTTCGGCGGCCAAGGCCACGCAGGCCATGAATCCGAAGGCGGCGTTGAAATCCTTGAAGCGGATGCTGCGGAAGATTGCGTCGCGGCCATCGAGCAGGCGCCAATGCGGCAATGCAGCCAGGGCAGCTTCCCGTGCGGCGCCATCCAGTTTTGCAATCGCCATGCTTTCCTCCACCCGGAACAGATGTTAGGGGTAATCCTATAACCCAGCCACCGGCTTTGCCCAAGGCTGGAACCCCATCACGCTTTGGACAAATCGCCGCATGGCCGCACAACCGCAGATGCTCCCCCCCAGCCTGGACGACCTTGCAGCGCTCGGCGAAGCCGCGCTGGAGCGCCTGCGCCCAGCTTTCGGCCAGTTTATCGGCAATGTGCCGATCCGCGTGCAGGATTTCGCCGATGACGAAACGCTGCAGGCCATGGAGATCGAAAATCCCTTCGAGCTGATGGGGTTGTATCATGGCCGCACATTGGCCGATGAGGTGGCCGGCCATGGCGGCTTGCCGGCGATGATCTATCTCTATCGCCGGCCGTTGCTTGATTACTGGTGCGAAACCGCCGAGCCGCTGGATCGCGTGGTGCGCCATGTGCTGATCCACGAAGTGGGCCACCATTTCGGCCTGTCGGATGACGACATGGACCGGATCGAAACGGCGACGGATTAGCCTATCGCCGCAGCCCCAGCCTGGCATCCTTGGCCGGATCGATCCACCAGGTTTCCAGCAGGCCGAGATCGAAGTCTGGTGCCTTGGCGGGGCGGCCGAAGCGGTCCCACATCGCCACTTTGTTGGTGCCGCTATACCAGTTGGGGATCACATACCAGCCCCAGGTCAGCACGCGGTCCAGCGCACGCGCCGCCGTCACGGAATCCATGCGGCTTTTCGCTGCCACCAGGTTTTCCACCAGCGCATCCACCGCCGGATCCTGGATGCCGGAGAAATTGAAGCTGCCGGTGACATTGGCCGAGGGGCTGCTCCAGAAATTGCGCTGCTCCACGCCGGGTGTCATCGGCTGCACGATGCGGCGCATGATGATGTCGTAATCGAAATTGCGCATACGTTGCTCATAGGCCGAAACATCCACGCTGCGGATCGTGCTGTGGATGCCCAGGCGTTCGAGGTTGCGCATGAAGGGGGAGAGGATGCGCTGGAAGCTGGGCTCGAACAGCAGGAATTCGATCTCGAAGGCTTCGCCCTTGGCATTCTGCAGCCGCTTGTCCTTGATGCTCCAGCCGGCCTCGCGCAGCAGCCGCGTGGCCTTGCGCAGGTTGTCGCGGTTCTCGCCGCTGCCATCGGTGGTGGGCGGGTTGAATTCCTCGGTGAAGACGCGCGGCGGCAGCTTGGCGCGATAGGGTTCCAGTAAAGCCAGTTCTGCCGGGCTTGGCAGGCCGGTGGCGGCCATGCTGGAATTCTCGAACATCGAGCGGGTGCGCTTGTAGAGATCGTAGAACAGCGTCTTGTTCATCCACTCGTAATCGAAAGCCAGGTTCAGCGCCTCGCGCACGCGGGCGTCCTTGAATTTGTCCTTGCGGGCGTTGAGGAAAAACGCCTGTACGCCAGAGGGCGTATGGTCGGGCAACACCTCGCGCTTGATCCGGCCTTCCTTCACGGCGGGCTTGCCGTCATAACCGGTGGCCCATACACGGGCGGTGATCTCCACGCGATAATCGTATTCGCCGGCGAAAAACGCTTCCACGGCGATATCGCGGTCGCGGTAGTAATCGTCGCGCACCGTATCGAAATTGAACTGGCCGCGATTGGCCGGCAGATCCTTGGCCCACCAATCCGCCACGCGGCGGAAGCTGAGCGAACGCCCGGCATCCACGCGTTCGATGCGATAGGGGCCGCTGGTCAGCGGCGGCTCGGCGGTGGGTTGGGCGAAGGGGCGATCCTTGAACCAGCTTTTCGCCAGCAGCGGAATCTGCGCTACCAGCAGCGGCAGGTCGCGCCGGGTTTCGCCGGGCTTGAAACGGAACACCACGCGGCGCGGGCCCTCCGCCTTCACGCTGTCCAGATCGGCCAGGATCAACTGGTATTGCGGATGGCCTTCCTTCAGCGTGGATTCGAAGGTGAATACCACATCCTCGGCAGTGATCGGGCTGCCATCATGCCAGCGTGCACGGGGATCGAGAGTGAAGGCCGCCCAGGCGCGGTCGGGCCCGAGTTCCACGCTCTGCGCCACTTCGGCATAAACCGCATCGGGTTCGTCGGCTGCGCGGCGCATCAGGCTTTGCTGGGTCAGCGCCAGGCTTTGCGCTGTCACGCCCTTGAGGATCAGCGGATTGAGATTGTCGAAGCTTTCAAGCTGCCATTGCCGCAGCGTGCCGCCCTTGGGCGCATCGGGATTCACATAATCGAAATGCTTGAAGCTTTCCGGGTATTTCAAATCGCCGAAACTGCTGAGGCCGTGCCTGGCTTGAGCAAAGCCGGTTTGCGCGGCGAAAAGCAGAGTGGCGGCGAAAAGCAGGCCGGGGGCGAAAAGCAGGGCAGGGGCGGCAAGGGCCGGGATGATGCGATTCTTCATGACTTTATCGAACACGATTTGCCAGCCGCTGGAAAGCGTATTCGGCTAACGAATGCGTGTTTGCAGCCACTTCTTGTTTATAGGCGGTTCTTCACGCTCAGAAACTGGATCGGCAATTCGTTGCGTGCGGCCAGCGCGGCCAGGGCCTGGCGATAGCGGATGGCCTGGTCGCTGCGATGGCGGCGGTCGATCTCGCCCAGCAGCAGCGACACCAGATCGTAGGAGCCGTAAACCTCGTGCAGCACCAGGGCGGCTTTGTTGATCTGGTCCTCGCTCAGTTTATCGAGCCGGCGAAAATCCTTCACGAATACCGCATCGGCCCAGAGTATCTGGCTGATTGCCTGGGACGGGTCGGGCAGCCGGATCGGCCGGAACGGGCGGCCGGCGATATCCAGGAAACGATGCAACACCCAGCCGTATTTGCGCAGGAAGCGCTCGATATCGCCGAACAGCGGCTGGTTCTTGTAGAGCGGCAGGAATTCCACTTCGCTTTCCAGCACCACGGCATTGGCCAGTTTTTCCATGCCATGTTTCAGCACGTTCAACTCGGCGCCCTGGATATCCAGCTTGGCATAATCCGGCGGCGGGCATTCGGCCAGGTCGTCCAGCCGGCGGGTGGGTACGGTTTCGGTACTCTTCACGGTGAAATTGCCGCCTTCATGGCTGGCATTCATGCCGGTGAACAAGTCGATGGTGGCGGGATCCGGCGGCAGCAGCGACGAACAGCCGGGATAGCGTGCGGCATGGAAGGTGGCCGGTTCGCCATCGCCCAGCACATGGCCCAGCCAGATATGGCTGCCGCCGCGCGCGGCGCTTTCCGAGCGCAGCTTGGCCAGTTGTTCGGGCTGCGGCTCGAAGCCGGTGACGCGGCAAAGGCCCAGATCCAGCAGGCGCTGATAGCGCGGTTCGCCTTCCGGCATGGCGCCGATATCCAGCACCTCCACGCGGGGCGGCGCCACCGAAAGCAATTCGGCCAGGCTGGGTATCTGGATCGGTAATGTCATGACGGACCGGCGGTTCACTCAGGCGTGGAAGGGACTCACTCGACGCGGAAGGGCAGGTTGGCCGTGGCAACGGCGCCGCGCCCATCGCGCACCTCCAGAAACAACCGATAGGCGCCCGGATGCAAGCCCTGAATGCTTACGCCGTCGTTTCCAGCCCCAAAAAGTGCGTTCGGGTAAGAAGGCGGCACCGCTTCGGCATCGCCGGCCACCCGCAGATCGGTGCTTTCGGCCATCACGGCCCAATGCAGGGTGATGGGGTCTTTGTCGGGATCGGAAACCGCCAGGATGGCGCGGGCGATCTGGCTGCGCGGCCAACTGGCCCAGGGCTGGCCGGGCCGATGGCTGAATTCGAAACGGGTGATGCGCGGCGCGCGATTGCGGCCCGGCGTATGGCCGCCCCAGCTTGCCGCCATCGCTTCGGCGGTTTCGGTCCAGCTATTGTCGGGCAGCAGCAGGCTGTGCCAGGTGGGCGTCACTTCCTGTTTCTGGCCCCAGAAGAAAGCGATCTGGCCGTTCGCCTGCGGCGGCAGCATGCGGGGCAGATAGCGCCGCAGCAATGCTGCCTTCTCGCCGCTGCCGGGCTCGATGAAAGCACCCCAGGGTGTGCGCGCCGCCTGCCATTGTCCGCGCGGGCCAAGCTCGGTAACGATCCAGGGTTTGTTCCAGCCCTGCTGGCGCACGCGCTCAGGCAGGCTCAGCAGGCCTTCGCCGTAAGAATTCACGCCCAGCACATCAATGCTCGGCGCCTGGCTTTTCAGTTTCGCCACCTTGTTGTTGCCGGCTTCCGCCAGCACAGCCAGGGTGGGATGCGCGGGATCCAACTGCTTCACCAGCCTGGCCGCGCGTTCGATGCCGGGCCAGATTTGGCTGTCGTCGGCCAGTTCGGATTCCACTTCGTTGCCCAGGCCCCACATCAGCAAAGCCGGATGATTGCGATGCTGGCGCACGAATTGTTCCAGCCTGGCAAGCTGCGCGGCCACGAATTTTTCGTCGCGGTAATCCACGCCACGGCGCGGATGCTCCAGCCAGAAGCCCAGAATCACCTTCAGGCCGGCGGCCTGGGCGCGATCCAGCGCCTCTGCCTCCTCGGCGCCATAGGTGCGGATGGTGTTGGCGCCCAGGCCGGCCAGCACGGCCAATTGCCGCGTGCCGGCGGCGCCGCGCACCACGAAGGCTTTGCCATCCACCAGGATGTCATGCCCGCTGATGCGCACATCGGCCTGGGCGGCTGACGGCGCGAATGCCCAGGCAGCACAGGTCAGCAACAGGAAAAACAGCTTTGTAATATGCATATGGCAAGCCTCGCCTGTGTCGCAGCCGGCGTCAACCGGTGTGCCAGGCAGGCGTATTTTGGCAGGCAGAACCCTGCCGGGCCTTGCGATTGGCGGCGAATCGCACGCCGGGCATTGATTACGCCTTATTTCAAGCGGCTTTTTGACCATGCAGACAATGGGCAAGAGCGAAATCCGGTGCTATGCAGGGATTCGGGGATGCACCCCGATTCGTCTCCGGGTCAGGCAAAATGCCTGTCGGGAACGATCGATCCAACGGAGGAGAGACCACCATGGCGAAAGCCGCCGCCACCACCAAGACCGTCACCATCACTGCCAAGCAGATCGTTTCGACCCTCGCCGAGAAGGGCGGCCTGCAGAAGAAGTCCACCATCGCTCTGTTCGATGATTTCTTCGCTGCCGTCACCAAGTCGCTGAAGAAGGGCGACCGCGTGCGCCTCGGCGATCTGGGCGTGCTGCAGGTGCGCAAGCGCGCTGCTCGCATCGGCCGCAACCCGCAGACCGGCGAAGCCATCAAGATCAAGGCTTCGAAGAAGGTTGCCTTCCGCGCTTCCAAGGCGCTCAAGGAAGCCGTCTAAGGCATCAGCCTAACGCTTTCAAAGGCCCGTCGGCGCAAGCCGGCGGGCTTTTTTCTTTTTTAAACCACGATGTTGAGATTCTGGCCGAGATAACGGCCGCGCGGTGCATGGCTTTGCACCGGCAGGCTGGATGCCTGGCTCTGCTGCGCCTGCTGGGTATCGGCGGTGGTGATGGTGGCGGCGGGGCGTGCGGATGCGGCGCTGATGCCGTTCAATTGCGTGGCGAAGCTGGGAGCGGAACTGGCAGCGGCGGCCAGGCGTGCCGAAGCGGCGGGCGCGGCGGCCTGGGCCGGGCGGTTCGCCTGCAATTGCGAGAGCGCGGAAAGCAGATTGGTGCTGGGCGCGATGGCCATGGAAGACTCCGGTCCTTGGAGCTTCTATAGGCCATCCAGACTCTTAAAGCCGGGTTAACACCGGTCTTGAATCAGCACAGGCCCTGAATCAGCACTGGCCCTGAATCAGCGCCGCAGCTGCTGAAGCTTGGCTTCGATATCGCCGCGCATCGGGGCATTGGGCGGCATCAGGGCCAGCGCCTTGGCATAGGCATCGGCGGCTTCCTTGGGCTGGCGCAGCACTTCGCGGGCGCGGGCCAGCCGCAGCCAGCCTTCCAGATCGTTGGGCTGCTGTTCCAGGCGCTGGGCCAGGCTTTCCACCATGCCCCGGATCATCTCGGCGCGGTCTTCGGCCGACATGGTTTGCGCGGCTTCCATCTGCTCCCGCGTCGGGCCGCGCGGCGCATCGGTGGTCTGGCTCGTCGGGGCGGTCTGGCCCGTCTGGGTGGTCTGGGCCGGCGGCGGTTGCGGCGTGGCGCCGAGTTCGGGCAATTGCGGCCGCAGCGCTGCTGGCGGCGGCATCAGGCTGTTGAGGTCGATATTCAGACGCGGCGCCAATTCCTGCAGCCGGGTATAGACCAGGCCAAGCCATGGCGCATCGGGTGGCGCCATGCGGGCCAGCGCCAGCCAATCGGCAAAGGCGCCGCGCGCATCGCCGGCCTCCAGCTTGCCCATGGCGATGTAATATTGCGCGCTGGGATGGCCGGGCTCGAGCTGCAAGGTGCGGCGGAAGGCGGCAGCGGCCTGCTGGGTCACGCGGCCATCATTGCCGAATACATAGGCCTCGCCCAGATAGGCATAGGCTTCCGGATCGTCAGGCGTCAGTTCGGTAAGCCGGCGGAAGGCATCCACGGCATCGCCGAAGCGGCCCAGATTCATCATCGTGCGCCCAAGCAGCAGCCAGCCATCGGGGCGGTTGGGCTCGCTTTCCAGCCGCTTGCGCAGGCGTTCGGCAAGCTGCTCCATCTCGGCATCCTGCGCCTGCTGCTGGGCAATCTGCGCACGCTGCTGCTGGCTGATCTGCGTGGCGCGCGGCGAAGCGGCTTCCGGGTGGCCCAGGGTCAGATAAAGCCCGATGGCACCGATCGGCAGCAGGCCCAGCAGGATGGCGGTGGCAAACAATACCGGCGGCGTAAGGCCCGGTGCCGCGTTGGCCGTATCGGCCGTGGCATCGGCGCGCAGCAGGCGGCGCTGGATTTCCAGCCGGGCGGCATCGGCCTCGGTCTGGCTCAGGCTGCCGCGGGCCAGATCCTGGTTCACTTCATCAAGCTGGGCGCGATACACCGCCAGGTCATGCGCCTTGCGCTGATGGCGTTCCCGGCTGCGGCGAAACCATGGCCAGATCAGAAAGCCCAGGGCGATCTTCAGCAGAATGATGATGCCGACCCAAAGCATCTCAGCCCTCGTTCTTCATCAGGTCGGCCAGCCGTTTGCGTTCGGCCTCCGAAAGCGGCGCGGCCGGCGGCGCTTCGGCCAGGGCGCGGCGCTGGCGGCGTTGCACCATCAGCACGGCCAGAATGCCCAATGCCATCAGCAGGCCGGGGCCGATCCACAACAGCAGCGTGCTGGCATTGAAGCGTGGCGTCAGCAGCACCCATTCGCCATAGCGCGAAACCAGATAATCCAGCACCTGGCGGTCGGAATCGCCGACCGCGATACGCTCGCGCACGATACGGCGCAGATCGCGGGCCAGGCTGGCATTGGATTCCTCGATGGATTGATTCTGGCAGACCAGGCAACGCAATTCCTTCGACAGCGTGCGGGCGCGCGCTTCGGCCGCCGGATCAGACAGCGTGGGTTCCATATGCTGAGCAGCCAGCGGCACGGAGACCAGCGGCAGCGGCGTCAACAGCAGGATCAGCAGGGCGAGACGCTTCAGCATTTCACGCGGCTTTCACGGCCTGCCTTGAGGTCGTTCAGGATCGGACGGATCTTGGTCTCTACGTCATGTTCGGTCAGCGCGCCGACATGGCGGCAAAGGATTTCGCCCTTGCCATCCACCACGAAAGTTTCCGGCACGCCGTAAACGCCCCAATCGATGCTCACGCGGCCATCCTTGTCGGCGCCGATGCGACTGAAGGGATCGCCCAGTTCGTTCAGCCAGCGGGTGGCGTCGCGCGGCTGGTCCTTGTAGTTCAGCGCGTGGATCGGCGCGATGCCTTCGCGGGCCAGTTGGTTCAGCAACGGATGCTCCACCCGGCAAGGCAGGCACCAGGAGGCGAATACATTCACCAGGCTGGGCTGGCCGGTCTGCAGATCGGTTTTCGAGAGGCCCTGATTGTCGGCCTTGGCGCGGCCTTCCAGCGCGGGCAAGGCGAAATCCGGCGCCGGCTTGCCGATCAGCGCGGACGGAATCTCGCGCGGATTCAACGTCAGGCCCACGGCCAGGCCGATGCCGATCACGATGAATACAAGCAATGGCAGAAAGCGCATCATCGCAAGCTCACTCTGCCGCCGCCGTATGCGCTTTTGCGGATTTGGCAGGGGCCTTGCGCGGCGCGCCCACGCGATGCCGCCGGTCGCTCACCGACAGCACGCCGCCGAACGCCATCACCAGCGAACCCAGCCAGATCCAGGATACCATCGGTTTCCAATACAGCCGCACCGCCCAGCCGCGCTGTGCATCGCCTTCGCCCACCACGGCATACAGATCGGCCACCAGCGAAGGCCGGATGGCGGCTTCGGTGGTTTCCATCGGCGGCTGCGGATAGCGCCGCTGCGAGGGCGCCAGGATATCCACCACACGGCCGTTGCGCAGCAATTCGAAGCGGCCCTGCAAAGCGGTGTAATTCGGGCCGCGCACGGTCTGCACGCCGATGAAGCGGTATTCCACCGGGCCCACCTGCACGCTCTGGCCAGGCTGCATCACCAATTGCTTCTCGATCTGCCAGGTTTCCGAAACCGTGATGCCGAGGATCAGCAGGCCCACGCCCAGATGCGCCACCGTCATGCCCCAGGCCGAACGCGGCAGATTGCGCGCGCGCGACAGGCTCTCGCCGATCGGCGCGGCAAACAGTTTCAGTCGGGAGGCCCATTCGGTCAGGCTGCCGGCGATCAGCCAGAAGCCCAGGCACAGCCCCAGCAGCGACAGCCATGCGCCATCGCCGCGCAGCCACAATGCCAGCAGCAGGCCGACGATCGCCAGCAGGCCGGCGGCTTTCAGCCGGGTCAGCACGGCAGACAGGTCGCCGCGCTTCCAGGCCAGCAGTGGGCCCACGGCGATGGCAGCGCAGAGCGGCGCCATGATCGGGACGAACACGCTGTTGAAATAAGCCGGGCCGACCGAGACTTTCTGGCCCGAAATGGCATCCAGCGCCAGCGGATACAGCGTGCCCAGCAGCACCGCGCCGGTTGCCACGGCCAGCAGCATGTTGTTCAGCACCAGCGCGCCTTCGCGGCTCACCGGCGCGAACAGGCCGACCGCCGAGAGTTTCGGCGCGCGCCAGGCATACAATGTGAGGCTGCCGCCCACGGTGGCGCACAGGAAAAGCAGGATGAACAGGCCGCGCGCCGGATCGGTGGCGAAGGCATGCACCGAGTTCAGCACGCCCGAACGCACCAGGAAGGTGCCGAGCAGGCTGAGCGAGAAGGTGACGATGGCCAGCAGCACGGTCCAGCTTTTCAGCGCCTCGCGCTTTTCCACCACGATGGCGGAATGCAACAGCGCCGTGCCAGCCAGCCAGGGCATGAAGGAGGCATTCTCCACCGGATCCCAGAACCACCAGCCGCCCCAGCCGAGTTCGTAATAGGCCCACCACGAACCCATGGCGATGCCGATGGTGAGGAAGATCCAGGCCGTCAGTGTCCAGGGCCGCACCCAGCGCGCCCAGGCCGGATCCACGCGGCCTTCGATCAAGGCGGCAATCGCAAACGAAAACGCCACCGAGAAGCCGACATAGCCGAGATACAGAAACGGCGGATGGAAGGCCAGGCCGGGATCCTGCAGTAGCGGATTGAGCCCCTTGCCTTCCACCGGCATCGGGATGATGCGGTCGAATGGATTGGAGGTAAGCAGGATGAACAGCAGAAAGCCCACGCCCACCATGCCCTGCACGGCCAGTACGCGGGCGCGCAATGTATCGGGCAATTGCCGGCCGAAGATCGCCACGGCGGCGCCGAACAGCACCAGGATCAGCAGCCACAGCAGCAGCGAGCCTTCATGATTGCCCCACACGCCGGTGATCTTGTAGAGCATCGGCTTCAGGGTGTGGGAATTCTCCGCCACATTCGCCACCGAAAAATCGGAGGTGACATAGGCATAGGTGAGGCAGCCGAAGGCGAAGCTGACCAGCAGGCCCTGGCCGATTGCCGCCGTGGGCGCCATGTTGATCCATTGCGGAATGCCGCGTGCGGCCCCGATCAGCGGCAGGCTGCTCTGCGCCACGGCCAGGGCCAGGGTGAGGATCAGCGCGAAATGGCCCCATTCGGCGATCATTGCGTCTTGCCCTTGCCTGTCGTGTTGCCGGCGTTGCCGTATTTCTCGGCATGCTGGCCGGGTTTGTCGCTCCACTGGCCGGATTTCTTCAAGGCTTCGGCCACTTCGGGCGGCATGTAGTTTTCGTCGTGCTTGGCCAGCACTTCGCTGGCGATGAACTGGCGCTGTTCGTTCAAGCGGCCATCGGCCACGATGCCCTGGTTTTCGCGGAACAGGTCGGGCAGCATGCCGGTATAGCGGATGGTCACGCGCTCGGTGAGATCGGTCACCACGAATTCGGCATTCAGGCCATCGCGTTTCAGGCTGCCTTCTTCCACCAGGCCGCCGATGCGGAAGCGCTTGCCGGCGGGCAGATGCTTCTGCACCACATCGGTGGGGCTGTGGAAGAATACCAGGTTGTCGGAAAACGCGGTCAGCACCAGGGCGGCGGCCACACCCACGCCCGCTACCAGTGCCAACACGGCATAAAGGCGGCGGCGTTTACGTGTCACGGCCCAACTCTCGTCCAGCCTCGCGGCGGGCTTCGGCGATGTCGCGCTCGGCCAGTGCCAACTTGTGCCGGCTGCTCAAGGCCAGGCCGCCCAGCAGGATCAGGCCGGCGGCAAAGGCCGGCCAGATGAATCCGGCATAGCCGCCCATGGCGGCGAAATCGGCGAAGCTGGTCCAATACACGGGAGGCGGCCTCTTCAGGGGGCGGGGAACAGGTTGCCGGAAAGATATAGTCGGGGGCGGCCGAATGCTACCCCGGCTGGCCATCCGAGGCTGCGGCGAAACGCAGCATGCGGGCCTGGCGTTCCAGGATTTCCGCCCGCACCCGCAGAGCGAGCAGCCAGATGTAATAGGCCTTGAAACCCACCGCCACCAGCAGCAGCGGCCAGAGGATATCGGGGTGGATTTTCGGGCCTTCCATGGTCAGTACGCTGGCCGGCTGATGCAGCGTATTCCACCAATCCACCGAAAATTTGATGATCGGCAGGTTTACCGCGCCCACCAGGGCCAGGATGGCGGCGGCACGCCCGGCGCGGCTGGGATCGTCGAAAGCCTCCCACAGCGCCATGTAGCCCAGGTAGATGAAAAACAGGATCAACATCGAGGTGAGGCGGGCATCCCACACCCACCAGGTGCCCCACATCGGCTGGCCCCATAACGCACCTGTGATCAGGCAGACCAGGGTGAAGGCCGCGCCCGCCGGCGCCGAGGCTTTGGCGGCCAGTTCGGCCACCGGATGCCGCCAGATCAGCGCCACGGCGGAGGCCACGGCCATGCCGGCATAGATGAACATGCCCATCCAGGCCGAGGGCACATGCAGATACATGATGCGCACGGTTTCGCTCTGCTGGTAATCCGGCGGCGAAAACAGCAGGCCCCAGCCGAACCCGGCAATCAGGCAGACCAGCGCGATGCCCCCGGCCCAGGGCCGGATCGCAGTCATGATGCGCTGGAAGCGCGCGGGATTGGCGAGGTAATGCATGGCGGCTGTTATAATCGCGCTGTCATTCCAAGGCCAGCTTGACGGCGGCGGCTGCGGCAAACGGGCTCAGCACAAGCGCGAGAGCCAGGAAAGCGCCCAGCAGCAGCAGGTGCGGGCTGGCCGACAGGCCGGTTGCGGCGGCTTCCACCGCGCCGACGCCGAAAATCAGCACCGGGATCAGCAAGGGCAGGGTGAGCAGCGGCACCAGCACGGCGCCGCGCCGGGCGCCCAGGGTGAGGGCCGCGCCGATGCCGCCGATCAGGCTGAGGCTGGGGGTGCCCAGCAACAGGGCCAGCAACAGGGCGGGCAGGGCTGCGCTATCCATCTGCAGCATGATCGCCAGCAGCGGTGCAATCAGCGCCAGCGGCAGTCCGGTGCCCAGCCAATGGGCCAGCAGCTTGGCGGCGATGGTGAGCGTGAGCGGCAACGGCGCGCGGGCCAGCAGGTCGAGCGTGCCATCCTCATGATCGGCCTGGAACAGCCGGTCCAGCGACAATTGCGCCGCCAGCAACGCCGCCACCCAGATCACACCGGCACTGATGCGGGCCAGCAATTGCGGCTCGGGGCCCACGCCGAGCGGAAACAGGCTGATCGCCAGCACGAAAAAGAGAATCGTGGTGAGCGCCGCGCCCTGGGCGCCCAGATTGATCCGCAGATCGCGCTGCACGATGGCCCAGAATGCACTCATGTCAACTCGTCCCCGGCTGGCTCGTCCTTGGCCAGCTTGCCCTCGGGCAGCAGCAAGGCCTGCGCGTCGGGTAACGGAACCGGCACATGGCTGGCCAGCAGCACCGCGCCGCCCTGGGCGCGATGATCGGCCAGCGCCCGGCCCAGCCAATCGATGGCGGCGCTGTCCAGCGCATTGGTGGGTTCGTCCAGCAGCCACAGCTTTGCAGGCATCAGCAGCAAGCGGCACAAAGCCAGGCGGCGTTTCTGCCCGGCCGAAAGATACCGTGCGGGTAAGCGGCGCTGGCGGCCCAACCCGGCGGCATCCAGCACTTCGCCGGCGCGTATTTCGGCCGTGGCATTATCCAGGCCCAGCAGGCAGCCGGCATAAGCCAAATTCTGCTCGGTGGTGAATTGCGGCTTCACCGCATCCTGATGGCCCAGATACAGCGCAGCGGCGCGGAAATCCTCGGCCTCTGCCAGCGGGCGGCCCTGCCAGGCGATAGTGCCGGCGGCGGGCGCCAGGAAGCCGGCCAGCAGGCGCAGCAGGCTGGATTTGCCGCTGCCATTGGGGCCGCGCAGCAGCATGGCCTCGCCGGCAGCGAGGCTGAAAGACAGATCCTTGAAAAGCCGGCGCTCGCCGCGGATCACGGCAAGGCCTTCCACCGATAACGCCATGGTGGCGTAATCTAGCCGAAAGTCTCGCCCTATCCTACCGACAGGGCGGGCCTACCGACAGGGCGGGCCTACCGGTGGCGGAACTTATTGATACGTGCGCAGGTCGGCGATCACCTTGCCGTCGTTGGGCAGGCTGCCGGATGCCACGATCTCCACGCTGCCGCGCAGCTTGCAGATCGCTTGCAGGCTTTCTGCCGCCTTAGCGGCATCCAGGCCGGCTTTTGCCTCCACCTTCAGCACCATGGCGTCCACGTTGTTTTCGGACGTGACCTCCAGCCGCGCCTTGGCGATTTCGGCGTGGCGGGCCACGACCTGGGCAATCTGGCCCGGGGTGACGAACATGCCCTTCACCTTGGTGGTCTGGTCGGCGCGGCCCATCCAGCCCTTGATGCGCGTATTCGTGCGGCCGCAGGGGCTGCTGCCCGCCATGATCGCCGAGAGGTCGCCGGTGGCGAAGCGGATCAACGGATATTCCCTGTTGCGCAAGGTGGTCACCACCACTTCGCCCACCTCGCCCTCGGCCACCAGGTCGCCGGTGCCGGGGCGCACGATTTCCACGATCACATCCTCATCCAGGATCAGGCCTTCCATGGCCGGGCTTTCATAGGCGATCAGGCCCAGATCGGCGGTGCCATAGCTTTGCAGCACGAAACAGCCGAGATCGTTGATCTCCTTGCGCAGGCTGGGCGGCAGCGCCTCGCCGCCCACCAGGGCTTTTTTCAGCGACGAGACATCGAGATTCATCTCGCGGCCCTTCTGCAGCAGGATGCGCAGGAAAGACGGCGTGCCGCCATAGGCCACCGGTTTCAGATCGTTGATCGCCTGCACCTGCAACTCGGTATTGCCCACGCCGCCGGGAATCACCGGGCAGCCGATGGCATGGGCCGCGCTTTCCACCAGCATGCCGGCCGGCGTGAGATGATAGGAAAAGCAGTTCAGCACCAGATCGCCCGGGCGCAGGCCGGCACACCACATGGCGCGGGCAAAGCGCCAATGATCCGCCTCGAAGCCATCGGGTTCGTAGATCGGGCCGGGCGATTGATACACATGCTTCAGCTTCGCCATCGCGGCCGCCGCCAGGCCGCCCAGCGGCGGCATCGCCTTCTGGCGCGCATGCAGGTCGGATTTGCGGGTTACCGGCAGGCGCGCCAGATCGGCCGGCGCCTTGATATCCTGGGCATTCACGCCCTTGAGGGTTTCGCTAAAATACGGCGCGTTGGCTTGGGCATGAGCGATCTGCCCGCGCAGGGCGGCCCATTGCTCGGCCTGGCGCGTGGCGGGATCGCGGGTTTCCTTGGCATCATAGAAATCGGACATGGATACAAACTCCCTCAGGCCAGCCAGCGTTTGCGGCGGCGGTAATGCTTGGTATCGCGGAAACTCATGCGGCCGCCGGCGCCGAGGCCGAGATAGAATTCCTTCACATCGGAATTCTCGCGCAGATGCGATGCTTCGCCATCCATCACCACGCGGCCGCTTTCCAGGATATAGCCGTAATCGGCATAGCGCAGCGCGATGTTGGTATTCTGCTCGGCCACCAGGAAACTGACGCCGGTTTCCTTGTTCAGCCGGTGCACGATCTCGAAAATCTCCTCCACCAATTGCGGCGCCAGGCCCATGGAGGGTTCATCCAGCAGGATCATGCTGGGCCGGCTCATCAGCGCACGGCCGATGGCGGTCATCTGCTGTTCGCCGCCCGATGTGTAGCCCGCCACCGATTTGCGGCGCACCTTCAGACGCGGAAAATATGTGTAGACCTTCTCCAGTTCATCGGCCACCGCCTTGCCGCCATCCTTGCGGGTATAGGCGCCGGTGAGCAGGTTTTCCTCCACCGTGAGATGGGCGAAGCAATGCCGGCCTTCCATCACCTGGATCAGGCCCTGTTTCACCAGGCTGGCGGGATCCAGCGCTTCCACGCGGTTGCCGCGATATTCGATATGGCCCTTGGTGATATCGCCGCGCTCGGCGCGCAGTAGGTTTGAAATCGCTTTCAACGTGGTGGTCTTGCCGGCGCCGTTGGCGCCCAGCAGCGCCACGATGC
>NZ_JAHBYG010000043.1 GCF_019636075.1 Ferrovibrio sp.
CGATCACGCGGTCGGCGGGCAGGATCCCGTCTTCCACCAGGCGCCGGCGCGCGGCCGGGTTCGGCTCGATGCCCCAGAGGTCCACGTCGGCGAGCGCCTGGATGCCCTGGAGGTTGAGGCCCAGGTTCGGGCCCACCTCCAGCGCCGACGCCGGCATGTCGCCGACGATCGTGCGGAACACCTCGCCCCAGACGCGCGCGCGGCCGCGGACGGCGTCGGCGGTACGGGCGTTGCGCGCCGTATACCGATCACCGAACTCGCCCGACCAGGCGCCCAGTGCTTTGGGTTGATCCGCGACCATCAGGATGTCAGGCGAAGGTGTCCGCGAACGCCGCGAGGGCGGCCTTCAGATCGTCTTCGACGTTCTTGAGGTCCTTCTCGGTGCGGATCTTGTCCAGCAGGCCCTGGTGCTTGGCGTGCAGGTTCGAGAGCAGCTCGCGCTCGAAACGGCCGACCTGGTTGGTCGCGACCTTGTCGAGGTAGCCGCGGGTGCCGGCGTAGATCACCGCCACCTGCTCCTCGACCGACAGCGGCGCGTACTGCGGCTGCTTCAGGAGCTCGGTCAGGCGCTCGCCGCGGGCCAGCATGCGCTGGGTGGCGGCGTCGAGGTCCGAACCGAACTTCGCGAAGGCGGCCATTTCCCGGTACTGGGCGAGCTCGCCCTTGATCGGGCCGGACGCGGCCTTCATCGCCTTGATCTGCGCGGCGGAGCCGACGCGCGACACCGAGATGCCGACGTTCACCGCCGGGCGGATGCCCTGGAAGAAGAGGTCGGTCTCGAGGAAGATCTGGCCGTCGGTGATCGAGATCACGTTGGTCGGGATGTAGGCCGACACGTCGTTGGCCTGGGTCTCGATGAGCGGCAGCGCCGTCAGCGAGCCCGAACCGTTGTCCTCGTTCAGCTTCGCAGCCCGCTCGAGGAGCCGGCTATGCAGGTAGAACACGTCGCCCGGATAGGCTTCGCGGCCCGGCGGGCGGCGCAGCAACAGCGACATCTGGCGGTAGGCGACGGCCTGCTTGGAAAGGTCGTCGTAGATGATGACGGCGTGCATGCCGTTGTCGCGGAACCACTCGCCCATGGCGCAACCCGCGAACGGGGCCAGGAACTGCAGCGGCGCCGGCTCGGACGCCGTGGCCGAGACGACGATCGTGTAGTCGAGCGCGCCGCGCTCCTCGAGCGTCTTGACGATCTGGGCGACCGTCGAGCGCTTCTGGCCGATGGCGACGTAGATGCAGTAGAGCTTGGCGCTCTCATCCGTGCCGGCGTTGATCGCCTTCTGGTTCAGGATGGTGTCGATCGCCACGGCGGTCTTGCCGGTCTGGCGGTCGCCGATGATCAGCTCGCGCTGGCCACGGCCCACCGGCACCAGTGCGTCGAGCGCCTTCAGGCCGGTCTGCATCGGCTCATGCACCGACTTGCGCGGGATGATGCCGGGCGCCTTCACTTCCACGCGGGCGCGGGTGACATCCTTCAGCGGGCCCTTGCCGTCGATCGGATTGCCCAGGCCATCCACCACGCGACCCAGCAGGCCCTTGCCCACCGGCACGTCCACGATGGCGCCGGTGCGCTTGACGGTGTCGCCTTCCTTGATGCCGCGATCTTCGCCGAAGATCACGACGCCGACATTGTCGATTTCCAGGTTCAGGGCCATGCCCTTCACGCCACCGGGAAACTCGACCATCTCACCGGCCTGCACCTTGTCCAGGCCATGCACGCGGGCGATACCGTCACCGATGCTGAGCACCTGGCCGACCTCGGAAACTTCGGCTTCAGTGCCGAAATTCTTGATCTGGCCCTTAAGGATTTCGGAAATCTCTGCGGCGCGGATATCCATCACGCAACCCCTTTCATCACGGACTTGAGCGAATTTAGCTTGGCGCGGATCGACGCATCGATCATGCGCGAACCGAGTTGGACGACGAGACCGCCGATCAGGTCCGGCTCGACCCGGGCCTGCAGCACCACGTTGCCGGCAGCGGCCGACGACAACGCCGATTTCAATTGTGCGAGTTCCGCCTCATTCAGCGGCTCGGCAGACACCACCTCGGCAACCACTTCGCCACGATGATGGCTGAGCAGCTTGCCATAGGCCTTGATCATGTCGGCCAGGGCGAACAGGCGGCGATTTTGCGCCACCACACCCACGAAGTTGCGCGTCAGATCGGCAGCGCCGATCCGGGCCAGCACGGCGCCGATGGCGGCACCCTGCTCTTCACGGCTGAAAACCGGCGAACGGATCAGCCGCACCAGATCGGTGGAATCCGCCATCAGGGCGGACAGGGCGGCAAGATCCTTGGCAACGGCATCGAGCTGCCCGCCATCGCGCGCCAAATCGAACAGCGCGGTGGCGTAACGGCCGGCAATACCGGAAACGAGAGCGCTTTCTTGAGCCACGAACGACCCTTTTTGGTTTTCCAGAATGATCCCTACAGACCACCCCGGCTTATATATGTCCGAACCACGACAGCCAGCCTAACCATGGCGCTGTCACGGCCACCGAACCCCCACGTTCCCCACCCTCATGGTCCGAACCGTCCGGGCAGCCCCGAATTCAGCACAAGACCTTGAAAGATCAAGGAATTTCACACACATACCGAGCCTGTTCCGGCACCGGCTGGCGCGAAAGCCGCGCTTAACTAGCATATGGGTTTCGCCACCGCAACATGGACCGCGCCCGGCGATGCGACTAAACGCCGCATAAAACCGGATTATCCCCAGCTGAACGGCTCGGAGCCAGACTTTCCTCATGGTAGTTTTTACGTGATGGCAAAACCAGGCCGTAAATCCGCCGATTCCACGAATCCCCCCGCAAGCGCTGCCGCAACCGCTGCCGAGGCGAAACGCGCCGCCGGCATCGCCGGCCTGCTGCTGCCCTGGTATGACCGCCAGCATCGTCGCCTGCCCTGGCGTGCGCCGCCCGGCCACAAGGCCATGCATCCCTATCGGGTCTGGCTGTCGGAAATCATGCTGCAGCAAACCACTGTGGCGGCAGTTATTCCGTATTTTCAACGCTTTACGGCACTTTGGCCGGATGTGGAAGCGCTCGCCCGGGCGCCGCAGGAAGCCGTGCTGGCGGAATGGGCAGGGCTTGGCTATTACGCCCGCGCCCGCAATCTGCATGCCTGCGCCCAGGCCGTGCTGCGCGACCATGGCGGCCGATTTCCCGAAACCGAGGCCGGTCTGCTCGGCCTGCCCGGGATCGGCGCCTATACTGCTGCGGCGATTGCCGCCATCGCTTTCGGCAAACCGGCCGCCGTGCTGGATGGCAATGTAGAGCGCGTGCTGTCGCGGGTTTTCGATGTGCAGACGCCGCTGCCCGGCAGCAAACCGCAGTTGCGTGCGCTCTGCCAGGCCGCCACGCCGCAACGGCGGCCCGGCGATTATGCCCAGGCGATGATGGATCTGGGCGCCACGCTCTGCGCCCCCAACCGGCCCGATTGCCTGCTTTGCCCATTGAGCGAACTCTGCCTGGCCCGGGCGCGCGGCCATGCCGCCGAGTTGCCGCGCAAGGCGCCGAAGCCCGAACGCCCGCACCGGCACACCGTTGCTTTTTTGCTGCGCCGGCCCGATGGCGCGCTGTATTTCCGCCGCCGGCCCGAAAAAGGCCTGCTAGGTGGCATGCTGGAAGTGCCCAGCACCGATTGGCGGGATGCCGCCTGGAAACCGGCCGAAGCCATGCGGCAAGCCCCGATGGATGCCGAATGGCAGATGCTGCGCGGCGAGGCCGAGCATGTGTTCACGCATTTCTCGCTCGGCATCCGCGCCATGCTGGCCGATATCGATGCCAGACAAGCCGCGCGCCTGAATGGCGAATGGTTGCAGCCCGGCGAGGCAAAAGTGCCCACTGCAATCAAGAAGATGCTGAAGCTGCTGCGCTAAGCCTGATCCGTCACCACCGGACTTGTTCCGGGGGTCCATGGTTCAGCAATTTTTGCTGCATCAGGCATGGACCCTCGCAACAAGCGCGAGGGTGACGGGGGCACTTTTTAGATCTTGTTGAAATCGCCATGCCGGCCGGCGCCATCGCGGAAACGCGCAGCGCCTGCGATGGCTTCGGCCTCGATGATCGGCCAGCCGCTCTCCGCTTCGCCATGCAACGCGGCATCGAGCGACAGCGTCCATTGCTCGTAGCTGGAAAGCCGATCCGCCTTCATGCAGGCCTGCGGGAATTTCGCGATCTCGGCGGCAATCTCTTCCGCCGCCGCACGCGCCTGGCCGTTGGGCACAACACGATTGGCCAGGCCCATCTGCAAGGCTTCGGCCGATGGCACGGCACGGCCGGTCAGGATCATATCCAGCGCGCGGCTATGGCCGATCAGGCGCGGCAGACGCACCGTGCCGCCATCGATCAGCGGCACGCCCCAGCGCCGGCAGAACACGCCAAATACCGCATCCTGCTCCACCACGCGCAGATCGCACCAGCAGGCCAGCTCCAATCCACCGGCCACGGCATAACCGGATACGGCGGCGATCACCGGCTTCGACATGAACAAACGCGTCGGCCCCATCGGGCCTTCGCTTTCCGGCGAAGCATCGTTGCGCCTGTCGCCATCGGCCACAGCCTTCAGATCGGCACCGGCGCAGAAATTACCGCCCTCGCCCCACAGCACGGCAGCGCGCGCATCGGGATCGGCATCGAATGCCTTGAAGGCCTCGCGCAATGCATCGGCATGCGGACGATCCACCGCATTGCGCGCCTCGGCACGCGACAGGATCACAGTGGTAACGAAACCCGACTTCTCCACACGCACCGACATTATTAAGCTCCCGGCTTATTCGCTTTATCCGTATGCAGGCTAAACCTCGCCGCAGCGCACGTCTACTTTGTTGCAGACTCTTCCATCGCTTTGTGGAATCCTGATGCCCTCGGGTTTGCACATTCCGCCATTTCCATAACCATCATCATGGGAGGAAAGCGATGGAGACGAAACCGCAGGCAAGACCGCGCGTGGCCGCGCTGGTCGGCCCTTACACAACCGGCAAAACCAGCCTGCTCGAAGCCCTGGCCTTCGCAGCCGGCGCAATCCCCCGCAAGGGCAATGCCATGCAGGGCTTCACCCTGGGCGATGCATCGCCCGAGGCGAAGGCGCACCGCATGACGGTGGAACCCAATCTCGCCAGCCTGGATTATCTGAATGAAAGCTGGAGCTTTATCGATTGCCCCGGCTCGGTGGAACTGGCGCTGGATACGCAAGCGGCGCTGATGGTGGCCGATATCGCCATCGTGGTGGTGGAGCCCGATCCCGACCGGGTGATGACCCTGGCGCCGCTGCTGAAATTCCTGGACGAGCGCCGCATCCCGCATCTGCTGTTCGTCAACAAGATGGATAAAGCGGATATCCGCCTGCGCGACATGGTGGCGGCCTTGCAGATGGTATCGGCGCGGCCGCTGGTTTTGCGCGAAGTGCCGATCCGCGATGGCGACCGCATCACCGGCTATATCGACCTGGTGAGCCAACGCGCCTATCGCTGGCGCGAGAATGCCGCCTCCGATCGTATCAATGCGCCCGATGCGATGCGGCCGCGCGAAGTGGAAGCGCGCCAGGCCATGCTGGAAACCATCGCCGATTTCGACGATGCACTGCTGGCGGACTTGCTGGAAGACCGCATGCCGGAACCCTATGCGATTTACGCGCAATTGACCCGCGACCTGCAGGGCGACTTGATCGTGCCGGTATTTTTCGGCGCGGCGGAACGCGGCAATGGCGTGCTGCGCCTGCTGAAAGCCCTGCGCCATGAAGCGCCCGAACCCTCGGAAACCGCAGCGCGCCTGGGGATCGACCTGGCACAACCTTTTGCCGCCAGCGTGTTCAAGACTCTGCACCAACCCCATACCGGCAAACTGAGCCTGTGCCGCATCTGGTGCGGAAGCCTGCAAGAAGGCGCGCATCTGCAAGGCCGCCGCATGGCCGGCATGCTGGCCGCGAATGGCGGCAAGCTGAGCCAGGCTCAGGCCGGACAGATCGTAGGCATCCAGCGCCTGGAAGACGCCGCGACCGGCGACCTGCTGGGGCTGGATAGCCGCAGCAACATGCCCGATTGGCCGCAGCCGCCATCGCCCCTGATGGCATTGGCCATCGCACCCGCAGATCGCAAGGATGACGTGAAGCTTTCAGCCGCGCTGGCCCGCCTGCTGGAAGAGGATCGTGCCCTCAGCCTGGCCCATGAAGCCGGCGCCCTGCTGCTGCGCGGCCAGGGTGAAGTGCATCTCAAGCTGGCCATCGAGCGGCTGCAGAGCCGCTTCAACGTAAGCGTGACAGCGCAACCGCCGGCTTGCGCCTACCGCGAAACGATCCGCCACGGCATCAGCCAGCATGCACGATTCAAGCGGCAGAGCGGCGGCCATGGGCAATTCGCCGATGTGAAAGTGGAAATCGCACCTCGCAAACGCGGCGAAGGCTATGTGTTCGTCAACCGCGTCACCGGCGGCGCGATCCCGAAGAATTTCATTCCCGCCGTGGATGCCGGTGTGCAGGAAGCTTTGCAACGCGGACCGCTGGGCTTTCCGGTGGTGGATGTGATGGTCACGTTGCTGGATGGGCAATTCCATGCCGTGGATTCCAGCGACCAGGCTTTCCGCACCGCCGGCGGCATGGCGATGCATGATGGCTTGCCGGAATGCAGCCCCGTACTGCTGGAACCGATCATGGCCGTGCTGTTCCATGTGCCCAATGCCTTCACCGCCAAGGTGCATGCCATCGCCTCGAGCCGGCGCGGCCAGATTCTCGGCATGAATGCCCGACCGGGCTGGGAGGGCTGGGACGAAATCCTCTGCCACCTGCCGGAATCCGAGATGAGCGGCCTGGCCACCGAGTTACGGTCTGCCACGCTCGGCGTGGGCAGTTTCGAGGCGCGCTTCGACCATCTGCAGGAACTGGCCGGACGGCTGGCCGACCGCGTGGTGGAGGATCGGCGCCGCGCAGCCCAGGCGGCATAAAACCCTGGCCGTATAAAACCGGGCGCGGACATGCATGAAAAGGGCAAGACTTGAGGTTACTCAGAGTCCATCCGGATTGACGCCTTTATAATCCATCCGGATTGCCTGGGCGGATATCGCCCTTGATGAGCGCATTCACGCCCATGCCATGGCCGGCGAAAACCGGCGGATAGACCCGGATACTCATGCAAAACCGGTCGGCCTTCAGATTGGGCCAATCGGCCTGCAGGCAGAGTGTGTCGGCCTCGATGTTCCAACGCGCCGGCTTCACCGCATCGTAAACGCCGTTCACAGCATTCCAGCGCTTGAGCTTCGCGCTGCCATCGGCGGCAAGATACAGAATGGCAAGTTCCGAACCGGTGGACCTGGCGCCCTGGCCGGGCTGAAGCACCACGGGCTGCGGATAGCTGATATCGGCGCGGAAGCTGATCGTGTTACCGCGCAGAAGATCGGCATAATCGTGGCGGATTTCCTGTTTCGGCTGCGGCACACCGCCATGCGCACCAGCCGGCGGCGCGGAATCGGCAAAGGCCGGCATCGCCAGCAAGCCAACTGCGAGAGCATATAAAGATAGCATCGTCGGCTTGCTCATGGCATGGCCGCCCGCCGCTCGAGATGGCGCGGCACCGGGCCGCTCGGGATTGCCGGCGCCGGAACGGCAGCGGGCGCGCGCGATTCCGGCGCCTTGGCTGGCATCTGGGGCTGTGCCGGCACGAATTCACCGGCCTGCGGCGTGTCGCTCACCGCCCAGAGCTTTTTGCGGTCATCCAGATAGAGCATGCGTTGTTCATCCAGCGTGAGCGGGCGCGAACCCAGCCGGCCGAATACGGCGATCTGGCCGCCGGTTTCATCCACGCCGCGATCCCGATCCAGGCCCTTCGACAAGGCACGCGCCGGATAGACGGTTTTCTTCCAGGCGATCAGATTGGGTTTCGGATCCGGGCTGAAACCATAGAAAGCCGGCTGGCTATCGGGATCCGTGAGCTGCACGACCTTCAAGCCATTGGCGCCATCGGCCACATAGGCAAACAGCGTGGCATTGGTGCTGCCCACGATCACATCGGAAGCATCCGAAATCTGCCCATCCGCGGTGTAGCGTTGATACAGCCTGGGCTGCTCGGGCTTTTCGATATCCACGATCGCCAGGCCATCCTTGCCGGCCGCCACATAGGCGAAGGTGCGCGCGAGATAGACGCGGCGCGCATCGGCGAGCGGCAGATCGGCGCCCTGCACGCGCACCGGCTTGGTGGGATCGGTCACGTCCACCACCGCCAGGCCGCCTTTCACGCCGTCGTTATAGGTCACGAACAGATAGCGGAATTGCACAGCCGTGGCGCGCGCGCCGGCCAGCGGAATCTGCGCCGCCACTTTCGGCTTGAGCGGGTCGAACATGTCCAACACCACGATGCCGCGCGGCACGGTGATGTAGAAATACGAACCGGCGATGGTGATATGGCTGGCGCCCGTGAGCACGCCGCCTGCATTCCAGGTCAGGTCGCGCTTGAGGAAATTGTTGCGTGGCTCGCCATCGGCCAGGGTGTTCACATTGGTAACGATCAGGCCCTCCACCGCATCGGTGATGAAGGCGTAATTATAGATCGGATGGAAGGGCTGCTCCTGGTTGGCCTCCAGCATCAGCTTACGGGTGGCTTCATCCTTGTTCTGGCGCAGCGGCGCAATCGGCTGATTGGTGGGCAAAGCCATGCAGGTGGCATTCTTGCTGGCGATATGGGTATCGTGCCCCAGCGGGCTGAACGGAGCGGTGATGATGCGCTGCGACACGCCCTTGTTGGCGATGGATGCCACGTCATACACCCGGAAACCCTTGGCGCCTTCCGCCACGAACAGATATTCGCCACGCAATTGCAGGCAACGCGCATCGCCGCCAGGATGGCTGAAACTGCCCATCTCGGGCGCCTCGGGCAGCTTGCGGCCGCGCGCCTGATGCTGGGCGAAATAATCCGGATAGGCATATTTGTGCAGATAGCTGCCGATCACCGCCTGCGGCTCGTCCCACTCCGTCACCTGGGTGGCCTCGATGCCGCCCTCGCCGCCGGTCCATGCGTTGAAGCCGACGAAATTGACGAAGTTGGTACCGTGCAGCAGCAGTTGCGCCATGATCGCATTATTGTCGTTGGCCGCCGAAACATGGCAATCGGTGCAGGTTTTGGTTTCGGTGCGGCGCTCGGTATGGGGATAATGCGGCGCGAAGGCCTGGCTGGAATAGCCCGAGGCCGCGATCGGCGCCTGCTGGATATAGATGCGTTCGCGGTTGATATTCTGCGACGACAGGATCAGCGCCGAGGTGGAACGGATCGGCGCGATGGTGTTGCCCTTGCTGCTCTGGTGGCGACCGAGCTGGAACATTTCATCACGCGCCACTTGCGGATTATAGGTGGCGAAATTGCGCGTCTCGCCGCCCTCGTAATGATGCCGCTCGGTCTTGCGGTTGGCCTGGATCGGCAGATGGCAGCCGGCGCAGGATGTGGTCCAGGAGAGATGGCAGGTATAGCATTCCATCTCCTCGTCCTTATGCGCCAATTGTTCCTTCGCCACGCCGGGGCCGAATTTGATCGGGTTGCCAGCCGCCGCGATGCGCACACCGCCGGCATCCTTGGGCAATTGCGCCGCCAGCTTGGCGCGCGCCGCCTTCTCGTTGTAATGCGGGTTGGCGGGATTGACGGTATCCTTCACCAGACTGACTTCCCATTCCCGGTCGGGATCGAGAGCAGCGCGCTGGATCAATTTGCAATCGCGGGTTTCGCTGGCCGGCTTGTTGCATTCGGTGCCACGCCATTCAAACCGCTTGCGGCCATCCTGCAGGCGCAGCAGCGACAGATCGGTGCCACCCGGCGGCGCGGCCGGACCCGAGGTGCGCAGGCTGGGATGCGAAGCGGCCGTGCCATGGCAATCCTTGCAGCGGATTTCGATGGCATTGGCCACCTCGCCATAGATATAGCCGTTGCCATGCGAATCCTGCGCGAAATGGCAATCCACGCATTGCATGCCAGCATCCACATGCACCGACGACATATGCACGGCCTTCTTGAATTTCTGCGGATCGTCGTCATTCACCTTGCGGCCTTCCGCATCCAGCAGGTTGCCCTTGCGGTCGCGCTTGAAGATGGCGCGGAAATTCCAGCCATGGCCGTGATAATCGGCGAATTGCGTGCTCTTCAAGCCGGGATTGAGCTCCCACACCTTCTTGAGGAAATCCACATCGCCCCAATTGCCGCGGATCGCCGCTTCCTCGGGATTGCGCATCAGGATGGCATGCTCTTCCTCGGGCGAGGGATATTTCTGCTTGGCCGGAAACATATGCGGCGCATCGGGCTCGTAATCCCACATGGTGTAACCCAGCATCGAATTCAGGAAGATATTCGGCTGATGCATGTGGCAAACCATGCATTGGCTGGTGGGAATGGCGCGGGTGAATTGATGCTTCAGCGGATGGCCCGAGCGATCATTGGGTATCGTCGGATCCTTGCTGACGGATTTGCCGTCATGCCCAAAAGCCGAATAAGGGCCGGAATGGCGCGGGTCGCGATCATTGGCATACACCACATGGCAGGCGGCACAGCCGGAATGGCGGTAATCGCCCGGCTGGTCGTTGGTGCCGATGAACCACATGAAGGGATCGTTCAGGCGAGTCTTATGGATGTTGATCACCGGCACGGCGATGCGCAGGCCGGTGGCGGGGCCGCGATTGGATTGCCTGATATCGGGGCGGCCAGGCTCTTCCAGGCGCTGAATCGCGCCGGGGCCCGCCGTGGCGATGCTGGGCAGGCCGATTTCGGGGAATTGCGTGATGATGTTGCGCCCGCCGCGTTCGAACACGCGGAAGATATCGCCAGGCGGGATCACCTCCCAGGCCGGCAGCGGCACGAATTGCGGCAGCACGCCGCGCTGCAACGTCATCTTCTCGGTAATCTCGCCGGGGCTCTTGATCAGCGCCGGCTGGCCGTCGCGGGTATAAGCCTCGCCCAGGATGTAATTCTTGAACGGTAGAATGCCGTTGTTATAGGAGGCCCCGCCCCATAGCATGGCACCCGTGGCCATCAGGCTGCGCTCGGCGGCCTGGATGATCGGCAGATGGCAGGCGCCGCAGGCCTCGCGCGCCACGCGGTAATCCGATGGATTGATGAAGCGGATATATTCCGGGCTTTCGCGGTTCAGCAATGTGTAGCTGCGCGTGGGATTGGCGCTGCTGGGATAATGCCAACTGCGCGGAAAGCGCGGCAGCACATGGGCCTTGTCGCGCGCCGCCGCATACTCCTCCATCCGGCCCGGCAGGCGGATTTTCGGATCGCCGCCATGGCAATCGGCACAGCCGATATTCACCGAGGCATTCTGGTGCATGGTGGCGGCATCGGTGCTGGTATGGCAGGTGATGCAGCCTTCGCTTTTGGCCGCCGCCGCCTCGGCCGGCTGCAGGGCCGGCGCGTCGGGCGCGGTCACGTAGGTGATATTCTGCGGCTTCTCGTCGCCGGCAGCCAACACCATGCCGCCGGCCAGCAGCGTGGCGAAAATCAGGGCTATGCCAACGACGGTGCGCATCAGTAGGTCAGGATCGCGTTGAACAGCACGGAATAGAACCGGCTGCGGTTGCTTTCAGGGTCGACGGCAAACAATTCGCGGAAACCTTCGCCGCCGAACAATACGGCGCCGGATGCGCGGAACACCACATTCTGGATGAAGGTGGGGCGATAGATCAAAGCCGCCGAAAGATCCCAGCCGATCTCGTTGGAGCAGAGCTTGGATTTGGTGCCAAGCGTGGGCTGCACGCCGAGCGGCAATTGATTGCAATCGTTGCCCTGGTTGCGCAGCGTTGCCACCACCGAGCTATCGGCAAAGCGCAGGTAATTCACATTGGTGGTGAAGCGCAATTCCGGTGTCAGATCCATATCGAAACCGCCGCCGACCAGGATCAGACCGGGATTGATGAAATTCGACTGGCCCTGTTCCTTGGAAGAACGCAGCGAATTCAGCAATCCGTTGCGGCCCGACAGCGTAACGCCGCCGCCGCCGATCAACGGCACCGCCTGGCGCACCCAATAGCTGGTATCGGCCCCGGCGAATTGCGGATTCTCGAAAATCGCATCGAAGCCGGTTTCCTTGCGGTCGTAAGGATCCTTGTCGCCCGAGGCATAGAGGAAACTGCCGCGCAGGCGCAGCCAGTTGATATCCACCGAAGGTTCGGCGGCAAACATGAAGGCGCGGATATCGGCCTTCTCGTCGCGGGTCTGCGAGGCGAACTGGCTGGCGCTGTTGCTGCCGAAAGCATAATAGAGCGAATGGGTCAGGTTGAAGCGGCCGAAATGCCCGTCGCCGCTGAACCCCAGATAGGTCACGTCGTAATCATGCGGCCGCTGGGTGGCGAACACCGCCGGGCGTTCCTGGAAACCGTTATTATTGAAAAAGCGCTCCTGATCGCCCTCGCGGTTGCGATTGTGGATCACGGTGAATTGCGATGTGTAGCCGACGATCGGCATATCCTGCCAATACAGATTGGCCAGGAATACATCGTCCTTGCGCAATTCCTTGGTCACATCGTTGAGGCCGGAATTGGTATCCTTCTCCACCCGGCGGAACCAGCCGAGATTGTATTGGAAGAAATTGTTGAAGCGGGTGCCGAACAGGCGCACGCCCATCTGATTGTCTTGAAATACGAAACCGCGAAAATCGCTGGTGATCGGCTGGATGCCAAGCCGAATGGAATCGAAATCGTAGCGATCCGAGACATTGCGGATATGGTAATCGAAAAAACCTTCCTGGATGCCCAGGAACGGATCTTGGCGCGACGATCCCTGCGCGGGATTGACCCGCAGGATGCGGTCTTCCTCGGCATCCACGCGATTATATTGCAGCACCGGGGTGAGGCGCAGTTCGATATCCGGCGGCTTGAATGCCGTATCGCCCTTGATGAAGGACAGCGAGGGGATCAGCGTGGTGGCGAAAAGCTGCTGGTCCACGCGGCCGAACGCATCCAGCCGCTTGCCGGCATCGGCCGAACCTTGCAGCGATACCGGCTGCGGAAAACTGCGCGGTTCGTAGATGGTGTCGGAAATCAGCGAGAGATTGACAAAGTAGTCGCCCATGATCGGGCGGTCGCCCTTCAGCGTGTTCTGATTATAAGGATCCCACCAGCGTTCATTCACGCCGACCGATTCGATCAGGCGCCAGCGATCCGGCACCGGCAATGTCTCGCGCGGCAGCGAGGGCGAAGGCGGCGGCACCGCCTTGGGATCGATCGGCGGCAAAGGCTCGGGCTCGGCCTGCGGACCGGGCCGGCGGCGCGGCATATCCTGCGCCATCAGCACGCCCTGCCCGGCATCGCGGAACTCGAACACCTCTTCCTTGCCCGCACGCGCCTCTTGCGCCCCGGCCAGCAGGCCGGCGCAGCCGAACAGCAGAAGGGTGGATAGTTTCAGCGTCCGCGACATGGCAATTGGATATTGGAATAGTTGAAAGGTTTGAACGGGCAACTGACATAACGCGGCGCCACGCCACGGATCACCTGCCGTTCGATGCGGATGCCATCGGGCGCATTGCCCAGGCCGTTGCTGGCGCCATTGGCAAGCCCGAGAAAACCGATCATGTCGTCCTGGTCGATGCCGTCGCCCGATACGCCGATAGCGCCGACCAGCACATTGCCGCGATAGATCGGCACGCCGCCGGCAAAAATCTGCGCGCCATTGGCCAGCCGCGTGGGGCCGCCGGCGGTAAGGCGCGGCAGCGTGGGCGCATTGGCGGTGAGCGTGCCATCCACCGCATTGCCGGCCACGCAACCCGCCACGCTGGGCAGCGAACCATCCAGCCGCGCCACGATATCGGCCAGCACCAGATCGAGTTGCAGGCCCACATTGAACGGGCTCCACACCCGGTATGGCGTGCTGAACGGGCCTTCGGCATAGCTGACGATGCCATCGGGATAGAACGGCCTGTGCAGATTGCCGAAGCCGCGCGCTGAAAACGCCGTGCCATCGGCCAATGCATTGCCGCCGATGAAATTGCGCGCCGATGTGGCATAGCGCGCCACGCCGGGCAGATTGAAGACGCCAGCCACCGAATAGGCGTTGCCATTAGGGGCTGCCGTCAGATTATCGAACGGCGTATTGCCAGCCAGGTTGGAGGAAAAGAAAGCCGCTGTGCGTGCCTTTTGCAGGCTTACATCGATGCCGAAAATCGGCGCATCGCCGGTGCGGGCAATCGCCAGGATATTGGCTTCGTTATCGACGATGGAAACAGTCACCTCGGCAAAACTGCCCAGAGGCCGGCGAATCTGCGCCCGCGCACGATAGGCCACGGTAAGTGCCTGCTGCACGATCTGGCGCACTTCGGCAGCCGTAAGCCTATCGCCGGCCGCCAGCGTGGCCGCCGCGCTGGCGGCCGGCGGAAAGCGGTTATTGTCGGCACCGTCGGTAAGCACGAAAGCCGGCAGGCCGGCATATTGCGGGGCATTGGTGCTGGCATCGCTTTGAATGCCGGACGCCGTGGCGCCATAAGCCTGACCGGCCCGCGACGCGCCGGCAGTGAAATATCCGGCTACGTTCACGAAGGCGCCGCCGCCCGGCGCCGCCGGCGCGCCGCCCGGATTGCTGGCCAGATCGCGCTGATCCACATCCATATAGCGCAGCAGGCGGCCATCCACCGCGATGCGGTAGGCCTTGATCTCTTCCGGCGGCTCGAAACCGCTCTGGCCGGCCAGGGCGATCAGTTCATCCACGTTGCGGTCGTAATCGGTGATGTTGAGATCCAGGCCGTAAATGCCGTCCGCAATCACGCCGAGGCCGCCGATCACGCTCTGGCCGGCATAGAGCGGCACGCCACCCGGATCGGCCGAAAGCCCCAGCGGCGAGCGGCGCGGCCCCTGGCCCAAAGCCGCACCGGCATTGGCGCGCAGCAGATCGGAACATGGCAGTTGGCTGAACTGCACGCCATAAAGCGGCCCACCAGGCTGATTGGTTTCCCCGACGTTGAAATGCTCCTGCACGATCTGGCTGGCGGTGCGCGTGGTGAAGGCATTGCCGCCCGACGAGAGGTAAGCACCGGTCACCGCCTTGGCGATGGCGGCAAGCGCGCTGTCGATGATGTTGATCTGCTCCAGACCATTGCCCTGCGGAATGCCGCGCCCAGACGTGATCTGAAAAGTGCCGCCGGCGCCGGTCATGCGATAGACGCCCAGCACATTGCCCAAGCGATCCACCACCGCGATGGTGGCCAACTGGCCGCGCGCCTGGGCCTCCTGCACGGCGCGGCTGATGATCAGATCAACCTGTGCCGCCGTAAGATTCTGCGCCCGCGCCGCCTGCGGCAGCAGCAGAAAGGCCAGCAATAGACCAGCGAAAAAGCGCATCATGGCCGCACCAGCGTGATCGAGCCATATTTGAACGCATCGCCCGTGCGGTAGGCCACGAAGATATCGACCGGGAAATACGCCGCCGAAATATCCTCATCCAGAATCTTGAAGGTGAGGCTGCCGCCCTGCGCCGCAAAGCGGTTGTCGATCAACGCGGCGCGTTCGCCCGACCAGTCGATCCAAAAGCCTTCCGCGTTGCGCTGCAAGGGCTGGTTGTTGCCGAACCGTGCAAACACATAGGTGGCCAGCGGCTGGTCGCCATTCAGCGGCACGGTGATCTGCAACGGCGGGCTGGCGGCATTGCGGACGACGGCAGGCGCCAGATTGGGGCCTTTCACGCTAAGCGCCGGGGCATTGATGCTCTGGGCCTGGGCAATCCCAGGCAACAGCAGCAACGCAAGCAGGATCAGCAGCCGCTTCATCGCGCCGCCTCCCCTGCCTTACCGCCCGCCACCATGGCCGTCATGCTGGCCTGCTGCAGGCGTGGCAGAAATTCGGCATGATCGGCTGGTTTTTCCTTGCGCATGGACGGCAAGCCTTCGCGGTGGAAGACATGGCAGGCCACGCAAGTGGATGCGATCTTGTTTGTCGACTTCTCGCCGCCATGGCAAGAGCGGCAGGTATTGATGCCGGGCATCAGCAGAT
Source organism: Ferrovibrio sp. (assembly GCF_019636075.1). Classification (GTDB taxonomy): domain Bacteria; phylum Pseudomonadota; class Alphaproteobacteria; order Ferrovibrionales; family Ferrovibrionaceae; genus Ferrovibrio. Next base: position 15,943 of record NZ_JAHBYG010000043.1, read on the forward strand.
CGGCGGCGGCAGCCGATACATCGGCCTTGTGGCATTCAAGGCAAGGCACTTCGCGGTGATCCTTGTGCGGGAAGCGCGCCAGCGGCATGAAGCGGTCGGCCAGTTGCGGCTTCGCCACCTCGAAGCCGCCATTGGCCTCCACCAGCATGTGGCATTCGCCGCACAGGCCCTTGCCCAGCTTGCCGTTTAGGATTTCATCCGCCTTGCGGTCTGCCCAGGCCCGCGCTTCCAGCTTTTCCGCCTCGGTCAACACCTGACCGGGGCGGCGGCGCTGCGGATCGGTGGAAGGCTCGGCTTCGCGCGGTTCGCCGCGCAACGCACGCGCGGCATAGAAATCCGCCACCATGCGCTTGGCCTCGCGTACCGAACCATGGGGCATCTCGCGCTCGGGCGCCAGCGCCTCGAAACGCAGGCTATGGCAATCGCGGCATTGGCCTTCGAAGCTGATCGGCAGCATGCCAACGCCGCCGCTATCGGGCTTGTGGCAGGATGCGCATTCCAGCTTCACATTGCCCTTCTCGGGATGGCGCAGATCGGCTTTCAGATGTTTGTCGTGCGGGAATTTCAGGCCCGACACTTCCTGCGGCGGCGGCGCGGTGTTGAGCGCCACGCGGGTCCAGCCGCCGCCAGACATGAAATCCGCCGGAATGCTGGGCTTGAATTCCGGATGCTGGCGATCGAAATCGCGCACGTCCAGCAATGGCGTGCCGGCCAGGCGCTTGCTCAGGTCGGTATGGCAACTGGCGCAGAATTTTTCATCGCGCAGCACCACCGGCTGCGGACCGGTATGCTCCTTGTGGCAATTCTGGCAGCTATAGCCATCCAGCCCCACATGGGCGGAATCGGCCGGCTTGGCGTGCATCTGCACATTGGTATGGCAGGTGAGGCAGGCATCGTCGCGCACCTGGATGAAAGGCTGTTGGTGGCAGCTTTCGCAGGTGGCACCGAAGAATTTATGCGGGTTGGAAATCTCGCCCGAGAGCCAGACCTTGTCGGCATTGCCTGGCCAGTGGCTGGCCAGATTCATCATGCCGGCATCCTTGCGATCGGGCTTGAAAAAGCCGCCGACCACCGGCAATGCCACGAAAATGGCGAAAACCGCAGCGAATAGCAGCCACGACCAGCCGCGCTTGCCCAGGCCCACGCTGCCCAGATCGGTGCGGCTGCGCGCCTTGAGCTCGGCCAGATCGTCGGTGGCAGCTTCCACCTGGCGCAACTTGAACGACAGGTCATACTCATCGCCCTTCAACCGCGCCTGCATGCGATAGGGGCCGACATCGATGCGGTCGCCCGGCGTGATCGGATGCACGCTCTTGAAGCTGCCATTCACCAGCACGCCGCCTTCGGCTTCCGAAACCAGCGTGGGACCGCCGAGGCGATCCTCGATGGTGAAGGCATGCAGCAGCACGCGCGGATCGGCGATATGGATTTCGCAATTGGCGCTGCGTCCCACCCGCACGCTGGCGGATTCGATCAGCTTTTCGCGCCGCGTCTCGCCGCCCTTGGTCCGCTGTGTCACCTCTACCAGCAGCAGCTTCATGGCGCTCACCAGTAATAAAAGACGCTGAAGACATGCGCGAACAGCGCTGCCAGCAGGCCAAAGGTGAGCGGGACATGGAAAAACAGCCAGACCTTGAGCAACGCGCCAAGCTGCACATCGCGCCGGGCCCGCTCCAGCAGGCCCTCCTTGCGCGCCAACAGCCCCAGCAATTGCCGCATCAGCGCCTGATTGCCGGTTTCCTCGGCAGCCAGCTTGGTCACCAGCAGGCGCGCCGCCGTGGTGGCGCAATGCGGATCGTTGCCTGCAAGCTGGCGCCAGAATGTGCCGCCCACCTTGGTGTCGGTGGCCGACGAGATCAGCGCACGATTGACCGCCTCCGATAGCGGCAGGCCAACGCGGCGGATTTCACGGTCCAGATCGGCAATCTGCGCCAGCATCTGCTGCAAAGTCGTGCCGCGGCGATTTTCGGTCATCAGCTGCGGATAGCGTAGATAGGCATAAACGCCGAAAATGCCGCTGACGATCACCGTCAGCATCAGCCCGTAGGCCAGGGTATGCACGTTCCAGCCGACCTGGAATCCGGCATGCAGCGTGGCAATCACGATCAGCGCCAGGCCGAGATAGACATGGGCCGAGAGCCAGTCTGCCAGGCGGTCGGCAGAAGGCCCGTAGCGCCGCTTGCGGATGCCGAACCAGGCCAGGAAAAGAATGATACCCAGCCCGATGGTGCCCAAAGTATAACCCAGCCAGGTGCCGCCATTGGGCTCGGGATAGGCATCGTGGAACACATAGGCCAGGATCGCCAGGATGCAGAGGCCCAACGCGAACCGCAGATAGCGGAAGCCGCGATAGACCAGCACCGACTCATGCCGGCTGGCTTCGATGCGGGAGGAGCTCACATCGCTGCTCATGGCGCGCCGCTATTGCTCCTTCACCAGGGAAGCGAGCGAGAGGAACTGCTCGGGGCTGACACGGATGGCGGCGCCGGTGGGGCAGGCGCGCACGCAGGCCGGGCCGCCGCGCTGGTCCTTGCACATGTCGCATTTCACCGCCTGCTTGCGCTTGGGCTCGCCGGCTTTCTTCTTGCCGTCATCGGCATGGTGATCATCCTCCACGCCCGGCTCGCGGCCCAGGCCGAAGAACAGCCAGCTCAGCAGCCCGCCGCGCTCCTGCTGCGGCTGCGCCATGCGGATCACGCCATAGGGGCAGTTGCGCTCGCAATTGCCGCAGCCGATGCAGGCATCGGAAATGAATACCTCGCCGCCGCGCGAGCGGTGGATCGCATCCGGCGGGCAATCCGACATGCAATGCGGATGTTCGCAATGGCGGCAGGATGTGGGCACATGGATCGAGGCGAAGGTAGGGCCGGCCTCGCGATCCAGGCGCGACACGCCGCTATGGGTGTCGGCACAGGCTTTCTCGCAATTGTCGCACCGCACGCACAGGCTTTCGTCGATCAGCAGCACATCGGTGGCTTCGCCCACGCCCTGTTCCACCAGAAACTGGATGATGCTGCCGGCCTCGGGCTGGTTCTGCGCCCGCTCGTTCTGCATGATGCGCGAACGGAAGGTATTTTCCAGCTCGGCCTTCAGCGTGGGGGCATTGTCCACCAGATTGCGGAAGGCTTCGGCGGGGATCGATATGGTTTCGGTGGCCACTGCCGCGCGCACGGTGGCCGAACGCGGCAGATCCGACAACAAGGCCATTTCGCCCACGTAATTGCCTGCCGCCAGGTATGACAGCACAACATCGCGGCCGCCGATGCGGCGCTGCACCAGCACCGATCCGGTACGGATGATATGCAGGGCATCGCCCTTGTCGCCTTCCTCGAACAAAGTCTGGTTCGGGGCGAAGAATTTGAACTCGGCCACATCGGCCACGCTGCGCAGAACCTCGCGCGGTGCATTGGGCGCCAGGTTGCGCTGGATCTGGCGTTCGGCCGCCGTGCGGTCCAGCACCCGGCGCACCGGCGGTGCGGAAGCCAGCAGCTTCAGCATCGAACGCCGGCTGGTTTCCACCAGCACGCAATTATCGCCGGCCAGGATCGTGGCGGTGCGGCGGCGGCCGGAGATCAGGCCCATCTCGCCGAAGAATTCACCCTGCCCCAGGGTTACCACTTTCTTCGGATCCTCGGGGTCGATCTGGATCAGTACATTGCCCTGAACGATCGAGAAGAAACTGTTGGAATAGTCGTTGCGATTGAACACCACATCATTCTTGCGCGGCACATGCACCTCGGAATCGAGGATCAGTTCGCGCAGCACCAGCGGGTTCAATTCGGAAAACAGCGGCACGTTGCTGCGGATGGTGGCCAGCACCGCATCCACATCATTGGTGCCCAGCACCTTGAATTTCTCGGCCAACAGCGGCTCATCGGCCGGCTTCACGGCATTGCCGAGGATGAATTCCACGGTTTCGAAACCCTGGTTCATCGCCTGCTTGATCAGCGGATAGCCGGCCAGCGCGCCGATGATATAGAGGCCCGGCACATTGGATTCGTATTGCGCGCTCACCTCGGGCAGCGCCGAAGCATCCTTGGAGGGAAACACCACGCCGCAGCTTTCGATGAACTTGCGCGGCGCCGTGGCGCCCAGGCGCGCGATGATACGATCACATTCTACAATCGCATTGCCATCGGCGGTGTTCAGCGTCAGCTTGCCCGGCTCGATCTTGGCCGGGCTTGCATTGAAATAGCCGGTGATGGTGCCGGCCTCGATTCCGGCGGTGACGGCATTGAGGTTGCCCTGCTTGGCACGCGCGAATTCGCCACGCCGGTTGACGATCGACACCGTGTTCTGCTTCGACAAAGCCACGGCATTTTCGATTGCGGAATCGCCGGCACCGATCACCACGATGCGTTCGTCGGCATATTCCTCGGGATCGTCGAGCTGGTATTGCACGAAGGGCAGGTCGGCGCCCTCGCACGGCACCTTGTTGATATTGCCCTGCAGGCCGATGGACAGGATCACATGCTCGGCCTGCAATTCCTCGCCATTGCCAAGCTTGATGCGGAAATCGCCCTTGCTGCCGGAAACCCCGACCACCTCGGCGTTATAGCGGATATTCAAGCCGGTCTTGGCGATTTCGTCGTTCCAGGCGCCCAGGATCTGCTCGCGGCTGCCGGCGGCGAATGACAGATCGGAACGCAGCGGCAGAATGTCTGGCGTGGCCATGACAAACTTGCCCTTCTGGTATTTGTAGATGGTGTCGGAGGCGTGGTCGGCGCGCTCCAGCAGGATATGCGGAACGCCACGCGCAGCAGCTCGGCCAGCGGCACTCAAGCCTGCCGGACCGGCTCCGATCACCGCGATCCGGTATCGTGCCTCCGTCATCCCCCAACCCAGTCTCGCCCAGGATGCCTATCCCTGTCAGGTCAGCATCCAGCAGGGCAGCGAAACAGCCCCTTGGATAAAGCCATAATCAGTGTTGATCGCGTTCAGTGTCAACCAGTTAGGTCATGTGAGTTGCGCCCGGCAGACTTGACTTTGACGGCCTCCGCCGGTTCTCTTCTAGGTCGAGGGGAACCGTGCTCGATCAGGCGCGGAAAACGGTCTGTCATGCACCGATTCTTTGCGAATAATTTGCAACTGGCCCTGCGGCTCGCGGGAGTGTGTTTGTTTTTGCTGCCCGCCACCGGCCAAGCGCAACAGGCGCCCGTTCCTGCTGGCATGATCGCCGATCCGCAATCGGGCTGCGCCACCACCAATCCGATCCCCCGGGTGGGAGAATCGATCCGCTGGACCGGCGGCTGCAGCAATGGCCTGCTCAGCGGCCCGGGCACGCTGCTCTGGCTGCGCGATGGCCGCGCCCGCGAACGCAACGAAGGCACCTTCGTGGATGGCGAAATGGATGGCCAGGCCAGCACCCAGTTTTCCGATGGCACCTTGGTGATCGGCCAATACCGGCGCGGTGTGCGGAACGGCGAATTCGTTATCCGCCGGCCCAATGGCAACAATATCCGTGCGGTGTATGCCGATGGCCAACTGATTTCCGAACGCCGCCTCAGCGATAGCGAAATCCGCGATTTCCGCGAACGGCCAGCGGATCAGCCGGTTGCCGCCCTGCCTGCACCTGCAGCAACGCCGCAGCCGCAATACGCCCAGCAGCCGGTGCAATATTATCAGCCGGCCCCAGCTTATCAGGCCCCGGTTTATCAGGCCCCGGCCTATCAGGTTCCGGCGTATCAGCAGCAGCCTGGCGGCACGCAACCTTATGTGTCGCCCTGGTCGCCCAGCGCCTATCGGCCGAATGGCGGCATGATATCCGCCACCGCACCACCGCAAACCTACCAGCAGCCGACGTATCAACAACCGACGTATCAGGCCCCGGCGTATCAGCCCCCCGTGTATCAACAACCGGCCTACCAACCTTATGCGATGCCGCAGATCGTGCCCGCTCCCGCCCCGCAAGCCATGCCGGCGCCAACCATGCTGGCAGCCACCGACCGGGTGAATGCATTGGGCGGCCCCGATGTGGCACTGAACGATGCGATGATGCTGGAACGCGCCGGCCGCAATGCCGAGGCCGCGCAGCTTTATGCCGATATCGCGGCGCTTACCGGCAACACGCCCACCGGCCTGCTGGCCAACGAACGCGCCCAGCGCCTGCGCGCGCCGATGCCGCAAGTGGTGGCCTATCCCGGTGCGGCGGCGCCGCTGATGGGCACCACGCCGCTGGATTATGCCCAGCGCCGACAGCCGCTCGCCGGCCGCTTCGTGTGCAGCGCGCCGGGCATCTTCCCCAATCGTGCCAATTGGTGCGGCCGGGCGCTGCGCGAGGAAGGCAACGATGTGGAAGTGGAAGTGCGCTCGGTGCGGCTCAACCGCTTCTTCGCCATCGGCTTCAGCGCCGCGCCCTGCACCGGCAACACATTCCTGAGCATCTTCGGCAGCGGCAAGCGCATCTGGGTTTCGCGCGGCTGCCTGGGAGGTAATCTATGAAGACGCAGCTTCTGATCCCTGCTTTCCTATGCGCGCTGATCATTGGCGCCGCCGCCTTGGCGCAAACCACCGCCTTGGCGCAAACCACTGGCAGCAGCTTTCTGGCGCAGATGCGGGCGTTATCCAGCAACGCCGATACCGACGAGAATGCCGGCAATGCGCGCCGGTTGGCCACGCTGTTTGGCGGCGAAAGTCTGGCCGACCGCCTGCTCTATCGCCGCGATGGCGATAAATACTATGCCGGCCTGAAAAACGGCCCCACCAACTGGTTCATGACCGCTGCCGAGGCCCAAGGGTTTCTGCTGCGCGCGGCGATTGCCGAAAGCAGCAGCGCACCGGAAGAAGCCCGCACTGCCCTGGCCGCACAGCCCAATGCCGCCACCCTGAGCGCCGTTACCGCATTGGTGGCCCAGGCCGTGGCCGATACCCGCGTGCTGCTGCCGCGCGGCATTGTAAGCGAGGTGACGCTGAAGCCCAGAAAAACCATCGCCGGCCAGCCTTCGATTGCCGGCCCAGCAGGCTTGCGGGTGGATGCCGTGCAAACCACCAGCGATGGCCTGCGCGCCAGCATCGCCGTGGCCGGCATCGCCAAGCCCGGCGCCGTCAAGCTCAAGATATTCGCCGCCAACCATGCCTTCCTGGCCAGCGAGAGCATCGAGGCCTTCATCACCGAAGGCGATGGCGAACCCGCCGCGCCCAGCCGCATCGGCAGCGATCAGCCGGCCGGCGCGCCGGTGATTCAACTGGCGGAAAACCTGGAGGATGCCCTGCCGCCCAATGGCGGGCGCAATCATTACCGCCTGCTGCTGGCGCAGAACGGCCCGGTGCGGTTTGCCACCAGCGGCGCTTCCGACACGGTGATCCGCGTATTCGATGCCAATGGCCAGCAATTGGGCCACGATGACGATTCTGGCTCGCGCTACAATGCCAGCCTCGGCCTTTCGCTGGCGGCCGGCATTTACACCGTGGCGGTGGAGCATTGCTGTGCCGGCTGGGGCCGCTATGGCCTCAGCGTGACAGCAGGCCCATGATCGGCAATCCGTGACCATCGCCCTCCTTCCTGCCCCGCTGCCGGTTGCCATGCCGCTGCTGGTTGCCGTGCCCCTGCTGGGCGCGGTGATGGGCAGCTTTCTGGCCACTGCGGCATTGCGCGGCGCATATGGTGAATCGCTGCTGCATCCGCCCTCCCATTGCCGGGGGTGCGGCCGCAGACTGAATGCCATCGACCTGCTGCCGATCCTGGGCTATGCGCTGCGGCGCGGACGCTGCACCGATTGCGGCACGCCGATTCCGGCATTGTTTCCGCTGGCCGAGACTGCCGGCCTGCTGATCGGCCTGAGCGCGCTGTGGCAGTTTGCCGGCGCCGATCTGCTGGCAGCGCTGCTATTCGGCCTGCTGCTGCTGGCCATCGCGTTGCGCGACAGCCGCGATTTCACCATCCCGGATATTTTGAGCTATGGCCTGATCCTGAGCGGCCTGGGCGCAACCGCCTGGCTGAAGCCCGCGCTGCTGCCCGAACATGCCCTGGCGGCATTGCTCGGCGGCGGCCTGCTGGCTCTGCTGGCCTGGGGCTACAAGCGCCTGCGCGGACGCGACGGCATGGGTTGGGGCGATGTGAAATTGCTGGCCGGCATCGGCGCCTGGATGGGGTTGCATTCGCTGCCGATGGTGGTGCTGTTGGCTGCGCTGGGCGGTATCGCCCAGGCCGTGTGGCAAAGCCGGGGCAAACCGCAGGCCACCATGATGATCCCGCTCGGCAGCTGGCTCGGCATCGCCGCCTGGCTGCTATATGTTGGCCAGCCATGACACTCTCGAACGATCCGCTTGCCGCTTTGCTGCTGGCCAGAGGCCTGGTGAAACAGGCTGAGCTGGACCGCGCCATCCAGCTTGCCCAGGAAGGCGGCCTGCGGGTGGAAATCGTGCTGAGCCGCCTGGGGCTGGCCGGCGATGCCGATATCGCGGCGGCATTGGCCGAAGCGCTGGATCTGCCGCTGCTGGATGAAGCGGATTTTCCGCCACCGCAAAAACCCGATGGCCTTACCTTGGCCTTTTTGCGCCATGCCTGCCTGCTGCCGCTGCATGAAAACGACGCCGCGATTGCCATTGCCATGGCCGATCCGCGCGATGATTTCGCCGCCAATGCCGTGCGCCTGGCGCTGGGCAAGCCGGTGCAGCGCATGGTGGCGCCGCGCGGCGCCATCGAACGCGCGCTGGAGCGTTTGCAGAATCCCGGCACGGCCGTGCAGTCGACGGCAGCCAGCAGCCATGCCGACCGCGACCGCCTGAACGATGCCGCCAGCGGCGCGCCTGCCGTGGCTTTCGTACAGCGCATGCTGAGCGAAGCCGTGCGCATGGGTGCATCGGATATCCATGTGGAACCCGGCGACAGCCGGCTGGAATTGCGCTTTCGCCTGGATGGCAAGTTGCTGCGCCGGCCCGATCCGCCGGCCGATCTGGCCGCTGCCATCATCGGCCGGCTGAAAGTGCTGGCCGGCCTGGATATCGCCGAAAAACGCCTGCCGCAGGATGGCCGCGCCAGGGTGAGCGTGGAGGGCCGCGAGATCGATATCCGCGTGGCCACCCTGCCCGCCATGCATGGCGAGGCCATCGCGCTGCGCCTGCTGGATCGCGCGCATCTGCGCCTGGATATCGCGCAGCTCGGCTTCTCAGCCGATATCGCCGCCGCCCTGCAAAAGCTGGCCGCCAGACCGCATGGCATCCTGCTGGTGACCGGCCCCACCGGTTCGGGCAAAACCACCACGCTGTATTCGCTGCTGTCGCAACTCAATCGCCCCGATGCCAAACTGCTGAGCGTGGAAGATCCGGTCGAGTTCCGGCTCGAAGGCGTGAACCAGGTGCAGGTGCGACCCACTATCGGGCTGGATTTCGCGCGCGTGCTGCGGGCTTTTCTGCGCCACGATCCCGATATCATGATGGTGGGCGAAATCCGCGATGCCGAAACCGCGCGCATCGCCATCCAGGCGGCGTTGACCGGCCATCTGATTCTTTCCACCCTGCACACCAACGATGCGCCGGGCGCCATCGCGCGGTTGCTGGATATGGGGCTGGAACCCTATCTGCTGGCCGCGACCTTGAACGGCGTGCTGGCCCAGCGCCTGGTGCGGCTGCTCTGTCCCGATTGCAAACAGCCCCATGCCGCAACGCCCGAACAATCCGCGCTACTGGCCGCTTACGGTCTGCCGACCCATCGGCTGTTTCATGCCAAGGGCTGCCCGGCCTGCCATGGTACGGGCTATCGCGGCCGCGCGGCGATTGGCGAATTGCTCGGCATCGAGGGGGAATTGCCCGGCCTGATCGCGGCCCGCGCCGATACGCAAAGCCTGGCCGCCGCCGCCCGGCGCCAGGGCTTCTCGACATTGCTGGCCAATGGCCTGGCGCTGGCCGTCGATGGCCGCACCAGCCTGGATGAAGTGCAGCGCGTGGCGGCGGCAGGCTGATGGCTGCGTTCAAATACCGCGCATTGGACAAGAACGGCGATCAGCGCGAGGGCCTGTTGCAGGCCAACGACCGCGCTGCCGCCATCGCCGCCTTACAGGCCGACGGGTTGCATCCGTTGCAGGTAGAGGAAGGCGGAGCGGAAGCCTGGCCCACTCCGGCGCGCTTTCGCGGCATCCGCTCGGCGAAATATTGCGCCAACCTGTTCGGCGGCCTGGCCACGCTGGTGGAAGCCGGCTTGCCGCTGGATCAGGCCCTGGCCGCCTTCGCCGATATCGCGGCCGGGGATACATCCATGCAGCCAACGGTGTTGCGCCTGCATGAGCAATTGCGCCGGGGCAGCGATCTGGCGCAGGCGCTGGCCGCCGAAAGCGGTTTCGGACCGGGCTTCGAGCCTTTGGCCATCGGCATGGTGGCGGCGGGCCAGACCAGCGGCGACATGGCCGGCGCGTTGAACCAGTTGGCGCGTTTGTACGAGCGCCGCCAGCGCAATAGCGCGGCTTTGCGTTCGGCGCTGATCTATCCGGCCGTGCTGCTGGTGGTAACCTTGTTGGTGCTGGCCCTGCTGCTGAGCTATGTGATTCCGCAATTCGAGGCGATGTTTCGCGATGCCCGCCATGAATTGCCCGTCATGACGCAATTCGTATTCGGCCTGGCCGGCGGATTGGGACAGGCGCTGTGGCTGCTGGCATTGCTGGGCCTGGCGGCAATTCCGCTCTGGCGCCAGGCTCGGCGCGATCCCGACCGCGCCAGACGCATCGATGCCGCGCTGTTGCGGCTGCCGATCGTCGGGCCGCTATTCAAGGGGCTGGAAGGCGAGCGGATCGGCTTCGTGCTGGCCGGCCTGCTGGCTGCCGGCGTGACCCTGCCCGATGCGGTGCGCCACACAGCCGATACCCTGCGCAACGAAAAACTCGCCGCCGACCTGCGCATGGCAGCCGAAAAGCTGCGCCAGGGCAGCGGGCTGGCCGCAGCCCTGGGCCCGGATATTCCGCTACCGCCGTTGCTGTTGCGCTTGATGGCGCTTGGCGAGGCGGGCAGCGCATTGCCCGCCACCATGCGCAAGGCCGCCGATTGGCTGGAGCGCGACAGCGAAACCCGCCTGCGCCGCCTGGTGGCCCTGCTGGAGCCCGCCATGGTGGTGATCCTGGGCGCGCTGATCGCCGTGGTGATGGTTGCGGTGCTGTCGGCGATTGTCGATCTCAACCGCCTGCCGCTATAATCGCGCCATGCAACAGCGCCGCAAGAAAACGCCCAACGGTTTCACGCTCATCGAGCTGCTGGTGGTGCTGGCCATCCTCGGCCTGCTCGCCGGCCTGGTGGCGCCGCAGGTGATCCGCCATCTCGGCACCGCAAAAAGCGAGACCGCGAAGCTGCAGGTGCAGATGATCGTGTCGGCATTGGAAATGTATCGGCTCGATAACGGCCGCTATCCCAATCAGGCCGAGGGACTGCGCGCACTTACCGACAAGCCCGCCAATGCCGCGCGCTGGAACGGGCCTTATCTGCGCGGTGCGCTGCCCAACGATCCCTGGGATCGCGCCTATCTCTATCGCCAGCCGGGCCGCCAGGGCGCCGAATTCGAAGTCTATTCGCTCGGGTCAGACGGCCAGCCAGGCGGCAGCGGCGAGGCGGCCGATGTGTTCAGCGGCCAGAAATAAAAACCCGAAAAACAAACGCGGCGGCTTCACGCTGGTGGAATTGCTGCTGGTGCTGGGACTGGCGGCGGCGGCTTTCGCCCTGATCCTGCCGCTGGGCTTGCGTTTGCAGCCCGATAGCAATCCCGATCGCGCCGCCGAAACCGTGCTGGCCGAATTGCAGCACGCCCGCGCCCGCGCCATGCGGCTCAATCAACCGGTGACGCTGCAGGCCGGCGATATCGCCGCACCCGCAGGCTATCGCCTGCTTTGGCCGGAAAGCGGTGTGGATTTTGCACCCGATGGATTTTCCAGCGGCGCCACCTTGCTGCTGGAAGGCGAGGCCGGCCAGCGCCGTTTACGTGTCGCGCCGGTCAGCGGCCGGGCCTATATTCAATGAAGCAACATGGCAGCCAGGCCGGCTTCAGCCTGATCGAAGCCCTGGTGGCGCTGGCCGCCGTGGCGATGGTGCTGGGCGTGGCCCTGCAGCAGGCGCGCGTCACGCTGAACGCCGCCCGCAAGGCCGAGCGGCAATCGGTTGCGCTGCTGCTGGCGGAAAGCAAGCTTTCGGAACTGGCGCTGCGCCAGGATTGGCGGCCCGGCGAGGAACAAGGCGAAGAAAGCGGCCTGCGCTGGCAACTCAGCCTGCAACCGCGCGAAGGCAGCGCGCTGCTGGATGGCCCACGGCTTTGGCAGGTCAGCGTAACGGTGCGCGATGCCGCCAACGATGCCAATATCGCGCTGTCCAGCCTGCGCCTGGTGGAGCGCCGGCCATGAAGAAAGCGGCGGGCTTCACCCTGGTGGAATTGCTGGTGGCCCTGGCCATCACGGCCCTGGCGGCGTTGCTGCTGGCCGGGGCGTTGCGCGGCAATCTCGACAGCCTGCGCCGCGTGGAGCGCCATGCCGATGCCAGCGAGGCGTTGCGCGAAAGCATGCATCTGCTGCGCCGCCTGCTGCATGCGGCACCACCGATCGGCCGCATCGAGCGCGGGCGGCTGAACATGTTTTTCGAAGGCGATGCGATGGCGTTGACCCTGCCGCTGGAAACCGCGCGCGGGCTGGAGCTCGGCCGTTTCGACCTGCAGGGCGATGTGCTGCGCTTCACGCTGTTGCCGCCGCCGTTTCCCGGCGGCGCGGCAGCGGACAACCCCGAAAGCGTAGCCTTGCTGCATGATGCCGCCAGCCTGCGCTTTGCCTATCACGATGGCCGGCAATGGCACGAGGATTGGCTGGGCCGCGAATATCTGCCGGCTGCCGTGCGGGTGGATGTGCAGCGCAAGGATGGCGCCAGCCTGCCGCCGCTGATCGTGGATATCGCCGCAGGTATTCTGCGATGAAACCAGGGATTCTGCGATGAAACCGGGGCCGACCAAAACGCCGAATGGCTTTGCGCTGATTGCCGTGCTGTTCGGCCTGGCTTTGCTGGCCGGTGCCACCTTGCTGCTCTCCGAGCGCGGGGTTACCGAAGCCCATGGCACGGCGAATATCGTGCAACGCGCGCGGCTGAACCAGGCGATGGAAGCCGGCCTGGCGCTGGGCCTGGATGGCCTGCTGCGCGAACAGCGCCGCATCGCGCCGCTGGAGATCGACGGCTTCATCGTCAGCGTCAGGATTGCCGAAAGCACCAGCCTGCTGGACCTCAACACCGCCGGTCAGGCCGAAATCCTGCGCCTATTGCGCGATGGCGGCCTTCCGGCCGGCAGCGCCGATGCCGCCGCCTCGGCCCTGGCCGATTGGATCGACAGCGATGGCAGCCAGCGCCCCAATGGCGCCGAAGCGCCGGCCTATCGCGCCGCCGGCAAGCCCTATGGCCCGCGCAATGCGCCGATGGAATCCTTAAGCGAATTGCCGCTGATCCTGCATATGCCACCCGATGCCGCGCGCCTGCTGCTGCGGCAAGGCATCGTGCAATCGGCCCTGGCAGGGCTGGATGTGGTGGATGTTACCGTGCAACCGCAGGATCAATCGGCAGGCATCGCAGCATCGCGCCGCCGGCATGTGATATCCGCCCAGCCGACCGGCAAACACAGTTGGCAAATCATGGCGCAATATGATCTGCCGTCGTAAAATACGCACCGTTGGGGGAAAGACGGTATGGGCATCGGCCTGATGCATAGCAGCCTGTCTCTGCACGGAAGCGGCCTTGCGGCGCTGCTGCCGCCCGTGTTGCTGCGCCTGCTGGGCCTGGAACCCCAACGCCTGCTGCTGGACCAGCAGGGCGAAACCCTGACTCTCCGGCGCCAGCGCGGCAGCCAACCGCCCGGCGGCGCCGAACCGCTTGCACCGGGCGATGCGGCGAAACTGGCCGCCCTGCCCTGTGATGAAATCGTGTTGCGGCTCGGCAGCGATACCGTGCTGGTCAAGGAAATCACCCTGCCCGCCAAGGCGGCAAACAGCCTGGCCGCCATCATCCCCTTCGAACTCGAGCGCCTGTCACCCTTGCCGCCCGAACAGTTGGCCTATGATTTTCTGCCGTTGGAGAAACGCGGCGAAAGCCTGCGCGTGCTGCTGCAACTGGCGCCCAAGGAAAGCCTGCGCGCCGCCCTGCAGGCCTTGGGCTTCACGCCGGATCGCGTGATCGGCGGCACCGATCCGCTGCTGTTGCAAAGCCGCCTCAATCTGTTGCCGATGGCTGAGCGTCCGGCCAAACGCCGATCCTGGACCACGCGCATCCTGTGGGGTGTTGCGCTGTTGGCTTTGCTGGCAGCCCTGGCCGCACCATTCGCGCATCTGCTTGTGCAACGCCAGGCCACGCAGCAGCAGATCGCCGCGCTGAAACAGCAGGTGGCGGCAAAACCGCAAACCGATCCGCGCCAGAGCGAACGCCTGGCTGCCCTGGCCGCCGCACGCATGCATTATGGCCATGCCACCATGCTGCTGGAGGAATTGAGCCGGCTGCTGCCCGATGAAGTCTGGCTCACGCAACTCAATCTCGCCGATGGCCAGCTTGAGATCGAAGGTCTGGCCCAGGCGGCAGCGCCGCTGGTGGGCCTGATCGAGGCCAGCCCGGTTTTCGGCCGCGTGCGGTTTCTCACTCCGCTGACCCGCGATCCGCTGCGTGGCCGCGAGCGGTTTCATTTCGCCATCCAGATCGAGGCGGCGCCATGAACCGCCTGGCGATGCCGCTGATGGTTCTGCTGGGCCTTGGCATTCTGCTGGCCGCCGGCGGTTTCGGCCTGGGGCAATACCGGCTGCTGCGCGCCGAATTGGACAGCCTGCAAAGCGAGGCCGATCTGCTGCGCCGCGCCGCGCAAAGGCCAGCGCTTGCCGATCAGGATACCGACAGCCTGATCCGCGCCAGCAGCGAAACCGCTGCCCTGGCCGGCCTGCTGGAATTCACCAAAAGCGTGATCGAGGGCGCCGGCGGCGCGGTTGTGGCGTTGCAGCCGCGCCCCGGTGCACCACGCCCGGATGGCGCCATCGGCCTGCGCGCGCAATTCAGCGCCGATACCGCCGGCCTGCAAGCGGCATTGCATGCGCTGGAAAGCGCACGCCCCACGCTGCTGGTGGAAGGCCTGCTGCTACGGACAGCCCGCGGCAGCGCGGAAAACGAACCGACACGGCTGGATGCCACGCTTGATCTGATCGGCTTCCGGGGGCTGGAATGAGCATGCATCCCGCACCCACGAAGATCGCCTGGCCGTTGCTGATCCTGCTGCTGGCCGGTGCCAGCATCGCCTATACTTGGCCCATGGCACCGACACCAGCGGCAATCCTGAATCCCGCGCCCGTCGCCGATGCCTCAGCCATGGCGGCCCTGCCGCCGCTGGCGGATTTGCGGACCACGCTGCAGCGCCCGCTTTTCGAACCCGGCCGCCGCATGCCGGCAACCGCCGCCCAACCGGCCCAGCCGGCCGGGCCGGTTGTGCTGGGCAAATACCGGCTGCTCGGTATCGTATCGGCGGGCGGCAAGCGTTCGGCGGTGCTGGCGCCGCTGGAAGGCGGCGCGGCCCGGCTGCAGGCCGCCGGCAGCCTGCTGGATGACTGGACATTGGCCGAGGTGAGCGAAAGCGGCCTGCTGCTGCGGCGCGGTGCGGCCAGCGAAAGCGTGCGGCTCAGGCCCAATCCGCCTGTAGCGCCGCAAGCGCCCGCCAAATAAGACAGGTTGTTGTGATGCAAGCATATTCGGGTATTGTGAAAGCCATGCAAAAGCGCCCCAAACGCCTGCTCTCCCTGCTGCCTGGCCGGTTCTTGCCCATGCTGGCGCTCGGGCTGCTGCTGTTCGGCTGCACGGTGGACCAGGAACAGCCGGGCGCACCGCAGCCGAAACTGCCCGAGCAACAGGTGCGCAATGATCGCATCTCCGGCCCGATCCGGCCCGGCAATCCAGGCCAGAGCGGCGGCAAGATCGCGGAAATCTATCCCGGCGCCGGAGCCGGCGCGCGCCAGGCGGTGACGCTGCAGGGCCGCCCCGCCGCCGTGGCGCCGCGCGCAGCCGGCGATATCACCTTGAATTTCGAGGAAGCCGATATCCGCGAGGTGGCCCAGGTGATCCTGCGCGACCTGCTGCAGGTGAATTACGTGATCGACCCCGATGTGCAGGGCCGCATCAGTTTCCGCACCGCTCAGCCGCTCACCCGCGAGCAATTGCTGCCCACCCTGGAAAGCCTGCTGCATGCCAACAATCTCGGCATCTCGGCAGCCGCCGGCGTGTACCGCGTCAGCCGCGGCATCAATGCCGGCAGCGTAAGCCAGCCGCGCAGCATTGGCAGCGCCGCACCGCGCACAGGCGGCAGCGGCGGCGGCGGCGGCGGCAACCTGCGTGTCTTCCCGCTGCGCCATGTGGCAGCCGAGGAAATCGGCAAGATCCTCAAGCCGGTGCTGGGCGATGGCAAGCTGCTGCTAGCCGATAGCGCGCGCGGCCTGGTGATCGTGCAGGGCAACGCCAATGATCTGAAACTGGCGGAAGACACCATCGGCATTTTCGACGTGGACATGCTGGCCGGCCAGACCGTGTTGCTGGAAAGCCTGATGCAGGCCGATGCCGCCACTTTGGCGCTGGAGTTGGAAAACCTGTTCCAGAGCGGCAAATCCGGCATGCTGGATGGTGCCGTGCGCATCATCCCGATCGAACGCATGAATGCCGTCATGGTGATCACGTCGCAGCCCCGCTATATCGAGGAAGCACGCAACTGGATCGCCCGGCTGGACCGCACCCGCAACGCCGCCCAGCGCCGGCTGTTCGTCTATTACATGCAGAATGGCAAGGCGGCTGCCGTGGCGCGCACCTTGCGCGGCGTGTTCGGCCTGGGTGAACAGGCCGGCGTGATGCCGCCGGGATTGACCGGCGGCATGCCCGGCCAGACCGCAGGCTATGCCACCAGCCGCAATGTCGCCGCCAATGCGCAGGCAAACCCCGCGCCGTTGCAACGCGCAGGCAATCGCGGCGAAGCGGCCGGCGGCGATCTGCCGCGCAATGCCAGCGGCGAGCCCGATGGCGTGCGCATCATCGCCGACGAAGCCAACAACGCCATCCTGGCCTATGCCACGCCGGCGGAATACCAGAGCATCGAGGAAACCCTCTCGAAACTCGATCTGGTGCCGCTACAGGTGTTGATCGAAGCCAGCATCGTGGAAGTGGCGCTGAACGACAGCCTGCGCTTCGGCGTGCAATATTATCTGCGCGGCGACCCCTTCGGCGGCAGCAGCGGCCTGACCGGGATTCTCAGCGGCGCGCAGCCCGCACTCAACACCAATATCGCCAGCGGGCTGGACAATACACTGGGCGGTTTGTCGGTCTTCGTCACCCGTGGCGGCTCGCCGCGCGTGGTGCTGGATGCGCTCAGTTCGATCACCGAACTCAACATGATCTCCTCGCCCAGCCTGCTGGTGCTGGATAACCAGGTGGCCCGCCTGCAGGTGGGCAGCGCGGTGCCGATCATCACCCAGTCGGTGGTGGCAGCCCCGGCCGGCAGCGTCACGCCGACCGGCAATTCCACCAGCATCGCCAATGCCATCGATTACCGCGATACCGGCGTGATGCTGGAAGTGGTGCCGCGCGTGAATGCCTCGGGCCTCGTCACCCTGGAAATCGCCCAGGAAGTGAGCGACGTGACCCAGCCCAATGCCGGCGCCACCATCCAGTCGCCCACCATCAACCAGCGCCGCATCGTTTCCACCGTGGCGGTGAATACCGGCGACACCGTGGTGCTGGGCGGCCTGATCCGCGACAGCCAGACCGTGACCGATCGCGGCATTCCCGGCCTGCACCGCCTGCCGCTGATCGGCGCGCTGTTCGGCACCAAGGGCAATGCCAGCGCCCGCACCGAATTGATGGTGATGCTCACCCCGCGCGTGATCCGCAATCAGCGCGAGGCGCGCGATGCCAGCCAGGATCTGCAGCGCAAATTCCAGGCCGTGCTCACCCTGATGGGCCGCGGCATCTCGCCGCCGCCGCGCAACCCGGACAACATTTTCGCCGGCGATTGAGGGGCCGGGCGGCAGAATTAAAAGAAAGTACGGACCTCAGACCAAAATTGAAAAATCCCCCCTGCGATTACCGACCATTTCCAAGCCAATCAAACGCAGAAAAATCAAACATAAATTGTTGCCAATTCGCCTACTGCAAGATGAATGAATAAACCCCTTTTCAGGGAGTTCCTAATGGATATCACCAACAAAACCATATGGCAGCAAGCAGCAGGTGATACAGATCGTGATTATGCAGAACTGTGCATCAAATGGGGGGTAATTTTGAATGGCCCCGGATATGCCGGCCGGTGGCCTGATTGCAAAGGACGCCTTCTAGAAAGCGATAGATCTTCAAGGAAGATTACCGATCTGAAGCGGTTCTGCGATGATATGCAAGATGGTGACATTGTTGTCTTGCGCCATGGAACTAATACCGTACGAGCCGTAGGACAGGTTGTTGGAGCGTATGAATACCGCGAAGAATTTGGCGATATTGACGGCTGGGATTTACAGCATGTCCGCCGCGTCCGTTGGCTTTGGCACAACATTGACAGGCCTGAAAAGTTTAAGCCTTATGCGTTAAAACTTGGCGATACAACGCAGAAACTGAATGAGGGCCCCGTATCAGATTGGCTCTCTTCGCTTGAAATTGCTCCCGATAATTCAACACTTTCGCTTGCGAAACTACCCACTTCGAATGAAAAAGACGAAGTGCAAATCAACGAAATATCTGAATTTCTTTTCGATCAAGGGGTCGCCGCCGCATCAATAACCAATCTCATTAATGAGATTGGCGAACTCACAAGAATCGCAAAATGGTACCAGCGTTCCCACGCACCATCCGAACGTGAAACAGTCGCGTATCTGGTTGCTCCCTTACTGCGCGCTTTAGGTTGGACGCCACAACGGATGGCGATTGAATGGAACCGTGTTGACATTGCTTTGTTCGAGCAACTACCCAGATCCGACCAGTCCCTTCAGGTAGTTGTGGAGGCTAAGAAAATGGGTAACTCTTGCCTAACAGCCAAATCGCAAGCGAATGACTATGCCGAAGGGAAAACGAAATGCCGTAGGCTCATCGTAACCGATGGCCTTCGTTATGGCATATACACGCGCAATGGCATGAATGCTTTTGATTTATATGCTTATTTCAATCTAACACGCCTTATGCGCGCCTACCCAGTCTACGGATGCAAAGGAATTAAAGATGCTTTGCTGGCAATGACCCCCGAATGGAAATCAGATTGAAAAGTTTAGGCCTTGCCCGCTTTAAACATAATCAGCATCTGCAAAAATATATGAGACCAACTACCTGCCTCAGTTCTTCAGAACCACCTGGTCGAGTGCATCCAGCGCGGCGATGAAATCCTTCGGCTTGAAGGCTTCGTCGCGCTCCACCGCCTTGTAGGCCTTATCCAGCACGGCGTCGTAGCGCTTGTATTGCGCTTCATCGATATGGCCGCCGCGCTTCATCGCATTGAGGATGGCGGCAATCGCCATGGTGGCCTGCTCGGCGGCGGCATAATCGGTGTATTCGCGGCCCAGGCCCTCGCGGATCACGGCGCGCAGCAATTCGCCCATCGCCTTGCCGTCGAAGCGGGTTTGCGCCAAGCGGGTGACCAGCGGATCGACAATGCCGCGCATGGCGCTGGCGGCCGTGGCCACCGCATCCATGCCCTGCGCGGTGGCGGCATGCAGCGCGCGGCTCTGTTGCAGCAGGCGTTCGCCCAGCGCAGGGTCGATCTGGCCCGCGATGATGCGCAGCATGATCATGTTGCCATCGGCCAGCCGCACCACGCCGGGGCCGAGCCCGGTGGAGGCGCGGGGTTCCCAACGCAGGTTCGACATCGGATGATGGCAAGCGTGGCAATCGAAAAACACCAGTTCGGGGAAGATGCCCTGGCGGTTGCGATTGGGATCGGCCAGGCCTTCCAGCGTCATCTGCACGGCCACGGCTTGGCCCACCGCCCAGGTCTGCACCGGGTCGGCCACCCGTTTGCGCTGCTGGTAATCGGCATCGATGCGGAAATGCGCCGGCTGGGTGACGGTGAAGGTATCCAGCTCGAAGGGCATGCGCGGATGGCCGGCACCCATGATCTTGTGGGTGACGAATTTATCCTTGGTGCCGACATGGCAGCTCATGCACAGCTTGGCACGCGCCACCGGATCTTCGGTGGGATACATGCCGGCGGCCACGTTCTGGGCATGGTTTGCCGCACCCGAGATATGCACGCCGAGCCAGCGCACCGCGCCGCCATGGCAGGCCTCGCAGCTTACGCCATCGGAAATCTGGAAGGTCTTGGAGCGCAGATTGGCCGGCACGTTGTTGGCGTGGCAATCCAGGCAGATCTTCGCCTCATGGGCATTGGGCAGGCCGAGATTGCGCGCGATGCGCCGCGAATCCTCGTTCAGCAGAACCGCATAGGCCTTGGCATGGGGATCCTTGCTCTGCCAGGTGACGTATTCATTCTGCAGCACGGTGGAACCGCGCCAGGGCGTAACGGCGCCATGGCAGGTGGAACCGGCGCAGGATGCCACACCCAGATGCACATCATTGGCATATTGCGGCAAGGTTTGCGCCCAGCCCGGGCCGGCGAGCGAACCGGTAGCGCCGATCGCCACAATCAAGCCCATAGCAGCCGCCAGACGGGCAGGCTTACGGATCGCCCGCACGACCGTTTCGGCCAGCAGCAGGCAATAGCTGTTCATCCGTCGCTTCGGCTTCACGTTTTGGGGCCCCCGGTGCCGTACTGACCCGGGGATTTTCGGCATTCACGGCCGGCTTGGCAAGGCTTAACTGCCTGCGGCGCCAGGGAATTAACCCTTTGGCCGCAAAGCCATCAGCAGCAGCACAATCCAGCCGAGGATGGTCCAGCCCAGAACGATATTGGCCAGCAGGATCAAGCCGGCCCGGGGCGCTCGGCGGCGATGGGCGATCAGCGCCGGCAGGAAATACACCGTTGCCAGCACCACACCGAGGATAAGGGTGGGCAGGCCGGCCATCAGCGCAAGGCAGCGAGGGTTTCCGCGGC
>NZ_JAHBYG010000044.1 GCF_019636075.1 Ferrovibrio sp.
GAAGACCGAAGCGGGAGTCATCTGATATGAGCAGCCTGGTAATTGCCGAACACGATAACGCCTCCATCAAGGCGCCCACCTTCAACACCGTGAGCGCGGCTGCCGCGCTCGGCGGCGAGGTGCATGTGCTGGTGGCCGGCAGCAATGCCGGAGCCGCCGCCGCCGCCGCCGCGAAAATCGCTGGCGTGGCCAAGGTGATCCATGTGGATGCGGCGCATTACGCCAATGGCCTGGCCGAGGCGTTGAGCGTGCTGATCGCCGGTCTGGCCAAGGGCTATAAGGCCGTGCTGGCGCCGGAAACCACCTCGGGCAAGAACGTGCTGCCGCGCGTGGCCGCCCTGCTGGACGTGGCACAGATTTCCGGCATCGTCGCCGTGAAGAGCGAAGATACCTTCGTGCGCCCGATCTATGCCGGCAACGCCATGGCCACCGTGCAGTCGGCTGATCCGATCAAGGTGATCACCGTGCGCACCACCGGCTTCCCCGCCGCTGCCGCCGAAGGCGGTTCGGCTGCCGTGGAAACCGGCACGGCTGCTACCGATCCGGGCCTGTCCAGCTTCAAGGGCCAGGAATTGCAGAAGTCGGATCGTCCGGAACTGACCTCCGCCAAGATCATCATCTCGGGCGGTCGCGGCATGGGTTCGGGCGAGAATTTCAAGCTGATCGAGGCGGTGGCCGACAAGCTGGGCGCCGCCGTGGGCGCCAGCCGCGCCGCCGTGGATGCCGGCTTCGTGCCCAACGATTACCAGGTCGGCCAGACCGGCAAGATCGTGGCGCCGCAACTCTATATCGCGGTGGGCATTTCCGGCGCGATCCAGCATCTCGCCGGCATGAAGGACAGCAAGGTGATCGTCGCCATCAACAAGGATGAAGAAGCGCCGATCTTCCAGGTGGCCGATTACGGTCTGGTGGGCGACCTGTTCAAGGTGCTGCCCGAGCTCGCAGCCGAGCTGGCCAAGTAATCACGTCGCATCGTTCAACAGGCAGTCAGGACATCAGGCATGATCAAGACCATCGGGGTGATCGGCGCGGGTCAGATGGGCAGCGGTATCGCCCATGTCGCCTCCTTGGCGGGCTATGATGTCCTGCTGCAGGATCTCAATGCAGCCCAGTTGGAAAAGGCCGTGGATACGATCGGCGGCAATATGGGCCGCCAGGTCGCCCGTGGCAAAATCAGCGAAGCCGACCGCGCCGGCGCCCTGGGCCGGATCAAGACCGGCACCGAGCTGCGCTTTTTCGACGCCGCCGATATCGTGATCGAAGCGGCGACCGAGAATGAGGCGTTGAAGAAGAAGATCTTCGCCGATCTTTGCCCGGTGTTGCGCCCGGATACCCTTATCGCCACCAACACCTCGTCGATCTCTGTCACCCGCCTGGCTTCCAGCACCGACCGGCCGGAAAAGTTCATGGGCATGCATTTCATGAACCCGGTGCCGGTGATGCAGCTAGTGGAGCTGATCCGTGGCATCGCCACCGAGGAGCCCACCTTCAAGGCGGTGCGCGAGCTGACCGTGAAACTGGGCAAGACCCCGGCCAATGCCGAGGATTTCCCGGCCTTCATCGTCAACCGCATCCTGCTGCCGATGATCAACGAGGCGATCTACACGCTGTATGAGGGCGTGGGTTCGGTGGAAGCCATCGACACCGCCATGCGGCTGGGCGCCAATCATCCGATGGGGCCGTTGCAGCTCGCCGACTTCATCGGCCTGGATACCTGCCTGTCGATCATGCAGGTGCTGTATGAGGGCCTGGCCGACAGCAAATACCGCCCCTGCCCGCTGCTGGTGAAATATGTGGAAGCCGGCTGGCTGGGCAAGAAGGCGCAGCGCGGCTTCTACGATTATCGCGGCGAGCATCCGACGCCCACGCGCTAAAGCACAGCGCCGTTTTTAACGCCGGGCTCCAGGCTGCACCCTGGCCCGGCGTTTTTCATTTCCGCAGCAGCAATTCCGCGATCACAGCCCGCGCCGCATGGCCCGACCAATCGGCCTCGCCCAGCAGGCGCGCCACTTCGCGGCCCTGGCGGTCGATCAAAATCGTGGCGGGTAGCCCGCCGGCATTCCAGGCCCGGGCCGAGCGCATCGTGGTGTCGATATAGGCCGGCAGGTTCTTGGTGCCGAGTTCGTCGAGGAATTTGCGGACTTTCTCGGGCCCGGCACGATCCTGCGCCACGGTAACCACCTTGAAATCCGGATCGGTGATGCTGGCGGCCAGCTTGTCCAGCGAGGGCATCTCGGCCCGGCAGGGAATGCACCAGGTGGCCCAGAGATTCAGCACCACCACCTTGCCTTTGAAGGCCGCAAGCGTCATCTCGGCGCCGTTTTCGTCGCGGAACACCGCGTCCGCCACTGGCTTTGGCGGGTCGCTGACGGTAAGTTTGGCCATATCGCCTTGCAGCGGCAGTGTGCCGGCCCAAGCCAGGGTTGGCAGGCACAGCCCAAGGGCGAGCAGAAATCCTAGCATCGGCAGCTTTAAACGCATCGCATTCCTCATGGCCAAACGCACCACATCATCTAAGCGCACACCGTCATCTAAGGGTACCGCGCCGGCTAAACAAGCCGCCAATTCTCTATGGGGCGGCCGCTTCCAGGCCGGGCCGGCAGCCATCATGATGGAGATCAACGCCTCCATCGGCTTCGACAAGCGGCTTTACCGCCAGGATATTGCCGGTTCTCTGGCCCATTGCGCCATGCTGGTGAAACAGGGCCTGATCACGCCCAAGGAAGGCAAAGCCATCGCCGGCGGGCTGAACACAATTCTGCGTGAGATCGAGGACGGCAAATTCCGCTTCGATCCCAAGCTGGAAGACATCCACATGCATGTGGAAACCCGGCTGACCGAATTGATCGGCAAGGCCGCCGGCCGCCTGCATACCGCACGGTCGCGCAACGACCAGGTGGCCACCGATTTCCGGCTCTGGGTGCGCGATGCCATCGACCGCATCGATGCCGGCCTGGCCGACCTGCAAGCTCGCTTGCTGGCGCGCGCCGAACAGCATGCCGATACCGTGATGCCAGGCTTCACCCATCTGCAGGCCGCCCAGCCGGTGACGCTGGGGCATTACCTGATGGCTTATGTGGAGATGGTGGGGCGCGACCGTGGCCGCTTCCAGGATGCCCGCAAGCGGCTGAATCTCAGCCCGCTGGGTTCGGGCGCGCTGGCCGGCACATCGCTGCCCATCGACCGCCGCGATACCGCCCGCGCGCTGGGTTTCGAGGCCCCCACGGCGAATTCGCTGGATGGCGTGTCGGACCGCGACTTCGCCATAGAATTCCTGTCCGCCGCCGCGCTGTGCGCCGTGCATCTGTCGCGTTTCGCGGAAGAGATCGTGATCTGGTGCTCGGCGCAATTCCGCTTCATCGCGCTGTCGGATGCCTTCACCACCGGCTCGTCGATGATGCCGCAGAAGCGCAATCCCGATGCCGCCGAACTGGTGCGCGGCAAGGTGGGCCGCATCCTGGGGGCGCAGAATGCCTTGCTGGTAACCCTGAAGGGCCTGCCGATGACCTACGGCAAGGACATGCAGGAAGACAAGGAACCCACCTTCGATGCCGCGGATTCCCTGGAGCTGTGCATCGCCGCCACCGCCGGCATGGTGAGCGACTTCACCGCCAACGAAACCCGCCTGCGCGAAAGCGCCGGCGAAGGCTATACCACCGCCACCGATCTGGCCGATTGGTGCGTGCGCAAGCTGGACATCCCGTTCCGCGAAGCGCACCACATCGCCGGCCGCGCCGTGCGCATCGCCGAAGCCGAGGGCAAGCCGCTGGAAGCCTTGAAGCTGGAACAGCTGCAAAGCATCGAGCCGCGCATCACCCGCGATATCTTCTCCGTGCTGGGCGTGGAAAATTCGGTGAAAAGCCGCGTATCGCTGGGCGGCACCGCGCCGAAGAATGTGCGCGCCGAGATCGTGCGCTGGAGAAAACTCCTGAAGCGGAAACAGGCATGATGCGCAAACCGATCCTCTACAGCGTCCTGGCCGCCCTGCTGCTGATCGCGCTGGAAGGCTGCGGCCGCAAGGATGTGCCGGATTATCCGCGCGATGCCGACGAGCGCCCCGCCGCCCTGCCGCGTCGTGGCACGCCCGTTCCCTATAACTGACAGACGTTCCTTATAACCGATAGAAACGCATGACCGCCGATTCCGTATTGTCTGCAATGCCGTGGTTTTCCTATCGCGAGGGCGTGCTGCATGCCGAAGGCGTGCCGTTGTCGGCCATCGCCAAGGCGGTGGGCACGCCTGCCTATGTATATTCGGTGGCGGCGCTGACCGACCGCTACACGGCTTTGTCGGAAGCTTTCGCCGGCCTGCCGGCGCTGATCGCCTATGCCGTGAAGGCCAACGGCAATCTTGCCGTGCTGCGCCATCTGGGCAGCCTGGGCGCCGGCGCCGATGTGGTTTCGGCGGGCGAGATGCAACTGGCCTTGAAGGCCGGCATCGCGCCCAACAAGATCATTTTCGCCGGCGTGGGCAAAACCGCCGATGAAATGCGCGCCGCGCTGCGCGCCGGCAATACCGGGATTTTGCAGTTCAATGTGGAATCCGAGCCGGAGCTGCATCTGCTCTCGCAGGTGGCGACCGAGCTGGGCGTGGTGGCGCCGATTGCCATCCGCATCAATCCCGATATCGACGCCAAGACGCACAAGAAAATCACCACCGGCAAGGCCGAAAATAAATTCGGCATTCCGATTGCCCGGGCACGCGAAATCTATGCCGAGGCGATGAAGCTGCCGGGCATCAAGCCGCTGGCGGTGCATGTGCATATCGGCAGCCAGTTGACCGACCTGGCGCCTTACGATGCCACGTTCGCCCGCCTGGCCGATCTGGTGCGCGAATTGCGCGCCGATGGCGTGCCGCTAGCCCGCATCGATCTGGGCGGCGGCCTGGGTATCCGCTACGACGGCGAGACCGCGCCCGATCCGCGTGCCTATGCCGACCTGGTGCGCAAGCATATCGCGCCGCTGGGCTGCGAACTGGCCCTGGAACCCGGCCGCTTCATCGTGGGCAATGCCGGGCTGCTGCTGTGCGGCGTTACCTATGTGAAACAGGCCGATGCCAAGCGCTTTCTGATTCTCGATGCCGGCATGAACGATCTGATCCGCCCGGCGCTCTACGAAGCCCATCACGGCATTGTGAGTGTGGCCGAACCCGCCGCCGATGCCGTGTATGCACCGGCGGATGTTGTTGGTCCGGTTTGCGAAACCGGCGACACCTTCGCCGAGGAACGCCCGCTGCCGCCGATGCAGGCCGGCGATTTGCTCGCAATTCTTTCGGCCGGTGCGTATAGTGCCGCCATGGCGTCTACGTATAACGCGCGGCCGCTTGCGCCGGAGGTGCTTGTTCATGGCGATCGGTTTGCCATCGTGCGCCGCCGTCCTACCATCGAAGACATGACGGTTCTGGAGACCCAGCCGACATGGCTAGACAAGGCGGCGAGCTGACAAGAAACACCCCAGACGAACCCCGGCAGGATATGCCGGAGGATTTCGCTGTCACCCTGCGCGCCTCGCGGCTGGCATTGTTCTGGGAACGCTTCTGGCCCGCGCTTTATCCCGCCGGCATGGTTGCGGCGGTTTTCCTGATCCTGGTCGGCTTCGATATCTGGCGCTTCACGCCGGTCTGGCTGCATTGGGCGATCCTGGCCGGCTTTGCCCTGCTGCTGGGGGCCAGCCTGTGGCTGGGCCTGCGCGGCTTTCGCCTGCCCAGCGAGACTGACGCCCTGCGGCGGCTGGAAACCGGCAACAAGCTGAGCCACCGCCCGCTCACCCATCTTTCCGACACTCTGGCCGCCGGCCAGAATGATCCCATCGCCGAAGCGCTCTGGTTGGCCCATCGCCGCCGCCTGCTGCAGCGACTGGGCAATGTGCGGGCCGGCTGGCCGGTGGCCGGCTGGTGGCGCATCGACCGTTTGGGCCTGCGGGTGGCGCTGGGCCTGCTGCTGGTGGTGGCCTGGACCAGCCCGGGCGAACAACTGCTGCGCCGCCTGGAAGATGCCGTGAAACCCGGCACGGCCCTGCCGCCCAGCGCGCTGATGACCCTGGATGCCTGGATCGCGCCGCCGCTCTATACCGGCCGTGCGCCGCTTTTCCTGGGCCGCGACGGCAAGCCGGTGCAAACCGCCGCGCTCAACAATGGCCAGGCGAGCGCCGAACCATTGCAAGTGCCCACCGGCAGCGCGTTGAAGCTGCGCCTGCAGGCAGACCGCGCCGACCTCTATTCCGTGAAGCTGGGCAACCGGCAATTGCCGCTCACTGCGCTGGATCAGGCCAATGGCGAGCTGGATCTGGAGATCAACCTCGCCGAGGCCGGCGGCAAGACCAACCTGATCCTGCTGCGCCGCGATGCCCCGGTGGCCGAATGGGCGCTGCAGGTGCTGCCCGATCTGCCGCCCAGCATCGCTTTCGCCGAACCGGCCAAGCAGGACAACCGCGACCGCCGGCTGCCGCAACTGGAATTATCCGTGCAGGGCAGCGACGATTACGGCGTACAGAAGCTGGATATCGAAATCTCCCATCCCGCCAGCAGCGAACTCTGGCTGCTGGACTGGACCGCGCCGCCGGCCGTGGCCGGTGTGTTCAGCGACAAGCGCAGCTTCGATTTCACCGAGCATCCGCTGGCCGGCCAGGAAGTGAACCTGCGCCTGATCGCCACCGATGCCATCGGCCAGACCGGATCGTCGGAAACCATCGTCGCCACCCTGCCCGGTCGGCGCTTCACCCATCCGGTGGCAAAGGCGCTGATCGAACAGCGCCGCGACCTGGCGCTGCGGCCCAATGACCATGCCCGTGTGGCGAAAGCGCTGCGCGCACTCAGTCTGGCGCCGGAGGCCTACCGCGAGGATACCGCCGTGCATCTGGCGCTGCGTATGGCCGCCGCCCGGCTGGGGCTGGATCGCACGGCGAAGGGCCGCGAGTCGGTATCCGCCCTGCTGTGGCAGACCGCCTTGCGCCTGGAAGACGGCCGCTCGAACCTGGCCGAACGGGATTTCCAATCGGCCTATGATCGCCTGCAGGATGCCTTCGACCGCGAGGCAGACGATCCGGAAATCCAGCGCCGCATCCAGGAATTGCGCGAAGCCATGGAGCGCCTGCTGGAAGAGAAGATGCGCGAGGCCATGGAGCGGCTGGCGCGCGGCGAGGAACTCGAGGAAATCCCCGAGGACCAGGACGCCATGGATATGGACGACTTCCAGGACATGATGGATCAGGCCGAGCAGATGGCACGCCAGGGCGAACGCCAAAGCGCCCAGGACATGCTGGAGCAGATGCAGCGCATGCTGGATGCGATGAAGAATATGCGCATCGGCCGCGCTCCTCAGGGCCGCGACCAGCAGGGCCGCAATCAGCAGGGCCGGCCGCAGCGTGGCATGGGCAATCAGCAGATGCAGGAACTGGGCGAGATGATGCGCCAGCAGCAGCAATTGCTGGATCGTAGCTTCCGCCGCGGCCAGCAGCAGGGGCGTGGCCAACAGCAGGGCCAGCCGGGCCAGAATGGCGAAAGCGAGGCCGATGCCCGTCAGCAGGAAGACCTGCGCCGCCGCCTGGGCGAGATGATGAACCGCCTGGCCGAACGCGGCATGCCGATCCCCGATGCCCTGGGCCGGGCCGACCGCGCCATGCGCGATGCCCGCGAGGCCTTGCGCGGCAACGATCCCAACGGCGCCATGCAGGGCCAGAACGATGCCATGGACCAGTTGCGCCAGGGCATGCAGGATTTCCAGCAGGCCGGGCGCGGCAACCCGCAAGGCCAGGCCGATGCCGCCGACAACCGGCAGAACCAGCGCAACCGCAGTCAGCGCGATCCGTTCGGCCGCACCAACAACATGGATGCGCCCAATTCCGCCGAGCAGACGCCCGGCATGGATGGTTTGGAGGGCAGCGCCTTGGACCGCACCCGCCGCATCCTGGAAGAATTGCAGCGCCGCGCCGGCAACCGCGAGCGGCCCACGCTGGAGCGCGAGTATCTGGAGCGCCTGCTGCGCCGCTTCTAAAGCAAAGCCAGGCTCAGTCCGCCAGGGCCTTGTCCACCGCACTGCTGAGATCGGCCATGCTGAAAGGTTTTTGCAGCACCGCGCGCGCCAGATCCACCAGGTCGACGGCGCGGCGGCGCTCGATGGCATAGCCAGACATCATCAGCACCGGCATGGCGGGATAGTCGCGCGCCACCTTCAGAGCCAGTTCAACCCCATCCATGTTGGGCATGGCGATATCGGTGAGCAGCAGATCGTATTTCGTGCGATTGAGCTTGATCAGCGCTTCGGCGCCATCGCCGACGATGGTAACGCCATGGCCGCGGGATTCCAGAACACGACGGATGAATTCCCGCACCGGTATTTCGTCTTCGGCTACCAGAATTTGCGCCATAATGCCTTTATCGCCCGTTCCTTTGCGGCAAGGCTACCACCAGGCGAATCCAAATCAAATCAATATTAAGCATGAAACACATCGGCTGCCTCAGCGATGTGGAATCTCGCCCACGCCAATAATCAGCGATGGCCCAGCGGCGCGAAAGCGATCTCGAGATCCAGCACGTCTTCCTTTTGCGCCGGCAATTTGGCGTTGAAGGGCAGCTTGGCGCCACCGGCGATCTTGTCGTCTTCCAGGGTCAGCGTATAAGCCGCCAGTTCCTTGCCGCCCGCCCCGCGCATGGCCACGCGAATCGGTGGCACCGGCCGAGTCGATTCGCCGACATTCACCACATCGCCGGAAACCTCGATCTTGGTTTCGTTGCCATCGATGATGGTTGCGGATTTCAGGTTGTGCAATTCCAGGCCCAGCCATTCCGCCGGCTCTACATGAATGCCCAGGGATGCATATAGCTTGGCCAATGGCGGATGCAGCGCCACCAGATCGGTGCGCGCCATATAGCCGCCGCCGGCCACGCCCCCGGCGGTGAGGAAGAAAAGCAGCCAGCCCAGCCAGACCATGGAGCCGCGCTTCTTGCCCTTTTCGGCTTTGCGGGCCAGGCCGCTCTCGGCCAGACGGGCGCGGCGGCGCTCGATGGCGGCTTCGGCGGCATCGGGTTCTCCCTCCTCGCTGGCCGCATCCTCGGCATCCTCGAAAGGCGAATGCAGCGGCGGCGGATCGTCTTCCGGCCCGGCATCCGAACCCGGCAGGTCGAATGTGTCGCTCGGAAACATCTGCTCCGGCGTTGGCGGCGGCGGAGGTGGCGGCGGCGGTGGAGGCGGCGGCGGAGGTGGTGGTGGTGGCGGCGGTGGCGGCGGGGGTGGCGCAGGCGGCTCGGGTGGCTTAGGCTCGGCCACAGGTTCCTGTCGCCAGATATGGCGGCAGCGCGTGCAGCGCACCTTGCGTGGGCTGCCACCAAAGATTCCCGGATCGACGGTGAACCGCGTGGCGCAGTTTGGGCAGGTCAGGATCATGCCGTTGAACTGCTTCAGCCCTTTTGTGTTTCACTGGTCTTTCCCTTATAGGATGGACCGGTCCAGGCTGGCAAGCATACCGGGTCTGAGTGCGTAAGCAGGCAGACCGGCAAAAAGCCTGGTAAGCAGGCAAAAGCTGCGTATGCAAGCAGGAGTTTAGGTACGGTGTTGCGGTTTCAGAATGTCGGGATGCGCTACGGGCCAGGGCCCGAAGTGCTGCGCGATGTCAGCTTCACGCTGCCGCCGGGGTCGTTTCACTTCCTCACCGGGCCATCCGGGGCCGGCAAAACCTCGCTGCTGAAACTAATGTACCTGGCGCATCGCCCGAGTCGCGGCGTGATAACCATGTTCGGCCAGGATGTATCCACCGCCCAGCGCGATGCCTTGCCCCTGCTGCGCCGCCGGATCGGGGTGGTGTTCCAGGATTTCCGCCTGCTGGACCATTTGAGCGCTCTGGACAATGTGGCCCTGCCGCTGCGTATCGCTGGTGTGCCGGAAGACCGGGTGACCAACAATGTGGCCGAATTGCTGGCCTGGGTGGGCCTGGGCGACCGGCTGGAAGCCCGCCCGGCCACGCTTTCGGGCGGCGAGAAGCAGCGGCTGGCGATTGCCCGCGCGGTGATCGCCCGGCCCAGCCTGCTGCTGGCCGACGAGCCCACCGGCAACGTAGACCCCGATATGGCCCAGCGGCTGATGTATCTGTTCGTGGAACTGAACAAACTGGGCACCGCCGTGGTGCTGGCCACCCATGATCTGCATCTGCTCGATCGGTTCAAATTTCCCACCCTGCGATTGAAGGGCGGCGAATTGCGGGTGGCGCCGGCGGGGCAGCCTTATTCAGGCCAGGCATCATGACCACACCGGCCCGGCGCATACCATCCGACCTGCGGCTGGAAGCCGATGCATCGGCGCGCTTTCTGCCCTGGGCCCTGGCCGCCATGGTGTTTCTGGCCGTGCTGGCCCTGGCCGGCGCGATGGCGCTGGATAGTGCGGTGAGCCATTGGCGCCAGGGGGTTTCCACCCGCCTCACCGTGCGCATTGCCGATCAGCCCGGCGCGGCGATGGCAGCACGGGTGAATGCGGCCACCGAATTGCTGCGCGCGATGCCCGGCGTGGGCAAGGTTACCCCGCTGGACCGCGACGGCGTGGCCGCCCTGCTGCGGCCCTGGCTGGGCGATCTGGCCAATGCCAGCATGGCCGAAGCCCTGCCGCTGCCCGGTGTGATCGATGTGGAATTGCTGCCCGGCCAGGCCTTGTCGATTCCGGCCCTGGCCACGCGATTGGAAAACACCGTGCCGGGTGCGCAGATCGACGATCCCAAACCCTGGCTGGACCGCCTGGTAAGCCTGGCGCGGCTGCTGCAGGCGGTGGGTTTCGGTGTGGTGCTGGTGGTGGGCCTGGCGGCGATGATGCTGGTGGTGTTTGCCACCCGGGCCGGATTGGCGGCGCGGCGCGACACGATCGAAGTGCTGCACCTGATCGGCGCCGAGGATGCCTATGTGGCGCGGCAATTCCAGCGCCATGTTTCCAGGCTGGCCATGCTGGGCGGCCTGGCCGGATGGCTGCTGGCCATTCTGCTGCTGCTGGCGATTCTGCTGCTGGCCGGCAATGTGGGCCGCGGCATGCTGCCCGATATCGGCCTTGCCTGGTGGCATTGGCCGCTGCTGCTGGCGCTGCCATTGCTGGGCTGGGCGCTGGCGGTGTTCACCGCACGGCTGACCGTGCTTGGCGAATTGCGGCGGATGTTATAGTAGGGGCCGATGCTATTGGATTCCGGGCCATGTTGATCCTGCTCGACCGCGACGGCGTGTTGAACCAAGACCGCGCCGATTATGTGAAATCGCCCGCCGAATGGGTGCCGATTCCTGGCATCGGCCCAGCCATCGCGGCGCTGAATGCGCGTGGCTGGAAGGTTGTGATCTGCACCAATCAGGCCTGCATCGGCAAGGGCATCATCGACGAAGCGATGCTGGACCGGATTCACGATGCCATGCGCGCGCATATCGCCGTCGATGGCGCCAGGATAGACGACATCCTGTTCGCCCCCGATCCGCCTTGGGCGCAGACCGAACGCCGCAAACCCGGCCCCGGCATGATGCGCGAGGCGATGGCGAAATACCGTGAGCGGCCGGACAACACGGTTTTCATCGGCGACACCGATACCGACATGCTGGCCGCCAGCCGCGCCGGTTGCCGCCGCATATTGGTGCGCAGCGGCAAGGGCGCCGCCACCCTGGCCAAGGGCCTGCCGCCGGAAGCCGCCCCGGTGGCGGTGTTCGCCGATCTGGCCGAGGCCGTGCAACGCCTGCTGGCCGATGGAGCGGAGGCAGCGCCGCTATGATCCGGCATGCCGCCTTGCTGGTGCTGGCCATCGGCCTGCTGCTGCTGGGCGGCCTGCTGACCTTTCTGCGCCAGGTGGATCTGCCGCCGGTCAGCGTGATCGAGCAGCATAACGACGGCATCGTGGTATTGACCGGGGGCACAGCACGGCTGGCCAGCGCGGTGCGCCTGCTGCAGGAGAATTTCGCCGACCGGCTGTTCATCTCAGGCGCCGGACAGGGCGTGAGCAAGGCCTCGCTGATCCAGGCGCTGGCCACCACCCAGGGCCACAATATCAGCGAGATCGAACTGGCCGCCTTGATGGAATGCTGCATCGATATCGGCTTCGAGGCCGCCGATACCGCCGGCAATGCAGTGGAAAGCGCGGCCTGGGCCGGATCGCATGGCTACAGCGCGCTGCTGCTGGTGACGGCGAATTACCACATGCCGCGTGCGCTGGTGGAATTCCGCCGCCGCATGCCCGGAATGCAGATCACGCCCCATCCGGTGCAGCCGGATTTCCTGCGCGTGCAGGATTGGTGGCGCCAACGCTCGGCCGGGCTGTTCCTGGTGGGCGAATATCTGAAATACGTGGCAGCCCTGCTGCGGGCGCGGATCGAGGATGGCGTGGATGCCCTGCTCGGCGCCGGCGAGGCCGGCTGAACATGACGGCATTGATTTCAAAATTGCGCGGTTTGATCTTCAAGATCAGCTTCCTGCTCTGGACCGCGATAATGGCGCTCTACAGCCTGCCGCTGATGCTCGTGATGCAAAACCCGCGCGACCGCCTGATCCCGATCAGTCGGCGCTGGGCCCATGGCGTGGATTGGCTGCTATGCCGGATCGTCGGCGTTGATGTCGAAATCCAGGGCCACGAGCATCTGCCCGCCGGCGGCGCCTACATGCTGGCCTGCAAGCATCAATCGCAATGGGATACCTCGGTGGTGCTGCGGCTGTTCGACGATCCCGCCGTGGTGCTGAAGCAGGAATTGCTGCGCATCCCGGTCTATGGCCGCTTCGCCCACATGCTGGGCATGATAGCCGTGGACCGCGATGGCGGCGCCCGTGCCCTCAAGGCGATGTTGCGCGCCGCCGCCGAAGCCGCCCGGCAGGGCCGCGTGCTGGTGATCTTTCCGCAGGGCACCCGCACCCGGCCCGGCGAAGCTGCGCCCTATCAGCCCGGCGTGGCAGCGATCTACCGCGAAACCGGGGTACCAGTGGTGCCGGCAACGGTGAATTCCGGCTTTGTCTGGCCCAAACATGGCTGGCCCCGCCTGGTCGGCCATCGCCCCCGCCCGAAAATCGTGCTGCGCTTCCTGCCCGCCATCGCGCCCGGCCTGAAACGCGACGCCTTCATGGCCGAACTGGAGCAGCGGATCGAGGGCGGCACCGCCCAGCTTGAAGCGGAAACCCGGCGCCACCTGGGGCTTTGACAGGGGTGCCGGACAGGGCTGTGCATAAGTCTTATCCACAGCCTGTCGATAATCTGGAAAAAATCGAATTTCCCTTTAACCACAATATATTGATTCGCAAGGCCGGTGGGCCAAGCTGTTGAAACAATAATAGAACATTGTGTTGACTCACGGCCCAGCGGCGCTACACTTTTCTATCGCTGCAAGCCGCACCGGAAAAACCACCCATGTCGCCCACCGCACCGATCTCGCAACAGATCTGGGACATGAAATACCGCCTGAAAGGGCCGGACGGGCATCCTCTGGATCAGACCATCGAGGATAGCTGGGCGCGTATTGCCACGGCTTTGGCAGCCGCCGAACCCGACGCCCCGCGCTGGCAGCCGGAATTCCTGGAGGCCCTGCGCGATTTCAAATTCCTACCCGCCGGGCGCATCGTGGCCGGCGCGGGCAGCGCCCGCAAGGTGACGCTGTTCAACTGCTTCGTGATGGGCACCGTGCCCGACGACATGGCGGGCATCTTCGAGCATCTGAAGGAAGCCGCGCTGACCATGCAGCAGGGCGGCGGCATCGGCTATGATTTCTCCACCCTGCGGCCGCGCGGCGCATTGGTGAAGGGCGTGGGCGCCGATGCCTCGGGGCCGCTGAGCTTCATGGATGTGTGGGATGCCATGTGCCGCACCATCATGTCGGCCGGGCATCGGCGCGGCGCGATGATGGCCACCCTGCGCTGCGACCATCCCGATATCGAAGCCTTCATCGAGGCCAAACGCGATCCGGGCCGGCTGCGCATGTTCAATCTGTCGGTGCTGGCCACCGACGATTTCATGCAGGCGGTGCGCGAAAACCAGCCCTGGGATTTGAAGTTCAACGGCACGGTATTCAAAACCGTGCAGGCGCGCGATTTGTGGGACCGCATCATGCGCGCCACCTACAGCTATGCCGAACCGGGCGTGATCTTCATCGACCGCATCAACCGCCGCAACAACCTGCATTACTGCGAAACCATCGCGGCAACCAATCCTTGCGTGGCGGCCGAAACCTGGGTCCACACCACCGATGGCCCGCGCCAGGTACGCGACCTGATCGGCCGACGGTTCACGGGGCTGGTGGATGGCACAGCCCATGCCAGCGGCCCGCAGGGATTTTTCGCCACCGGCCAAAAGCCGGTGCTGAAACTGCAAACGCGGCAAGGCCACAGCCTGCGCCTGACCGCCGATCATCCGTTGCTGAAAGTGACGCGACAGACCCGCTGGTCGCAGGAAACCGCATGGACCAAGGCCGGGGACCTGCAGCCCGGCGATGCGATTCTCCTGCACGATCATACTGCCGCCACCGATTGGGGCGGCCCGTATGGCGAGGCCGAAGGCTATCTGATCGGCCTGCTGCTGGGCGATGGCACCCTGAAAGCCGACAAGGCGGTGCTGAGCGTGTGGCGCAAGCGCGCTGCTGCCAATGGCGATACATCGCCCGATGGGGCAGACGGCATCATGGCCGCCGCGCTGACGGCAGCCGAGAGCCTGCCGCATCGCGCGGATTTCAAGGGCTGGATGGCGGTGGCCGGGCGCGAAGAATACCGTATGGCTCCCGCCGCGCTCAAACATCTGGCGCTGGAGCTGGGCCTGCAACCCGGCATGCCGAAAGCCATCACGCCCGCCATGGAAAGCGCTTCCGCGGCCTTCCAGCGTGCCTTGCTGCGCGGGCTGTTCGATACCGACGGTTCGGTGCAGGGCAGCCAGGCCAAGGGGGTTAGCGTCCGCCTGGCGCAAAGCGATCTGGCTCTGCTGCAAGCCGTTCAACGCATGCTGCTGCGGTTCGGCATCAATGCCGTACTGTATCGGGATCGGCGCGAGGCGGCGATGCGAGCCATGCCCGATGGCAAGGGCGGCATGCGCGATTACGGTTGCGCCGCCCAGCATGAACTGGTGATCGCGCGCCACGGCGTGGGGCGTTTCGCGGACAGTATCGGCTTCCATGACGGCGCCAAGGCCGCGCGGCTGCGCAGCCTGCTTTCCGCCTATCGCCGCCGGCCGAATGCCGAGCGTTTCACCGCCGAGGTGGAAAGCCTGCTGCCCGATGGCGTGGAAACCGTTTACGACGTGCAGATTCCCGGCGTGAATGCCTTCGATGCCAACGGGCTATACGCGCATAATTGCGGCGAACAGCCGCTGCCGCCTTATGGCGCCTGTTTGCTGGGGTCGATCAATCTCGCGCGCCTGGTGCGCAATCCGTTCGAGGCCGATGCGGCGCTGGACATGGCCGCGCTGCAAAGCCTGACCGCCACCGCGATCCGGATGATGGACAACACCATCGACGTCTCGAATTTTCCATTGCCGCAGCAGCAGGCCGAGGCCCAGGCCAAGCGCCGTATCGGGCTGGGCGTGACCGGGCTGGCCGACGCCCTGATCATGGTGGGCGCGCGTTATGGCAGCAAAGCCTCGCTGGATTTGATCGAAAGCTGGATGCGGCATTTACGCGATGCGGCTTATCGCGCCTCGATCGACCTGGCGCGTGAAAAAGGCGCCTTCCCGCTGTTCGACCGCGAAGCCTATCTGGCCGGCGAAAGCATCCGGGAATTGCCTGACGATATCCGCGCCGGCATCGCGCAGCATGGCATCCGCAACGCGCTGCTTACCTCGATTGCGCCAACCGGCACGATCTCGCTGTTTGCCGACAATATCTCCTCGGGCCTGGAGCCGGTGTTTGCCTTTTCCTATACCCGCGCCGTGCTGATGCCCGATGGCACGCGCCGCGAGGAGGACGTGAGCGATTATGCCCTGCGGCTGTATCGCCGCCTGAAAGGCGAGACCGCGCCGCTGACGGATGCTTTTGTGGATGCGCAAAGCCTGAGTCCCGCCGATCATGTGCGCGTGCAGGCCGCCGTGCAGAAATATGTCGACAGCTCGATTTCCAAGACCATCAACGTGCCGGAAGATATCGGCTTCGATGCCTTCAAGGACGTATACCTGATGGCCTATGAAAACGGCTGCAAGGGCTGCACCACCTATCGCCCCAACGACGTGACCGGATCGGTGCTGCAGGCCAAACCGGCGCAGAAGCCGGCCCCGAAGGCGGAGCAGACAGAATTGCCGCTGGCGCCCGCCACGCGCCTGGCCGCGCAACCGGTGGCCACCCTGCCGCCGAAATCCCGCGACCCGGCCCTCAATCTTTCTGGTAGCGGCGTGGTTTACATGACCCGGCCGCTGGACCGCCCCGAGGCCCTGCCCGGCCGCACCTACAAGCTGGTCTGGCCGGATTCCGAACACGCGATGTACATCACCATCAACGACATCGTGCAGGATGGCCGGCGCCGACCGTTCGAAGTGTTCATCAACTCGAAGAATACCGAACATTATGCCTGGACCGTGGCGCTCACCCGCATGATCTCGGCGGTATTCCGGCGCGGCGGCGATGTCAGCTTCGTGGTGGACGAATTGAAGGCGGTGTTCGATCCGCGCGGCGGCCATTGGTCCGGCGGCCGCTATGTGCCCTCGCTGCTGGCGGCGCTGGGCGAGGTGATCGAGCGCCACCTGATCGATATCGGCTTCATGGCAGACCCCGATGCGAAGCGCGAGGAAAGCGCCACGCTGGCCCTGGCCGCCAACGCCGAAACACCCAAGCCGCTTTCCGGCCTGCGGCAATGCCCGAAATGCGGCCAACCCAGCCTGATCAAGCTGGAAGGCTGCGATACCTGCACCTCTTGCGGCTATAGTAAATGCGGCTGATTTCTCTATACTGACGGTAGCAATACCCGCAAAAAGCTAGCCGGCCTCCATGTCGACTCAGAAACAACCCTTCAAGCGCCGCATCTACCTGCCTGGCCAGACAATATTCAAACAGGGCGACCGCGGCGATTGCATGTTTTTCATCGAGAAGGGTACGGTGCGTCTGACACGGTCCGACGCCAGCGGCGATTTCGAGATCGGCAAGGTTCTGGCCGGCGGCATCTTTGGCGAGATGGCGCTGATCGACGACAAGCCGCGCTCGGCCTCTGCGATGGCCGTGGATGAATCCGTATTGCATGAAGTGCCGGGCGACATGTTGAAACAAAAACTGGCCACAGCCGATCCTTTTCTGCGCAAGCTGGTGCAGATTCTGTCCAGCAATCTGCGGCAATCCCTAGTGCCGCCCAAGCCGCCCGAAAATTCATGACCGCCGCCGGCCCGTCCGCCGCTGCCATCAAGGCTGTGTTGTGGGATTTCGGCGGCGTGATCCTGACAAGCCCGTTCGAGGCTTTCCGCCGCTTCGAGGCCGCGCGCGGCCTGCCGCAGGATTTCATCCGCGGCGTAAACAGCCGCAATCCGCATAGCAATGCCTGGGCGCGGTTCGAGCGTGGCGAGATCGATGCCGCGGGCTTCGGCACGCTGTTTCTCGCGGAAAGCACCGCTCTTGGCCATGCGCTGCATGGATCGGAGATCCTGCCGCTGATATCGGGCGATTTGCGGCCGCGCATGGTGGCCGCCCTGCGCAAGCTGCGCGGCACCTACAAAACCGCCTGCCTCACCAACAACATGCCGTTGGGCCATGGCGCCGGCATGGCGCAGGATAGCGGCAAGGCGGCTGCCATCGCCGACGTGCTGAGCCTGTTCGATGCCGTGGTGGAATCCAGCAAGGTGGGCGTGCGCAAGCCCGAACCGGCCTTTTACGAGCATGCTTGCAAGCTGCTGCAAATCGCACCCACCGAAGCGGTGTTCCTGGACGATCTGGGCATCAACCTGAAACCCGCCGCCGCCATGGGCATGCGCACCATCAAGGTGGGCGATCCCGATCTGGCATTAGCGGAATTGAGCAGCCTGCTGGGCCAACCTCTGCCATGAGCGGCCCTGCAACGGATTTTCTGCAATCCGATTTCGGCCTGCTGGCAGACCTGCTTCGCCTGCATGCCATCGAACAACCCGGCAAGCCGGCGCTGATGCAGGATGACGCCCCGGATCGCCCCGCCGCCACGATCAGCTATGCGGCGCTGGATGCCACGATGGATCGCATCGCCGCAGCCTTGCAGCGCGACGGCCTCGGCAAGGGCG
Organism: Ferrovibrio sp.; assembly: GCF_019636075.1. Classification (GTDB taxonomy): domain Bacteria; phylum Pseudomonadota; class Alphaproteobacteria; order Ferrovibrionales; family Ferrovibrionaceae; genus Ferrovibrio. The sequence continues at coordinate 18,135 of NZ_JAHBYG010000044.1, forward strand.
ATGCCATCGCCGTCGTTGCCGCCACATCATTGAATTATGCCATGCTGTATCTCGGCACCTTGCGGGCCGGCCTGGCGGTGGCGCCGCTGGCGCCGTCTTCCACGCCGGAAAGCCTGGCGGCGATGGCGTTGGATGCGGATGCGAAAATCCTGTTCCTGGATGCCGATGCGGAGGCTGCCCTGGCCAGCCTGCCGCCCGGCTTGGCTTCCGGCCGGTTCCGGCGCATCCGGCTGGATGACGGCAGCTTCGAAGCCTGGCTGGCGCCGGAAGGCAGCAAGCCACGGCCGGTCGATATCGCACCGGATGATGCCTTCAACATCATCTACTCTTCCGGCACCACCGGCACGCCGAAAGGCATCGTGCAACCGCACCGCATGCGCTGGGGCCATGTGCGGCGCGGCGCCTTCTATGGCTATGATGCAAACAGCATCACGCTGCTCTCCACGCCGCTCTATTCCAACACCACGCTGACCAGCTTCTTCCCCACGCTCGGACTGGGCGGCTGTGCGCTGCTGATGGCGAAATTCGATCCGCAGAAATACCTGCAACTGGCCGAGAAGCACCGCGTCACTCACACCATGCTGGTGCCGGTGCAATATGCCCGCCTGTTACAGCGCGAGGATTTCGGACGCTACGACCTGTCGGCCTTTCGCGGCAAATTCTCCACCAGCGCGCCGCTCAGCGCCGAATTGAAGGCCGATATCCTGAAACGCTGGCCCGGCGGCATGACCGAAGTATATGGCATGACCGAAGGCGGCGGCGCCTGCCTGCTGCAGGCGCATCTGTTTCCCGACAAGCTGCATACCGTGGGCCGCCCTGCCCCCGGCCATGTGATAAAGCTGATCGACGATGCCGGCCACGAAGTGGCTGCTGGCGAAACCGGCGAGATCGTGGGTCATTCCGGCGCGATCATGAACGGCTACCACAATCAGCCGGACAAGACCGCCGAGGCGGAATGGTTCGATACGCAAGGCCGGCGCTATATCCGCACCGGCGATATCGGCCGTTTCGATGAGGATGGTTTCCTGATCCTGCTGGATCGCAAAAAAGACCTGATCATTTCCGGCGGCTTCAACATCTATCCCAGCGATCTGGAAGCCACGCTGAGCATGCATCCAGCCGTGGCGGAATGCGCCGTGGTAGGGGTGCCGTCCGAACGCTGGGGCGAAACCCCGATGGGCTTCGCGGTGCTGAAACCGGGCGCTACGGATACGGCCGAGACAATACTGGCCGCCACCAATGCGCAACTGGGCAAAACCCAGCGGCTGGCCGGCCTGCATCTGCTGGATACGCTGCCGCGCAGCGCGATCGGCAAGATTCTCAAACGCGACCTACGCGCGATGCTGCCGCCAGGCTAACCCTGATGAAGCGCCCTAACGATGCCCCAGGATGGGATGCGGCTTGTAGGGCTCTTCCAGTAAGGCAATCTCTTCCGGCTCTAGTTTCAGCTCCAGCGCAGCCAAGGCATCCTCCAGATGCGCTGGCTTGCTGGCGCCGATGATCGGCGCACTGACCGCAGACTTGCTCAAAATCCAGGCCAGCGCGATCTGTGCCGGCTTCACGCCGCGCTTCTGCGCCAGATCGGCAGCGCGTTCGGCGATGGTGAAATCGCCGGGCTGGTAATAGAGATTCTGGGCGAAATCGTCGGTCTTGGCGCGCACGGTATCGCCCCAGCCCTGTTTCAGGCGATTGCCGGCCAGGAAACCGCGCGCCAGCGGCGACCACGGAATCACCCCGATGCCCATGGCGCGGCAAAGCGGCAACATCTCGCGCTCTTCCTCGCGGTAGACCAGGTTGTAGTGGTTCTGCATGGTGACGAAACGCGCCCAACCATTGGCGCGCTGGCGATGCAGCGCATCGGCGAATTGCCAGGCATACATGGAAGACGCCCCGATATAGAGCGCCTTGCCGGCCTTCACCACGTCATGCAACGCTTCGAGGGTTTCCTCGACCGGCGTGAGCGGATCGTAGCGATGGATCTGGTAGAGATCGACATATTCCACGCCCAGACGCCGCAGGCTGGCATCGATGGCCTGCATGATATGCTTGCGCGACAGGCCGGCCTGATTGGGATGCGGCCCCATCGGGTTGTACACCTTGGTGGCCAGCACGATCTCGTCGCGCTTGGCGTATTTCTTCAGCATGCGGCCGGTGATCTGCTCGGACACCCCGAGCGAATACATGTCTGCCGTATCGAAAAAATTGATGCCGGCTTCCACGGCCCGGCGAAAAAACGGTTCGCTGGCGGCTTCATCGAGCACCCACTCGCGCCAGCCGGGATCGCCATAGGTCATGCAACCCAGGCAGAGCCGCGATACCGACATACCGGTGGAACCGAGTTTGATCATCTGCATGGTCAGGATCCCTGTATGGCCTTGGCGGAGTGTAGCCGACGCACCTCGGCCAGCAAACCATGCAGAGGGCCATCGCCGATACCCAAGGCATCGAGATGGGACACCGTGTTGGCCAGGTAATCCAAATTCGGCCCGCGTCGGCCATGGGCGGCAGCAATCACCTGGGCGGTTTGCGGCAGATCAAGCTGGCCGGCATATTGCCGGTGCTTGTGATCCGCCACAAAAGCCAGCACGCGGCGGCGCTGGCCCGCCATTTCGGCGACATGGAAGCCAGGCCGGTACACGCCGGAAAACATCTCTCGGCGATACAGATAATCGATGGTGGCTTCGTGATGCCGCTTGGCGACGCGGAAGGCAATGCCGAGGCACGAGCCGCCCGGCTTCAAACCCAGCACCAGGCCCGGCGCTTCCGGCGTGCCGCGATAGCGATGCGACCAGACGCAGAAAGCGCGGTGATAACCCCAGAGCCGCGACGTGGCCCGCTCCTCCACCGGAAAACCAGGATCCCACATCAGCGAGCCATAGCCGAAGACCCAGAGTTCCTCGCCCCTGGGCACTTTGATGCGCGGATAATCCGGCGCCTGCTCGCCCGGCAGGGGTTCTTCGGCTTCGAAGGGAATGTGATTCTTGCGGCTCATCGGGCTTTGCAATCGGCCAGTCTTACAATCCACCACGCTTTGCGCTTCACGGCTATTTGCGCCTTACGTCTATTTACGATTGACCAGGGCGACCCCCAGCATGGTCAGCGCCATGCCGAGCAGCGCCAGCCAGCCCAACCGCTCATCGAACAGGAAATACGCTACCAGCGCCGTGCAGGGCGGCACCAGGAAGAACAGGCTGGAGACCTGGGCCGCCGCACCGCGCCGGATCAGCAGGAAAAGCAGACTGATGGCACCCAGCGACAATACTATGCAGAGCCAACCCAGCGCGAACAAGAATTCCTCATGCCAGACGATAATCCGGTTTTCGAAAAGCAGCGCGAACGGCGCGAGCGCAACCACGCAGACGGCATACTGGATGGCATTGCCGCTGCGCAGATCCAGGCCGGGACAGAATTTCTTCTGATACACCGTGCCGATGGTAATGCCGAACAGGCCCAGCACCGCCAACCCATAGCCCAACGGCGAACCGATACCGATATCGAGTTTGCTCCACACCACCAGCAGAACCCCGGCCAGGCCGAGCAGCAGGCCCAGCCATTGCCGCCGGCTGATCTGCTCGCCCAGCAGCGGGCCGGCGGCTGCCGCCACCAGCAGCGGCTGGATGCCGGCGATCACCGCAACGACCCCCGACGGCACGCCCAGATACATCGCGGTGAAAACGCCTCCCAGATAGGTGGCATGCAGTAGCATGCCGGCCACCGCGATATGCCCGATTGCGGCCCAGCTTTTCGGCCAGGGCGCACTGGTAAGACCCGCAAAGCCAGCCAGCAATACGGTTACGATGGCAAAGCGCACAACCAGAAAGGTGATCGGTTCGGCATAGGGCAGCCCAAGCTTGCCGCCGATAAAGCCGGTGGACCAGAGCAGCACGAACAGGCCGGGCATCATTGCCAGGACAAGGCCTGATTGACCCGCAGCAGAGTGGGTCGAAGCAGGCTGATCGGACGGAGATTTTTGCGCAGTCATCACTGAAACGGATATTGAGGTTGCGCCACACTAGCGCCGGGAAAACCGATTGGCCAGCCATGGCCAGCATGGCCGGGGATTGCTATATAAACGGCATGCGACTGCGTTTTCTGTTTCTGGTCGGCGCCGTCCTGGGCGGCCTGCTGGCCTATTATGCGCTGTGGAGCCACCTGATCGGCCGGGTGGAGCAGGCAGCCTTGGATTTCGTTGCCGCCGAGCGGCAGCAGGGCCACCTGGCAGAAATCGGCGCCATGCGGCGCGGCGGCTTTCCCTATCGTCTGAGCCTGCGCCTGGAAGGCGTGAGCCTGGGCGAAAAGCCGCAAGACGGGCCCAATGGCCCAATGGCCGGTTGGAAACTGGAAGCCGATACCGCCATCGCCCATCTGCAGCTTTGGAATTTTCAGCATGTGGTGTTCGAACTGCCGGGCAGTCAGCGTTTGTCGTGGCAGGATGCCGCTGGCCAGCGGCATCAGATAAGCTGGCAGGCGCAGGAATCCGCCCGTGCCAGCCTGGTAACCGATCCCACGGGCGCCTGGCAGCGCGTGGCCATCGACCTGCGCAAGCTGCGCATCCATGGCCAGGATACAATATCGGCAGTTGGGTCTGGCGCCGGTGCCGAGGCCGAGCGCATTCAGATCCATCTGCGCCGCGAGGCCAATCAGAATAGCCGCGATGTGGCGCTGCAAATCACCAACCTCACGCTGCCCGCGGCCCTGGATGGCCCGCTGGCTGCCGTCATGAATGGCCCGCTGGGCCGGCAGGTGGCGGACTTGAAGCTGATCGGTCGGCTGGATGGCGCCTGGTTCGGCAAGGATCTTGCCGAGAAGCTGCGCAACTGGCGCGATTCCGGCGGTGTGCTGGAATGCGACACGCTGTCGCTGCGTTGGGGCGGCCTGGCGATTGCCGGCGATGCCTCGCTGGCGCTGGACAAATCATTCCGGCTGCTCGGTGCCATGGGCGGCAGGCTGCATGGCGCCGCCGCCGGCGTGGATGCCTTGGTGGCGATCGGCCGCATGAAGCCTGAGGAAGGCCGCGCCGCCAAACAGGCGCTGGCCGCCATGGAAAAGCCGGATGCCGAGGGCAAGCCGCATCTGCCGCTGCCGATCACCGCGCAGGATGGCAAACTGAGCATCGCCAATGTAGCGCTGTTTGCCTTGCCGCCGCTGGTGCCGGCGAAGCCTTGAACCCTGGAAAGAGCGCGGCTTAAGCCTTGTCGGCCTTGTCGCGGCCGAAATCCGGCGCGGCGGTTTCCTGGCCGGCATCGATGATGGCGCGGCGTATGGTGCGGGTGCGGCTGAACAGCTTGAACAGCGTATCGCCATCATCCCAACGGATCGCCCGCTGCAAGGCGGTGAGATCCTCGGTGAAGCGCTGCAGCATCTCCAGCACCGCTTCCTTGTTGTTGAGGAATACGTCGCGCCACATGGTGGGGTCGCTGGCGGCGATGCGGGTGAAATCGCGGAAGCCGCCGGCGGAATATTTGATCACCTCGGATTGCGTTACCGCCTGCAGATCGTCGGCGGTACCCACGATGTTGTAGGCGATCAGATGCGGCACATGACTGGTGATGGCCAGCACCATATCGTGATGCCGCGCATCCATCATTTCCACCTTGCTGCCGAAGGCGGCCCAGAAGGCACGCAGGCTTTCCAGCTTGTCTGCCGGCGCCTCGTCGGTGGGGGTGAGAATGCACCAGCGACCGCGAAACAATTCAGCGAAGCCGGCAGCCGGGCCGGAATGCTCGGTGCCGGCCACCGGATGGCCGGGAATGAAGCTCACACCGGGCGGCAGATGCGGCGCCAGATCGCGCAGCACCGATTGCTTGCAGGAGCCCACATCGGTGATCAGCGTGCCGGCGGTCAGGCCCGGCGCCATGGCCTGCCCCACCGCGCCATAGGCCCCCAGCGGAATGCTGAGCAGAACCAGATCGGCGCCGCGCACGGCATCGGCCGGATCGGCGAAAGCTTCGTCCACCACGCCCAGGCGCAAGGCCTCGGCGCGGTTCTCGGGCGAGAGATCGGCACAGACAATGCGTTCGGCCTGGCCGAATTGCCGGGCGGCGCGCGCCACCGACGAACCAATCAGCCCGATCCCGATAATCGCCAGGCGCTTGAACAACGCGTCCGCTCCCACGTCAGCTTTTCTTGGCGCGGAAGGCCGCCAGGGCCTTCAGCAGGCGATCATTCTCTTCCAGCGTGCCGATGGTGAGGCGCAACGCATCGGGCAAGCCATAGCCGGCCATGGCGCGCAGGATCAGGCCCTGGCCGCGCAGGAAGGCATCGGCCGCCTTGGCTTCATCCGCCCCGCCGGGAAAACGCATCAGCAGGAAATTGCCCACGCTGGGCACCACGCCGATGCCCAGGGCGGCAATGCCCTTGGTAAGGCGCGGCAATTCGCTGTCGTTATGAGCCCGCGCCTTGTCGGTCCAGGCCGTATCGGCCAGAGCCGCGATGCCGGCGGCCTGGGCTGCCGCATTCACGTTGAACGGACCGCGCAGGCGGTTGATGATCTCCACGATCGGGGTGGGCGCGTAGGTCCAGCCCACACGCAGCGCCGCCAGGCCGTAGATCTTGGAGAAGGTGCGCGTCATCACCGTATCGTCGCGCTCGCGCACCAGTTCCACGCCATCGCTGTAATCGTTGCGGCTGACATATTCGGCATAGGCCGCGTCGATCACCAGCAACACACCGGCCGGCAGGCCATCGCGCAGGCGGCGCAGTTCGGCGGCCGAAATATAGGTACCGGTGGGATTGTTGGGATTGGCCAGAAACACGATGCGGGTGCGCGGCGTAACCTTGGCAAGCAGCGCATCCACATTGCAGGTGAGATCGGTTTCCTCCGCCGTAACCGGCGTGGCGCCACGCGCCATGGCGGCGATGGGATACATCAGGAAGCCGTGGCGGGAATACAGGACCTCGTCGCCCGGGCCGCAATAGGCCTGGCAGATCAGCGAGATCATTTCGTCCGAGCCGTTGGAGCAGACGATATTCTCCGCCGGCAAGCCATGATGGTGCGCGATCGCCTGGCGCAGTGCGTCGGCGGCGCCATCGGGATACCGGTGCAATTCATCGGCCAGCGCGCGATAGGCGGCCACGGCCTTGGGGCTGGGCCCCAGCGGGGTTTCGTTGGACGACAGCTTGCGCACATCGGCCACGCCCGCCACGGCGGATTCGCCGCCCTTGTAGGGGCTGATACCGAGAATGCCGGCATTGGGCTTGGGTGCAGTCACGACAGTTACTCCTGCTTTCGAATCCTGTTCGCGGGGCCTGTTCGGCAAGGGGCCTGTTCGGCGCCTGGCCTATTCGGAAAGTGGCATGGCATAGGCACCGATCACCACCGCATCGGTGATCGCGCCAGAACCAGCCGCCACCAAGGCATCAATCCGCGGATCGTCGGGCGCGATGAAATCCGGCGCTTCCAGCAGCATGCGGCTGGTGGGTTCGGAATCACGGTGCTGCACCAGTACGCGCCAACCCGGCAGGTCGGCCTGGGCCAACAATTGCCCCAGCCGATCCAGGCTGATCGCATCGCCGGCCAGGCGCAAGGCCACCAGGCTGCGATCTTCCCCGGAAGCTTCCGCCGGGCAGCGGGCAATCAAAAAGGCGCCCAGATCGGCCAGGCGCCCGCGCGGATTGGGAATGAAAGGCAACAGGCCCACCACGCGCGGCGTATCCGCCCCGCGATTGGCCAGCATCGGCCACCAGGGATCGCGTTCGCCATCCTCGGGCAGCGGCATCACGCCCACGCCGGCCGGCTCGGCCGACAACGCACGCATGGCGGAACTGGCGGTGGTGCACAGGATCATCGGCACGGTGGAGCCGTAATGGTCGCGGGCGATATCCCAGCGCGCCACGGATTTGTTGGGGGCCAGCACCGCAACCCGCACCGGAGCTTGCAGCTCATACAGGGCGCCTATCAACTCACGGTTTATCCTTACCATGGCAGCGCGCGGTAAAGGGCCATGATGGCGAGCCATGAGGCGGCGCAGAATCTGGGCTTCGCGGCCAGGCTTGAGGAACGCACCGTCGGTCATGCCGGCGGCGCGCTTGGTGATGGCCACCTTTTCCACCGCCTCGGCACGGCGGCGCAGCAAGTCCTGGATCTGGTCGTCCAGCACATCGATTTCGTGCCGCAAATCGGCCAGGCTCGCGATATGTTCGGTCATTGGGGTAAACGCTGAAAAGGGGGGTAAAAAACGCCGCATAGTCATAGGCGTTGCCCACCAGAAATGCAAAGAAAACATTGACAGTACAAGAGGGGGAATTTACAGGGTTTACCCCTCCCCCGACGGCCAAATCAGAGGAGCTTTGCTGGCAGGATGAGCAGCCAGGACGATAAACCGGGCCAGGATGATAAAATCGACCAGATCGGCCCTGGCCAGCGCGTTACCCTGGGCGAGACGCTGCCGCTGCGGCTGGATTGCGGCATCGAGCTGGGACCGTTCCATATCGCCTATTGCACCTATGGCCGGCTGAATGCCGATAAATCCAATGCCATCCTGATCTGCCATGCCCTGACCGGCGACCAGCATGTGGCCAACACCCATCCGGTGACCGGCAAGCCGGGCTGGTGGCTCACCCTGGTGGGCCCGGGCAAGGTGATCGATACCGACCGCTTTTTCGTGATCTGCTCCAACGTGATCGGCGGCTGCATGGGCTCGTCCGGTCCGGCCGACGCCGATCCACGCACCGGCAAACCCTGGGGGCTGAATTTCCCGCTCATCACCATCCGCGACATGGTGAATGCCCAGGCCATGCTGCTGGACCATCTGGGCATCCCGGACCTGTTCTGCGTGATCGGCGGCTCGATGGGCGGCATGCAGGTGCTGCAATGGGCCGCCAGCTATCCCGGGCGCTGTTTCGCCGCCGTGCCGATAGCCTGCGCGGCCCGCCATTCGGCGCAGAATATTGCTTTCCATGAAGTGGGGCGGCAGGCGATCTATACCGATCCCGACTGGCATGCCGGCGACTATTTCTCGCATCACACAATTCCGCGCAACGGCCTGGCGGTGGCCCGCATGGCGGCGCATATCACGTATCTTTCGGAAGCCGCGCTGCATCGCAAATTCGGCCGCAACCTGCAAAACCGCGAACGCCTCACCTATGGCTTCGAGGCGGAATTCCAGGTGGAAAGCTATCTGCGGCATCAGGGCTCGACCTTCGTTGAGCGGTTCGATGCCAATTCCTATCTCTACATCACCCGCGCGATGGATTATTTCGATCTTGCCGCGCAAATGGGCGGAACGGCGGCCGGCGGCAATCTGGCCGGCGCCTTCCAGGGCAGCCGCACGCGCTTTTGCGTGGTGTCGTTCACCTCCGATTGGCTGTTTCCCACCAGCGAGAACAAAGCCATCGTGCGCGCATTGAATGCGGCCGCCGCCAATGTCAGCTTCGTGGAAATCGAAACCGACAAGGGCCATGATGCCTTTCTGCTGGATGAACCGGAAATGTTTCGCACGCTGAAAGGCTTCATCGATGGCTGCGCCGAGGCGCGCGGCCTGAATGGCGGCGGCAAATGAATCATCCCGTACAATCCGGGCACCGCGACATCCGCAACGATCTGCTGCTGATCGCCGAAATGGTGCGGCCCGGCAGCCGAGTGCTGGATGTGGGCTGCGGCGATGGCACGCTGCTGGAATATCTGGCGCGCGAAAAGCAGGTGGATGGCCGCGGCATCGAGGTGCGCCAGGCCGGCGTGAATGCCTGCGTGGCACGCGGGCTATCGGTGATCCAGGGCGATGCCGATACGGATCTGGACGATTATCCCGATGCCGCTTTCGATTATGCCATCCTCAGCCTCACCCTGCAGGCCACGCGCAATCCGCGCAGCGTGCTGCGCTCGCTGCTGCGCATCGGCAGGCATGCCATCGTGTCGTTTCCGAATTTCGGCTATTGGCGGGTGCGCGCGCAATTGCTGCTGGGCGGCCGCATGCCGATGACGGCGGCGCTGGATGATCCCTGGTATGAAACGCAGAATATCCATCTCTGCACCATCCGGGATTTCGACGAGCTTTGCGCCCGCGAGGGCATCATCGTTGAGCAGCGCATCGCGGTGAACGGCCATGGCCGGCGCGAGGGCTGGCAACTGAGCGGCGCCGCAGCCAATATCTTTGGCGCGCAGGCGGTGTATCTGCTGCGCCGGCGCGCCCCATGAGCGCGCCCGATGCCTATGCGGCCGCGCTGCAATTGCACGGCAATGGCCGGCTGGAACAGGCCGAGGCCGCCTATCGCGCGGCGTTGGCGCAAATCCCGGCCAATGCACCGCAACGACCGGAGATGCTGCGCAATTACGGCTTCCTGCTGCATCAGCGCCATCGCTTCCGCGAAGCCGTGGCTATTCTGAGCGAAGCCGTGAAGGGCCTGCCGCAGGATGTGAATGCCTGGTCTGCGCTTGGCCAATGCGCGCGCGAATTGGGCGATCATGGCAAGGCCATGGCCGCTTTTCAGGCCGCAGCGAAACTGGCGCCCGAGCGCGAGGATGTGTTGGCGGCATTATCCGGCTATCTGTCGCGCGCCATACCCGCCTGGCATCTGCCCATGCTGGCCGATACGGCGCGCAACGATGCCTATGAGCAGGCGATATCCAGGGCCGCCGCCAACAGCGCGCTGACCCTGGATATCGGCACCGGATCGGGCTTGCTGGCCATGCTGGCGGCCCGCCATGGCGCCAAAAGCGTTGTTGCTTGCGAAGCGCATCCGATAATCGCCGATACCGCAACCGAGATCGTAGCGCTGAATGGCTTGCAGGATCGCATCCGCGTGGTGGCGAAGCGTTCCACCGAATTGCGGCCCGAAACCGATATGGGCAATGCCAAGGCCGATCTGATCGTTTCGGAAATCCTTGATGCCGGCCTGCTGGGCGAAGGCGTGCTGGCCACCTTGCGCGATGCATTGGCGCGGCTGGCAACGCCGGCGGCGCGCGTCATTCCAGGCCGGGCCGAGATGTTCATCCAGGCCATCGCCCTGCCCGGCCTGCGGCCTGCCTATCCGGTGCGGCAGATTTCCGGTTTCGACCTGTCGCCCTTCGATCGCTTCCGCAACCGTGCCGGCCACGCCACGCAAAGGCTGGATCACGTGGATTACCGGGCATTGTCGGCGCCGCTGCAGGTTGCGCGGATCGATTTTGCGGCGCCACCGGATTGGTCGCAGCCGGTCCGAGACAAAATGGCGCTGCCGATCACCGCCGAAGGGCCGCTGCAGGCTTTCGCACTTTGGTTCGACCTCTGGCTGGATGATCATGTCTGCGTCACCACCGCCCCTGCCAGCGAGGCGAATGGCAGGCCCAACATGCCGCATTGGGGCCAGGCCATTCTCTGGCAGATGCAGGACCGCGCCGTGCAAGCCGGCGAGACGCTGTCGTTGATCCGCGAATTGGCCGATACCTATATCGATATCCGCCAGGCTTGATGATCGGCCAACCGGCCCGATCTTCAATACGGCCGCAGATGCTCCCAGAGCCAATAGCCGAGCAGAAAGCCCGGCCTGCCATCGGCATCGCGCAGCGGCGCCAGAATGCGGCTGAAGCCGGTATGGCGCAAATTGGGATCGGCGGCGGCGCGGCGCCAGTAATGCGGCTGGTTGCCGGCCAGCAATTCCGCATACAGCACCTTCACCCGCGCCATCTCTTCCTGGGTATGCAGGGTATCGAGATAGAGCCCGGTATGTTCGGCGCCATTGGCGGTATAATGATCGGTGCCGAGCAGCCGATAGCGATAGCGCGGCGCGGCACCTGGCTGCGGGTGCATCTGAATGATACCGACCCCGGCCAGCAATTGGGGAATTTCAATTGGGTCGATGGCGGATTTAAAAGGCGGGCTGCCATCGGGGCCGCATTTGCTGCGCCAATAGGCCAAAAACTCGGCCAACCGCGGCGGCAAGACCTCAGGCCAAGCCTCATCGATACGATTGCTGGGGAAACCGGCCGACACCATCGCCTATCCGTTTCCTTCGGGGGATGCTGCATCCAGTTTGGAGCATAAACCCTCCAATTTCTTGACTATAGCCTGCTTACCAGGCCAAGGGAACCCCGTGGCAAATAAACCCGTCGATGACGAAATGCTGAACGGCTTCCACTTGAGCGTGGCCATGGCGGCGCTTAAAATCCCGCCCGCAAACAGGCAGGCTTGGTTTTCGATATGCCACAGAGCAGAGACGCCAAATTCGCGATCGGCGATGTCGTAAGGCATCGGCTGTTTCCGTTTCGCGGCGTGGTGTTCGATGTCGATCCGGTGTTCAACAACACCGAGGAATGGTGGCTGTCGATCCCGGCCGATTTGCGCCCGCGCAAGGACCAGCCCTTCTACCACCTGCTGGCCGAAAATGCCCAGACCAGCTATCAGGCCTATGTGTCTGAGCAGAATCTGCTGCACGATGCCGAGAATGGTCCGGTCAGCCATCCCGATGTGCAGCAATATTTCGATGGCTATCGCGATGGCCGCTATATCTGGCGCGGCGGCGTAAGGATGTAAGCCCAAACCAGGCTGATTCAGACCGCCGGCAGACGGTCGGCTTCCGACTGGTCCTGACCCAGATCCAGCTTATCCTGACCCAGCTTGTCCTGACCGTGCGGCGCATGCTGGAATTCCGGCACCAGTTCTTTCAGCGTGGCCAACACCCCCGCCTCGTCGCAGCGCGCAGCAAAGGCCATCAGCCGGTCGAGCGCGGCAATCAATTCGGCGGCATCGACCATGCGCGGCGCGGCCAGCAGCAATCCCGGCTGCGGCGTGGGCTGCAAGGCCTCGGCGCGGTGCAGCACTTCCTCATAGAGTTTTTCGCCCGGCCGCAGCCCGGTGAAAACAATCTTCACATCCACATCGGGCTTCAGCCCGGCCAGTTGAATCATCTGCCGCGCCAAATCCTGTATCCGCACCGGCTCGCCCATATCCAGCACGAAAATCTTGCCCGTGCTGCGCAATGTTTCGCTGGGCATCGCCGCGGCCTGCAGGATCAGCTCCACCGCCTCGCGCGTGGTCATGAAAAACCGCGTCACATCCGGATGCGTCACGGTGAGCGGCCCGCCCTGGGCGAGCTGGCGCTGGAACAGCGGCACCACCGAACCAGACGATCCCAACACATTGCCGAAACGCACCACGACTATATGCGGCTGACCGGGACCGGTATTCTTCGCCCCGCATACATCCAGCGCCTGCGCCACCATTTCGGCCACGCGCTTGCTGGCGCCCATCACATTGGTGGGATTCACTGCCTTGTCGGTGGAGATCAGCACCATCACCGCAACGCCATGGCGCGCCACGGCCTCCGATATCACCTTGGTGCCCATCACATTGGTGCGCACGGCTTCGGCGATATTGCCCTCGGTGAGCGGCACATGCTTGTAGGCGGCGGCATGCAGCACGATATCCGGCCGGAAGGCGCCGAACACCGCATCCACGCGATCGGCATCGCGCACATCGCCCAGCATGGCCTGACGCGGCAACTCGCCGAAACGTTCGGCCATTTCCAGATCGATCTGATACAGCGCATGTTCGCTCTGTTCGAACAGCGCAATCGCTGCCGGCTCGAGCGCCGCCACCTGGCGCGTCAGCTCGGAACCGATGGTGCCGCCGGCGCCGGTGATCAGCACCCGCCGGCCGCGCACCAGCCGATCAACCGCCGCGCGGTCCAGCGCCTGCTGCGGCCGGCCGAGCAGATCTTCCACATCCACCGGGCGCAATTCGATCCGTGGGCCGGCGGCCGGACCGGATCCGTGGCGGCGAAAATCGGTGAGCCGCGGCAGACGCGCCACGGTGATGCCCAGCTTGCCGGCGCTATCCACGAATAGCGCCAGTTCGGGGCCGGATAGCTTGGTATCGGCCAGGATCGCGCGGCGCGGACGGTCTTCCGGCCGGAAGCGGTTCACCAATTCAGCCAGTTCGTCCAACCGGCCCATCACGCGCACGCCGCGCACATCGCGGCCCAGGCGGCTTTCCTTTTCATCCAGAATGCCCACGGCGCGATAGGCCGATTGCCGGTCGCGCTGCATCTGGCGGATGAAGGCATCGGCTTCCGGGCCCGAGCCGATCAGCAGCACCGGAACCCGCCGGTCCGCCGTGCGGCTGAGCGCGGCCACCAGGCTGCCATCCTTCCAGGCGCGATAGAGCAGACGCGGCCCGGCCAGCAGGATGCAGAGCAGCACGAACTGGATCACCACCACGCTGCGCGGATAATCCTGCAGGTGATTCATCCAGAACAGCAGTGGAATGAAAATCAGCAGCGCCAGGGCCGCCGAGCGCATGATCGCCGCCAGGTCGCGCAAGGAGGCATAATGCCAGATGCCGCGATACAGCCCGGTGAATTGGAACACCACGGCGCAGATTGCTGAAAAAACCAACGTATCCAACGGCTCGCGCAACAGCGGATAGGGTTCGCCGGCCACCCAGTAGCGCAAGGCCAGCGCCGCCTCGAAAGACAACGCCGCCATCACCACATCATGCAGCGCCACGGCGGCGATGCGGCGGTTGAAACGGAATTTGAGGGGCGAGAATGGCATTACGGTTTCGGCGCGGGCGACATGGGATTCATCGGCGGCATAATAACCCCGATGGCGGGCGCCCCGCCACTGCCCGGCTGCCTTGGCCTTGGCCTGGACCTGGGCCTGGGCCTGGGCCCTGGCATTGGCCTTGACGTTGGGTGGGGAGCGCAGCTACCGCCTGAGCGCCAGCCACACCGCCAGCCCGGGCAGGGCGGCGGCCAGTTGCACCAATCCGATCAGGATCGACAGCGCCAGGGCCGATTCGCCCGGCAAACCCAGCAAGGCCAGGGCCGGCACCAACACGGCCTCGCGCAGCCCCCAGCCGGCAATCGAAACCGGCAGGAAGGCGGCAATATTGGCCAAAGGCATCAGGATCAACAGGGCCAGAAAACCGATATCCAGCCCCAGGCCGCGCGCCAGCAGCCAGGCCATCAGGGTTTGCGCCAGATAGGCCAGCAGGCTGAGCCCGAAGCCGTTCAGCGCCGGGCCGGGCCGAAACGTGGCCTGACGCAGAAAAACCGCCATCTCGCCCAGCAAGGCGGGCAGCCGACGCTGCCATGCCGGCGGCAGCAGCAGCATCGCCAGCCGGTCGAACCACACCGCCCCCAGCCAGGCGGCCAGCCCGGCCAGCACCAGAGCGATGGCAAAGCCGCGCAACAGAGTATCCTCGCTGAGGCCGAACAGCCAGGGCAAGCCAACCGCCAGCAACAGGAACAGTGCGATGAAGCCGAACACCCGGTCGGCCAGCACGATCAGAAAACCCTGGCGCAGGCGGATATCCTGTTTGCCCAGATACCACACCCGAAACGGATCGCCGCCGATCTGCGAGGGCAGCAATTGCCCGAAGGCATGGCCGATCCAGGTGATCGCCAGGGCCGGCCCATAGCGCAGCCGCACCAGCGGCCGGGCCACGCCGCACAGCCGCCAGGCCTGCAGCAGGATAGCCGGCAGATAAGCCAGCAGCGCCGCCAGCAGCAGCAGGCTATCGGCCTGCCGCAACCGCGCCAGCAGGGCGGCGCCATCCACCCGCTGCACCAGCACGGCCAGCAAAGCGATGGAAACTGCCGCCTTCAGCAAAAAAGCCAGCCAGGGACGCATCATGGCCGCACCATTGTCCGCAGCGCCGGCCCGGTCAAGATGCGGCAGCCATTGGTTTGCGGCCCGGGCAAGGCTAGTCTGGCGACAGGATTGCGGGAGCGAGGCGGATGCAGCGGATTCTGATACTCGGCGCGGCGGGACAGGTGGGGTCTGCCCTGCTGGCCCAAGGCATTGCCGGGGCTGACCTGATCGGCCGTGCCGCGCGCGATATCGATATCACCGATCCGGCCGCACTGGCCGCCGCGCTGGCGGCCACGCAGCCGGCCCTGGTGATCAACTGCGCCGCCTTCACGGCGGTGGATCGCGCCGAGAGCGAGGCCGAACGCGCTTTTGCCGTGAATGCCCGGGGCGCCGGCCTGGTGGCCCAGGCCTGCGCCGACCATGGCCTGCCGCTGATCCATCTTTCCACCGATTACGTGTTCGATGGCAGCAAGCCCGCGCCTTACACGGAAACCGATCCGGTGGCGCCGCTGGGCGTATATGGTCAATCCAAGGCGGAAGGCGAGGCCCGCGTGCGCGCCGCCCTGCCGCAGCATCTGATCCTGCGCTTGAGCTGGATCTTTTCCAACAGCCATCCCAGCTTCTTCGGCACCATGCTGCGGCTGGGCGCCGAGCGACCGGAATTGCGCGTGGTGAACGACCAGATCGGCGGGCCGACATTCGCCGGCCATATCGCCCTGGCGATTGCGGCAATGGCCGGGCGCGCCTTGCACCATGGCGATAATAGCCGAGCCGATACTATCTGGGGCAC
>NZ_JAHBYG010000045.1 GCF_019636075.1 Ferrovibrio sp.
GCGGCCACCACGAGAATGACAATGTCCGTAACCTTCGCGCCGCGCGCACGCATACGAGTGAACGCTTCGTGGCCCGGCGTGTCGATGAACACGATTTTCCGGCCCTTGTATTCCACGTAGTACGCACCGATGTGCTGCGTAATGCCGCCAAACTCTCCGGCCACCACGTTCGACTTGCGGATGGAATCGAGCAACGATGTCTTGCCGTGATCGACGTGTCCCATGATCGTGACCACTGGCGGCCGCAATTGCATGGCTGCGGCGTCCTCGGCCATCTCCAGGTCGAACGTCGATTCCTCCTCGAACGTCATCTGCGTTGTCGTCGCGCCGAAGTCCGATGCCAGATCTTCGGCCAGCTTCACGTCCAGCGTCTGGTTGATGGTGGCGAAAATCTTGCGGTCCACCAGCTTCTTGATCACAAGATTCGCTTTGATACCCAGCTTCTCGCTGAACTCCTTCACCGTCATGCCCTCGGAAATGGTGATCTCGCGGTTGGCGGCGATCACCTGCTCCGGCTCATTACGGCGCTGCAGGCGTAGATCTTTCTCGATGACCTCGATTTCGCGGTGCCGTTCCCGTTGCTTCTTCCCGGCGTCGCGGCGCTGTTGTTCCGTCGTCGGAACCGGCGTCGCCACTTCCGGACGCAACGGCGTTGTCGGATGCATCGGCCGTCCGCCGGGACGCTGCGGACCACGTCCGCCAGGCGCACCCGGCTGCGAGCCAGGACGCAAGATCGGTTGACCCGGACGAATCGGCCCGCGATACACGGGCTGTCCTGGAGCCGGCGGCGACGCCGGACGTCCGGGCATCGGCCCACGCGCCATCGGTTGACCCGGCGCAGGTTTCGGAGTCTGTGTCTGTTGTAGCCGCGCCACCAAATCGGGGCGCGGTGGAACCACTGGACGCGCAGCAGGCTGCCCTGCCAGAACCGCAGGCTTGCCCACTTGCGGCCTCTGCGGCGATGGCGGAGGTACAATCGGCCTCCCCGGGCTCGCCGGGTGTTGCGGCTGTGCGGGCGGCTTCGGCCTTCCGGGCAATACACTACCGGGGGGCGGCGCGCCAGGAGTGCTCACGGCGGGGCGCGGCGGCGGCTGTGCCGGAAGCGGTTGCCGCGGTCCCGAAATAATCTGGCCCGGGCGCGGAGGCGTCGACGGCGCAACAGGCGCGGGCTTCGCCGGAATCGCAATCGTTCGCTGAGGCATCGCCGGCGCAGGGGGCTGTGCCGCCGGTGCGGGAGCGGGTGGCGGCGCTACCGGCGCTTCCTTCGGAGCCGGAGGAGTGCTGATCATTCCAGCCAACGGTGGCCGCAGTGGGATCGCCGGACGTGGAGCCGATGACACAGGCCCAGCCGCCTGCTTCTCGCCCTCCGGCTCAGCCGAAGTGGACGCGGCAGACACCTGCGGTGCTGCCGTCTCTACCGCCGCCGGAACTCGCCGGCTCGGTACCGCCTCTTCGCTCACATGCGTCTCCGCAATCGTCTCTTCTTCCCCGTACGGCACGGCCACTGCTATTCCCAAATCGTGCTCACTCTCCCGCCCTTCGCCTGCCTCTTGTCCGAGTATGTGCCGTATTTTCAGCGCCACATCTTCATCAATCGAGCTCGAATGTGTCTTCTTCTCCGACACACCCAGTTCCGGCAGAAGGTCAATGATCCTATGTGGCTTGACCTCCAACTCCCGTGCGAGCTCGTTGATTCGGATCTTACTCATATGTTGGCTGTGCGAGCTTTTGTCGGTCACTGTACTCCCAATCGCTCGAATTGGAGGCACAGCACGAGGGTATTACTCCGCTCGCAGTTTATCGGCTTCCTCAATCGGCGCTTTCTATGGTACCAGATTCTTTCGTTTCATTAGTAGTTGCCGCAGTTGCAACGGCTTCCACCACTTCTCCCGGATCTGCTCCGGCTGCCTCGTCCGCTATTTCGGTTTGTTCCGCAACTTTTAACTGTTCCACTACTTCTGTCTGTTCCGCGGTTTCTGCTTCTTGTCCAACCTCCGCTTCCGCAACTTCCGCGGAAACCGGCTCCTCTTCATAAGCGGCTGGTTCAGCGGTCTGCGTCTCGAATTGTCCGTAGTAGCTGTTCACGGCCGCCTGGATTCCTTCCACCATCTCCATGGTGATCCCGGCATTGTCCAGATCTTCCTGTGTCACGGCGGTCAACTTCTCTACCGTGGGTATACCGGCGCTCAGCAATTTCTCCAGAACCGGCTCACTCAACCCGTGATCCATCAGCACCGACACAGGAGCCCCCGGTATTGTCAGCGCTGCCATCGCCGATTCCACTTCCTGCCGCTTCTCTTCTTCGCTCTTGATGTCGATCCGCCATCCCAGCAGTTTCGACGCGAGGCGTACATTTTGTCCCTTTTTCCCAATCGCCAGCGACAACTGGCTGTCGTCGACGATCACTTCCATATGCTTGTCCAGTCCGCTCAACACGGTCACTCGCGTGATCTTCGCCGGGCTCAATGCATGCGTCGCAAACACCACCGGGTCTTCCGAAAATTCGATGATGTCGATCTTCTCGCCACGCAATTCGCGGATGATCGACTGCACGCGCATGCCCTTCATTCCGACGCAGGCGCCGACGCTATCCACGTCGCGGTCCCGGCTGATGACGGCGATCTTCGTCCGCTCCCCGGCCTCGCGTGCGCATCCCTTGATCAACACCGTGCCGTCGTAGATCTCCGGCACTTCCTGGGCGAACAGCTTGGCCATGAATTGCGGATGCGAGCGCGACAGGAAAATCTGCGGGCCGCGCGGTTCGCGGCGCACGTCGTAGATATAGGCACGCACGCGGTCGCCCTGGCGGAAGGTTTCGCGCGGCAGCAATTCGTCGCGACGGATGATCGCCTCGGCGCGGCCGAGATCGATGGTGACATTGCCGTATTCCACGCGCTTGACCAGACCGTTCACGATCTCGCCGATGCGGTCCTTGTATTCCTCGTACTGACGCTCACGCTCGGCCTCGCGCACCTTCTGCACGATCACCTGCTTGGCGGTCTGCGCGGCGATACGGCCGAAATCGATCGGCGGCAGCGATTCGGAGATGGTGTCGCCGATCTGCGCATCGGGATTACGGCGCTGCGCCTCGATCAGACCGATCTCGACGGCATCGTTCTCCACTTTGTCGACCACCTGCAGATAGCGGGCCAGGCGGATTTCGCCGGACTTGCGGTCGATCTCGGCGTGGATGTCGTTTTCCATGCCGTAGCGCGAACGCGCCGCCTTCTGGATCGCATCTTCCATCGCCATCAACACGACATCCCGATCGATCACCTTTTCGCGCGCCACGGCGTCGGCGACCTGCAGCAATTCGATGCGGTTGTAACTGGTAACGGGTTCCATGGTCTTGTCCTCGGACGCGTCTTGAAAGGCTGTTATCCGGCGAGCACGGCACGGCCGCGCGAACCGGGTTTCGGTTGATCGAGATCGACGATCTGGCCGGCCGCCACCGGGCTGCCCGCTCCCGCATTGGAAGCTGCCTGCTTGCCGATGGCGAGCAGATCGTCGGTAAGCACCAGTTTCGCGGTGGTGATATCGTCCACCGGGATCGACCATTCCTCGGGCGTGGTGCCGGGCTTGGCTTCATCGTCTTGCAGTTTCACCTGATCGCCGGTCAGGCCGAGCAGGCGGCCGCGAAACCGCTTGCGGCCATTCACCGGGCGATCCACTTCAACGCGGGCGACAAAGCCCTTGAAGCGTTCGAAATCCTTCGGCTTCACCAACGGCCGATCCAGGCCGGGCGAAGACACTTCCAGGGTATAGGCCTGCGGAATGGGGTCTTCCACATCCAGGATAGCCGACACGGCACGGCTGATATCGGCGCAATCATCCACGCTGAACCCGCCATCATGGGGCGCGCCGCCGGTCTCGCGTTCGGCCATGATCTGCAAGACCGGGCGCTGCGTACCCTGCAGGCGCACGCGCACAAGCGCATAGCCCATCGCGGTCAGCGTGGGCTCGATCAACTGTTCGATCTTCTTCACCGCAGTCATGCTTCGGTGTCTTACTCCGCTATCAAATCAGTAGCTTGCCATTCCAGCATGCTGATGGCTCCGGTTTTCCGGTGCCGCCATCAGAAACGGAAACGGGATCGGCCCAGAAACGAAAAATGGGCCGTCTGGCCCATTTCCACATCCTCTGATCCGAACCTGGACCAGGCCAGCAATGTGGCGCTGTTATAGCCCTATTACGGGTATTTGCAAGGCTTTTCAAAGCCGGCGGAAGCGGAAATACCAGCAGGAGCGCCCCGCCGCCCGGGCCTTGCGCTCGTATTTGGAGGAAGGCCAATCCGCCGGCCTTTCGCGCCAATCCGCCGCCTTTTCCGCCATCCAGGCGAAGCCCGGAGCAGATGTGGCAAAACGCAGCATCCAGCGGGCATAATCCGGCACATCGGTAGCCAGACGCAACTCGCCGCCCGGCTTCATGCAGCGGGCCAGGTCGGCCAGGGTGTCCGCATTCACGATCCGGCGCCAGTTATGGCGCTTTTTCGGCCAAGGATCGGGAAACAGGATAAAGGCCCGCTCCAGGCTGGCATCGGGCAAAACCTTCAGCAACAGCCGGGCATCGTCGGTCAGCAGCCGGATATGCCGCAGCGGACCGGCATCGCCGGCGGCTTCCGCATCCACGATGGCATCCACCAGATTGGACACGCCATACAGGAATGGTTCCACACCCAAAAAATGCACATCGGGGTTATGCTGGGCCTGGGCAAACAGATGATCCCCCACCCCGAAGCCGATTTCGAGCCACAAACGCTCCGGGGCTTCTCCGAAGACTCCTTGTAGATCAATAGTTTGAGGTGGCGGCGGAAGATCGAAACACAGCTCCGGCAGGCGCTGCTGCATGCGGTCTTCGCGCTTCTGGGTCAGTTTGCGGCCGCGCCGGCGACCGTAAATCTGCCGGCGCGGCGGCGAGGCGGCGGGTTCAGACATGCGGGGCCCCGAAAAGCTCTGGCAAAACAATCATGGTCAGGAAAAGCATAGCCAAAAAAATCATGGCCGGGGGAAAACCCCGGCCATGACAGGCTATTACAAAAAAGCCGGGCTTACTTGACGTTGAAAGCCGACTTCAGATCCTTCACCAGGTCGGTCTTCTCCCAGGAGAAGCCGCCATCCTTCTCGGGCTTGCGACCGAAATGGCCGTAAGCGGCGGTGCGGGCATAGATCGGACGGTTCAGCTTGAGATGCTCGCGGATGCCGCGCGGGCTGAGCGAAACCAGCTCCTGCAGCACCTTGGAGATCTTCGCCTCGTCGGCCTTGCCGGTGCCGAAGGTGGACACATAGACCGACAGCGGATGCGCCACGCCGATGGCGTAGGACAACTGGATCAGGCAGCGCGAGGCCAGGCCGGCCGCCACCACATTCTTGGCCAGATAGCGCGCGGCATAGGCCGCCGAGCGATCCACCTTGGTGGGATCCTTGCCCGAGAAGGCGCCGCCGCCATGGGGCGCCGCGCCGCCGTAGGTATCCACGATGATCTTGCGGCCGGTGAGGCCGGCATCGCCATCCGGGCCGCCGATGACAAAACGGCCGGTGGGGTTCACATAGAAATGCTCGTCGTCGCACATCCAGCCCTTGGGCAGCGCCTTCAGCACATAGGGGCGCACGATGCGCTTGATATCGCCGCTCTCCAGCTCGCGGCCCTTCTTGTCCTTGGCGGCATGCTGGGTGGACACCACGATGGCGGTGGCGCCGGTGGGCTTGCCGTTCTTGTAGAGCAGGGTGACCTGGCTCTTGGCATCGGGACCGAGCAGCGGCTCCTTGCCGCTATGGCGGGCATCGGCCATCAGCTTGAGGATGTTGTGCGACAGCTGGATCGGCGCCGGCATCAATTCCGGCGTTTCATCGCAGGCATAACCGAACATGATGCCCTGGTCGCCCGCGCCTTCATCCTTGTTGCCGGCGGCATCCACGCCCACGGCGATATCGGCCGACTGACCATGCAGCAGCACATCCACCTTGGCGGTCTTCCAATGGAAGCCTTCCTGCTCGTAGCCGATCTTCTTCACGGTGGCGCGCGCCACCTCTTCGATCTTCTTCTTGTTGACCTTGCCCGACTTGGAAACCAGGCTGGCCGGACCGCGCACTTCGCCGGCCAGCACGATGCGATTGGTGGTGGTCAGGGTTTCGCAGGCAACGCGCGAATAGGGATCGGCCTTCAGGAAGAGATCCAGCACGGCATCGGAAATCTGGTCGCAAACCTTATCGGGATGGCCTTCGGAAACCGATTCACTGGTGAAGAGATAGGAAGAGCTGTTACGCGCCACGATGTCTGTCTCCTGCGGTGAAATCTGCGGCTGCACCTGAGCGCTTATTGGTTTAAGCGGTGCGTGATAAGTAGGCGTGTCGATTCGCCGACAATTCGCCGGTAAAGGTGGGGTTATTTCGCAGAGGTGGGCCGCGAGGTCAAGGCCGAGCGCAGTTTAGCGCCAGAGACGTGTAGAAAACCGCCGATAACGAGTGCTGGCTTTCAGCCCTCGCCACCCTCACTCTTCTTCGCTGTCGCTCTGTTCGCCGGCATTCTGCTCGCCGGTATTCTGCTCGGTAGCCATGGAGCGTACCAGATCTAGCACACGGCGGCGCAGGGCAGGATTGCGGATGGCATCGAAGGCGCGCAGCAATTCCAGATTCTCGCGGGACATCAGCGGATCCGGCGGCATCGGCGACGGCGCGATGGGATTCTGCGGTGGCTCGGACAGGCCGGGCACCGGGTTGAGATTCGGCTGGCCATCGATGCCATCGAAGAAAAAGGCCGGTGCCACACCCAGAATATGCGAAAACTGGTAAAGCCGGCTGGCGCCAATGCGATTGGCACCCTTTTCGTATTTCTGGATTTGCTGGAATGTGAGGCCGACATATTGGCCTAGCCGCTCCTGGCTCATCCCGACATAGGTCCGCCGCATCTTCAGACGGCTGCCGACGTAAACGTCTACCGGGTTCCTGGCCACCAGCTTTTTCCTTCTTCCTGTTTCGCCCCGACCCGCGGCCTGTTTCTGGCAAGCATTCCGTAGAAACCAGAACGCCATGCGAATCTACAGCCGCATACATATGTATGGCTTACTTTTGTATGCGCGAAGGGCGGGTAGGGTCAACCTTTCTCAACATGTTAGCGGCGAAAGAGAACACGGAATTTGCGAAACACACCGATCATTATAAGAACACTTAATGAAAATATAACAAACAGCCAATCTCCGCTACGGCTGTAGGTAGTGCGCTGCATCAGCGGCGCCGGCAGCGGACCGTCCACCACACCCACCGCATCCATGCCCAAACTGGCGATAACCCTGCCCAAAGGATCGACAATGGCGGAAATGCCGTTATTCGCGGCACGTATCAGCGGCACGCCCTGCTCCACCGCCCGCATGCGCGATGCAGCGAAATGCTGATACGGCCCGCTGGAGCGGCCGAACCAGGCATCATTGGTGATGTTGAGCAGCATGCCCGGCGCATCGCTGCCGATATTGATGGCGGATGGGAAAATCGCTTCGTAGCAGATCAACACGCGTATCAGCGGCAGATCGCCCGGCAGGATCATCGGCTCGACATCCTTGCCCGGAGAAAAATCCACCGAGCCGACGGCAAGCTTATCCAGCCCGATCCGCGCCAGCAGGCTGCGGAACGGCAGATACTCGCCGAACGGCACCAGATGGATTTTATCGTAGCGGCCATCCAGGCCGCCTTGCTGGTTGACGACGAACAGGCTGTTGAACAGCACCAGTTGGCCATCATGGAATTCGCGCCGCGGCGCGCCGGTAAGCAATTGGCCGCCAGGCGGCAGCAATGTGCCCAGGGCACGCAGCAGATCGGGCAATTCATCCAACAGATAGGGGATTGCCGTCTCGGGCCAGATCACATGGGTATAGGCCTGGGGGGTATAGGCCTGGGGGGTATAGGCCCGCGCAGCCGGCCCTTGCGGCGGCTGCCGGGTAAGCTCGGCCAGTTTGTTGAGATGCTGCTGGCGCAGATCGTCGCGCCATTTCAGCGTCTGTTCCACGCTGGGCTGCACGATGCGCAGGCGGATATCGGGCATCATCTCGATCTCGGCACGCTGCATGCGCAGATGGCCGGCGCCCAGCAGCACGGCAAACAAGGCCGGCGACAGCAAGGCCAGTCGCCAGCCATAACGCTGCGGCTGCATCAGAGGCAATGCCAGCGGCAGGCAGAGCAGCAGCATGAGCAATCCCATGCCATGGCTGCCGATGCCTGCTGCAATCTGCATCATCGCCGGCCAGTCGGCGAAGGCATAGGCCACCAGATTCCACGGAAACCCGGTGAACAGCAGGCCGCGCAGGTATTCGCCAAGGCTGAAACCGATCACCAGCAGCAGGCTGCGTGCGGGCTGTTGCGCGCCAATGCCAAACCGCCCCAGCCAGGCATGCAGCAGGCAGGCAGGCAGCAGCCAGGCGCCGAGGGCAGGAAACGCCGCCAGCACGAGCGGCAAACCCAGCGTGGGCAACGGGATCAGCGCGGCGAACCGCTCGGCATCCACCAGAAAGGCAATGCCGATCCAATACAGCCCGGCCACGAAATAGCCATAGGCGAAAGCAAACAGCGTGAAGAAATAACGGCGGCCCGCGCGGCTGAACCCGGGTTCGATATCGCGGGTGAGCAACAGCAGGCCGATGAAACAGACCGGCAGCAGCGGCCATATGAAAAACGGCGCCAATGCCAGCGCCAACGCTGCGCCCAGCACACCGGCCAGGCCATAGCGGCGCCAGCCCTGCAACGCGGCGATGCGGGAAGCGAATGCAATCAGGGTCATGATGGGTGGATCACTTGCCTGCCGGCGGCTCGGCGTTGAAATCGGCCGGCACGCGAATCCGTACGCGTTTCACCCGGCGCGGATCGGCATCGGCCACTTCGAAAGACAATCCCGAGGGATGCTCGATCAATTCGCCGCGTTGCGGCACCCGGCCCAAACGCGCCACGATCAAACCGCCCAGCGTATCCACATCCTCGTCTTCCTCGGGATCGATCAGGCTGCGGCCGAATTTCTCTTCCAGATCTTCCACCGGCAAACGCCCCTGGGCATCGAACAGGCCAGGGCTGCGCTCGATCAGCATCGGACCTTCCACTTCGTCATGCTCGTCGTCGATCTCGCCGACAATCTGCTCCACCAGATCCTCGATGGTGACAAGGCCATCCACGCCGCCATATTCATCCACCACGATGGCCATATGAATACGGGTGGCGCGCATTTCGCGCAGCAGGTCGAGCACGGTCTTGGAGGGCGGCACCACCAGCACGCGGCGCAGCACCTTGGCCAGCGCGAATCCCTCGCGGCCGGCCAGATAGGGCAGCACATCCTTCACATGCACCATGCCGATCACATCATCCAGGGTGTTGCGATAGACCGGCAGGCGCGAATGTTCGGCTTCAACCAGCGTCTTCACCAGATCGGCGAAGGCAATGTCTTCCTGTACCGCGATAATATCGGCGCGCGGCATGCGGATTTCGCCCACGCGCAAATCGCCCACTTCCAGCACATTGCGCAGCAGCGCACGCTCGGCGGAGGCTTCCGGCGTTTCGCCCTCGGCATGCTCCTCCAGCAATTCCTCGATACTCTCGCGCAGGGTTTCCTCCGCGCCACGGCCGCGCATCACATGCAGCAGGCGGCGCCACAGGCCCTCCTGCACGCGGCCATCGGTTTTCTGCTCTTCGCTCATGTCCTCTTCCGCTTTCCAGCTTTTTTCTGGCTGCTCTTTTGCGCGCCGCTCTTGCCGGAGGCGCGGCGCATATAGGGATCGGCAATGCCGAAGCCGGCCAGGATCACGCTTTCGCGCGGCTCCATGGCGGCAGCCTGTTCATCGGTTTCGTGATCGTAGCCCAGCAGATGCAAGGCGCCATGCACCAGCAGATGGCCGAAATGATCGGCCAGCGACTTGCGTGCCCGGGCGGCCTCGCGCGCGCATATGCCGTGGCCCAGGGCGATATCGCCCAGATAAGCTGGCGGATGCTGCGGATCGACCGCATCCTCGGCCGGGAATGACAGCACATTGGTGGGTTTCGGCTTGCCGCGCCAATCGGTATTCAGCCGCGCCATCTCGGCATCATCGGTCAGCAGCAACGACAATTCCACCGGCGTATTGCCCGGCAATTCAGCGGCCAGGGCACCGCGCAGAATCCGCCGGGCATAGCGGCCCAGATCCGGCAGGTCGGCCTTCCAGGCCGGATCGGCGATACGCAGGGCAATGCTGAAGCGCTTGCCGGACTTGAGCACGCCTGAGCGGGACTGGCGCGAGACAGCAGCAGCGGATGCGGCCCTGGTTGTTACCCTGGCCGCGCGTTTTCCGCTGCTACTGTCGCTTTCCTTTGGCATGGCTTATCCGCGGCGGCGCGTGCCGGGCCCGGGATCGGGGCGCTGCAGACCGAGCTGCTGTTCGCGCTGGGCATAAGCCCGCACCACCTTGGTTACCAGCGGATGGCGCACCACATCGCTTTCGTTGAAGCGCACGAAGGAAATGCCGTCCACGCCATCCAGGATATCCAACGCATCGCGCAGACCCGAAGGCACGCCCAGCGGCAGATCGATCTGCGACAGATCGCCCGTGACCACCAGGCGCGAATTTTCGCCCAGGCGGGTGAGCAGCATCTTCATCTGCACCGGCGAGGTATTCTGCGCCTCATCCAGGATCACGAAGGCATTGGCCAGGGTGCGCCCGCGCATGAAAGCCAGCGGCGCCACTTCGATCTCGCCGCTTTCCAGCCCCTTCACCACGCGCTCGGGCGGCAGCATGTCGTAGAGCGCATCGTAAAGCGGCCGCAGATAGGGATCGATCTTCTCGCGCATGTCGCCGGGCAGGAAACCCAGCCGCTCGCCGGCTTCCACCGCAGGGCGCGACAGGATGATGCGATCGACCCGGCCTTCCAGCAGCATGGTAACCGCTACGGCCACGGCCAGATAGGTCTTGCCGGTGCCGGCCGGGCCGAGGCCGAAGACCAGTTCATGCTTCAGCAATTCGGAAATATAGCGGCCCTGGGTGGGCGAACGCGGCAGGATCACGCGTTTCTTGGTGCGCACGGCACCCTCGGGCAAACGGGCATCGCTGGCGGCAGCACGCTCGGCCGCGCGTTCGGCTGCTTCGCGCGCCGCGCGTCCACTGCTGATGGCGGGGGAAGTGGGGCCATTGGCGATATGCTTGCCGAGTATCTGCATGTCTGCTCCTGCCTGGGGTGTCGATGCCTGAATGGTCGCTGACGAAGTGGCGGATTGAACGCTGCTTGAGGGACTGGTCTGTACGGGTGCTGCTTCTTCACGCTCCTGGGATTCATCGTAACGGGCACGCGCCATACGGATGGCGCCTTCCACATCGCCGATTTCGATCTGTGCGCCGCCGCGCAGGCGGGCATAAAGTTCGGTGAGTACATCGCGGGCAGCGGCCTGGGCATCGGCCTTGCCGGTGATCGACAGGCGGTTGCCGCGCGGGGTTACGGCCACATCGAGCTGTTGTTCGATACGCGCCAGATGCCGGTCATGCTCGCCAAACAGCGGTACCAGCAAGCGGTTGTCGTCGAAATCCAGCAGCAGTGGACCTTGGCTCACGCAGCCTCGCGGTTAAGAGGAAGGATTGGCGTACCGACAACATTGCCGGCCAGACTGGTGAGGTAGCCGGCGGTGATCTGCACGGCCACGCGCATGCCGATCTCCAGCCCCGGATGCTCCAGCACCACCGATTGCATATAGGGGCTGCGGCCCAGCATCTGGCCCGGGCGATTCTGCTTGTGGCCCACGCGGTCTATCAGCACATCCAGCACACGGCCCTGCATGCCGGCGTTGAAGGCCAGTTGCTGCTCGCGCAACAACGCAAGCAACGCCTGCAGGCGCGCATCTTTCACGGCTTCGGATACCTGGTTGGGCAGCAAAGCCGCCGGTGTGCCGGGGCGCGCGGAATATTTGAACGAATAGGCCTGGGCGAAACCGACCGCACGCACCAGCGCCATGGTGGCTTCGAAATCCTTGTCGCTCTCGCCCGGGAAGCCGACGATGAAATCGGACGACAGCGCGATATCCGGCCGCTTGGCACGCAGATCGGCCACGATACGGTGAAACAGATCGGCATCGTGGCCGCGATTCATGGCCTTGAGCACGGCATCCGAACCTGCCTGCACCGGCAGATGCAGGAAGGGCATCAGGCTGGGCAGGTCGCCATGCACGGCGATCAGATCGGCATCCATTTCGCGCGGATGCGACGTGGTGTAGCGCCAGCGCAGGCCGGGATATTTGCCATCGAAACGATCCGACAGCGCACGCAGCAGCCGCGCCAGCGACCAGGTTTGCCCATCCGGGCCTTCGCCATGATAGGCATTCACATTCTGGCCCAGCAGCGCAATCTCGCTGGCGCCGCTTTCAAGCAGCCGCTCGGCCTCGGCGATGATGGCCGCCGCCGGGCGCGAATATTCGGCGCCGCGGGTATAGGGCACCACGCAGAAGGTGCAGAATTTATCGCAGCCTTCCTGGATCGCCAGGAAACCCACCGGACCCGGCGGATTGGCCAGCGCCTCGGGCAAATGGTCGAATTTCGATTCCGGCGGAAACGCCGTGTCCAGAACACCCAGACCTTTTTGCATTGGGCCTTTTTGCATTGGGCCTTTTTGCATCGGGCCTTTTTGCGTGGTGTTTTTTTGTGGATTACCCTCGCGGCCGGCATCGCGCTTGCGCTGGGCGCGGGCAAGCAATTCCGGCAGGCGATGATAGGCCTGGGGGCCCACCACCATATCCACGAACGGGGCGCGGTTGAGGATTTCCTCGCCTTCCGCCTGGGCCACGCACCCCGCCACGGCAATGGTGAGATCGGCGCCGGCTTCCTTGCGCTTGCGCCAATGGCCAAGTTCGGAAAATACCTTTTCAGCCGCCTTTTCGCGGATGTGGCAGGTGTTGAGGATCACCATGTCGGCGTCGTCGGGCGAATCGGTCTTGGCGTATCCGAGCGGGGCCAGTACGTCCGCCATCCGGGCGGAATCGTACACATTCATCTGGCAACCGTATGTTTTAATGTAGAGTTTTCTGGCCAAGGGCGTTGTGGGCCGGGCGTTAACCGCGGCGAATCTCCCGATGGATGGATACTGTTGGCAGAGTAGCACCCAGCCCGCCGCAGTCAAGCACAGCCTGCAACCGGGCCGGAATGGCATAAATATTTCATAGAGTTAGAAATTCCGCTGGGTGGAATTTTGCCGGCGCTTCCGGGCCGGAAACGGTCAGGCGGCCACTTCGCTACTTTCATCGACGCCGTTTTCATCCACCGCAGGCAATTCCTCCGGCCCCAGGCGGGATTTCGGCAGACTGCGCGGGCCCGGCTCGCGCCCGGCATTGATATCCGACAGCCCCTCGATCACCACCTGATGGCAATAGGCAGCCATTGCCTTGCGCGAGGCGAAATCCTGAATCGTCACCGGATGGTGGAACTCGATCACCGCCTCGGCCGGCCCGGCCTTCAGATAGCGCCATAGATGCGGCAGCAGGTCTTCGTCGCCCAGCCAGGCGAAAATCGCCATCCAGCGCCGGCCCACCGGCATGTGGTTCAGCTTGGCATAGCCCAGGCTGACCGGCTGCACCACCAGCGGCTTGCCATTCACCGGCTGCTCGGCGGTGGCGAAGAAGGCCGATTTGAACGGCAGCACCCGCAGGCCATCGGATGACGTGCCCTCGGGAAACAGGATCAGGTTGTCGCCGGCCGCCAGCCGCTCGCGCATCTCGTCGCGATGCTCGGCGGTGCGCTGGCGGGCATTGCGATCGACGAACACGGTGCGCTGCAACCGCGCCAACAGGCCGAAAAAGGGCCAGGTTTCCACTTCGCTCTTGGCGATGAAGCTGACCGGCAGCGGCGTGGACAAAGCCACGATATCCAACCAGGAAATATGGTTGGTGACGAACAGCACCGGCCCGCCGCCATCATAGGGCCGGCCATGCACGCGGATTTTCAGCCGCAACAGCCACGACACCCCGCGATGATACCAGGTGGGCAATGTGCGCCGCGCCGGGCTTTTTAGCCGCAGTAGCAACATCTGCACCGGGATCAACGGCAGGGTGAAAATCAGGAAAAGCCCCGCCGTAATCGCGGCACGCAAGCTCATGGGTTTATTTCCGGCCCTTGTTGTCGGGAGCGTTCAACGGCACCCCATACAATTCCATGCGATGATCCACAAGGCGATAACCCAGCCGCGCGGCGATTTTTTCCTGCAGCACTTCGATCTCGGGATCGTTGAACTCGATAATCTCGCCGCTGCGGGTATCGATCAGATGATCATGATGCGATTCCGGCATTTCCTCGTAGCGGGCCCGGCCATCGCCGAAATCCAGCCGGCTGAGAATACCGGCCTCCTCGAACAGCCGCACCGTGCGATAGACGGTGGCAATCGAAATGCGCGGATCCACAGCATGGCTGCGGCGGTGCAGTTCTTCCACATCCGGATGGTCGGAAGACTGGCTGAGCACGCGCGCAATCACGCGGCGCTGTTCGGTCATGCGCATGCCCTTGGTCATGCACATCTGTTCTAATCGGCTGGTCATGCCGTCGGTCGCTCCTGGTCTGTGCGACAGGCAGACTGCAGCCTCCCAGGGGAAGCTGCGGATCCACCCATCCGCGGGCCTGGTTGAGCGGCAGGTGGGGCCTGCCGCAGGGTGCCGGGGCTAAATACTCGGTTCAGCGTGCCTTGCGCCGCGCTTTGCCTAGGCCGATTTTCTTCGCCAGCGCCTGGCGATGCAAGGCATAGTTGGGGGCTACCATAGGATAATCCGCCGGCAGGCCCCAGCGTTCGCGGTATTGCTCGGGCGTCATGTTGTAATGGCTCATCAGATGCCGCTTCAGCATCTTCAGCTTTTTGCCGTCTTCCAGGCAGATGATGTATTCCGGCGTGACCGAGCGCTTCACCGAAATCGCCGGCTGGGGCTTCTCAGCCACTACAACCGGAGCTGGCGCTTCGCCACCCAACCCGCTCAACGTGCCGTAAATTTGCTTGATCAATGCCGGCAGATCGGCGGTTTCCACCCGGTTGTTGGAAACATGCGCGGAAACGATATCGGCAGTGAGCGAAAGCAATTCTGATTTATCGGCAGCATCAAGCATATGGAATACACTCCTTAGTGAAATACAACGGTATTTATTTTAGTATAAAATAGCCGGAAAGGCCAGTCGCAATAAGTAATTCCTGGTCATGACAACGCGCTCAAACCGGTGAAATGCTGCGCCGCATGACTATTGCCGCCACGGATTCTCCACGGGGCTGAGAAATATTTCCCTGGGAAGTATTAGCTTGGGCAACATTCGGAGGCGCCTGGTAGTATCCTGGGCGCCGGCCTACGGCTTCATAACCAGCCCGGGCATACAGCGCCCGGCCGGCGGCATTATCCTCTGCCACCTCCAGGAACAGGATTTGGGCGCCGCCGGCTTGCGCCCTCTGCTGGAAAGCCTCCATCAACGCCGCCCCCACCCCGAGCCGGCGCGCCAATGGCCGCACCGCGATGGTTACCACCTCGGCCTCGTCGGCGGCATTGCGCCCGAGCAGGAAACCCGCCGGCTGGCCGGCCGGATCGATCGCCAGCAAGGCGAAGGCGCCGGGCATGGCCAGCAATTGGCGCAGCGAATCCGCAGACCAGCCCGGCTCGCGCTCGGCGGCATAGGCTTCGCCGTGCAACTCCGCCAGCAGATCGGCCTGCAGGGCATCGGCCGGCTGACAGCGCACGACCATCCGCGCGGCCGGTTGCACCACCGCGGGCAGCGCGGCATCCGGCGGGCGGATATAAAGCGGCACCGGCGGCACCGGCTGCGGATCGGCAGCGGCGGCCATGCGCGCCAGATCGAGCAAGGCAGGCAGGCTGGGATCATCCGGGCTTTGCGCCAGCCGGGCTTGCGGCAAGCCGGGCGCCAGCAAGCGGGCACCGCTGCCGGCCAATAAAACCGGGGCCTGGCCGACAGGACCCAGGATGCGATCCCGCGCAGCATCCAGCCCCAGCAATTCCGGCGGCCCCAGCTTTATGCCGGCCCTGAAGCCCTGCAGATAAACTTCATCGCGCCGCGCATCGATGATCGCCCAGATCGGCACGGCCTCGCCATGAAGCAACGCCGCATCGCGCGCGATGGCCTGGGTGCTGACAAGGCCCCAGATCGGCTTGCCGAGCGCCAGCGCCAGGCCACGCGCCACGCTTAAGCCGGTGCGGATGCCGGTGAAAGAGCCCGGGCCGATGGTGGCGGCAAGGCCATCCAGTTGCGTCAAAGCCATGCCGGCGGCCTTGCGCGCCGCCTCGATGGCGGGCAGCAGACGTTCGGCATGGCCCTTGCCCCCACTGCCGCTTTCGGCGGCGAGAATCCTGGCATTCTCGCAAATACCGACCGTGCAGGCGTTGAGCGCGGTGTCGATCAGCAATAGCTTCATGGCACAAGAATCCTGGAACCTGCCCCATGCCGATCACGCCCATACTGATCAAGATCGCGCCGCCGGATTTCGATGTGGAAATCGACCTGCGCTACGCCACCAACGACAACATCACCGGCCAGCCGGTCTATCGCCGCGCGGCGGCTTTCCTGAACGAGGAGGCCGCCGAAAAGCTGGCCGTTGCCATCAAGCTTGCAGCGGCTTTGGGCTATCGCTTCCGCATCTTCGATGCCTTCCGGCCCACCGAGGCGCAATGGACGTTGTGGAATCATACTCCCGATCCGAATTTCCTGGCCGATCCGCGCCGCGGTTCGCCGCATTCGCGCGGCGCCGCGGTGGACCTGAACCTGATCGACCCGCAAGGGCATGACCTCGACATGGGCACCGCTTTCGATGCCTTCACGCCGCTGTCGCATCATGGCCGCACCGATATCAGCGTGGCAGCGCAACGCAATCGCGCCGTGCTGCTGGGATTGATGACAGCCGCCGGCTGGGATTTCTATCGCAACGAATGGTGGCACTATCAACTATTCGACGCCAAGCGTCATCCCTTGCTGTCGGATGCGGAAGCCGGCACCGGAATGATGTGATCGGGTGTATTGGGACCGGGTGTATTGGGACCGGGTGTATTCGGATTGGGCGCCAGGATTTCACCGGATATCCAGCGCGCCACTTCCGCCATCTCGGCGCGTTCGGTCATCGCCATTGCCATGCTATGGCCCAGCACGGGGCCGAATTTGAAACCATGGCCCGACGAGCCGCAGAGCGCATAGCCGCGCGGGCCCAAACGCCGGAACTGGAATTTCTCTTCCGGCTGCACATCGTAGAAACAGGTTTTGGCCTGCGCCACGCGATAGCCTTCGGCCCCGACCAGGCGGCGGCGCGCGGGCGCCAGGATGGCATCGATCTCGTCCTGGCTCGGCTCTCTGTCGGCAGAGGGATCGGCGGTATTGCCGAAACTGTGATCGCCGATCTTCAGGCCCAGCCGCATGCCGTCGCCGCAAACCCGCGGCGGCACCGCGTAGAAACCCGATTGGCCGCCGATATCCAGCAGCATCGGCGCGCGATACCAGGCCGCCACCATTTCGGCCGGTGGCTCCAGATACACCACGGTTTGCCGGCTCGGCCGCGCCGCATCGCCCAATTCAGGCAGCAGCCTGTTGGTCCACGGCCCGGCTGCCACCAGCACGCAATCGGCCTGCAGGCTTTCGCCATCGGCAAGGCGCACGCTGCCGGCCTCGGCATCCACCGCCACCACCTGCTGATTGCTGAGCAGACGGATGCCATGATCCAGCAGCCAATGTTTAAGGCTGCCGATGATCGCCTGGGCGCGCAGCAGGCCGCCATGCTCGCAGCGGAAAGCCTCGACAATGCCGTCGGGATCGAGAAAGGGATAGGCTGCCTGCAATTGCGCGGGCTCCAACGCCTCGAACTGGATGCCTTCGGCCTGCAGCGTCTCGCGGCTTTGCGCCGCCCAATTGTCATCCTTGCCGGAAAGCACCAGCGTGCCGGTCTCGATCTGCAGCTTCACGCCAAGATCGCGCCACAGTACCTCCCAGGCATCATAGGCGGCATGCACCATGCGGGTGTAGCCGCGCGCGGCACCATAGGGATAGCGGATCAGCCGGTGATCATCCACCGAAGAGCCCAGCGGGTTGGGCAGCGCGCCCTGCTCCACCAGCGTGACACTGGCGCCCAGATTGCGCAAAGCCCAGGCCGCCGACAGGCCCATGATGCCGCCGCCAACGATGATTGCCTTCACGATGCCACCTCATAAGTCAGTTCAGCAGCCGCCAGATCCTCCAGCGCGAAGCCTACCGATTTGAACAGCGTGATCTCTTGTTCGTCCCGGCGGCCAACGGCCTCGCCGCGCACCAGGCCGAACAGATCGCCGCCGAGATCGGCCTCGCGCAGCAGGCCGCTGGCCAGCGGCTGGATGATATCGCCGGCCTCTTTCAATGCGCCGGCCCGGGTATCCACATAAACCCGGGCGCGTTGCACCGCTTCGTCATCGGCCTCGCGCATTTGCGGCGTGAAACCGCCCACCAGATCGAGATGCGTGCCGGGCTTGAGCCAGGCGCCCTTGATCAATGGCTGCTGACTGAGCGTGGCGCAGGAAATCACATCGGCTTCGCGCACCGCCGGTTCCAGATCGGGCAGCACACGGATACGCACGCGCAGATCGGCCAGGTCGCGCGCCAGTTTTTCCGCCTTGGCCATATCGCGGTTCCACAGCGTGACCAGGCCATAGCGCCGTACCGCCAGATGAGCGCGCACCAGATGCGGCGCCAGTGCACCCGCGCCTACCATCAGCAGGCTATGGGCATTGCCGCGCGCCAGATAACCCGCCGCCAGCGCCGAAGCGCAGCCGGTGCGCCGCAACGTAAGCGCCACGCCATCGATCACTGCCTTGGGCTGGCCGTTGCGGGCATCGAACAGGATATAGGCGCCGATCACGCTGGGCAGTCCCTGGCCCGGATTGTCTGGATAGACACTCACCATCTTGATGCCGACATGCCGCCCGCTCTGCCAGGCCGGCATCACCAGCAGCAGGCCATCGGCACCGACCGGATTGGCGATCTGGTAATGCTGGCGCAGCGGCACTTCGCCGCCTTCGAGGAAAGCCTCGCGCAGACGTTCGATCAGCGCCGGGTAATCCAGCGCGGCATGCACTGCGGCGGCATCTATATGACGCATGTCAGGCTTTCGGACCGCTGCCATCCAACGCAGTGGAGGAAGGGGCGGGTTTTTTCGGTTGGCGCTTACCGCCCAGCCATTGCCCGAGCGCACCCAGCACAAGGCCGACCAGGAAAATCCCGAACACCAGCAGATAGAGCGGCAGATCCATCGCGAAGGGCAGCGGATCGAGCGAAACGCTCACGGTTTGCCGGTTGGCCACGGCAAACACCGCCAGCAGGAGCAGCACAAGCGCCGCGATCAGCAGCCGCAGAAAACGCAGCAGCGGCGCCATGGCGGATTAATCGGCGCCTGGAGCGGCACCGGAAGCGGCGGCAGCGGCGGCCTTGGCGGCAAGATTGAGTTTCTGACGCAATTCCTTGCCGGTCTTGAAGAAGGGCACGTATTTCTCGGCCACATCCACAGCGCTGCCAGTGCGCGGATTGCGACCGGTGCGGGCCGGGCGGCATTTCACCGAAAAGGCACCGAAACCGCGCAATTCCACCCGGTCGCCACGGGCCAGGGCGTTGGCGATTTCATCGAAAATCGTGCCCACGATACGTTCGATATCGCGCTGGGTAAGATGCTGATTGTTTTCAGCCAGGCGATTGATCAGTTCAGACTTAATCATGCCAACTCCCCCATCGCGTCCGATGCCCCGGCGCCCCTGAGGCGGGACCAGACGCACCCATGCCCCCGTTATTATTAGTCAGCGTGCCAAACCGAAACCAGTCCGTCAAGCCTAAGCCGTTCCCCGATAAGGGTTTTTCCCAGAAAGCTGGCTGCCGACTTGCCCAACAGGCCGCTCAGCGCCGATGTCGGCGGCTCTGACGGCAGGTCGCGGATGGGCAATTGCAGCGGGATTCCATGCTGCTTGGCCAGCCAGTCGCGTGCCTCGGCCTCGGCGCCTAGGCCATCGATCAGGCCCAATTGCAACGCCGCGCGGCCGGAATAAACCCGGCCATCGGCCAGTTTGGCCACCTCGGCACGATCTAGATTCCGGCGGCGGCTGACCAGATCGACGAACCATTCATGGGTTTCCTGCACCATGCGGCGGATCTGTTCGCGGCCGGCCGGCGAGAGCGGCTTGATCGGCGAGGGTTCGTCTTTCAGCGCGCCGGACGCGATGCTTTCAGCGCTGACCCCCACCTTTTCCATCAATTTGGAGAATTCGGCGGTCTGGAACAGCACGCCGATCGAGCCGGTAAGCGAGGTTTCCCGCGCCAGCACATGATCGGCGGCCACGGCGGCCATATACCCGGCCGAAGCGCCCAATGTGCCGATCACCGCCACCACCGGCTTCACCTCGGCCACCTTGCGCAGCGAGGTGTATAGCTCCTCGCCGCCATAGGTGGAGCCGCCAGGGCTGTTGATCACCACGATCAGCGCCTTGGCGCGCGGATCCTCGGCGGCTTCCTCAAGCTGTTCGACCAGCCAGGGATTCTGGGTGATGACCCCCACCACATCCAGCCGCGCCACATGCACCTGGCGGCTTTGCACCAGGTTGCCGGGATCCAGCCGCCATAACAGGCCAAGGCCCAGGCCCAGCAGGGCCAGCACCGCCGTCAGGCGCCACCAGAAAACCCGCCGCGCCAGGCGCTTGCGTTCCAATATTGCATCGATATCGAGTGACATGGCGGCAGTTTAGCCGTGATGCGCGCCGGATGCCAGTTACCCCAGAAGCGATTGCAGCTTCATGGCGATGCCCATATTCCCCTTCACCTTCAGCTTGCCCATCATGAAGGCGGTGGTGGGATCGAGATCGCCGCTGCTCAGCGCCAGGAAATTGGCCTGCGAAATGGTGATGGTGCAATCGGCATCGGCATCCTCGTTGGACACCGTGTTGTTGTTGCCATCGACGAAAACCACGCCATCGTCGCCAAAATCGAATTTCACCGTAGCGTTGAGGTTGCTGCCATTGGCCACGCGGTCGGCCAGGCCCTTGGTGATCTCTGCGAGCGACATGGTTTTCTCCCTGATGCTTTCGGGCTGTGCAATCCATCTGGCACAGCGCCCGCAAGCTACCTTGACGTTTACGTAAACGTCAAGGTAGCTTCTGTTTTAAATATAGATGAGGAAATGCCAGGGAGCAGCCATGACAGGCTATGCATCGGTTTTCCGGCCGGGATTGTTTCAGGACCAGGTAGCGATCGTCACCGGCGGCGGCAGTGGCATCGGCCGCTGCACGGCGCATGAACTGGCCAGCCTTGGCGCCAGCCTGGCCCTGGTAGGCCGCAAGCGCGACAAACTGGACGCCGTGGCAGCCGAAATCGTGCAGGATGCCGGCACGCCCGTCGCTTGTTTTACATGCGATATCCGCGAGGAAGCCCAGGTGGCTGAAACCATCAAGGCGATCCTGGCGCGTTTCGGCCGCATCGATGCCCTGGTGAACAATGCCGGCGGGCAATTCCCCGCGCCCCTGGCCGCGATCAACCAGAAAGGCTGGGAGACCGTGGTGCGCAACAACCTCACCGGTGGTTTCCTGATGGCGCGCGAAGCCTATACGCAATGGATGAACGACCATGGCGGCGCCATCGTGAATATCGTGGCCGATATGTGGAACGGCATGCCCGGCATGGGCCATAGCGGCGCGGCGCGCGCCGGCATGGTGAATTTCACCGAAACCGCGGCCAGCGAATGGGCGGTATCGGGTGTGCGGGTGAATGCCGTGGCCCCGGGCTGGGTGGCCTCATCCGGCATGGATACCTATCCCGACTGGATGCATGCGCAGATCCGTTCCATGCGCCAGCATGTGCCGCTGCAACGCCTGGCCAGCGAGGCGGAAATCTCGGCCGCCATCGTATTCCTGCTCACGCCCGCCGCCGGCTTCATCACCGGTGCTTGCCTGCGCGTGGATGGCGGCGTGCCCAATGCGCGGCGCCATATGGCGCTGCCCAAGCATGATAATTCCGAGGCCTTCGAGGGCTTTCACCGCGCGGTGATGCCCAAGGTTTTGCAGGGAGACGACTGACATGGCGATCATCGATTCCCGCATCGACCCCAACAGCGAATCCTTCAAACGCAACCGCGCCGACATGCTGGCGCTGATCGACGGCTTCCGCGCACTTGAACAGCGCGTGCGCGATACCTCCAATGCCAAACTGCCGGTATTTCAAAAGCGCGGCCAATTGACGCCGCGCCAACGCCTGGCGCATCTCTTGGATCGCGGCGCGCCCTGGCTGGAAATCTCCACGCTCTGCGGCCTGAACATGCATGACGACGATGGCGCCGAGAATATCATGGGCGGCGGCTTCATCGCCGGCATCGGTTTCGTTTCCGGCATCCGCTGCTTGGTTACCGCCAGCGATTCCGGCATCAAGGGCGGCACCATCGCGCCGATGGGTTTGCGCAAAAGCCTGCGCGCCCAGAACATCGCCCTGCAAAACAAATTGCCGGTGGTTAACCTTGTCGAATCCGGCGGTGCCAATCTGAACTACCAAGCCGATATCTTCGTGGATGGCGGACGCGGCTTTGCCAATCAGGCGCGGCTTTCGGCGGCCGGGATTCCGCAGGTCACCATCGTGCATGGCTCGTCCACCGCTGGCGGCGCCTATATTCCCGGCATGTCGGATTACGTCGTCGTCGTGAAGAACCGCGCCAAGATTTTCCTGGCCGGGCCGCCCTTGCTGAAATCCGCCACCGGCGAGATCGCGACAGACGAAGAGCTTGGCGGCGCCGATCTGCATGCCACCGTTTCCGGCGTGGCGGAATATCTGGCCGAGGACGATGCCGATGCCATCCGCATCGGCCGCGAGATCATGGCCCGCCTGCCCTGGAACCAGCGCCTGCCGCCGCGCCTGGTGAAATCCTGGCGCGAACCGCGTTATACCGCCGACGAACTTTGCGGCGTGGTGCCCACGGATTATCGCAAGCCATACGATGTGCGCGAGGTGATCGCCCGGTTGGTGGACGATAGCGACTTCACCGATTTCAAGCCGCTTTACGGCACGCATACGGTGTGCGGCCAGGCCAGCATCGAGGGCGAGGCAGTGGGCCTGATCGGCAATAACGGCCCGATCGATCCGCAGGGCGCGGTGAAGGCGGCGCAATTCATCCAGCTTTGCGACCAGGCCGACATGCCCATCGTGTTTTTGCAGAACACCACCGGCTATATGGTGGGCAAGGAAGCCGAACGCGGCGGCATCGTGAAGCATGGCTCGAAGATGATCCAGGCCGTGACCAATGCCCGCGTGCCGAAACTCACTTTGCATATCGGCGCCAGTTTCGGCGCCGGCAATTACGGCATGTGCGGGCGATCCTACGATCCGCGCTTCATCTTCGCCTGGCCGAATAACCGCATCGCGGTGATGGGCCCTGAGCAAGCCGCCGGCGTGCTGGCCATCGTGGCGGAAGAAAAATTCCGCCGTGCCGGCGCCGAACCCGATGCCGCCATGCTGGATGGCATGAAGGCGAAGGTGACCGCCAAGATGGAAAAGGAAAGCACGGCTTTGTTCGCCACTGCGCGGATGTGGGACGACGGCCTGATCGATCCGCGCGACAGCCGCCGCCTGCTGGCCGATTGCCTGGCGATGACCCGCGAAGCCGATCTGCGCACACCGAAGGCCAACGCCTTCGGCATCGCGCGCATGTAAAGAAAAACGACAGGGAGACAACCGAGATGCAATTCACCCAGGAACATGAAGAGATTCGCCGCAACCTCATCAAGTTCATCGACAGCGAAATCAATCCGCATGTGGAGGAATGGGAGCGCGATGGCGCTTTTCCCGCCCATGCCCTGTTCAAGAAAATGGGCGATCTCGGCTTCCTCGGCATCAACAAGCCAACCGAGTATGGCGGTCTCGGCCTGGATTACTCCTATCAGATGGTGATGATCGAGGCGCTGGGCCATATCAATTGCGGCGGCGTGCCGATGGGCATCGGCGTGCAGACCGATATGGGCACCCCAGCCTTGGCCCGCTTCGGTTCGGATGAATTGCGGAAAGAGTTTCTCGCGCCCGCCATTGCCGGCGAGCAGGTGGTCTGCCTCGGCGTGTCGGAAGTCGGCGCCGGATCTGATGTGGCCGGCATCAAGACCACGGCGCGCAAGGACGGCGACGATTATGTGATCAATGGCGGCAAGATGTGGACCACCAACGGCACGCAAGCCGACTGGATGTGCCTGCTGGCCAATACCGGCGACGGCCCGATCCATCAGAACAAGTCGTTGATCTGCGTGCCGATGAAAACCAAGGGCGTGCAGATCGCCCGCAAGCTGGACAAGCTTGGCATGCGCTCATCCGACACCGCGCAGGTTTATCTGGACGATGTGCGGGTGCCGCAACGCTATCGCATCGGCCAGGAAGGCCATGGCTTCGTGTATCAGATGCGGCAATTCCAGGAAGAACGGCTGTGGTGCGCTTTCTCGTCGCTGATGGCGTTCGACCGCCATATCGACGAGACGATTGATTACACCCGCCAGCGCAAAGCCTTCGGGCAATCCATCCTGGATAATCAGGTGGTGCATTTCCGCCTGGCCGAATTGCGCACCGAAGTGGAATTGCTGCGGTCGATCAGCTATCGCGCCGCCGATCTGATGCTGCAGGGCGAGGATGTGACCATGCTGGCATCCATGGCCAAGCTGAAGGCCGGCCGCCTGGCGCGCGAAATCACCGATGCCTGCCTGCAATATTTCGGCGGCATGGGCTTCATGAACGAAACCCCGATCAGCCGCGCCTACCGCGACAGCCGCCTGGCTTCCATCGGCGGCGGCGCCGACGAGGTGATGCTGGGCATCATCTCGAAATACATGGGCATCCTGCCGGGCAAGCGGAAGGACTAGTATGCGCTTCGACAGCATTCTGGTTGCTAATCGCGGGGAAATCGCCTGCCGGGTGATCCGCTCGGCCCGCGCACTGGGCTATCGCACGCTGGCGGTTTATTCCGAGGCCGATGCCGAAGCGCCGCATGTGCGCATGGCGGATGCTGCTTTGTGTATTGGGCCGGCGGAAGCGGCGCAAAGCTATTTGAGCATTCCGGCCATCATCGCAGCAGCCAAACAACTGGGCGCCGGCGCGGTGCATCCGGGCTATGGCTTTCTGTCGGAGAATGCCGATTTCGCCACAGCCTGCGCGGAAGCCGGGCTGGCTTTCATCGGCCCGCCGCCGCAAGCCATCGCCGCCATGGGCAACAAGGCGGCGGCCAAGCGGCGCATGATTGCGGCCGGCGTGCCCTGCGTACCGGGCTATCAGGGCGAGGATCAAAGCAATGCATGCCTGATTGCAGAGGCGGAAAAGATCGGCCTGCCGGTGATGGTGAAGGCCGCGAGCGGCGGCGGCGGGCGCGGCATGCGCCTGGTGCACAAGGCCGAAGAATTGCCCGCTGCCATCGCCACCGCACGGTCGGAAGCACTGAATGCTTTCGGCAGTGCCGAGCTGATTCTGGAAAAGGCCGTGTTGGATGCGCGCCATGTGGAAATCCAGATCTTCGGCGACAGCCATGGCAATCTGCTGCATTTCGGCGAACGCGATTGCAGCGTGCAGCGCCGGCATCAGAAAGTGCTGGAAGAAGCGCCCTCGCCGGCGGTGAATGCCGCTCTGCGGGCGCGTATGGGCGAGTCCGCCGTGGCAGCCGCCCGGGCCATCGGCTATATCGGCGCCGGCACGGTGGAGTTTTTGCTGGGCGGCGATGGCGCATTCTATTTCCTGGAAATGAATACGCGTTTGCAGGTGGAGCATCCGGTCACCGAAGAAATCTATGGCGTCGATCTCGTTGCCTTGCAGATCCGCGTGGCCGCCGGCGAGGCTCTATCTCTCGAGCAAAGCGATATCGCGCCCAAAGGCCATGCCATCGAGGCGCGGCTTTATGCCGAGGCGCCGCACAAAGGGTTTTTACCGCAATCGGGTCGGTTGGACGCGTGGCAGCCGCCGGCAGGAAGCGGCATTCGCGTGGATCATGGGCTTTATGATGGACAACTGATTTCCCCCTATTACGATCCGATGATCGCCAAGATCATCGCTCATGGCGCCACGCGCGAGGAAGCCCGCCGCCGGCTGATCCAAGCTTTGGAAAATACCCGCGCGCTGGGCATCGAAACCAATCGCGGTTTCCTGATCGACCTGCTGCGCCATCCGGTTTTCGCAAACGGCCAGGCAACCACGCATTTCATCCCCCAGCATTTCGCCGCGCCGCAAACGCCCAAGGCCAGCCCGCAAGCCCTGGCCATAGCCGCTGTGCTGTTTTTCGAGGCCGGCGCACGGGCGCAGGGTCATGACCCGGCACGGATATGGTCCAGCAATGGCGTGATGCTTTCGCCGATAGCGCTGCGTCTGGATGAGACCGTGGTGAAAACCGAAATTCAAACCCTGGGGCCGCATCGCTATCGCGTCAGCCTGCCCGATGCCGCCATCGCCGTAACCTTGCTGAACACTACAAACGGTGCTTTGCGGCTGCGGCTGGATGACACGGAATGCGATGCCTTCCATCGCTTTGCCGGCGACGACCTGCTGCTGCAGATCGGCACACAGGATTTGCGGCTAACCGACATCACGTACTTGCCGCGCAATGCGGAAGACGGCAGCGGCGAGGCCGAATTGCGCGCCCCGATGAATGGCAAGATCGTGGCCTTGCTGGCCAAGCCCGGCGATGCCGTGCGCCGGGGCCAGAGCCTGGTGGTGCTGGAAGCCATGAAGATGCAGCATGAATGCGTGGCGCGCATGGATGGTGTGCTGGAAAGCCTGAGCGTGGCCGTGAATGATCAGGTGGCCACGCGGCAAATCCTGGCCATATTGAAGCCATGACAGAAATCCGGCCGATCCGCATCGAGGATGCCGAGAGCTATCGCGCCTGCCTGGATCG
Source organism: Ferrovibrio sp. (assembly GCF_019636075.1). Lineage (GTDB taxonomy): Bacteria > Pseudomonadota > Alphaproteobacteria > Ferrovibrionales > Ferrovibrionaceae > Ferrovibrio. Next base: position 26,841 of record NZ_JAHBYG010000045.1, read on the forward strand.
TGTGGCGCATGAGCGCGTGTATATCGCCTTCACCGAAGCGCCCAGCGCCGAACAGGCGCAGTTTTTCATTGCCAACATGCTGAAGCGCGGCTTGCCCTTCGTGGTGGCCTGCGATGGCGACGATGTTGTGGGCTGGTGCGATATCCATGCCGATCCGCCCAGCTCCACGCGGCCGGGCTTTTCCCATGTGGGGCGGCTGGGCATGGGGTTGGATCAGGGCTATCGCGGCCACCGCCTGGGCGAATCGCTGCTGCGGGCGGCCATTGAACAGGCCGGCCATTGCGGCCTGGAGCGCGTGGAATTGCAGGTTTTTGCCAGCAACATGCCGGCCATCGCACTGTATCGGAAATTCGGCTTCGAGACCGAAGGCACCCGCCGCCGCGCCCGTAAACTGGATGGCCGCTACGACGACATCATCATGATGGCACGGCTGCGGCCGCCCTCGCAGGATTGAGAGACCAGCCATGGCATCGCCCTATTACACAGCCGAGCATGATGCCTTCCGCGAGCAAGTGCGCCGCTTCGTGGCCCGCGAGATCGAACCCTATGCCGATGCCTGGGACGAGGCCGGCGAATTCCCGCGCGCGCTCTATCGCAAGGCGGCCGAAATCGGCCTGCTGCAGCTGAATTTCCCGGAAAGCGTCGGCGGCATCAAGGCGGATCGTTTCTATGCCATCATCGCCTCCGAAGAGCTGGCACGGGCGGGCGCCGGCGGCATCTGCGCCTCGCTGATGAGCCACACCATCGGCGCACCGCCGATCGCCAAACTGGGCACGCCCGAGATGCAGGCCCGCGTGCTGCCGCAGATTCTGGCCGGCGAAAAGATTTCCGCCCTGGCCATCACCGAACCGGGTGGCGGATCTGACGTAGCCAATCTGCGCAGCACGGCGAAACGCGATGGCGAGCATTACATCCTGCGCGGCGAGAAAACCTTCATCACCTCAGGGATGCGCGCGGATTATTATACCGTGGCGGTGCGTACCGGCAGGCCGGGCATGGGCGGCATCTCGCTGCTGCTGGTGGAGCGCGATACGCCCGGCTTCACCCGCACGCCGCTGAAAAAGATGGGCTGGTGGGCTTCCGACACCGCCACCCTGCATTTCGACGATTGCCGCGTGCCAGCCAGCAACCTGATCGGCGCGGAGAATGCCGGCTTCCTCGGCATCATGATGAATTTCAACGATGAGCGACTGGGCCTGGCCGCCTCCTCCAACGCCTTCGCTCGCGTGGCCTATGACGAGGCGGTGGCCTATGCCAAGCTGCGCGAGACCTTCGGTAAACCGCTGATCAAGCATCAGGTGCTGCGCCACAAGCTGATCGACATGGCGCAGCGCATCCACGCCACCCAGGCCATGCTGGAGAATATCGCCTGGCGGCTGGACCAGGGCGAAAGCCCGGTAGCCGAACTCTGCATGCTGAAAAACCAGGCGACGCAGACGCTGGCTTTCTGCGCGTCAGAAGCCGTGCAGATTTTCGGCGGCGCCGGCTATATGCGCGGCGCCAAGGTGGAGCGCATCTACCGCGAGGTGAAGGTGAATGCCATCGGCGGCGGCGCGGAAGAAATCATGAAAGACCTGGCCAGCCGGCAAATGGGCTGGTAGGCCTCACCCCACCGGATCATGCTGCGGATTATTCTGCAGCCACTTTTCGGCTTCGCGCACCGCCATTGATGCCGGGCCGGCTTGCACATCCTTATGCCGCTCGATCAAGCGCCGCATGGTCTGTGCTGCATCGGCATTGCTGCCTTGGCCCTGCTGCGCCAGAGCCTTGCCCTGCAAGGCGCGGGCGGCAATACCGCGCAACACGGTATCGGTGCTGCCACCATAATCGGCGTCCAGCCTGTCGAAAATCGTTATCGCTTCGCCATGCATGCCCAGCACCATATAGGTGGTGGCTTGCAGCAGCAGCGTGGCGCCCACGCCTTGGCTGCGCGCCGGCTCCGGTTTTTCACGCGCCGCAGCCAGCGCCTTGTCGAAACTGGCCATTTGGTCCAGCACGCTTTGGCGGTTGCGTTGCAGATCAAGCGTTGTCGCCTTGGCATTTGCGGCCTGGGCCGCCAATTCATTAAGTTCGCCCTTGGCCGCAGCCTTGAAGGTGGTTATCGCATCGTCGAAACGGGCAATGGCTTCGTCATAGCGTTGCAATCGTGTCAGCACCCGGCCGCTGCCGAGCTGTGCCAGGCCGATCAGGTCGCGCCGCGGATCGGGCCGGAACTGTGCCGCCTTGCGCTGAGCGGCCTCGTAAACCGGCAGCGCCTCGGCCGGACGGCCCAAGGCCTGCAGCACATAGGCCTTGTTCAGCAAGGCATAACCGAGCGGCAATATCAGAGCCTGATCGTTATAGCTGTCGAAATACAACAGCACACGGTCATAGCTCTCCAACGCCTCTTGGCGACGGCCCAGGCCGTTAAGCGCCACGCCGCGATTGAACAACGACACGGCGCTCCAATACCGCGCCGTTGGGGTATTGGCCTGCATACCGACCTTAACCGCCTCGCCATAGGCATCAACTGCTTCGGCCGGCCGTTTGAAAACATCGGCAAGCAGCATGGCCTTGCGCGCGTGGATGCGGGTCATTTCCTCGCGTATCTGCGGCGTTGCGCTGGCATTGCCAGGGCGCTGGATGGCCTCGTTCAAGGTCGCCAATGCATCGTCATTCAGGCCGCGCTTATGCAATGCCCAGGCCAATTGCCGCCGCGCCCGCAAGCAAGTTTGCCCGGCTATCGGCTCTGGCGCACCGCATTCCTCGGCCAGCATTCTGCGAAGCGAGACTGTGGCTTCGGCATATTGCTGTCGGTCGATCTGCACCTCGCCGATATCCGCCTTGGCAGCAGCCCGGTTGCGCCGCAGGCCATCGTCGCTGGCATCGGCGCCGCGCCGGGCGGCTGCCTCATAAGTGGCAAGCGCCTTGTCGTATTGCTTCAGCATACGGTATTGCGCGCCGGCATTGAGCTGCCCCGCCATCACAAAGCGCTGCACCGCCACATCGGCTTCGTCGCCCCAGGCAGCGATCATCGCCTCGAATACCGCGATGGCATCGGCTGACCGGCGCGCCCCGATCAGTGCCACGCCCTTGCGGAATTGATTTTCGGCTTTCACCGCCGGCCGGCTGGAAAGCTGCGTGGCCTCGTCATAAGCGCTGAGCTGTTTCTCCAGGATCGGATCGGCTGCGCGCTGTGCAGTCTGGCCCGCTGTAGAGGCAGGCCGCGCCGCTTGCTGCATGCCGGCATTGCAGCCGGCCAGCAGCGGCAGCAATGCCGCGAGAAGAAGGCTGAATTTTCGAACGGAATACCCGGAAGAGAAAACGCCGTTGGGCATGACGAATCTAAGCGTCCTGTTGTTCATCCTCAAATTGGCAAAAAAACCCGCCCCGGGCAATCGAAAGGTTGTCGCCCTTCGGCTATACAGGCGGACCTTCGCCAAGGATCATCCCGATGCAGATCAACGACCTTCCCTTCGGCACCACAGACTGGGCATCCATCCCCGCCACCGAGCATAAGGGCGAAACCGGCATGGCCTATTGGCGCACCCGGAATTTCGGCCCGATCCGCGTGCGGCAGGTGGAATACACGCCGGGCTATCTCGCCGATCATTGGTGCGTGAAGGGCCATATCCTGCTGGTGCTGGACGGCGAATTGGTCACCGAACTGGAAGACGGCCGGGTTTTCACCCTGAAGCCCGGACAGAGCTATCAGGTGGCCGACAATGCCGAGCCGCATCGCTCGCGCACCGATATCGGCGCCAAACTGTTCATCGTCGATTAAGGCCGGGGTGGACTAAGTCTGGGTGGGTTAGGCCGGGCTGGGTTTGCCGTTGCCGGCAGGTGCCGCTTCACCGCTTTTCAGCCGCGAGGCGGTCAACTCGCCGGTCTGTTCCAGGATCGGATAGACCACGGCGGTGAGATGGCTGTTGATCCGCTTGAGGTCGCGGATCACATCCAGATGGATGGCGCTGGTTTCGATGCTTTCGGCGCGGCCTTGCGCCAGCCGGCGATAATGATTCTCCGCGGCCTGGCGTTCAGCCTCGCGCAAAGCGGTCTTCTCACGCAGCAATTGCCGCGCCAGCTTGGCATCGTTGGCCATGAACACATTGCAGGCCATCTGCAGATTCGCCGCCACCCGGGCATGGAATTCCGTCAACTCATGCAGGCCTTCTGCTGAGAAAGCCAGCTTGTGCTTGATCTTCTTGGCGGCGAGTTCCATCAGATTCTTGTCGATGATATCGCCGATATGCTCGAGATTGGTGGTGAAGGTGAGCACATCCACATGGCGGCGGCTTTCGGCGCTGTCCATCTCATGCTTCGACAATTCGGTGAGATAGAGCTTGATCGACTCATGCAGGCGATCCACCTGATTGTCGGCCTGTTCCACCGCTTTGGCCAGCCGGGCATCATCGGTGCGGAACACGGTCATGGCATCGTTCAGCATGCCACTGACGATATCGCTCAGACGCAGGGTTTCGCGCGCCGCGGCGGCCAGCGCCACGCTGGGCGTATCCAACGCGCCTTCATCGAGATAGCGCGGCGCGGCAAGGGTTTCTGCCGTGGCGGCATCGGGCATCAGCCGGCGGCAGAGTCTTTCCACCAGCGGCAAGAGCGGCAAGAACAACACCGCCAGAGCCAGATTGAACGCGGTATGGGCATTCACCGCCAGCCGGCTTTCCGGGCCGAAAGCCAGCAGCCAGCCCAGCAGCGGATCGATCAGCGGCAAGGCAATCAGCACGCCGATGCCGCGCATGATCAGATTGCCCAACGGCGCGCGCCGTGCGCTGGCCGGCTGGCCGGCGGTACCGGTAAGCGGAGCGATGCCGCCGCCAAGATTGGCACCCAGCACCAACGAGAGGGCCAGCACCGGCGGCAAGGCGCCCGTGCTGGCCAGACCGGCGATGGTGAGCACGATGGCCAGGCTGGAATGCGCCGCCCAGGTAAGCAAGGCAGCCAGCATGATGGCCAGCAGGGGTTCCTGTGCCAGAGGCGCCAGCACGGCGATGAAAGCCGGCGCATCGCGCAGCGGCGCCGAGGCCGAAACGATCAGCTTGAGCGCCAGGAAGAGCAGGCCGAAGCCGATCAGCAGCCGGCCGATATGGCGGCGGCTGCCGCTATCGCCGCTGAGGAAAAGCCCTACGCCGGCCACCAGGGCAAGCGGGCCCACCCAATGCAGATTGAGCGAGAATAATTGCGCGGCCAGCGTGGTGCCCAGATCCGCGCCCAGCATCACTGCCAGCGCAGCCGTGGCGCCGATCAGCCCGCGTCCGGCAAAGGAAGCCACCAGCAAAGCGGTGGCGGTGGCCGATTGCAGCAGGGCGGTAACGCCGATGCCGGCGCCGAAAGCCGTGAACCGGTTGCGCGTGGCATGGCCCAGCACACGACGCAGCCGGGCGCCGAACGCACGCGTCATGCCGGTGCGTACCATGCGCACGCCCCAGAGCAGCAGCGCAATGCCGCCCAGCAGATCGATCACCAATGCGGTGGCATTCATACCCATTACCAGGCCTGTAATCCGGTCGAGCGAGCTTATCGAATCGAATGTTACGGTTTTATTACACCCGATTCGACGATCACTCTAACTGAAATTTGTTTCAGGCTTGGGATTACAAGGGCTAACGCTTTTTCTTAGCTGCGCTTTTTGCCTTGGCGGGAGATTTTGCAACCGCCTTTTTGGCGGCTTTCCTGACTGGCTTTGCCGCTGGCTGCCGCTTGGCCGCGTGCTTTTCAACCGGCTTCGGCGCGGCTTTTTTTACAGCGGCCCGCTTCGGCATCGGCAACGGCATCGGCGGTTCTGCCGCCGCAATGCGGGTAGCGCCCAGCAGCAGCAAGGCCATGTCATCCAGTTCGGCCGACATGCGTGCCAAGGTTGGCGCCGCCACGCTGAGCCGGCAATGCAGGCCGCGTTCGCTGCGCATCACCACACGTCCGCTCACTGCTGCCTTACGGTCGGACAGCCAGATCTTCACCTTGGAATCAATCGCCAGGTCGGGTGCCGGATTGAACAGGCAGCCATCCAGCGAAAGATTGGTGACATGGCCATCGAAACGCTGGCCGGCATGGCTGAGCCAGGCTGGAATGGCGGTATCGCGGCGATTGAAGCGGCGCCGGTTGATATCTGCTGCCTTGCCGGGTTTGGGCTTTACAGCCACACCCTGCTTCGCTTTGCCGCTGTTGCTCGCCATGCTGGCCTCCCGGCCGGATCGGTTCAGCGGAAAGTTTATCTCCGCCCCGCAACCAGTAAAAGCTTTTCAGGAAAAGTGCTGTGGAAAACCCTGGTCGCGGCCGATCTCTTTACCTATTCTGGCCTTGCAGCTTTACCGGGAAGCCATGACCACCCATCTACCGCCACAGCCTGTAATCTGGGCGCTTTCGCGCCACGCCGCCTATCTGGCCGGGCGCAATGGTGGCGAGCGCCTGCAGCGCAAGGGGGAGGATTTCTCCAAGCTGCAGTTGGATGAAGCCAAGCTGGATGATGCCATCCTGCCCGGGTGTAACTTTGCGCAATCCAGTCTTGTGAGCGCACAGCTGATCCGCGCCGATCTGTTCGGCAGCGATTTCACCCGCGCCGATCTGACCCGCACCGTGTTCGACCGCGCCGATCTGCGCGGCGCCAATTTCGTGCTCGCCACATTGCGCCAGACCTCTTTCCGCCAGACCGATCTGCGGCCGGGCCAGATCATGCGCGTGGATGGCGCCGACGGGCAGGAAGCCGGGCAATCCGTGCCGGTGAACATGAGCGGCGCCAATCTGGAAGAGGCCAATCTCAAGAATGCCCAGATGGATCAGGCCAATCTGTCGAATGCCAACGCAGTCGGCGCCACTTTCGCCGCCGCCGCCATGTTTGCCGTCAACCTCACCGGCGCCGACCTCACCAATGCCGATTTTTCCGGCGCCAAGCTGAAAGGCACCACATTCGTCGGCGCCAGACTGGAAGGTGCGAGGCTGACCGGCGCCGATCTGCGCGGCGCCAATCTGCGCAGCGTAGACCTGAGCCAATGCGATACCACCGGCGCCAACATGATGGGGGCGATTTATCGCGCGGAATCCCACCTGCCCCACGACGTGGAAGCCCGGCTGGCCGCCCATGGCCGCTGGATCGCCTCCAATGGTGCCGAGGGCGAGCGTGCGGTGTTCACCGGCATGCGCCTGCAGGGATTGGATTTCTCAAGCTGCGACCTGCGCGCGGCGGTGTTCCATGATGCCCATCTGGCCGGCGCATTGTTCAGCCGCAGCCAGTTGATGTTTGCCAGCTTCATCGGCGCCGATCTGCGCAAGGCGG
>NZ_JAHBYG010000046.1 GCF_019636075.1 Ferrovibrio sp.
GTGCTGGTGCTGGGGCCCTTGCTGGCACGCTGCGGCGAGGCGGAAGTGAGCCTGCCCGGCGGCTGCGCCATCGGCACCCGCCCGGTGGACCTGCATATCGCCGCTTTGCGCGAGCTCGGCGCCGAGATCGAGATCAGCAACGGCTATATCAAGGCCCATGCGCGCAAGGGCCTGAAAGGCGCCCATGTGCGCTTTCCGATGATTTCTGTGGGCGCCACCGAGAATCTTCTCATGGCCGCCTGCCTGGCCGAAGGCACCACGGTGCTGGAGAATGTGGCGCGCGAGCCGGAGATCGGCGACCTGGCGCGCTGCCTGATCGGCATGGGCGCGGATATCGAGGGCGTGGATAGCGAACGCCTGGTGGTGCATGGCAAGACCTCGCTGGGCGGCACCGAACATTCCATCCTGCCCGACCGTATCGAAACCGGCACCTATGCCGCCGCCGTGGCGATTGCCGGCGGCGCGGTGGAGCTGGTGGGCGCGCGGCTCGATCTGATCGAGGCCGTGACCGACAAGCTGGCGGAGGCCGGCTGCGACATCGCCGCCACGCCGCGCGGCCTCACCATCAAGCGCAATGGCAGCCGCCTGAAAGGCGTGGATTTCCTCACCCAGCCCTTCCCCGGTTTTCCCACCGACATGCAGGCCCAGGTGATGTCGATCATGACGCTGGCCGACGGCGCCTCGATGATCACCGAAACGATTTTCGAAAACCGCTTCATGCATGTGCCCGAATTGGCCCGCATGGGCGCCAATATCGTGGTGCATGGCACGTCTGCGCTGGTGCGCGGCGTGCAGGGCCTGACCGGCGCGCCGGTGATGGCCACCGATCTGCGCGCCTCAGTGTCGCTGGTGCTGGCCGGCCTGGCCGCCCAGGGCGAAACCACCGTCAACCGCGTCTATCACCTGGATCGCGGCTATGAGCGCCTGGAAGAAAAGCTGGCCGCCTGCGGCGCCGATATCGAGCGGCTGCGGAATTAAGCCAATCGGGCAATGCCGGGCTGCGGTTTGCCGCGCCAGGTCAACCGCAGCACGCCGCCTTGCGCCACCGATTGCACAGCCTGTGGCAGCAAGGCCACCAGGCAATCGCCTTCCGGCCGTCGCACCGATGGATAGACAATGCCGTTATGGCCAGCGGCAATACAGGCCTGCGCCAATCCGTTGCCGGCCGGATAGCCCTTGGCCGGATCGGTATCCAGGCAGGGCGGCATCGGCATGACCTTACGCAGATCGATGAAATGCCCGGCGAAGGCGGCAAACATTTCGGCGTAATCGACGACAGCCTGATATTCGCCCACTCGTGCCAATTCCCGCGTCATGTGGAAGGTTACTTCCGCAAGGCAGGTTTCCACGGCGAAAGCCGCATACCAGGCGCCGCGGTCCGGACCGTTGAAACGGTTGAGATCGCGCGGGCGCCAATAGGCGAAAGCCGCGTTGATGAAATAGGCGTGGGGAATGCCGGCCACCAATTCGCCGCGTTCGAGCCGCGCGCTGCCTATGGCTTGCGCTGTCAGCCGCCCGCTGGTGGCACCCTCGATTTCCGCCAGATCGTCGAGTTGATCTTTATTGACCAAGCCCAGCAGCACCGGATCGCGCAGTCGCGCAGTCGCTACCAGCCGCACCGTGCGTGGTTCGGCGAGCAACACGACCGGATAGCCGTTCACCTGCATGATGGCAATCCGTCACAGCCCGCCGCGCAACGCGTCCACATGCCGGCGCACTTCCAGCATCAGCGGAATGCCGCCGGCAACCATCGCTTCCACCGGCGAACGGTTTTCAAACAACGGACCAGCGTTGCGCAGCTTCGGCCAGCGATCCGCCATCGCATCGGCAAACAGCAGATGCAGGCCCTTGTAGATGCCGATCAAGGCCGAGGCACGGGTAAGCTGATCCTGGCTGAGGCTCTGCTGCCATTTATCGGCCGCCAGGCGATCCCAGGTGGAGGCCGACATGCCGACCAGATCGGCGGCTTCCTGCCGGCTCAATTTCCACTGTTGCGCCAGATTGCGCAGCGCCTGAGCCGCTGCCGGGGTCAGCCGCGCGCGATCCGCCTCCAAGGCAAAAGTCTGCAATGGACGGGGCTGGCCGGGCAGGAGACCGGAATTTCGGCTTTCGGGCTGCATAGGCATTCCAAATATCACCAATTGATAAGTATAATATAATCAATTGGTGATATTTGTCCATACCCTTATCCCACACCCGCCCCGCCCCCGAATCACCCGCGACTGGTCAATCCGGGCGTCCTGCGGTAGATAACCGGCGTATTTTGCGGGCTGGATTGGCTGGTCCGCACAAATAGCGAACGTTTTGCAGGATCACCCGCCCCATGTTCACCCCGCTGAGGCTGCGCGCCGAGGATGCCGAGGACGTTACCGTCCTGTCGGCCTGCCTGCAGGATGCCACCCTGAAGCTGGCCGATATCGCCTATCAGCCCGGCCAGCGGCGGTTTGCCATGCTGCTCAACCGCTTTCGCTGGGAAGACGAGAGAGAGGGCCGCAAGCTGGGCGCCAAGCCGCATTTCCGCAACCGCGCCGGCCTGCATTTCGATGGCGTGCTGCGGGTGCGCCGCCAGGGCTTCGAGCAGGGCGATCCGAAGCGCGTGCTGGAATTGCTGTCCATCCTGGCCGAGCCAGGCGAGGATGCGGCGGCCAGCCTGACCCTGGTATTTGCCGGCGGCGGCCTGCTGCGGCTGGACGTGGAATGCATCGAGGCCGAGTTGCGCGATACCGGTGCGCCTTATCCGGTAAGGCGGGCGCCCCGGCATCGCGCGGCGGAAACTTTGTATCGTGATGTGGAAGTATGACGAGCATGAGCAAAGACAGTCTGGTGATGGCGCTGCCCAAGGGGCGCATCCTCAAGGAGGTGCTGCCGCTGCTGAAGTGTGCCGGCATCGAGCCCGAGGCGGAATTCCACGACGACAATTCGCGCAAGCTGCGCTTCGCCACCAATCATCCGGGGTTGGAATTCATCCGCGTGCGCAGCTTCGATGTGGCCACCTTCGTAGCCTTCGGTGCGGCCCAGTTGGGCGTGGCCGGCAATGATGTGCTGATGGAATTCGATTACCCGGAAATCTATGCGCCGCTGGATTTGAATATCGGCCATTGCCGGCTGTCGGTGGCCGAACCCGCGGCCTTGAAGGAAGGCGACGATCCGCAGCGCTGGAGCCATGTGCGCGTGGCCACCAAATATCCGCATATCACGCAAGCGCATTTCGCCAGCCGGGGCGTGCAGGCGGAATGCATCAAGCTGAACGGCGCCATGGAACTGGCGCCTTTGCTGGGCCTGTGCCGGCGCATCGTCGATCTGGTTTCCACCGGCGCGACCTTGAAAGCCAATGGCCTGGCGGAAGTGGAAGTGATCGCGCAGGTGACATCGCGCCTGGTGGTGAACCGTGCCGCGCTGAAAACCCGGCCCACCGAGGTGGGTGGCTGGATCGAAAAGATCCGGGGAGTTCTCGATGCCGACTGAACTGAATGCTGCCCAACCGGATTTCGAGGCGCGGTTCGACGCTTTGGTGAAATCCAAGCGCGATGCCGAAGCCGATATGGGCGACACGGTGGCCAAGATCATCGCCGATGTGCGTGCGCGCGGCGACGCAGCCCTGCACGACATGAATCAGAAATTCGACCGCGTGGACAGCCGCAAGCTGGGCCTGCGGATTTCGGATGCCGAAATCGATGCCGCCGCCGCCAAGGTGGATGCCGCCACCATGGCGGCGCTGGAAACCGCCGCCGAGCGCATCCGCGCGTTTCATGCGCGCCAAAAGCCGAGTGATGATTTCTACACCGATGCGCAAGGCGTGGGCCTGGGCCATCGCTGGACGCCGCTGGATGCCGCCGGGCTTTACGTGCCGGGCGGCAAGGCGGCCTATCCGTCTTCCGTGCTGATGAATGCGCTGCCGGCCATGGTGGCGGGCGTGCGCCGCGTGGCGGTTTGCGTGCCCACGCCGGGCGAGGAGTTGAATCCCCTGGTGATGGCGGCGTTGAAGCTGGCCGGCGTGCATGAGGTTTACCGCGTGGGCGGCGCGCAAGCCGTGGCGGCGCTGGCCTATGGCACCGAAAGCATCCAGGCGGTCGACAAGATCACCGGCCCCGGCAATGCCTATGTGGCCGCCGCCAAGCGCCAGGTTTTCGGCCAGGTGGGCATCGACAATCCGGCCGGACCATCGGAAATCCTGGTGGTGGCCGACAAGCTGAACGACCCCGACTGGATCGCCGCCGATCTGCTGAGCCAGGCCGAACATGACGAAGTGGCGCAATCGGTGCTGATCACCGACGATGCCGATTTCGCCGCCCGGGTGGGCCATGCCGTCACCGCGCGGCTGGCCAGCATGCCGCGCGGCAATATCGCGGCTGCAAGCTGGGCGAAATTCGGCGCGCTGATCGCCGTGCCGAGCCTGGCCGCAGCGCCCTTGCTGATCGACCGCATCGCGCCCGAACATCTGGAACTCGCCATCGAAGACCCCGAGGCGCTGGCTGCCCATGTGCGCCATGCCGGTGCGATCTTCCTGGGCCGGTATACCCCGGAAGCCATCGGCGATTACGTGGCCGGGCCCAACCATGTGCTGCCCACGGCAGGCGCTGCCCGCTTTGCCAGCGGGCTGAATCTGCTGGATTTCATGAAACGCACCACCCTGGTGCGCTGCGATGCGGCCTCGCTGGCCAAAATCGGCCCAGCTGCCGCCAAACTGGCGGAAGCGGAAGGCTTGCACGCGCATGGGCTTTCCGTGACCATCCGGCTGGATCAGACCTGAACAGGCAGAGATGACCGACAAGCCGGGCAATCATAAACTGGTGGATGTGCAGCTCGACGAGCGCAGCCTGGTGCGCCGCTCGCCCGATATCGAGCATGAGCGCAACGTAGCGATTTTCGATCTGCTGGAGCAGAACGTATTCTCGCCGATCGGTGCCCATGCCGATCAGGGACCGTTTGCCCTGGTGCTGGGCATCGAGGAAAACCGCCTGGTTTTCGATATCCGCGACGGAGGCCAGCAGCCGCTCGGCAAGATCATTCTGGCGCTGTCGCCGTTCCGGCGCATCGTGAAGGATTATTTCGAGATCTGCGAAAGCTATTTCGAGGCCATCAAGCATGCCACGCCCAGCAAGATCGAGACCCTCGATATGGCGCGGCGCGGCGTGCATAACGAGGGATCGACGCTGCTGATGGAGCGGCTGAAGGGCAAGATCGACACCGATTTCGATTCCGCCCGCCGGCTGTTCACCCTGATCTGCGTATTGCACATTCGGGGCTGATCCATGACCGGCAGCGCCCCCGGCAGCCTCCCTGGCAGCGCCCCCGGTAGCCTCCCTGGCAGCGTGCTGTTTAGTTGCACCATGAACAGCATCCGTTCGCCGATGGCGGAGGCGATCCTGAAACAAATGTTTCCGCGCCAGGTCTTCGTCGATTCCGTGGGCGTGCGCAAAGGCAGCCTGGATCCGCTGGCCGCCGAGGTGCTGGACGAGATCGGCATCGATATCGGCAAGCATCGGCCGAAAAGCTTCGACGATCTGGAAGACAGTTCCTTCGATCTGATCATCACGCTATCGCCCGAGGCGCATCACCGCGCGCTGGAGATGACGCGCACCATGGCCTGCGACGTGGAATTCTGGAATACCTTCGACCCCTCGATCGTTGAAGGCAACCGAGACCAGCGCCTGCAGGCCTATCGCGAGGTGCGCGACGGCCTGCTCAAGCGTATCCGCGAACGCTTTCCGAAGCAGCAAATCCAGGGAGGCTGAGCATGCTCACCCGCAATCAGGCGCTTCGCTTCGCCGCCCTGCCCTTGCGCAACCTGGCCAGCGAATATCCCAATCACCTGGCGCATCTGCTGAACGGGCCGGACGATCTGGCCTCGCCGCGCGCGCTGCATCCGATCTTCTATGGCAGCTATGATTGGCATTCCGCCGTGCATGGCTGGTGGCTGCTGGCGCGCTGCCTGCGGCGGTTTCCCGATCTGGATATCGCCGCCCAGGCCGAGGCGTTGTTCGACAGCCATTTCACGCCCGAGGCCGGCCGCATCGAGGCCTCGTATTTCCTGGCGCCGGGCCGCGCCGGCTATGAGCGGCCCTATGGCTGGGGCTGGCTGCTGGCGCTGGCTGCCGAATTGCGGCAATGGCAGCATCCGCGTGCGGCGCTTTGGGGCGCCGCACTGGCGCCGCTGGAAAGCTGGCTCGCCAAGGCCTTTCCGGCCTACCTGCAAAAGCTGGGGTATCCGATCCGCGTCGGCACCCATTACAACACCGCCTTCGGGCTGTTGCTGGCATTGTATCATGCCGAGGTGATGCAGGACGTAGCGGCAAAGGACTGGATCGCCCAGGCCGCGCGGCGCTGCTTTCTCAAGGATCGTGATTATCCTGCGCATTACGAGCCCAATGGCGACGACTTCCTTTCCGGCGGCCTGGTGGAAGCCCTGCTGATGGCACGCGTGCTGCCGGCCGAAGAATTCGCCGGATGGTTTGCGGCCTTCCTGCCCGATGCCGCCGTCTACCGCCCGGCCATGGTGCAGGATCGTGCAGATGCCAAGGGCGTGCATCTGGATGGCCTCAATCTCTCGCGCGCCTGGTGCCTGCGGGGCATAAGCGCGATCCTGCCGGCGCATAGCGCAAAGCTGCTGGCGTTGGCCGAAGCCCATAGCGCCGCCAGCCTGCCTTTTCTGGAAAGCGGGCATTATGGCGGCGAGCATTGGCTGGCCAGCTTCGCTGCCCTAGCGTCAGAAGGCCTCTGACGCCCGGCTTTCCCCTTGCCAAGCCGGCCCCGCTGTGGCTGGCTTGGCGGCAAAGAGGAAACCAGAGAGGCCGGCCATGCGCATTGCCTTTGCGATAGCCCTGCTCATACCGGCAACGGCCATGGCACAGCCCATGCGCTGCGCCACGCCGCCACGCGCGCCGCTTTGCCTGGATCGCCTGCAAGCCGGCGCCGATGCTTCCAGCCTGTCGCAATGCCGCTCGGAAACCCGCAGCTATGCCAGCCAGATGACGCGCTACAGCGATTGCCTGCAGGATGAAGCGACCCGCGCGCGCCAGGAACGCGACCGCGCCGAACGCAAGCTGGACTGCCTGCAAAGCGGCAGCGGGTATTGCAGTTGAGCGCGCAACCCCCAATCCATCAGCCGATGCCCTTCCGCATCAACGTGCCAGACAGCGCCATCGCCGATCTGCATACGCGGCTGGATCGCACACGCCTGCCGCAGCAACCGCGCGATGCCGGCTGGCGCTATGGCAGCAATGTGGATTACATGCGCAGCCTGCTGCGGCATTGGCGGCATGATTTCGATTGGCGGCATTGGGAAGCGCGATTGAATGCCTGGCCGCAATTCCGCGTAAGCCTACCGCGCAACGATGGGCACGAAGAGCAGGTGCTGCATTATCTGGTGGCGCATGGCAAATCGGCAGCGCCACGCCCGTTGCTGCTGCTGCATGGCTGGCCCGGCGCGGTGTATGAATTCATCGAGATGCTGGAGCGGTTGACCGATCCGGCGCGCTTCGGCGGCAACGCGGCCGATGCCTGCACGGTGATCTGCCCCAGCTTGCCGGGCTATGGCTATTCCACACCGCTGCATGCGCCCATCGGCCCGCGTGCCATTGCCGCACTCTATCGCGGCCTGATGGTGGATGTGCTGGGCTTTGAGCGCTTTTTCGTGCAGGCCGGCGATTGGGGCTCCATCGTGGCCTCCTGGCTGGGCATCGATTATGCCGATCATGTGGCGGCCCTGCATCTCAACATGGTGCCGCTGCGGCCGCCGGTGACGACGGCTTTAAGCGATGAAGAAAAAGCCTGGGCGGCGGAAACCAAGCAGCGCCACGCCATGGAGGGCGGCTATTTCGCCATCCAGAGCACCAAGCCCACCACGCTGGGCTATGGCCTGAGCGACAGCCCGGCCGGGCTGGCCGGCTGGATCGTGGAGAAATTCCACGGCCGGCCCAATGCACCGGCGGCGAAAGACCCGCCCTTCAGCATGGATGCCATGCTGGCGATCATTTCGCTTTACTGGTTCAGCGATACCGCGGCCACCGCCACCTGGCTTTATCACGCCGCCGTGGCACGCCGCGAACTGGCCATGGGCAAAACCGATTTCTGCGCGCCGCCCACGGCTTTTCTATTGCCGCCGTGGGATCTGGTGCCGCCTTCGCCGCCAGGCTGGCTGGCGCGCGGCTATAATGTCGTGCAGCAAAAAGCCCTGCCGCGCGGCGGGCATTTCGTGGCCATGGAACAGCCCGATGCGCTGCTGGCCGACATGACTGACTTTTTTCATCACCGGACTCTGTAGGGAGATTTATCGGATATGCCGACAGTCGATCGTTATCTTGAAGATTACAGCGTAGGCGAAGTGGTGGAAGCCGATGGCGTGAGCCTGGCGGAATCCGATGTGCTGGATTTCGCGTTACGCTACGATCCGCAACCCTTCCATCTCGACCGCGAAGCCGCGCAGCGTTCGATCTTCGGCGGCCTGATTGCCTCCGGCTGGCAGACCGGCGCGCTGGCGCTGCGTATGCTGATCCAGGCCGGGCTGATCGGCAAAGGCAGCATGGGTTCACCGGGCCTGGATGAATTGCGGTTCCTGAAACCGGTGCGCCCCGGCGACACGCTTTATGCCAAGGCGCGCATCGAATCCGTGCGCGAATCCGTCAGCAAGCCGGATCGCGGCATCGTGCTGGTGCAATACTGGGTGGAGAACCACAAGGGCGAAACCGTGATGAGCTTCAAGGGCAACCAACTCATCGCCAAGCGGCCGAAATAACCGCCCTCAATTCGGCAGCAGCAGGTCTTTCGCGCCATCGAGCCGGGCTTCGGCGAGCAGCGCCTCGGTAAGCACGGCGCCGAGAAAGCGGCCATCGCTGAGATCGGCGCCGGTCAGATTGGCCTGGCTGAGATCGGCTTGGCGCAGATCGGCGCCGATCAGGCTGATGCCGGTGAGGTTGGCGCCCGTCAGCTTGGCTTTCTGCAGCTTGGCGGCAGCCAGGTTGGTGCGGGCCACACGGCCGGCGCGGGCTTCATCGCGGATCGCCGCCATGTTGGCGAAAGACAGATCGGCGCCATCCAGGATCGCGCGGCTGAGATTGGCGCCGCGCAGATTGGCGCGCCGCATGTCGGCCAGGCGCATGTCGGCGAAATTCAATCGCGCCAGCGCCAGATTGGCATTGGTCAGCACAGCCTCGGCGAAACAGGCGCGTTCCAGCAACGCCCCCATCAGATTCACGCCCACCAGGTTCATGCCGCGAAAATCGAAATCGCTCAGATCGGCGCGCTCGCCCTCGCGGCCTTCGCTGGTCACCCAGCTGGCATGGCTTTGCAGCACCGCCTGCAATTCGTCGCGGCTGAAACGCGAGATAGCGGCAAACAGCGCTTCGGCGAATTCTGGCATCGCGCGCATGGCCGGATCCAGAATGGCGCCGCGCAAATCCGCGCCATTGAAATTGGCGCCCTCGATGCTGGCGCCGGCCAGGTTGGCACCGGACAGATTGGCGCCGCTGAAATCGGTGCCCGACAGGTTGCTTTCATCCAGCCGGGCCGAAACCAGCTGCGCCTTGCGCATGTCGGCGCCGGTGAGATCGACCTGGCCCAGATTGGCATCGGCGAAATCGGCATGCAGCGCGAAGGCCTTGCCCAGATTGGCGCCGGACAGATCGGCCCGCTGCGCCGAGGCGCCCGACAGATCCAGCGGTCGCTCGCCCAACTCCACCTCGCTGAGATAGCCATCGGCATCATAAACCGGCGTTACCGCCTGGCCGCCATTGATCTCGGCGAAATTGGCATCGTTAAGCCCGGCGGCGCGCAGGCAGGCGCCGCGCATATCGGCCCAGCGCATGTCGGCGCCATCCAGCGTGGCATTGCGGAAATCGCCGCCCATGCATTTCGACAGCGATAGCCTTGCGCCATCCAGCCGGGTGCGATGCAGCCGGGCGCCGGTGAGGTTGGCCTGGGCCAGATTGGCGCCGGACAGATCGACATCCGAAAGATCGGTAAAGGCAAGCTCCGCCGGCCTCGCGCCCAGCACTCCGGCCAGGTAGGCCTCGTGCTCGCGGACAATCTCGCGCAAACGCTCCTGGTTCAGCTTGGCCAGTTGGCGCGGCGCATTTCTCGAGGTGTGCGGCATAAACTACCTGCGACTGCTCCGCCGTATACTATCCACAGGCCCCGAGGCAGCGCAGCAAAAATCATCTCTCCAGAGAAAGGCACGCGCGAGAAAAGCAACATATAGTTGCATTCACTCGCCTCGCCCTATCGTTGAAGGACTATTCAATGCAATCATCCGCGGCGTTCGACCAATAACTGCTTGATTTCGCCAATGGCCTGCGCGGGGTTCAAACCCTTGGGGCAGGTATTGGTGCAATTCATGATGGTGTGGCAGCGATACAGCCGGAACGGATCTTCCAGGTTATCCAGCCGCTCGCCGGTCATCTCGTCGCGGCTATCGGCGATCCAGCGATAGGCCTGCAACAGCACGGCGGGGCCGAGATAGCGGTCGGAATTCCACCAATAGCTGGGGCAGGAAGTGGAGCAGCAGGCGCACAGGATGCACTCATACAGGCCATCCAGCTTCTTGCGCTCCTCGGCCGATTGCGGCCGTTCGCGCGCCGGCGCCGGGCTTTCCGCCTGCAGCCAGGGCTTGATGGAAGCGTATTGCGCATAGAAGTTGGTGAGATCGGGCACCAGATCCTTCACCACCGGCATATGCGGCAGCGGATAGATTTTCACATCGCCCTGCACATCATCGCAGGCCTTGGTGCAGGCCAGCGTGTTGCCGCCATCGATATTCATGGCGCAGGAACCGCACACGCCTTCGCGGCAGGAGCGCCGGAAGGTGAGCGTTGGATCGATCTCGTTCTTGATCTTGATCAGCGCATCCAGAACCATCGGGCCGCAATCGTTCATGTCCACCGTATAGGTGTCCACATGCGGATTCTGGCCATCGTCGGGATTCCAGCGATAGACCCGGAAGGTCTTGAGCTTCTGCTCCTGGCCAGCCTGTTTGGCAGGCGCCGGATACGACTTGCCTTCGGTGAGGCGGGAATTCTTCGGCAGGGTGAAGGCGACCATGATCGGCGATCCTCAGTAAACGCGCTTCTTGGGTTCGATATACTGGATTTCGTTGGTCAGCGTGTAGGTATGCACCGGTCGATAATCGATGGTGACATTGCCCTTCTCGCCGAGCCAGGCCAGCGTGTGCTTCATCCAGTTTTCGTCGTCGCGGTCGGCATAATCCTCGCGGGCATGGGCGCCACGGCTTTCCTTGCGGTTGGCGGCGCCATGCATGGTCACCACCGCCTGGCCGATCAGGTTGTCCAGCTCCAGCGTTTCCACCAGATCGGAATTCCATACCAGCCCGCGATCGGTCACGCCGATATCGGGCATCATGGTATGCACCTGGTCGATCAGCTTCACGCCTTCTTCCAGCACGTCGCCGGTGCGATACACCGCGCAATTATTCTGCATCGTGCGCTGCATCTTGTCGCGGATCACCGCGGTGGAGCTGCCGCCCTTGGCATTGCGGAACTTATCCAGCCGCGCCAGCGCGTCGTCGCCGGCATTGCTGAGCGGGCGATGCTTGGCGCCCTTCTCGACAACCTTGGCGGCGCGGATGGCGGCGGCGCGACCGAACACCACCAGATCGATCAGCGAATTGGAACCCAGGCGGTTGGCGCCATGCACCGACACGCAGGCGGCTTCGCCAATCGCCATCAGGCCGGGCACGATGCTGTCCGGGTTGCCGTCCTTCAAGGTCACCACTTCGCCGTGATAGTTGGTCGGGATGCCGCCCATATTGTAATGCACGGTGGGCAGCACCGGAATCGGCTGCTTGGTCACGTCCACGCCGGAGAAGATGCGGGCGCTTTCCGAGATGCCGGGTAGGCGCTCTTCCAGCACTGCCGGCTCCAGGTGATCCAGATGCAGGTAGATGTGGTCCTTGCGGGCGCCGACGCCGCGGCCCTCGCGGATTTCCATGGTCATGGCGCGGCTGACAACGTCGCGCGAGGCCAGATCCTTGGCCGACGGCGCATAGCGTTCCATGAAGCGCTCGCCGGCGGAATTCACCAGATAGCCGCCTTCGCCGCGCGCACCCTCGGTGATCAGGCAGCCGGCGCCGTAGATGCCGGTGGGATGGAATTGCACGAATTCCATATCCTGCAACGGCAGGCCGGCGCGCAGCACCATGCCGCCGCCATCGCCGGTGCAGGTATGCGCCGAGGTGCAGCTGAAATAGGCGCGGCCATAGCCGCCGGTAGCCAGCACGACAGTGTGGGCGCGGAAGCGGTGGATGCTGCCATCCGCCAGGTTCCAGGCCATCACGCCACGGCAGGCGCCTTCATCGTCCATGATCAGATCGAGCGCGAAATACTCGATGAAGAATTCCGTGTCGTATTTCAGCGACTGCTGATACAGCGTATGCAGCATGGCATGGCCGGTGCGGTCGGCGGCGGCGCAGGTGCGCTGGGCCGGCGATTTGCCGAATTCCTTGGTCATGCCGCCGAAGGCACGCTGGTAGATCTTGCCTTCCTCGGTGCGCGAGAACGGCACGCCGAAATGCTCCAGCTCGATCACGGCGGGCACCGCTTCGCGGCACATATATTCGATGGCATCCTGGTCGCCCAGCCAGTCCGACCCCTTCACGGTGTCGTACATATGCCATTGCCACTTGTCCTCGCCCATATTGCCCAGCGAAGCCGAGATACCGCCCTGCGCCGCCACGGTATGGCTGCGGGTGGGAAACACCTTGGAGATACAGGCGGTTTTCAGGCCGGCAGCAGCCATGCCCATGGTGGCGCGCAGGCCGGCACCGCCGGCGCCAACCACCACCACATCGTAGAAATGTTCGGTGACGTTATAGGCGGCCATTAGATCACACTCCGAAAAACAGCTTCAGGACCGACAGCAGGCACAGCGCGCCGACCAGGAACACCGCGAAGGTGACGGCCAGCAGCACGGCGATCTTGCTGCGTTCGACATGGATGTAATCCTCGATCACCACCTGCAGGCCAAGGCGCAGATGCCAGAACACGGCGATGATCGCCAGCACGGCCAACACGGCCAGCAGCGGATTGCGGAAAGCGGCAACCACGGCGGCATGATCGGCGGTGCCGATGCGCAGCAGCACCACGGCCAGGATCAGCACCAGCGGCACCAACGCCACGGCGGTGACGCGTTGCAGCCACCAATGCGATACGCCGCTTTTGGCGGAACCCAGGCCGCGCACGCGGCCGAGCGGAGAACGCAGGGTCTTCACGGGCTTGCTGCTCATGGCGCCCTCACTTCCAGCTATATGCCAGCACCCAGGCCAGCAGGGTCAGGATCACCGAAGCCGAAATCACCAGGATGCTGGCGGTCTTGGCGGTGGCCTTCTCGAAACCATGGCCCAGATCCCAGGCCAGATGCCGGATGCCGTTGCACAGGTGGTAAAACAACGCCCAGGAGAAGCCCAGCATGATCAACCGGCCGAGCCAGGATCCCAGCAGGCCCTGCACCAGGGCGAAATATTGCGGGCCGGCGGCGGCGGCAACTAGCCACCAGGCCAGCAGCAGGGTGCCGGCGGCCAGGCCCACGCCGGTGGCGCGATGCAGGATCGACGAGGCCATGGTGAGCGGCCAGCGATAGATTTGCAGATGGGGAGAGAGCGGTCGGTCGGTATTCGCCATGATCTGCCTTCGCGGGTGGGGGACACGCTGGCCGAGGCCCCGAAATCCGGGATGGCCAAACGCTCCGAAAGCGGCGGAAATTCTACGCCCCGCCCCCGGCAAGTCAACGCGTCCAAGTCAACGATTCCAGGCCTTTATTACTCTCCGTGCCGGGCTATCGCAAGCTGGTGGGCGTGGTGTCGCAAACCAGGGCGGCATAGTTGCGAACCAATCTTATCTGCGCGGCATCAGCACCCAGTAATCCAGCGACAGCACCGCATTGTCCGGGTAATTGCCTTCGCTGTTCTTGTCGGGGAAGCCATCGGCGGGATGGTTCTTCAGGGCCAGCGTGCGGATGCGCAGCGCGCCCACATCCTTGCGGCCGGGGATTTCCGCCTTGTCGGTCACTTCCGACCAGGCATAGATGGTATCGCCGGCCACGGTGGGATTGATATGCCGGCCGCCATTGATGGCGGCAACAAAGGTGGCATTGCCCAGGCCGTTGAAGCTGAGCGAACGCACCAGGCTGATCACATGGCCGCCATAGACCAGCCGGCGGCCCAGCCGCTCCTGGCCCTGGCGGTGCTGATCGAAATGCACCTTGGCGGTGTTTTGATACAGCCGGGTGGCCATCTGGTGTTCGGCTTCCTCGATGGTGGAGCCATCCATATGGTCTATCTTCTCGCCCACCGCATAATCTTCCCAGGCATGCGGGCTGCCGGCCATTTCGTAATCGTATTTGCTGAAATCGATGCCGGCAGGCACGCGCAACTGCTCGGGCCGCACGGCAGAGGCCGGCTGCGGCACGCGTTCGGCCACCAGCGGCGTGGATTCGTTGCGCTTCTTCACCATCACCCAGCGCACATAATCCAGCACCAGCTCGTCGCCATCCTTGTAGCCCTGGCTGCGCACATAGACCACGCCGGTCTTGCGGTTGGAATTCTCCTTGATGCCGATCACGCGGCTCACCGCATGCAATGTGTCGCCCGGATAAACCGGCGCCATCCAGCGGCATTCGGCATAGCCGAGATTGGCCACCGCGTTGAGCGAGATGTCGGGCACGGTTTTGCCGAACACGATATGGAAGGCCAGCAGGTCTTCCACCGGGGCCCGCTTGAGGCCGAGCTTGCGGCTGAAGCTATCACCCGAAAAGACCGGAAAGCGGCTGCCATAGAGCGCGGTGTAAAGCGCTACATCGCCCCAGCCAACCGTGCGCGGCGTAGCATGGCGGATTTCCTGGTCGAGCCGGAAATCCTCAAGAAAATTGCCGGAACTGGTCTTGTTGTTCATCGCGTCCACCCCACAGCTTTCATATCCGGCCGGTCTTCGTTATCCGTGCGCGGCGGCATCGGCCCGCTTTCGCCCGAACCGGCCTATTTCGCCTGAATCGCTTCGGCCAGCGCCGCCAACCGCCTGGCCTGCTCCACATGCAGATTCTCGATCAGCTTGCCATCCACCAGCACCACGCCCTTGCCTTCGGCGCGGGCAGCCTCGAAGGCGGCGATGATCTTGTATGCGCGTGCCACCTCGGCTTCGCTGGGCGCGAATACCGCGTTGCAGGGTTCGACCTGTTTGGGATGGATCAGCGTCTTGCCATCGAAACCGTATTCCAGGCCCTGTTCGCAGGCGGCCTTGAAACCGGCATCGTCATCGAGATCGAGATGCACGCCATCCAGGATCGCCAGGCCATAAGCGCGCGCCGCCAGCAGGCAGAGCGACAGCGACGCGGCCACCGGCAGGCGCAGCGGCGTGTGCCTGGCATTCAGATCCTTCACCAGATCGGAGGTACCCATCACCAGGCAGCCGATGCGCGGCGAGGCGGAGGCAATCGCCTCGGCATGCAGGATGCCTTTGGGCGTTTCCATCATGCACCACAATGTGGTGCCGGCCAGGGGATCGTTCGGGGCGCCGTTGCGTTCCATCAGCGCCACGGCCTGATGCACCTGTTCGGCGGTTTCCACCTTGGGCAGCAGGATGGCATGGGGCTTGGCGGATGCGGCGGCGGCGATATCGTCCAGCCCCCAGGGCGTATCCAGGCCGTTGATGCGGATGATCAGTTCGCGGTTGCCATAGCCGCCGGCCTGCACGGCGGCACAAACCTGCTCGCGGGCCAGCGCCTTGGCATCGGGGGCCACGGCATCTTCCAGATCCAGGATCAGGCCATCGGCAGGCAGGCTGCGCGCCTTGTCCAACGCCCGGGCATTGGAACCCGGCATATAGAGCACGGAGCGGCGGGGCCTTACTTGCTGGGCCATGCAAGCCTCTTGTCTGGAAGATCCGGGGTAGAACGCGGCCACTATAAACCTGACGAAATGCGTGGCAAGCTTTGCCCGCTGCATTAGCAAAGGGTCCGTGGTGATTCGAGGGGATCGATGCCGGCGGTGTTGAGCATTCAAAGCCAGGTGATTCACGGGCATGTAGGCAATTCCGCCGCCCTGTTGCCGCTGATGCGCCATGGTTACGAGGTCTGGGCCGTGCCGGCCGCCATCCTGGCCCAACATCCCGGCCATGCCGCGCAATATCCCGGCGCGGCCCCGGCGCCGCATTTCATTCCGCCGGCAGCCTTTGCCGCCTGGATCGACGCCCTGGCGGCGCGGCCGGATTGGGCGCAGCTTGCCGGGCTGCTCACCGGCTGGCTCGGCCGTGTGGATTTTGCCGCGCAATTGCCTGGCCTGATCGACCGCCTGCAGGGTGCCAACCCGGCCATACCCTATCTGTGCGACCCGGTGCTGGGCGATGCCGATACCGGGCTGTATGTGCAGGCCGAGCTGGCCGGATTCATCCGCGATGTGCTGCTGCCGCGCGCCGATATCTGTACGCCCAATCATTTCGAGCTGGATTACCTGACCGGTACCCGCACCGACACGCTGGCCGGCATCATGGCGTCGGCGACCGGCCTGCTGAACCGCATGAAACCGCCGGCCGTGCCCGGCACACGCTGCGTGGTGGTTACCAGCCTGCGCCGCCGCGATGCCGGCCTGGGCCGCGCCGAGGCGCTGGCGATCACCGATGACGGCGCCTGGCTGGCCCATATGCCCGATCTGGGAAGCGGGGTTGCGAAAGGATCCGGCGATCTATTCGCAGCGCTGTTCCTGGTGCGCCTGCTACGCGGCAAAACCCCCAAGAAGGCGTTGGGCTTCGCCATGGCGGGCTGCTACGGATTGCTGAAACTGGCGCTGCAGAATGGCGACAGCGAAATGCCCTATGCCCAGGGGCAGGAGGAATTCTGCCGGCCCAGCCGCGAGCCGGAGATACAACGCCTGCGCTAGGATTCTTCGGATGCTAGCCCAGCAGCCGGTAGCCGATGCCGGGCTCGGTGCATAGCAGGGTGGATTTATCCATCCGTGGCTCGATCTTGTCGCGCAGCTTTTTCACCAGCACGCGCAGTGACTGGCGCTGATGGGCGCCATCGCGGCCCCATAATTCGCGCACGATCTGCTCCAGCGGTACAACCTGCCCGGCACGCGAGGCCAGCAAAGCCAGCAGCCGGTATTGCATCACGCTGAGCGGCACCTGGCGGTCGCCGATCCGGGCCACATGGTTCAGCTTGGACAGGGTAAGAACGCCGGCATGCAGCACATCGGCTTCCGCCGCCGCCTCGTGGCTGCGCAAGGCAGCGCGCACCCGGGCCAGCATCTCGCCCAGATCATAGGGCTTGGTGACATAATCATTGGCCCCGGCATCCAGCGCCGCCACCTTGCTGGGCACATCCTCGTCGGCGGATACCACGATCACCGCATAGTCACGCCGCTCCGGCAGCAGGCGCAGCAATTCCAGCCCACCCATGCCGGGCATAACCAGATCGAGAAGGATCAGATCGTAGCTGTTCTCGCGCAGCGTGTTCTGCGCCTGAATGGCGGAATCGGCTTCTTCAACCACATAACCGGCGGCAGACAGCGCGGTGCGCAAGTAACGACGATCGTTGGGTGAATCATCAACGATCAGAAGCCTTGCCCCGCTGATCGGGCTATGCATCGCCATGGAAGGGTAGCTTCCTTAAGAATTCCGCCCTGTTAGGCTGTGATAATACTCTTGCCGCAGCGCGCAACCAAGCCGCATCGTCACATAAATTCATCAACTGCCGCGAGTAGAGGGTATACCCGCTCCGATATCAAAGAAACGTAATTCTGCGCCGATACTGGGCGCAGCATGATCGAAATCGGCGGAAGCACCCTGTGCCGGGATACCCGAAACCAGGGCCAGCAGGCGCATCGGCTGGTCATCCGCATCGGGCCGCACCGGCGCCGACACCACTTCTGCGGCCACTTCCTCGCCCGAGGCATAGCGCAGGCGATTGATATTCGCAGCCGCACAGGGCTGGCTCACCTCGCGCAGCAACAGCTCGCCGCGCAGGGCCCGCATCTCCGGCGGCACCATGGCAATGTAATCGGCGCCGATCAGGCTTTCGCCCTGGCCGAGCTGGCGCTCCACTTCGCTGCCGACGAACAGGAACGGCGCCGCCGTGGCGCTTTTCACCTCGATCACCAGAACGCGCGGCAGCAATGCGCCGAACAGGCCGAAATCCACATCGCGCCAATATGGCAGCAGGCGACCGGCACGCCAGCCATCCCAGAGCCGGAAGAAATCCGGCTATCCTCGGTCAGGCTATGCAAGGGGGGTAGTGGCATCATCATGGCCAGACCATCCTGGCAATGGCTCGGATTTGCAAGTCATCCTTTGGTCAGTATACGGCCGTGCAGGAGGCCATGCTGCTTTGGATCAATGCAGCCATCCGGATCGGATGGAAGGATGTGAAAATGCCGCTTGACCTTCCTACGATGGGAAGGAGTATCCATCAGGCTGTTCGCTTTCCCAGGAGTAGCCTTCATGCCTGCCGTCGTTGCCGAATCCCGCCCAGAATCCCAAATGGCGCAAGTACAAGCCCAGGCCCAGGCCCAAGCTGCTTCCGGCCTGGATTTCGCCATCGAAGGCATGACCTGCGCCGGCTGTGCGCGCCGGGTGGAAACCGCGCTGCGGAGCCAGCCCGGCGTGCTGGATGCCAGCGTGAATCTGGCCAGCGAGAATGCCCGGGTGATTACAGATGGCAGCCTGCCGGCCGCCGCTTTGGCCGAAGCCGTGGAGAAGCTGGGCTATCACGCCACGCTGCGCGATCCCGCCGCGCCCGACACCGCCGCCGCCGATGCCCGCGAGGCGCGCCGCAAGGCCAATGCCTTCCGCGATGGCTGGCATGCGGCGCTGGCCCTGGCGTTTACCCTGCCGCTGCTGCTGCCGATGCTGTTGCCGCAGCAATGGGTGCCGCATCTGCTGCATGAAGCCTGGTTCCAGGCCATGCTGGCCGCCCCGGTGCAATTCTGGCTCGGCGCGCGATTCTATGTGGCGGGCTTCAAGGCTGTGCGCGCGGGCGCGGGCAATATGGATCTGCTGGTGGCGTTGGGCACCTCGTCTGCCTTCGGCCTGTCGCTGTGGCTGTGGTATGCCGCGCCTGAAGACGTGATGCCGCATCTGTATTTCGAAGGCGCCGCCGCCGTGGTTGCCTTCGTGCTGCTGGGCAAATGGCTGGAAGCCCGCGCCAAGGGCCGCACCGTGGAAGCCCTGCAGGCCTTGCTGAAGCTGAAGCCCGCCCATGCGCGGCTGCTGCAGCGCGACGGCACGCAGATCATGCTGGCCTCTGCGGCGTTGAAGCCGGGCGATCATGTGCTGGTGCTGGCCGGCGAAGCCCTGCCCGCCGATGGCCGGATTATCGACGGCCAGGCCAGCCTTGATGAAAGCATGCTGACCGGCGAAAGCCTGCCGGTGGAAAAAACCATCGGCGCCCGGGTTGCCGCCGGCAGCATCAACAGCGATGGCCGCCTGGTGGTGGAGATCACCGCGGTGGGCCAGGAAACCATGCTGGCGCGCATCGTGCGCCTGGTGGAGGACGCCCAGGCCGGCAAGGCGCCGATCCAGCGCTTGGTGGACCGGGTGAGCGCCATCTTCGTGCCCGCCGTGCTGCTGGCGGCGGTTGTCACCTTCGCGCTCTGGACCAGCCTGGGCGGCGATGTGGAGCGCGCCATCGTGAATGCCGTGGCGCTGCTGGTGATTGCCTGCCCCTGCGCGCTGGGCCTGGCCACACCCGCCGCGTTGATGGTGGGTACCGGGGTTGCCGCCAAACACGGCATCCTGATCCGCGATATCGAAGCGCTGGAACGCGCCGGCCAGATCACCCTGGTGGCATTCGACAAGACCGGCACGCTCACCCAGGGCAAGCCGAAGCTGATGGCGCTGGCCACTACGCAAGGCAGCGATGAAGCCGCCCTGCTGCGCTATGCCGCCGCCTTGCAGAGCGCCAGCACGCATCCGCTGGGCCTGGCCGTGCGAGAAGCCGCCGCCGCGCGCGGCATCACCGATAATCCTGCCCTGCGCGATCTGCGGGTGCTGGCCGGCCGCGGCCTGAGCGGCCTGCTGATGAATCGCAAGCTGCTGCTGGGCAGCCGCCGGCTGATGCAGGAAAACGGCATCGACACGGCAGCGCTGGAAGCCCGCGCGAAAGACTGGGAAGCCCAGGGCTGCGGGCTTTCATGGCTGGCGGAAGATGGCAGGCTGCTCGGCCTGCTGGCCTTTGCCGATCCGCCCAAGCCCAATGCCGCCCGCGCCATCGCACGGTTGAAGGCACGCGGCATTGCATCGGTGATGCTGTCTGGCGACAGCCACGGCGCCGCGCAGTCGGTGGCGCGCCAACTCGGTATCGATCAGGTGGAAGCCGAAATCCTGCCCGAGCATAAGGCACAGCATATTGCAGCGCTGAAGCGGAGCGGCGGTATCGTGGCCATGGTGGGCGATGGCATCAACGATGCGCCGGCATTGGCGGCCGCCGATATCGGCATCGCCATCGGCACCGGCACCGATGCCGCCATCGGCGCCGCCGGCATCACCTTGCTGCGCGGCGACCCGGCCTTGGTGGCCGATGCCATCGACATCGCGCGCCATACCGAGGCCGGCATCAAGCAGAATCTGGCCTGGGCCTTCGCCTATAACCTGATCGGCCTGCCGCTTGCGGCTTTCGGTCTGCTCGATCCGGTCTTTGCCGGCGCGGCGATGGCGCTGTCCAGCATCTCGGTACTGCTGAACGCACTGCGGCTGAAACTGTGGCATCCGAAGGAGGGCTAGCCATGATGACCATCGGCGAAGCGGCCGGCGCCACCGGGGTGAGCGCCAAGATGATCCGCTATTACGAAAGCATCGGCCTGCTGCCCAAGGCCGGGCGCACCCAGGGCGGCTATCGCACCTATGGTCATACCGAGTTGCATGATCTGCGCTTCATCCGCCGCGCCCGCGATCTCGGCTTCGGCATCGAGGAAATCCGCAAGCTGCTGGACCTGTGGCGCGACCGCGAACGATCCAACACCGAGGTGAAGGCCATCGCCCAGCGCCATGTGGAAGACCTGGAGCGCAAGATCGCCGACCTGACGGCGATGCGCCGGGCGCTCAGCCACCTGGCCGCGTGTTGCGCCGGAGATGGTCGCCCGGATTGCCCAATTCTGGAGGAATTGGGCGCATGATGCGCCCCGGCCAATTTTGGAGGCATTGGCGTCTTGAGTGCAGCCCGGCCTCGCCACTAGACTCCGCTTAACGATTCGTTAGCCATTACCGGGTGTAGTCGCGGCCATGCTGCGTAATGTGTTTGCCCTGCTGATTGCCCTCCCCGTTGTGGCGGCCTGCCCCCATGCCTGGGCCGCCGAAGCGCGCACTGCTTCTGCCGCGCCGGTAGCGAAAGCCGCTGCCATGCCGGCCCCGGCCGCCAGCAACGCCAGTCTCACGCCTGTCCAATCCGAGAAAAACCTTGCCCAGTCCGAGAAAAACCTGGTCGAGTCCGAAAAAAGCCCGGAACCGCAGAAGGGCCTGGATTCCGGCCTGCCGGTGCCGCGCTTCGTCAGCTTGGGCGCCGATAAGGTGAATGCCCGCACCGGCCCCGGTTCGCGCTATCCCATCGCCTGGCAATACCAGCGCCGCGGCCTGCCGGTGGAAGTGGTGGCCGAATACGAATACTGGCGCCGCATCCGCGACCGCGACGGCACCGAAACCTGGGTGCACAAGAATCTCACCTCGGGCAAACGCTATGCCCTGGTGGACGGCACGGTGCGCGAATTGCTGAAAAAGCCCGATCCCAACAGCGACGTGCTGCTCACCGCCGAACCCGGCGTGCAGGCGCGGCTGCGCAAATGCGATCCCAGTTGGTGCCAGGTGGAAATCGCCGGCAGCCGGGGCTGGATTCCGCGCAACCATCTTTGGGGCCTCTATCCCAGCGAGACGTTCGAGTAACGCCTGCGCCGTTTAGCCGCCCCTCCTGCGACAAAGGGCGCCGCGACAATCCGCCCTCTTCCGTAATGCCGTCGCTGCCCTATCCTGGCGGTATGGCACATGGCATCGACGATAGCGGCGAAACCGAAGACCCGCGCCCGACCCGCGAAGACAGGTACGCGCCCCACGAAGACAGGCACGCGGCCCGGCGCCGCGAAGCGGATGCGCGCATCGAACACCGCCGCCAGCTTTCGCCCGGCGCGCCTTTGGGCGTGGACGAGGCGCTGATTGCAAGCGTGGTGCATAGCTTCTACGACCGCATCCGCCGCGATGAAATGCTGGGGCCGATTTTCGCCCGCGCCATTCCCGGCGATTGGGGGCCGCATCTGGCCAAGATGGTGGATTTCTGGTCGTCGGTGCTGCTGGCCACCGGGCGTTACGATGGCCGGCCGATGCCGGCGCATATCAAGCTGGATATCGCCGAACGCGACAGCCGCCATGAAGCCATCGACGAAGCGCATTTCCAGCATTGGCTGCGGCTGTTCGAGGCCACCGTGACCGAACTCTGCCCGGCCCCGGCCGCCGCGCTGTTCATGGATCGCGCCCGGCGCATCGCCGCCAGCTTCGTGATGGGCATCCGCTTCCATCGCGGCGAAACCCCGGACTGGCTGGGGCCAGTACGGTCGGCTTGACTTCCGGCATATCTTGTACATATTCTTGTACAAGATCAGGAGGCCGTCATGGGCGTTATCAGCTATAGCCAGGCTAGGCAGAATCTTGCCGAATTGATGCAGAAAGTGTGCGACGAGCGCGCGCCCACCATCATCACCCGCCGCAATGGCGAGCCGGTGGTGATGATGTCGCTTGAGGAATACGAGGGCCTTGAGGCCACCCTGCATCTGCTGGCCAGCCCGAAGAATGCCGAACGGCTGAAACAGTCGATTGCGGAAGCGGATGCCGGACAACTGATCCCTTTTGACCTCAAACCGTGAATCTCACATTCACGCCGCGAGGCTGGGACGATTATCTGCATTGGCAAACCACCGAGCCCGACATGGTGGAAAAAATCAATGCATTGCTACGCGATATCCGCCGCGATCCGTTTCGCGGCCTGGGCAAGCCCGAGCCATTGAAGAACGATTTCGCCGGCTGGTGGTCGCGGCGCATCACCGCCGAACACCGGCTGGTTTATCGCGTAACCGGCAAGGGCGACGAACAGCGCGTGGAAATCGCGCAATGCCGCTATCACTATAGTTGAATCGGCACTACGGCTGAAACGCTTTCGTTAAGCGTAGGCGTTCAGCATCGGCGTTAAACGTCGGCGTTAAGCCTCGCCGTTCAGATCCGCCGGGTTGGGCATGCCCAACGCATGGAAGCCGCTATCCACATGCACGATCTCGCCGGTGACGCCGGCGCCGAGATCGGAGAGCAGGAACAGCGCGGCGCCGCCCACTTCCTCCAGCGAGGCATTGCGGCGCAGCGGGCTGTGCTGGGCGGTGAACTTGAAGGTGGCGCGTGCCGAGCCGATGGCCGAGCCGGCAAGCGTGCGCATCGGACCGGGCGAGACGGCATTCACGCGGATATTCTGCGGGCCGAGATCGACCGCGAGATAGCGCACGCTGGCCTCCAACGCCGCCTTGGCCACACCCATCACATTGTAATTCGGCATCACCCGCGTGCTGCCTTCATAGGTGAGCGTGATCAGCGCGCCGCCATCGGCCATGAACGGCACGGCCAGCCGCGCCACTTCGGTGAAGGAATAGCAGGAGATCAGCATCGAGCGGCTGAAATTGCCGCGCGTGGTGTTGAGGTAGCGGCCTTTCAGCTCTTCCTTGTCGGAATAGGCGATGGCATGCACCACGAAATCGAGCCGCCCGCCCAGTGCCTGCGCGGCGCCCGAGATGGCCGCCGAAAGGCTGGCTTCGTCTTCCACATCGCAAGGCACCACGGCCTTGGCGGAGAGGCTGTCGGCCAACGGCTTCACCCGGCGTTCGAAGGCTTCGCCCTGATAGGTGAAGGCCAGTTCGGCACCTTGCTGGGCCAGTGCCTTGGCAATGCCCCAGGCAATGGAATGATCGTTCGCCACGCCCATGATCAGGCCGCGTTTACCGGCCATCAGGCCGCGATTTTCGCTCATTTTGGTCTATCGCCGGTTTGAATGGTTTGGGATCAGGCGTCGTGCCGCTGGAACACCAGCGCGGCGTTGGTGCCGCCGAAGCCGAAGGAATTGCTCATCACGCGGTTCAAGGTCACGTTCTCACGCAGCGCACGCACGATCGGATAGCCTTCCGCGCCGGGATCGAGAGTTTCGATATTGGCCGAAGCGGCAATGAAATTGTGCTTCATCATCAGCAGGCTGTAGATCGCCTCATGCACACCCGCCGCGCCCTGGCTGTGGCCGGTGAGCGACTTGGTGGAGCTGACCGGCGGCAGCGCATTCTCGCCAAACACCGTGCGGATCGCATCCAGCTCGGTGATATCGCCGGCCGGCGTGGAGGTGCCGTGGGTGTTGATATAGTCGATCGGCGCGTTATGGCCGCCGGCCAGGCTGCTGCCGGCCTCGCGCATGCCAGCATCACGGAGGGCATGCTGCATGCACTTCACGGCGCCTTCGCCGCTGGGTGCCACCATGTCGGCGCCATCCGACGCCGCACCATAGCCCACCAGTTCGGCATAGATCTTGGCGCCGCGCGCCTTGGCATGCTCGAGCTCTTCCAGCACCAGGATGCCGCCGCCGCCGGAGATCACGAAACCGTCGCGGTCCTTGTCATAGGCGCGGCTGGCGCGGGTGGGGGTGTCGTTGTAATTGGCCGACATCGCGGTCATGGCATCGAACAGCACGCTGAGCGTCCAGTCGATTTCCTCGCCGCCGCCGGCGAACATCACATCCTGCTTGCCGAACTGGATCAGCTCGGCGGCATTGCCGATGCAATGCGAGGAGGTGGCGCAGGCAGAGCTGATCGAATAGCTGGTGCCCTTGATCTTGAAGGCGGTGGACAAAACCGCCGAGCAGGTGGACGACATGGCGCGCGGCACCATGAACGGACCGATGCGCTTGGGGCCCTTCTCGCGGGTGATATCGGCCGCCGCCACGATGTTGCGCGTGGACGGGCCGCCGGAGCCGACGATCAGGCCGGTGCGGTCGTTCACCACATCGGCAGGCTCCAGGCCGCTATCCTTCAGCGCCTGTTCCATCGCCAGATAGGCATAGGCCGCGCCATCGCCCATGAAGCGGCGCTGGCGACGATCCACCGTGGCATCGAGGTCGATCTTCACGCTGCCGCAAACCTGGCTGCGGAAGCCAAGCTTCGCCTGCTCTTCCGAGAATACGATGCCGGAACGGCCAAGCTTGAGGCTCTCGGTCACCTCCTCGGCATTGTTGCCGATGGAGGACAGAATCCCGAGGCCGGTGACAACGACACGACGCATGTGTTTAGGCTCCAATAGTCAGACCCGGCAATCAGGCGCGGCAATCAAGCACACCCATCAGGCTCCGGCCGGTGCGGCCGCGTCGGCGGGGAATACACCCACCCGCATATCCTTGCATTCGTAAGCCAGCTTGCCGTCGATATACATCATGCCATCGGCTATCGCGATGCCGAACTTGCGCAGCAGCAGCTTCTTGATATCGATCTTGAAGGTGATCTTCTGGGCCGCCGGGGTGACCATGTCGGAAAACTTCACCTCGCCCACGCTCAGCGCACGGCCCTTGCCCGGCGCCTTCATCCAGCCGAGGAAAAAGCCCACCAGCTGCCACATGGCATCCAGGCCCAGGCAGCCCGGCATCACCGGGTCGTTTTCGAAATGGCAGGGGAAGAACCACAGGTTGGGCTTGATATCGAGTTCGGCCTCGATTTCGCCCTTACCGTATTTTCCGCCGTTTTCGTCAATTTTCAGGATACGATCCAGCATCAGCATGGGCGGCAGCGGCAAACGGGCATTGCCCTCGCCAAACAGCTTGCCATGGGCGCAGGCCAGCAAATCTTCGTAAGTGTAGCTACTCTTCCGTTCCACGTCCGGAAATCCCTCGTATCGGGCGCGAAGTTGCACTCGCGCTGGCTGCCTTCTCGTCAAGCGCTGTTTATGGATCACCTGCCTGGTCGAGATGGGTACGACCTGGCGGTTTCGCCAGGGGTAGGGCCAAGTTACCAGCCGCCGCTCCCGGCATTGTTCCGGCGCCCCGCGCGCTTGAAGCGCGGCCCCGAATTTGCGGCCCCACTTTAGCCATCTGCCGCACCGGGGCAACTGTTTCGTTTCCTTTTGTAACATCCGTGTTATATCTGATGCCCATGACCGACCGCCCGACGACAGATCGCGCCCATTCCAGGGATGCCGGCAGCATGCTGCAGCAGGCCGGCTTGCGCACCACGCGACAGCGCCTGTTGCTGGCGGATATCCTGTTCGGCGATGGCATGGACCGCCATGTGACCGCCGAGGGGCTGTTTGCCGAGGCGGCGCGGCGCGGCGGCAAATTGTCGCTGGCCACGGTTTACAACTGCCTGCATCAATTCACCCAGGCCGGCCTGCTGCATGTGGTTGCAGTGGATTCCGGGCGGGCGTATTTCGACACGAATTTGTCGCCCCACCACCATTTTTACCAGGAACGGACCGGCGAATTGCGCGACATCCCCGATGGCGATGTGCATCTGGCCAGCCTGCCCAAGCCGCCGGAAGGCCAGCGCATCAGCCGGGTGGACGTGATCCTGCGCCTCTCGGAATAGCCCGCCCGGGATAAGCCACCATCCCGGCATAAGCCACCATCTTGGGCTGCCAGTTGCGAAACAGCGCCGCTAGTTGCGAAACGCTCGCGTTTTCTAGAATTGTTCTAAAAAAACCTTGACCTCAGGCCGCAGCGGATCATAATTCCGGCCGTTCCTCGCGCCCCATTTTCCGCGAGTCCCGCCGGCCCGGATTTACCTGGCCGGTATTCAAGCCAGGAGGAATGACACCATGCCCGCTCTTAACGGCACCAAGACCCACGGCAACCTGAAGGATGCTTTCGCCGGCGAAAGCCAGGCCAACCGCCGCTATCTGTATTTCGCCCAGAAGGCCGACGTGGAAGGCTTCAACGATGTCGCCACCGTGTTCCGCTCCACCGCGGAAGGCGAGACCGGCCATGCCCATGGCCATCTGGAATTCCTGGCCGAAGTGGGCGATCCTGCCACCGGCGAGCCGATCGGCTCCACCGCGAAGAACCTGAAGGCGGCGATCGTCGGCGAAACCCACGAATACACCGACATGTATCCGGGTATGGCCAAGACCGCCCGCGAAGAAGGCTTCGACGAGATCGCCGAATGGTTCGAGACCCTCGCCAAGGCCGAGAAGAGCCATGCCGGCCGCTTCCAGAAGGCGCTCGACACCCTCTAAGCCTTAAGGCTTGCATCTGCGGGAGCCGGTTCGTCGCCGGCTCCCGTCTTTACCTTGATATAATGACTTCGCCCGCAGGGAGCCCCAACCATGCGTGAAGGCAGTCTCGAAGCGCCGACCCGGCATCCGCTCGACTGGAATAATCCCGACTTCTACGACATGGAGAAGATCGACGCCGAGATGCGGCGCATCTTCGACATCTGCCATGGCTGCCGCCGCTGCTTCAACCTGTGCGACTCGTTCCCGCGCCTGTTCGATCTGGTGGATGAATCCCCCAGCGGCGAACTCGACAGCGTGGACTCAAAAGATTTCAAGCCGGTGGTGGATGCCTGCACGTTGTGCGATCTGTGCTACGTGAACAAATGCCCCTATGTGCCGCCGCATGAATTCAACCTGGATTTCCCGCATCTGATCCTGCGCTATCGCGCAGCCGAACGCGCCCAGGGCAAGAAGGATTTCATCGGCGACCAACTGAGCCAGACCGACCGCAACGGCATGCTGGCCGGCCTGGTGGCGCCGATCGCCAACTGGGCCACCGAACGCGGCAACGGCCTTGCCCGCCCGCTGCTGGAAAAACTTGGCGATATCCATCACGACGCGGCGTTGCCGAAATTCCATGGCAAGAGCTTCACGGCCTTGGCCAAGAGCGATGTGCCCGCCACCAATGCAGCCGCGCCGGCTGCCGGCAAGCGCCGCGCGGTGCTGTATGCCACCTGCTTCGTCAATAACAACAATCCCGATATCGGCGTGGCCGCCCAGCGCATCCTGGCGCATAACGGCGTGGAGCTGCGCGTGGAATATCCCGGTTGCTGCGGCATGCCGCGGCTGGAACAGGGCGATATTTCCGATGTGGCATCGAAGGCGCGCCATGTGGCATCCGCGCTGGAAAAATACGTGGACGAGGGCTGGGATATCGTGGCGCTGATTCCCTCCTGCGCGCTGATGCTGAAGAATGAATGGCCGCTGATCCTGCCCGACGACGAGAAGGTGAAGAAGCTCGCCGCCGCCACGGTGGACGTGTCGGAATACATCGTCGACATCGCCCGCAAGGAAGGCCTGGCGCCCGGGCTGAAGCCGCTGGAAGGCGGCGTCACGTTGCATCTGGCCTGCCATGCGCGCGCGCAGAATATCGGCGCCAAGGCAGCCGATATGCTGCGGCTGATTCCCGATAGCGAGATCGGCGTGATCGAACGCTGCTCGGGCCATGGCGGCTCGTGGGGCGTGCGCAAGGAGTTTTTCGAGGTCGGCATGAAGGTGGGCAAGCCGGTGGCGCGTCAGGCGCTGAAGGAAGCCCGCGCCCATGTCGCCTCGGAATGCCCGCTGGCAGCCTTGCATATCGTGCAGGGCATGGAGCGCGAGGCGGCCGGCAAAGCGAACGAGGCCGGGGCCGCCGCGCCGAAAGTGCCGCCGCCCAGCCACCCGCTGGAATTGTTGGCCAAGGCTTACGGCCTTATGTAATCCGGTCTTATGCGAGTAGCGAAACCATGACCCTGCGCACCACCATCACCCGCGCCGACATCCTGCCGATGGATGCTTTCATCGCGCAGCGCAAGGAAGCCCGCGCCCGCATCGTGGCGATCAAGCGCGACCGCCGGGTTTCGCTGGGGCCGCATGCCACCTTCTATTTCGAGAATTACGATACGATGTGGTGGCAGATCCAGGAGATGCTCTACATCGAGAAGGGCGGCGAGGAGCAGTTGGCCGACGAGTTGGCGGCCTATGCGCCGCTGGTGCCGAAGGGCTCGGAACTGGTAGCCACCTTCATGATCGAGGTAGACGATCCGCCGCGCCGCGCCCGCGTGCTGGCCTCGTTGGGCCATATCGACCGCCATCTCTATATCGAGTTCGGCAGCGAGAAGGTTTATGCCGTGGCCGAGGACGATGCCGAACGCACCCGCGAGGACGGCAAGACCTCGGCAGTGCATTTCCTACGCTTCCCGTTCAGCGCCACGCAAGTCGCCGCTTTCCGCCAGCCGGGTAGTCGCGTGCTGATCGGCTGCGACCACGAAAATTACGGCCATCTGGCCGTGATGCCGGAAACCGTGCGCGCCTCGCTGGCCCAGGATTTTGCTTAACGGTCAGAATTGTATACTTATTTGTTGACATTATAATCAATAAAGCATACCTATTTGTTGACCATATATTGTTGTTGTCAACAAATAGGTATGCGAAATGACCCTAAAACCAGTGGTCGTTCAACAATATCAATCTCTTGTGGGTAAAGCCGCAGCAACAGCCCAAACCCTACCCAAACCACCGGAGGGCTGGCTGCGTAGCATGCGCAAGGCCCTGGGCCTGTCCGGCGCCCAGCTGGCCCGCCGCATGGGTGTAACCCGCGCCCGGATAGCTAAGGCCGAGCAGGCGGAAAAGCTTGGCGGCATCACCCTGAAATCCATGCAAGACGCCGCCGACGCCATGGGCTGCCGCTTTGTCTACGCCATCGTACCGGCTAATGGCAGCAGCGAAGATTTGATTCTGGTCCAGGCGCGCAAGAAGGCTCGAGCCATCGTGGGTACCGCCAGCGGACATATGGCGCTGGAGAACCAGGCATTGCCAACCGAACGGATCACCAGGGAAATCGAACGGCTGGCGCAGCAATTGGCCCGCGAGATGCCGCCCGGCTTCTGGGACGATCCGTAACGTCATCCGCCACGCAATATCCAGCCATGCACTACCCAGAGGGTGCCACCCCGCTCGATCCCGACGAAATGGAAGGATTGCGCTTCCGGCATGTGACCACACGGGAACAGCTGGATGAACTGGAACAGGCCAATATCCAGAGCGGCCTGCTCTGGCTGGCCCGCCAACGGCGCACCGACAAACTGACCGACGCTTTCGCCATCGCGCTGCATAAGCGCCTGTTCGGCGATGTATGGCACTGGGCCGGCGCATTCCGCAGAACAGAAAAGAATATCGGTATCGATCCGCTGCGCATCGGCGTCGAACTGCGCATACTGATGGATGATGCGCGCTATTGGCTGGCG
This sequence comes from Ferrovibrio sp., assembly GCF_019636075.1. Classification (GTDB taxonomy): domain Bacteria; phylum Pseudomonadota; class Alphaproteobacteria; order Ferrovibrionales; family Ferrovibrionaceae; genus Ferrovibrio. The sequence goes on from NZ_JAHBYG010000046.1 coordinate 30,197, forward strand.
CACGAAACCTTCGCGCCGCTGGAGGCGGCCATGCGGCTGCATCACCGTCTGGTATGGATTCATCCGTTTCCGAATGGCAATGGCCGCCACGCACGTATCATGGCGGATATCATGATGCAGCAGCAAAAGGCGGCTGCGATCAACTGGACCGGCGGGCATGACCTGCAGAGGATAGGCCCACGGCGGCAAGCCTATATCGCGGCATTGCGTGCCGCCGATACCGGCGATATGGCACCGTTGCTGGCCTTCGCCGCGGCTGGGTGAAGCGCCTAAGCTACTTCGCCGGCATGATCGCCGGCTGTTCGGCCGCGTCGCGCTGGAACAGCAACTTGTCGATGCGGCGGCCATCCATGTCCAGCACTTCGATACGCCAGCCGCGCCAATGCACATGGTCGCCGGCCACCGGCAGGCGGCCGAAACGGGCCAGCGCGAAACCGGCCACGGTGTCGTAATCCTCGTCGTCCGGCGGCTCCAGGCCGAAGGCTTCGCCCAGCAAATCGCGCGGCATCACACCATCCACCAGCCATGAGCCATCCTCGCGCTGGGTGAAATAGGGCTGCGGTGCGCCACCCGGCGAGGCCAGTTCGCCAACGATGCTTTGCAATACGTCGGACGACGATATCATGCCCTGCAGCACGCCGAATTCATCCACCACCAGCACCACGCCCATCGGGGCATGGCGCAGATGTTCCAGGGCATCCAGCACATCGGCGCTATCGGGGATCACCGGCGCCACGCGCAAAAAGCCGATCAGGCTTTCCGGCTGCCGGCCATCCAGCATGGCATCCAGCACATCCTTGGCCACCACCACGCCTTCGGCATGGTCGATATTGCCATGGCCGGCGGGCAGGCTGGCATAGGGGCTGGCCCGCAGGCGGTCCAGCTGCTTTGCCACCGGGGCATCGAGATCAACCCAATCAAGATCGGCGCGCGGCGTCATCACCGAACGCACCGTGCGGTCGCCCAGCCGCATCACGGCGGCGATCATGGCGCGTTCGGCGGGTTCCACCACGCCGGCGCTTTCGGCTTCCGCCACCAGGGTCTTGATCTCTTCTTCCGTCACCCGCTCGGCGGATTGCTGCTGGCTGCCGAACAGCTTGAGGCAGAGCCTGGCGGAAAAATCCAGCAGCGACACCGCCGGCGCCGCCACGCGCGCCATCACCATCATCGGCCCGGCCACCATCATCGCCATCCGCTCGGCATTGCGCAAAGCGATCTGCTTGGGCACCAACTCGCCCACGATCAGCGACAGATACGTCACTGCCGTCACCACCAGGGCGAAGGCAACGCCATCGGCCCAGCGTTCGCTGAGCAGCGGAAACAGGATCTGCAGGTAATCGCCGAAGCGGTCGGCCAGGGTGGCGCCCGAAAAGGCGCCGGCCGCCACGCCCACCAGGGTGATGCCGATCTGCACCGTCGAGAGGAAGCGGCCGGGATTTTCCGCCAGCCGCAAGGCGGCCTCGGCGCCGCGATGGCCGCGCGAAGCCAGCAATTGCAGCCGCGAGCGGCGCGCGGAAACCACGGCCAGTTCGGACAGAGCCAGAAAGCCGTTGAGCAGCACCAGCCCGAAGATCAGGCCGATTTCAGCAGCAAGCGGCATGGCCCACCTGCTGGAATGTGCAACGGGGAGAATGCCGGCTCAGCATATGAGGATGCTGGGCCAGCCGACTAGAAGAAGGGTCGGGATCAGGCATGGCGGCGATTATATAGGGTGTCGCGGCCGAAGTCCAAGAGGTGGTCTTTATCTTTTTATTATCAATTACTTGCGGGCCGCCACGGCCTCGATTTCGATCAGCCATTCCGGTTTCATCAGGCGGTGCACGAACATCGCCGTGGAGGTGGGCCGGGCGCCTTCCATGAAGCGTTCGCGGATGGTGCCCAGTGCCAGCCGCATGGCGTGGTTGATCTCCACCGTCTGGGCATAATAGATCGTCACCTTCACCAGATCCGACGGCTCCATATGGGTGGAGCGCAGAATCCGGCCGATATTGGTCCAGGCCATCTGGGCCTGTTCGAGAATGCCGATGCCGGTGCGGCCGGTGGCATCCACGCCCACCTGGCCGGAGATATACAGCAGCCGCGCTTCGGCCTGCACCTCGATGGCCTGGCTGTAGGGGCCGGCAGGTGCCATGGCTTCCGGCGGATTGAGTTTTCTCTGCATGACACCCCCTGGCGAACTCCGCCGCATGAATTCAACTGTACTAACGTTGCGCATAAAGCCAGGACGCGGCAAGCTTGATCGACCGAACCTATCCTTTTGGAGTAGAAGCTTTTTTCAACGGAGCACCGCTCATGACAACCGATCTGCTGATGCTGATATCCAGCGCCGTGCTCTGCCTGGCCCTGGCGCTGCCCTACTCGCTCGGCTTCATGCTCGAACGCGGGCTTTACATCATGGCCGGCAACCGCGAAGACTTTCCGCCCGGCAAGGGCTGGGTTGGCCGTTCCCATCGCGCCCATCTCAACATGGTGGAAAACCTGATTCCGTTCGCGGCCCTGGTGCTGGCCGCCCATGTGAGCGGCAAGGCCGATGGCTGGAGCGCGCTGGGTGCGCAGATCTTCTTCTACAGCCGCCTAGCCCATGCCGTGGTGTACACCGCCGGCATTCCCTGGCTGCGCACCCTGGCCTATATCGGCGGCCTGCTTGGTTGCGCCCTGGTGCTGTATGCGCTGATCCGCTGAAACAGCGGCGGGCTTACACTGGCGGCGTGGTATCGCGGGCTTACACTGGCGACGTGCTGTCGCCGGGACCGATCGGGCGCTGCATCAGCACGCTATCCACCCAGCGGCCGAATTTGAAGCCGATGCTGGGCAGCGTACCGATCATCTCGAAGCCGCAAGCCGCGTGCACGCCGATGGACGCGTGGTTGGCGCTGTCGCCGATCACCGCCACCATCTGGCGATAGCCGCGCTTGGCGCATTCATCAATCAGCGCTTCCAGCAGCCGCTTGCCCAGGCCGCGCCTGGTACCATCGGCCCGCACATAGATCGAATTCTCCACCGAGAAGCGATAGGCCGGGCGGGCGCGATAGGCGCCGGCATAGGCATAACCCTCCACCCGGCTATCGGCCTCGGGACCATTCACCTCGGCCACCAGATAAGGATAGCCCGCCGCCATCAGGGTTTCAAAACGCCGCGTCATCTCGGCCAGGTCGGGCGGGCTTTCCTCGAAGGAAGCCAGCCCGGTGGCCACATGATGGGCATAGATTTC
>NZ_JAHBYG010000047.1 GCF_019636075.1 Ferrovibrio sp.
CCAGCGCATCGTTGGGGTAATGGTTCTTCAGCACATCGGTCTGTTCGGGCCAGCCCAATGTGGAGAACGGCCACAGCGCCGAGGAGAACCAGGTATCGAGCACATCCTCGTCCTGTTTCAGCTCAACCGCTTCGCCGTAATTGCGCATGGCATCGGCCTGAGCCTCTTCCAGCGAATAGGCGACGAATACCTTGCCGTCGGGGCCGTACCAGGCCGGAATCTGATGGCCCCACCAGAGCTGGCGCGAAATGCACCAAGGCTGGATGTTGCGCATCCATTCGAAATAGGTCTTCTCCCAGCTCTTCGGCACGAACTGGATATCGCCCTTCTCCACCGCCGCAATCGCCGGGCGCGCCAGCACTTCGGCATTCACATACCATTGCTCGGTGAGCCAGGGTTCGATCACCACCTGGCTGCGGTCGCCATGGGGCACCATATGGGTGTTGGGTTCGATCTTCTCGACCAGCTCCAGGGCTTCCAGATCGGCCACCACCTGCTTGCGCGCCTTGAAACGCTCCAGGCCACGATAGGCTTCCGGCACGTTTTCATTCAGATGCGCATGCTTGTCGAAGATGTTGATCATCTCCAGCTTATGGCGCTTGCCGACCTCGAAATCGTTGAAGTCATGCGCCGGCGTGATCTTCACCGCGCCGCTGCCCTTTTCAGGATCGGAATAGTCGTCGCCCACAATGGGAATGCGCCGGCCCACCAGCGGCAGCAGCGCATATTGCCCGATCAGGTGCTTGTAGCGCTCATCCTCGGGATGCACGGCAATGCCGGTATCGCCCAGCATGGTCTCCGGCCGCGTGGTGGCGACCGTGATGAATTCGCCGGGCCGGCCCTCGATGGGATATTTGAAATACCATAGATGGCTCGTGACCTCGTGCTGCTCGACTTCGAGATCGGAAATCGCGGTAAGCAGCTTGGGATCCCAGTTCACCAGCCGCATATCCTTGTAGATCAGGCCCTCGCGGTAGAGTTCGACGAACACCTTGCGCACGGCGGCGCTCAAGCCCTCGTCCATGGTGAAGCGTTCACGGCTCCAGTCGCAGCTTTCGCCCAACCGGCGCTGCTGGCCGGTGATCATGCCGCCGGATTCCGCCTTCCACTCCCAAACCCGTTCAACGAACTTGGTGCGCCCCATGTCGTGGCGGTTCTTCTGTTCGCCAGCCAGCAAACGCTCCACCACCATCTGGGTGGCGATGCCGGCATGGTCGGTGCCGGGCTGCCACAAGGCGGCGCGGCCGCGCATGCGCTCGAAACGGATCAGCACATCCTGCAAGGTATGGTTCAGGGCATGGCCGATATGCAGGCTGCCGGTCACATTCGGCGGCGGCAGCGCAATCGTGTAAGGCTTGCCATCGCCGGCAGGCTTGAAGGCGCCAGCCTTTTCCCAGGCGGCATAGAGGCGCTGCTCGACGGATTGCGGCTGATAGGTCTTGTCCAACATCGTCAAAACTCAAATCTTCTGAGGGTCAAATCTTCCGGGGGGCCAAGTCTTCCGGGGAGAATGCGGGACGCGCATAAAAGACCATCCAGGGCAGACAGTCTAGTCCGCCCTTCAGTCCTGTGCCGGAACGGTCAGAGGTGGTCCTGCTCCTCTTCCGCCTGAATGGTCAGGCGGGCCACCTCGCGCTCTACGATGCGCTGTACGATGGTGGCGAGGTGGGCGTCCAGCCATTCCTTCAGCATCGGACGCAGCAATTCCTTCACCAGTTCCTCAAGGGTACGCTGGCCGTTGCCCAGCCCCATGGCGCGGGAGCCGGCAACCGCGCCGGTCAGGGCGCCAAGATGCGAAGCCGCCCGGTGTGCCGTGGGCTGCGAAACCAAAGCCTCGTAATCGTCGTCGCGCATTACTTCCGTCAGGTCGAGAATATCCTCGCGCGGCGGAGGCGGTGGCGGCGGACGGCGCGGCCGCGGCGGAGGGGGCGGCGGCGGCGGGGGTGGCGGCGGCGGTTCCTCGTATTCGGGTTCCGGCTCCGGCTCGGGTTCGGGTTCAGGCTCCGGCTCGGGCTCCGGCGCAGCCATCATCGGCTCCGGCTCGGGCTCGGGTTCCGGCTCGGGTTCAGGCAGCGGCGCGGGTTCGGGTTCCGGCTCTGGAGCGGGCGGCGGCGGCGGCGCTTCGGCCTCGGCGGCGGGCTGCTCGGCACCATCCTCCGAAATAATTCGGCGGATGGAGGCGAGAATCTCCTCCATCGTCGGTTCGCTCTGCTGCCCTGCCTTGGGGTCGCTCATACCCTCGCCTGTATCCTTCGGCGGCAACTGCCCGCCGTCTTGATTTTTTCAGCCCTGAAACAGACTGGCTTGAAACGGCCTTGCCAGCAAGAAGGGTTCGGGACCACCACATACCAGCCAAAGCCAGGCGGGTCGATCACTCGACTCGCCTGAATTTAGATATGCGCCTGAAAGATAACCGAAGTGTTAAACCGGGTTAAGGCTTATTTGCCTGGATTCCCTGGTTTAAAGGACCGAATCGGTCGAAATCACCCGATAATCGACCGATCCTTAGTCTACGTCGAGACCGCCATCGGTGCCGAACCAGAGGTCGCGCACCCGGTTGTAGTTCTCGGCCGGATCGTAGAGGTCCACCGCCAGGCCCAGATTGCGGGCGCTGAGGCCGCCGACCGAGGACAGCAGGGCGAAGCCGGCAACGTATTCGTCGCGCTCAGCCCGCACCTGGGCCACCTGGGCGTCGAGGTATTCCTGCTCGGCATCCAGCACGTCCAGCGTGGTGCGCGATCCCACTTCGGCTTCCTGCTGCACGCCATCCAGGGCGATACGCGAGGCCTGCACCTGCGCCTTGCGGGCGGTGATGTTGGAACGCGCGGTGTTGAGATTTTCCCAAGCCTGAACCACGGCCTGACGCACAGCGCGGCGCTGCTCGTCCACCTGGATGCGGCGCTGGTTGTAAACCTGCTTCTTCTGCCGGGTCTGGCTGTAAACGCCGCCGGCTTCGTAAAGCGGCACGCTTACCTGCACGGTGGCGCGAGCGCCTTCGGTGATGGCATCCACGCGGGATTGCTCGCGGGCGGTATTGGCCGAGGCATTCAGCGAAACCGAAGGCAACAGCGCGCCGGAACTGACACGCACATCATTGCGCGCCGACAATTCGCGGAACTGAGCGGCCTGCAGATCGGGATTCTGCTGATCGCCCAGGCTCACCGCCTCGGTCTCGCTGGTCGGCAAAGTGGGCAGCGGCGGCGGCGGGACAAGCTGGCCTGGCTGTTCGCCCACGATACGGGCGAAAATCGCACGGCTGCTGGCCAGCGCGCCTTCGGCAGAAATGCGGTCGGCGGTGGCGCGGCTGAGGCGGGATTCGGCCTGGGCCACGTCGGTGCGGGTGATCTCGCCAACGCGGAAACGCTCGCGGGTGGCTTCCAACTGGCGGCGCAGCACCTGCTCGTTATTACGGGTCAGTTCCAGCACGGCCTGATCGCGCAACACATCCATATAAGACGTGACGGCATCCTGCAGCACACGGCGTTCGGTGCTGGCCAGATCCTGGCGGCTGGCCTGCACGGCGGCTTCGGCCGTGGCGGTGGCGGCTTCGGTGCGACCGCCGCGATACAGCGGCTGGCTCACCGCGATACCCACCGAAGCAGGCGACAACGACGTGGCTTGGGTGGCGGCGGTCTGCGGCCGGGCATCGGCGAAAGAGCGACCGGCCTCGCCCGTCAGCGAAACCGTGGGGCGCCAGCCGGCCAAGGCCTGCGGCACGCTTTCATCGGTGGCACGCAGCGACGCGCGGGCCGCCAGCAAGGTGGGATTGTTGGAATAGGCCGTGGCCAACACATCGTTGAGCTGCTGCGCCCGGGCATCGGGCATGGCGGCCAGCATCAACCCGACCAGACCGGTGGCTGCCATCAGATAATTACGCATCGCCTCGCCCCTTACCCCGAAAAGATATCAGTAGACCGCCATGCCGGGTTCCACCCGCTCGGCCCAGGCAGTGATACCACCAGCCAGGTTAACCGCGTGTGAAACTCCGTTGGCTCGCAGCCATTGCGTGGCGCGCAGGCTGCGGCCGCCGCGATGGCACATCACCACCAGTTTGCCCACTTTGGGCAATTCGCCCGCCCGGCCCGGCAATTCCCCCAGGGGGATATGCACGGCGCCCGGCAGCGAACAAATCTCCAATTCCCAGCCTTCGCGCACATCCAGCACGGCGATATCCGCCTGACTGTCGCGCAACTGCTTCAAGTCCTCGACCGTAATATCGATCGGTGCTTCGGCCATGATACTCAGAACACGAAGCCGGCGGGACGCTCGAAACCCGGCAGCGGATGCGTGCCGGCATCGAATATTTCACGCTCGGCGAAGCTGTTTCCTGTGCGCTTCACATACACGGCCCGGCCGATCGGGGCCCCGGCCGGACGTACAACGCCCACCAAGCGGCCACCCTCGGCCAATTGCTGCTTCAGCGCATCGGGGATTTCCGGCACCGCGCCGCACAGCAGAATCACGTCATACGGTCCCTGCTTGGCCAGACCGGCGGCCAGCGGGCCTTCGATCACCGGGGCATTGTCCAGGCCCAGCTTGGCCAGGGTCTGGCTGGCAGAGGCCGCCAGGGCAGCATCGCTTTCCAGGCCGATGGCCGTACTGGCCAAGCCGGCCAGAACCGCAAGGTCGTAGCCGCTGGCCGGGCCCACGGCCAGGGCCACATCGCTATCCGAGATATCGGCTTCCTGCAGCAGACGGGCCAGCACCAGCGGCTCCATCAGCCAGCGGCCGGATGAAACGGCAATGTCTTCATCCATGTAAGCCACGCCGCGATAGGCCTTGGGCACGAATTCCTCACGCGGCACCATCTGCATGGCCGCAATCACGCGCTCGTCGATCACCTTGCTGGGCAGGAGCTGCGTCAACACCATCTGGCGCCGCGCTTCGGCGTAAAGTCGATCAGCAGAAGCCATGGGACGAATCCGCTCCGGAAATTCTAGCAACCAGTTGGCTTTATAATGCCGCAATGCAGCGAAAACAATCGTTGCTTGAACGACTTCGCCGGCCCGAGTGTGACATTCATCACAGGCCGCTGGCCAAAGGCATCACAAGCCGTTGGCCAAAGGCATCACAGGCCGCTGGCCAAGCTGCCGCCTGGCCGGCAAGCCCCCGGCAAGCCCCCGGCAAGCCCCCGGCAAGGCTTGACCCATATCCCGCCTGCCCCTACAAGAGCCCACGCGTTGGCCGACGGGGTTTTTCGAGGTCCGGTGGCGGAGTGGCTACGCAGCGGACTGCAAATCCGCGTACGCCGGTTCAATTCCGGCCCGGACCTCCAATCATTCCGCAGCCTGTTTACTCAACGCAACCCGATAAATCCCGGTTTCGCGGCCTTTACGGTCCTGGCATAGTCCTTATTCGGCCGCTGCCCCACATCGAGTGCCGCATGTCCGACCTGCCCAGCTCCATCGAAGCCGTCGAAAAACTCCTCGAGCAGGGCGACTATGTTGCCGACCGAGCCCTGGCCACCAGCCTGTTCCTGGCCCTGAAGATGGGCCGGCCGCTGTTTCTCGAAGGCGAGGCCGGCGTGGGCAAGACCGAAATTGCCAAGGTGCTAGCCCAGACCCTGAACCGCGGCCTGGTGCGCCTGCAATGTTATGAGGGGTTGGACCTCTCCTCTGCCGTGTATGAATGGAACTATCCCCGCCAGATGCTTGAAATCCGTCTGGCCGAAGCCGCCGGCGAGCAGGATCGCGGCCGCATCGCCGCCGATATCTTCAGCCGCGACTTCCTGATCGAGCGACCACTTCTGCAGGCCCTGCAATCCGGCCTGGAAGGCCCGCCGGTGCTGCTGATCGACGAACTGGACCGCACCGACGAACCTTTCGAAGCGTATCTGCTGGAAGTGCTCTCCGATTTCCAGATCACCATCCCCGAGCTTGGCGCGGTAAAGGCCGAAACGCCGCCGATCGTGATCGTGACCTCCAACCGCACCCGTGAAATCCACGACGCGCTGAAGCGCCGCTGCCTGTATTACTGGGTGGATTACCCGTCCGCCGAACGCGAACTCGCCATCCTGAAGCGCAAGGTGCCGGGCGTGCCGGAACGCCTGTCGCGCGAAATCGTGGCCTTCGTGCAAGGCCTGCGCAATGCCGAGCTGTTCAAGCTGCCCGGCGTGGCCGAAACCATCGACTGGACCCGTGCGCTGACCTTCCTCGACAAGGTGGCGCTGGATCCCGAAACCATCGACAACACGCTCGGCGTCTTGCTCAAGTATCAGGACGATATCGCCAAGATGCAGGGCAGCGAGGCTGCCGCCCTGCTGCGCCAGGTGCAGCAGGAATTGGCGGGCCTGTAGGCCATGGATGTGGTGCCGGAAGCCGTTCCCAGCGGTGGGCGTTTCGCTGAAAACATCGTGCATTTCGTGCGCATGCTGCGGGCTGCCGGCCTGCCGCTGGGCCCCGGCAAATCGCTGGATGCGGTACGCGCGGTGGAATGCGCCGGCATCCAGCACCGCAGCGATCTGTACTGGGCGCTGTTCTCGGTGCTGGTAAACCGCCGCGATCAACGCGAATTATTCGATCAGGCCTTCCACATTTTCTGGCGCGATCCGAAAATCCTCGAACGCATGCTGCATATGATGCTGCCGGAAGCGCCGGGCATGGCCGAGCCGGAGCGCAATGCGCTGTCGCAGCGCTTGCAGCAGGCGATGATGCCGGGGCGCGACGGCAAACCGCGCCCGCAGAAGGGCGAGGACGAAATCGAGATCGATGCCACCCTCACCTTCTCGGCCAGCGAATTGCTGCAGAAGAAGGATTTCGCCGATATGAGTACGGAGGAAGTAGCTGCCGCCAAGGCCGCGCTGGCGCGCATTGCCTGGCCCTTCCCGCCGCATCGCACCCGCCGCCACGCACTGAACCCGCGCGGCACGCGGATCAATCTGCGGGCCTCGCTGCGGCGTTCCCTGCGCCTGGGCGGCGCGGCGATTCCGCTGTTGCATGAAAGCCCGCGCGAGCTTCCGCCGCCCCTGGTGGTGCTATGCGATATTTCCGGCTCTATGAGCCAGTATTCGCGCATGTTTCTGCATTTCATGCATAACCTGAGCAACGACCGCGCCCGCGTGCACAGCTTTCTGTTCGGCACCCGGCTGACCAATATCACCCGCATGCTGCGGCAGAAGGATGTGGACAAGGCGTTGCGCGATGTCGGCGAAAAAGTGCCTGATTGGTCGGGCGGCACGCGTATCGGCGGCACGCTGGAAGAATTCAACCGATACTGGTCGCGCCGCGTGCTGGGCCAGGGCGCGGTTGTGCTGATGCTGACCGATGGGCTGGACCGCGAGGGCGGCAGCGGCCTTGCGCATGAGATGGAACGCCTGCACAAATCCTGTAAGCGGCTGATCTGGCTGAATCCGCTGTTGCGCTGGGATGGTTTCGAACCGAAGGCCCAAGGCATCCGCGCCATCCTGCCGCATGTTGACGATTTCCGCCCGATACACAATCTCACGTCCATGGCCGAATTGGCGCAGGCCCTGAATGGCGCCAACGATTTCGGCAACCGCCTGAAGCAGAACCTGCAAAGGATGAGCAAATGAGCGATATCGATGTCGATCCGCTGAACCAGGCCCAGACTTGGCGCAAATCCGGCAAGGGCGTGGCACTGGCCACAGTGGTCACCACCTGGGGCTCGGCCCCGCGCCCCGTCGGCAGCCAGCTTGCGGTGGACGAGGATGGCAATTTCGTCGGTTCGGTTTCCGGCGGCTGCATCGAGGGCGCCGTGGTGACCGAAGGCCTTGATGCGATCCAGGATGGCAAGCCGCGCCTGCTGGATTTCGGCGTATCGGATGCCCAGGCCTGGGAAGTCGGCCTGGCCTGCGGCGGCAAAATTCAGATTTTCGTCGAAAAGCTGGCCTGAACCATGCCATCGGAGAACTGAGCCATGCAGTCGACACTCCTTGAACAGCTACAGGCCGACCGCGCCGCCAAGCGCCCCGTTGTGTTAGCCACGTTTCTGAAAACCGGCGAACAGCGCCTGCTCTATCTGGTGGGCAAGCAAGGCTTGAAGGATCTCGATCCGCGTATCGGCGAAGCGGCGCGCGCCGCATTGCTGGAAGACAAGCCGCGCACGGTGGAAACCGAGCAGGGCCCGCTTTTCCTGAATGTGTTCAATCCGCCGCTGCGGCTGATCCTGGTGGGCGCCGTGCATATCGCCCAGGCCCTGGTACCGATGGCGCGGCTGACCGGCTATGAAGTGGCCGTGATCGATCCGCGCAGCGCTTTCGGCAATGCCGAGCGGTTTCCCGGCGTTGCCTTGTCGAACGACTGGCCCGACGAAGCGATGGCCGCATTGAAGCCCGATCTGCGCACCGCCGTTGTAACGCTGACCCATGATCCGAAAGTGGATGATCCCGCCCTGCAGGCCGCGCTCAAATCCGATGCCTTCTATATCGGCGCACTGGGCAGCAAGAAGACCCATGCTGCGCGTATCGAACGGCTGACCGCCGCCGGCTTCGGGCCGGATGATTTCGCACGCATCAACGGCCCCGTAGGCCTTTCCATCGGCGCCAAATCGCCCGCCGAGATTGCCATCTCGATCCTGGCACAAATGACCCAAGCTTTGCGCCAGCAAAAAAGCGCACAAGAGGCGTAAGGCATGTTCTTCGGCCCGCTGCCGGTACGCGACGCATTGGGCGCCATCCTGGGCCATGGCGTGAATGCCGGTGCGCAGCGTTTCCGCAAAGGCCGCCTGCTGAGCCAGCAGGATATCGACACCCTGCTGGCTGCGGGTATCGACACGATATATGCCGCCCGCCTTGGCAATGACGACATGCCCGAGGATGAAGCCGCAGCCTTTATCGCCGAAGCCGCCTGCGGCGCAGGCACCCGCATGACCGCAGCCTTCACCGGACGCGCCAATCTTTATGCCGAAGCCGCCGGCCTGCTGGTGGTGGATACGGCGCGGGTGGATGCGCTGAACCTGATCGACGAAGCGGTGACCATCGCTACCCTGCCTGCCTTCGATGTGGTGGAAGCCGGACAGATGCTGGCCACCGTGAAGATCATTCCCTTCGCCGCGCCGCGCGATGCCGTGCAGCAGGCCGCCGCGATTGCCGCCGAAACAACGCCGCTGGTGCGCGTGGCGCAATTCCGCGCCTGCACTGTCGGCCTGGTGCTGACCCGCGTGGCCGATACCAAGGACAGCGTGCTGGCCAAGACCGAAGCCGTGATGCGCGAACGCCTGCGCCAATTGGGCAGCAGCCTTGGCGAAACCCGCATCTGCGCCCATACCGAAGCCGCCGTTGCCGAGGCGGTATCAACCCTGCATGGAGCCGGGTTTTCGCCGATCCTGGTGGTGGGCGGCAGCGCCATCGTGGATCGCCGCGATGTGGTGCCGGCCGGCATCATCCGCAGTGGCGGCGTGGTGGAGCATTTCGGTATGCCAGTGGATCCCGGCAATCTGCTGCTGGTGGGCAGGTTGAACGACGTGCCGGTGCTGGGTGTGCCGGGCTGTGCGCGTTCGCCCAAGCTGAATGGCTTCGACTGGGTGTTGCAAAGGCTGTGCGCCGGGCTGCAGGTGAACCGCGCCGATATCATGCGCATGGGGGCCGGCGGCCTGCTGAAGGAAATCCCGACCAGACCGATGCCACGAGATCCTGCAAAAAAGGCCGCCCCCGCCATCCAGCGCAGACCGAAAGTCGGTGCGCTGATTCTGGCCGCCGGCCTGTCCAGCCGCATGCAGGGCGGCAACAAGCTGCTGGCCGATCTGGATGGCAAACCGATCCTGCGCCATGTGGTTGATCAGGTGATGGCCTCGGAGGCCAGGCCCGTCGTGGTGGTGACCGGTCATTTGGCCGAGCAAATCCAGCAGGCTGCCGGCAACCCGGCCGATCTGCGTTTCGCGCATAATCCCGATTACGCCCAGGGCCTGGCCTCTTCCCTGGTGGCTGGGTTGAATGCCCTGCCCGCCGACCTGGATGGCGTGCTGGTTTGCCTGGGCGACATGCCGGATGTTTCCACAACCGTGCTGGAGCGCCTGATCACCGCCTTCAACCCAACCGAAGGCCGCGCCATCTGCCTGCCGGTGATCGGCAGCAAATGGGGCAACCCGGTGCTGTGGGGGGCGGAATTCCTGCCCCGGCTGAAAACGCTGAGCGGCGATGCCGGGGCCCGGAAGCTGCTGGGCGAATTCCCGGAGCGGATTTGCGAAGTGGCCTGCGAGGAAGCCGGCATCCTGAGCGATATCGACACCGCAGAGGCCCTGGCGGAACGCCGCAACCAGGCGAAAAAGTCGTAATCAACCTCTGGCAATGGTTGCCTTAAGGTATACCGGGATTTTAAATTGTGGCCGCTTGGAGACTGTGCCAATTGTCACAAAATCGTGCAGTGGTAAGGATTTATTAGCGAGTAGGGGGCTATTAACCAAGCAAGCGGCTTTTTCAGAAAGCCATAATTTGTCATAGTGTTTGCAGGGAGGCCCCTAACCATCTGCCCGATTTTTCGTGGCAGAAAGCGGATGCGGGCTTAATTTTTGGAGAAAGAGCGGCAGCGTAGATGAGCGAAGTTGCCAATAACACACCGGCGTCAGACGACGAAAAGATGTTCACGGACTACGATCGTATCGTCCGTGGCAAGGTGTTCGGCGGCCGCATCTGCGCGATCATGCAGTTCGTCAACCCGAAGAATTTCGAGCGGAACCGGGAAAGCTACAATATCGTAGTGCATGCCATCCGTTCGCTGATGTCGAAATACGAAGGCAGCTATTACACGCTGCATGACTACAGCATCGTGCTGTTCGCCCGGCTTTCCGAACGCTTTTTCGAGCAAAGCTTCGAAAAGATGGTGCTGGAAGTCGACGATGTGCTGACCCGCAACAACGTTGCCATCGGCCTGACGCCCGAAGAGGCGGAAAACGCCGTTCGCTGGTATCGTTTCGATAATAACCTGGATGAGCTGCAGGAATGGATGGATTCCATTGCCCAGCGCTTCCGCGTATTTTCCGAGCGCCGCAAGCGCCTGCTGGCCAAGGCCGGCACCGGTGCCGGCGCCACCGACGGCGTGCCGATGACCCCTGCTGCCCTGCAGCAGATCGAGGACATCCTCAAGAAAGCCGACGTAACCACCTTCATGAAGCGCCAGCCGATCTGCGTGGTGTTTGGCAACCAGCCGCCCAAGCCGATCTTCCAGGAAATATTCGTGGGCGTGAACGATCTGCGCCAGGCCATTGCGCCGAATGTGAACCTGCGCGGCTCGCGTGCGCTGTTCCAATACCTTACCCGCACGCTCGACAGCCGTGTATTCCGCGCCCTGCTGGATGGCTATGTCACCCGCAACAGCGGCCCATTCAGCATCAATCTGAATGTTTCCACCGTGCTGTCGGATCAATTCCGCGATTTCGACTCCCGCATCGGCAACATCCTCAAGAAAGAGCAGATCATCGTTGAACTGCAGCGCTGGGATGTTTTCTGGGATTACAACGAATATCTGCTGGCCTGCGAATTCCTGCAGAATAGCGGCTACCGCATTCTGATCGACGGCATCACGCCAGACCTGCTGGGCCTGTTCGGCCGCAAGGAACTGCGCGCCGACTTCATCAAGCTGTTTTACTTCAAGGACCATCACGACGATTGGGTCTCGAAGGACATTCAGCACCGGATCACCGATGCCGATCCGAACCGCGTGATCATGGCCCGTTGCGAAAGCGACGAAGCCCTGCGCGCCGGCCAGGCTGCCGGTATCCGGCTGTTCCAGGGCTGGCATGTAGACAGCCTGATCCGGGCCGCCAAGGAAGTCATTAACTAAGATTTCCGTGGTTTCCGGCGGGCATGCTGCCCGCCGGCCAGCCTTTCATGACCGTCCCCGCCCTTCATGCCGGGCATGAATCCTTTCCAATTACATCGCGCACCGTGCTAGGATGGCATCGCTATTCTAGCGTCAGTGATTTTTCAAGGTGAATGCGATGTGGCCCCGCTCCTCCTCCCAGACCGGCTCTCAATCCGCACCGATGGCCGCTGCCAGGTCTGGCAGCGAAGCCGATCCGCGCCGCCATGTCTCGCCCAAGGATAACGAGCGGATCGAGAAGATTCTGGCCAGCATCGCCATCGATACCTCGCAGACCTTCAATGCCATGCTGGACTCGCTGATGGGCGAGCGGCCGGTCACGCATTACGAAAGCAACCAGACCCGCGACTATATCCTCACTGTGTTCGAGGACGTACGCGCCGAAAGCAATCGCGACGCGGTGGCTCTTGCCCGCAAATTCGCCGATCTGTGCATGCGCGCCGCCGACCAGCTCAACGACAACCACCAGCGCACCGTGGCGCGCTGCGTGAGCGAATTGTTCGAGCAATTCGCCGCCAAGCTGGATCACCGTGAGCCGGCGAACTCGAATTAAGCGTGAGCCGGCGAACTCGAACTGAGTGCGAGCCGGCGAACTCGAACTGAATCAGCCGGCCAGCGCCTTCAACAGTTTCTTTGAATCGGTGACGAAGCCGAAGCATTTCTTCACGTTCCACACCGTGGCCTGCGTGCAGAAATCCGGCGAGGTGGTGGCGCAGCAATCCTCCACCAGCACGCAGCCATAGCCCAGGAAATTCGCATCCGTCAGGCTGTGCAGCACGCATTGATCGGTGTTGACGCCGGCGAACAGAATGCTGCGGATATCCAGGTTGCGCAGGATGCTATCCAGCGGCGTATCCCAGAAGCCGCTGATGCGATACTTGTCCACCTTGATATCGCCGGGCTTCTGCTCGAGTTCATCCACCACCGCTGCCGCCCAGCTATCCTTTTCCAGCACATGGGCGCCGCTGCCGGGCAATGGTTCGCCCAGGCCGATGCCGGTGCCGCTGGGCTTGTAGAGATGGATCTGGTTGGGCGGCATATTGGCCAGGTCTGGCCGGTTGCCCCAATTCACCCAGATCACCGGCACGCCCGCCCCGCGCAGCACCGGCAACAATTTCTGCAACGGTTTGATCGGCGCGCGGTCCGGCGTGTAATCGGCGCCCAGATGATCCACCCAGCCGCCCTTGGCGCAGAAATCATTCTGCATGTCGATCACGATGATCGCCGTGCGGTTCAGATCGATGGTGACATTCTGCGGCGCGGCGCGGACATCCAGCGCACGCACCGGCATGGGCGATGTGGCCATATCGACATGCTTGGCGCTGGCCCCCCATTTGTACCCCGCCAGCTTGGCGCCCAGCGGCTTTAATGTCCTCGCCTTGCCTGCTTTCGTTTTGCCGCCCGCTTTACCCGCCTTGGCCATCTGTCCGCTCCTTCGGATGCCAGTACCGCAAGAAGGATAAGCAAAACCTTTGCCAGCGGAATCCCTGGCATTTCATGCATGCAGCGAGCTTTTAATGCCTAAATTTTGGACGTATGCGTTTCAATACGGCATCCATCAGTCGATCCGCCTGTCGTTCCAAAGTTTATGCACACAATGGAAAAGCCATGTAATTCCGCTGCTTCAGTTGCATTCCAGGCGATGGCATGGGCGTTGCTTAGCAGTCATATGCATCATTCCTCGGCCAAACCAAATGGGGGCAACATGGCTGGCTTCGATCGTCGTGACTTTCTCAAGGGCAGCGCGGCTGCGGCCGGACTGGGCATCCTCGGCGGTGCCGTGGGCATGCCGTATATCGCCCGCGCCGCCGGTCCGCTTACCGTGGGCGTGCTGATCCCGGGTTCCAAATCCGACAAGGGCTGGATGGAAAGCGGCTATGACGGCCTGAAGGCAGCGGAAGCCAAGTTCGGCGGCAAGATCAAGGTGCAGTTCATCGAGAACGTGAAGTTCGGCGACATGGAGCAGGTGCTGGTGGCCCTGGCCGGCAAGAATCAGATGGTGATCGGCGTCGGCGGGCAGACGCAAGGGTCGGTCTTCAAGGTGGCGCCGCGCTTCTCCAAGGTGAAATTCGCCATCGTGGGCGGCAACAAGGATGCAGCCAAACCGGCCAATGTATCGTCTTACGATGTGCGCCAGGCCGAGATCGGTTTCGTGGCCGGCGCGGCTGCCGCCATGCTGTCGAAAAACGGCGCGGTCTCTTATGTCGGCGGCCTGGAGATTCCGGCGATCGTGAATACCGGCAAGGAGTTCGGCAACGGCGCCAAATACATCAATCCCGCCATCAAGTATTTCGAGAATTACACCGGCGATTTCGACGACGTGGCGAAATCCAAAGAAGCCACGCTGGCCGCCATCGCCCAGGGCGCCGATGTGCATTACCACATCCTCAATCTCGGCCTGCGCGGTATGGAACAGGCCGCGCGCGAAAAAAACACCAAGATCATCGGCAGCTACACCAACCGCTGCGGCACCGATCCGCTCTATATCGCCTATTCCATCACTGGCGTGGGCTTCCAGGTGGAATATGCCATCGAACAGGCGGTGGCTGGCACATGGGCGCCGGAATTCAAGCCCTTCGGCCTTGCCATGGGCCCGAAGGCTTCGGATATCGCCATCTGCGGCGGCCTGCTAAAGCCCGATCAACTGGCCAAGCTGGAGGCCATCAAGAAGGATATCCTGGCCGGCACCATCAAGGTGCTGGAAGCCTGATCGCCAGGCGCGCCGCGCGATGGGCGCAGCAGCCGATATAACCATCGACACGGCGCGGGCGGCGGAAGGCCGCCCGCTGCTGGCGCTCGAGGGCGTGTCCAAGCGCTTCGGCAAATTGCAGGCGCTGAGCGAGATATCGCTGGATTTCAAGGCCGGCGAAGTGCATTGCCTGCTGGGCGAAAACGGCGCCGGCAAATCCACCTTGTGCAATCTGATTTTCGGCAGCCACGCACCCGATACCGGGCTGATGCGCTTTCAGGGCCGCGAATGGTCGCCATCGGGCCCGGCCGAGGCCCTGCAAAGCGGCATCGCCATGGTGCACCAGCATTTCAGCGTGGTGCCGCGCATGAGCGTGGTGGAAAACCTGATGCTGGGCCAGGCCCGCGGCCGGTTGCGCCACCGCGAGCAGGCCGCGCTGATCCGCGCCATGACCGCCAAATTCGGCCTGGATGTGAATCCCGATGCCATCGTGGGCGAATTGTCGGTGGGCGAACGCCAGCGCGTGGAAATCGTGAAATGCCTGATGCGCGAACCGCGCCTGCTGGTGCTGGACGAACCCACCGCCGTGCTGCCGCCGGAAGAGATCGGCGCCTTGCTGGATATCGTGCGCCGGGTGGCCGACGATGGCCGCGCGGTGATTCTGGTGACGCATAAACTGGCCGAAATCGCCAAGGTGGCCGACCGGGTGAGTGTGCTGCGCGGCGGCAAGCTGGTCACCAGCCTGCCCATGCAGGGCACGCAGATGGGCGATCTGGTGCGCGCCATGGTGGGCCGCGAGGTCACGTCGCTGGAAAGCGCCCTGGCCAGCAGTCTGGCCGGCATCGCACGCGCCGAAAAACAGGGCGATGGCCCGCATAAATACGCCCTGGTTTGCGATGGCATCACCGTGCGCGATGCCGGCGGCGCGGTGCGGCTGGATAATTTCACGCTGGAAATCGCGCCGGGCGAAGTGGTGGGGCTGGCCGGCGTGGAAGGCAACGGACAGACCGAGTTGGGCCGCGTGCTGGCAGGCTTGTCGCCGCCTACATCTGGCCGCTTCTTCATCGGTGAAGCCGAGATGACCCATGCCAGCGCCGCGCAGATCACTGCACAAGGCGCCGGCATCGTGCCCGAAGATCGCCATGCCGTGGCCTGCGTTACCGGCATGAGCCTGGCGGAAAACATCTTCCTCAACAAGCTTGGGCAATTCACCCGCTTCGGCCTGCTCAACCGCACAGCCCTCACCGAGGCTGCCAAGGGCCTGATGCAGGATTACGATGTGCGCGCCGCCGGGCCGGAAATCGCCTTCGGCAGCCTGTCGGGCGGCAATCAGCAGAAGGCCGTGCTTGGCCGCGAACTCACCCTCGATCCGCTGGTTTTCCTGTTGGCAGCCCAGCCCACGCGCGGGCTGGATATCGGCGCGGTGGAAGCCGTGTATCGGCAGATCCGCCTGGCTGCTTCGCGCGGCGTAGGCGTGTTGCTGATTTCCAGCGAGCTGGACGAATTGATCGCGGCATCCGACCGGATCCTGGTGCTGTATCGCGGCAAGGTGGTGGGCGAAAAACCGGCGCGACCGGATCAACGCGAGGCCATCGGTGCCTTGATGTCGGGGCATGCCTGATGAGCACACTAGCCTTGCCTGCCGGCCTGGACCGCAACGCATTGCTGAAGCGCCTGCTGCAACTGGCGGTGCCGCTGGGCGCCACAGCGGCCGCGCTGGTCATCGGCCTGCTGTTGATCGCCATCAGCGGCCGCTCGGTGGCCGATGCCATCGAAGCCTTCATGGATGGCGCCTTCGGTTCGGCCTTTGCCATCGGCGCTTCGATCAACCGCGCCGTGGCCCTGGCCCTGGTAGGCCTGGGCTTCATCCTCGCCTTTCGTGCCAATCTCACCAATGTGGGCGGCGAAGGCCAGATCGCCATGGGCGGCATCGCGGCCACTGCCATGGCCCTGCATGGCGGCGTGGCAAGCTTGCCGCTGGGCCCGGCCGTGTTGCTGCCGATGCTGGCCGGCTGCGTTGCCGGCGCGGCCTGGGGCGGCGCCGCCGGATATTTGAAAGTGCGCTTCGGCACCAATGAAGTGATCAGCACTTTGCTGCTCGGCTTCATCGCTCTGCTATTGGTTTACTGGTCGGTGCAATCGGAAAACCTGCTGCGTCAGCCGCGCACGTCTTCCTCCACCCTGCCGGAATCGCTGCCGATCCCCGAGGCCGCGCAATTGCCGGCGCTGACGCCCTTCGATGAATCGCCGCTGCATATCGGCCTGGCGATCTGCGTGGTGGCGGCGATCTTCACCGCCATCCTGCTCAGCCGCTCCACCTACGGCCTCAAGCTGCGCGCCGTGGGCCTGAACGAACTGGCCGCGCGCCGCGCCGGCATGCCTTGCAACCTGCTGCTGATCTCGGCCCTGGCAATGGCCGGTGCATTCGGCGGCCTGGCCGGCGCCATCATGATCCAGGGCGAGCAATATTACCTTAAGGCCGGCTTCTCATCGGGCTATGGCTTCGATGGCTTGGTGGTCGGCCTGCTGTCGCGCGGCTCGGCCATCGGCGTGCTGGCCGGCGCGCTGTTCTTCGGCTTTCTGCGCTCGGGCGGCATCTCGATGGAAATCATGGCGCAAGTGCCGGCCGCCCTCACCCTGGTGATTCAAGGGTTGATCGTGATCGCGGTTGCCGGCTCGGTCATCCTGCTGGAAAAACTGGAGACGCGCTGATGCCGGGGCAAGCCGATGGATGAAAACCTCGCCGTCTTCATCGCCTCTACCTTGCGGCTGGCGATGCCGCTGATCCTGGCCGCAGCCGGCGAATTGGTGAGCGAACGCGCCGGCGTGCTGAATCTCAGCCTGGAAGGCATGATGCTGACAGCGGCGTTTTTCGGCGCGCTGGGCTCCTGGGCCACCGGCTCGCCGGTGCTGGGCATCCTTTGCGCCGTGCTGGCCTCTTTCGTGGTGTCTGTGGTGCAGGCGGTGTTGAGCGTGCATTGGCGCGCCAACCAGCTGGTGGTGGGCATCGGTTTCAACATCCTGGCGCTAGGCGCCACCACCCTGCTGTACCGCATCATCTTCGGCGGCCTTTCGCGCGAGGAGATTCCCGGCCTGGCCAAGCTGGCGATACCGGGCGTGAGCGACCTGCCCTTCATCGGGCCGGCCTTGCTGCAGCAATCGGTGCTGGTCTATTTCGGCCTGGCCTGCGTTGTGCTGATCTGGTGGATGCTGAAAAGCACCGCCTTCGGACTGAGCATCCGTGCCGTGGGCGACGATCCGCGCGCCGCCGACAAGGCCGGCATTCCGGTGGCACGCATCCGCTTTCAGGCCGTGCTGATTGCCGGCGTGATGGCTGGGCTGGCCGGCTCGTTCCTGTCGGTGGCCGATATCAACACCTTCACCGAAAACATGACCAACGGCGCCGGCTATCTGGCGATTGCGGCCGTGATCTTCGGCGGCTGGACGGTATGGCGCACATTGGGCGCCTGCCTGTTGTTTGGCGCCGCCACCGCATTGCAATTCCAGCTGCCGGCCATCGGCATCGAAATGCCCACCGCGCTGCTGCTGATGCTGCCTTATCTGCTGGCGTTACTTGCGGTGGCCGGCGTGGTAGGCCGGCGCGATCCGCCCACCGCGCTTACCCTGCCGTTCATCCGGGGGAAATGAGGCACCCAAGCCAGCAGGGTCAATCCCAGCCGGTTCAATCCCAGCCGGATCAATCGGCAGGCTTCACCCGGGTCATTTCCATCAGGAAATCGCCGACCATGGCAATGGGCTCCTCGCCCACCACTTCCACGAACAGGGCCTTGTCTTCGCCCTGCAAATCCCGCAACGGACGGATCAGGCTGTCGAAGAACAGGAAGAATTCGCGTGGACCGAAGGGCATCGCCTCGCCATCGAAATTGCCTTGCACATACACCGTGCTGGACAAGGCGGTGTTGGTGGGGTCGTGCTGCATCACCTTCATCACCCAGTCACGCCGCGCTTCAAACACCTTGAAGGCACGCACCACCCGGGCCATCACCTGGTAATAGATGCGCTTCATGCGGGGATCAGCGTAGAAAGCGTCCCAGGTTTCCAGTTCGCCCCTGGCCCGGTATTCCTCGGCCACGGCATTGGCCTCATCGGCAAAGGCCTCCACCCGGTCGCCGAACAGCGAGCGGACGAAGAAAAAGAAATTGCCGATCAGCCGGCGATCCAACCGCCCGGCCTCGAAATGGTCGCTCAGCGGATGCACCACCAGGCGGCCGAAGGCATTGATGCGGGTGGTGCGGTGGCTATCGTCCTCGGCCACGCGCTGCAATTCGTCGAAGGAGGCGCGGTAGAAATGGTCCAGGTCGGTGGAGGCCTTGGTGGCATCCACAATGCGGGCGAGGTCGTCGGGATGCAGCGGCTTGTCGGCATAGCCTTCGCGCACCGCCTGCAACAGGGCATCCAGCACCATGTTGGCGGTTTTCCGCATATACTCCGGGCCACGCTGGAACATACCCTTCCCTCAAATCATGAATCGACCACTAGCGGTTGGTAGAATACGGTTCGGGGGCTGGATATGCGAGGCAAATCTTGAATTTGCCCGCGCGAAGGCACACACTCGCAAAGCGAATTATCGCCAGAAACGGAGCCGAGCGTGAGCCAAAGGCCGCCCCTGAACGACGGCACCCGCCTGCCGGTGGATATCCGGTTGCGGCGTATCCTGCTGGTGGACGACGATCTGCTTTCGCGCCGGATGGCGCTGCGGCTGCTGGAGCAGTTTTCCTTCACCGAGGTGATCGAGGCCACCAACGGCTCGGAAGCGTTGGACGTGCTGGCCAATTCCGCCTTTCCCATCGACCTGCTGATCGTGGATCTGATCATGCCGGTGATGGATGGCTTCGACTTCATCGAGCAGGTGCGGCTTGGGATGAAAGTGCCCGATCCCCGGGTGCCGATCATCGTGATGTCGGGCCGGGCGGATCCAGAAACCCTGCAACGGGTGAAGAAACTTGGCATCAACGGCTTTGTCACCAAGCCGCCCCAGTCGCGCAATTTCTTTGAACGCATCGTCACCGCCATGCGTTCGGCCCAGGCACAGGCCCGGGCGAATGAACCTCAGCCGCGAAAAATGACGTAATAAATAATATAAAACAGAGCGTTATATGATGTTTTTGATTGTTCGCATTACGCCGCATTGCGCGATTGAGTTACAACCATGCTCAACCTAATATCCACCCCATGAGCGACGTAATCTACGATGTATACACCTTCACCGATTATCGCTGGCAATTGGTGAAGCAATTCCAGGGGCGCCACCAGAAGCAGGCCGCCATAGATTTTGCCGAGCATGTCTACCGCGAAAAACACATCATCGCCTTCCGGGTGATCGAGGAAACCCACGATGCCGAAAGCGGAGAAATCCGTGAGCGTAAAATCCTTAACCGGAAGAAAGTAGACCAACTTCCCAACAAAAAACCGCCCGCGCCGAAGCTGGCCGCCAGAACGGCGCAGCCGCGCAGCACCAGCGCCAGCGCGGCAGCCGCCAGCGATGGCCCAACCACCACCGCTGAAGCCGCGCCGCTCAGCAGCCGGGGCAAGCAGGCCATCATGATGCTGCTGGCTGCCATGGCGCTTGGTGCGGTGGCGTTGCTTTTTGTGCTGCTGGACATGATGGGCACCGTCACCCTTGGCAAAGGCACCCTCGGCAGCATGGGCGTAGCCTTCGCCGTGGCTGCCACCGCCGGCCTGGCCTTGCTGGCCACCGCGCCCGATGAACGCGGCATGATCATGCGGGTGCTGAGCCAGTTGCTCAGCGAACGTGAAACCGGCCCCAGCCAGGCGGCCGCGCCCCCCGCACAGCCGGCAGCCGCGCCGCAACCGCAACAGCCGGCATTGGAACCGGAATTCGAACCGCTGGAACCCGACGCGCCGGCCCAACCCGACCTGGTGCATCTGGATGCCGACGACCCGGATTCCGCCGTGACGCCGGAGCGCCATGCCAGCCTGCTGGGCGTGGTGAACGGCTTCGTCACCCTGGCACGCGGCTGGATCGCCAAGCTGTTGCAAACCCCTGGCGCCGCCGAAGAGAACCGGCTGACCCGGCATATGAGCTTCGGCATCCATCTGTTTCTGGCCGGCTTGTGCGAACAGGCCGCCAAGCTGAAGCAATGGGCGCTGCATGAACAGAAATTCGTGTTGGCGGAAAGCCTGGGCCAGGTGTTTGGCGATGCGCCCAGTGCGCGCCGCTTTGCCGGCAATTTCCAGGAATATCTCGCCGAGCCGCGCTACATGGAAATGTATCAGTCTGGCCTGAGCTGGAACGGCCAGCTTGAGGATGGCATGCCGGCAGGCCCGGCCCTGGTGGAGCGCTGGGTCAACAAGACCGACGGCAAGCCGGTGGACAACGTGACCGTGATGTTCACCGACATCATCGGTTCCACCGAATTCACCCAGCGCCATGGCGACAAGCTGCAGATGGAACTGGTGCAGGCGCATGACCGTATCGTGCGGCAGGCCGTGGAGGATCATCGCGGCCGTTGGGTGAAGCATACCGGCGATGGCGCCATGCTGGCTTTCCAATCGCCGTTGGAGGCCGTGCGCGCCGCCGTGCAGATCCAGAGCGAGGTGCGTGTGCATAACGAGATCATGCCGCTGCTGCCGCTGAAGCTGCGGGTGGGCCTGTCCACCGGCAAGCCGATCAAGGCGGGCGAGGATCTGTTCGGCTCAACCGTGCAGCTGGCCGCGCGGGTTTGCGCGTTGGCCGATGTGGGGCAGATCGTGGTGTCGGAAGCCGTAACCTCCGCCTGCCAGGGCGCAGGCTTCAGCTTCGTGCATATGGGCAGCCGCAGCCTGAAGGGCTTCCCCGAGGCGCAGACGGTTTACGGCATCAATCTGGGATAGGCTACTTGCGGCGCGGTTATCGCCTGGCGGCCTTGCGGCGCAGCTATCGCTTGGCGGCCTTGCGGCCTTCGAGCGACTGGATCAGCTGCTCGCAGCGCACTTCGATATCATAGGCGACCTGGCGGCTGAAATTCTTGGCCTGGGCTTCTCGCAACCCGTCGTTGATACAGTCGCTGCGCGTCGGGATCACCAGCTCGATCTGGCTACCTTTGGATCGCCCGCCCTGACCACCCTCCGACATGGCAAAGAAACCGACTGCGCCAGCCATACCGGCTGCCGTCAGTCCACTGCCGGCAATCAATGCCGCGACTTGCAGCGTACTCAAAGCCATCACGCACCCCTACCACCTCAAGTTACTATCGGGAGCATAAAGTCATCCACGGGGGCGGAGTCAAGCACGTCATTTTTTATCACTTTTCAATCGCTTAGCGTCTTAATTTGAGTCATTTGAATGTTGCATAAGATCCGGTCACCCCGATCAATAATCAGACAAAATAATAACCAGTGGATGCATCGTCAGCATCGAAGCCAGATGCCGCATACAGCGTCGGCAAAGCGTAAAAACAGCATCAAAACACTATAGGCAGCATCCGTATTGGCTCCCCCCCCCCAGACGCCTGGCTTGCCGCAGGCCCAGCAACAACCAGCAATAGGATTGACGGCTGATCAGGCCAGGTTTGCCGGCAGGGATGCTCCGCTCACCGCTTTTTCATCGATAAGCGGAATGAAACTTGCCTAGTATGCATGAGCAGGAGATCGCCATGACGCCATACCGGAATCGTCTGTCCCTCGTGTTTTCCCTCGTGTTTCTGATTGGCGTATGGATACCTGGCCCGGCCTGGGCGGCCTGCCTGGGCGCCGTGGCGCAGAACCCGCTTTACTGGCCTGCCCTTCCGCCTGCCCAGGAAAAGGCGAAACCGCAACTGGCCGGGCTAAGCCTTGCCCAGGCGCAACCGGCGCCTCGGGGCGGCGAAGTGCTGTTGCGTTTTGTCGGCCATGCCACCTTCTGGATTCAAACCCCGGGCGGCGCCACGGCGGCCACCGATTACAACGATTATATGCGCCCGCCCGCTGTGCCAGACATTGCCACCATGAACCATGCCCATTCCACGCATTTCACCGATGCGCCCGATCCGGCAATCAAGCATGTGCTGCGTGGCTGGCCCTATATGGGCAAACCGGCGCGCCATAATCTGAGCTACAAGGATATGCGGGTGCGCAATGTGCCCACCAATATCCGCCGCTGGGGCGCCAACGATACGGAATACGACGGCAACTCGATTTTCATTTTCGAAGCCGCCGATATCTGCATCGTGCATCTAGGCCATCTGCATCACACCCTCACGCCAGGCCATCTGGCCGATATCGGCCAATCGGATGTGGTGCTTGTGCCGGTGGATGGCGGCTATACCCTCAATCAGGTGCAGATGCGCGATGTTATCCTGCAACTGAAGCCGTCGCTGGTGGTGCCGATGCATTATTTCAGCGAAAGCACCCTGGAGCGTTTCCTCAGCCTGCTGCGCGAAAGCCATGAAATCACGCTGAGCCAGGAAAGCAGCATCATGCTGCGCCGCGAAACCCTGCCGAAGAAGCCCACCGTGGTTGTGCTGCCCGGCCCGCACTAATGCGGTTCAGCAAGCTGATCGGTTCGATCAAGCTGAAGGGCTTGCCGGCGGACCTTCATGCTCGGCATCGGCTTCTGCGGCCACGCGCACGCTGTTGCGGCCGGCCAATTTGGCGGCATAAAGCGCGGCATCGGCACGGCTGAGCAGGCGATCCACATTGTCGCCGCTGCAATACGGCGCGATGCCGATGCTCACCGTGGCATTCACATGCTTGCCATCGCCGCCGAACTCGGCTTCCTCGATCACCGCACGGATGGTTTCCGCGATGCGTTCCGCATTCACCAGGTCGCAATCGCGCAGCAGCACCAGAAATTCATCGCCGCCCCAGCGGCAGACGATATCGGAAGCGCGCAGCGAAGCCCGCATGGCCTGCGCCACCCCGCGCAGCACGCGGTCGCCCTGCAGATGGCCGTAGGTATCGTTCACCAGCTTGAAACGGTCCACATCCAGCATCACCGCTGAAACCGGGCGATTGCGGCGCTGGGCATCCTTGAGCGCCTGGGCCATCAGCATGTCGTAGGCATTGCGGCTGACCAGCCCGGTGAGCCGGTCGGTGGTCGCCATCTCCTCCAACCGGCCTTGATAGCGCGAGATCACCATGCGGGCGCCGATCAGCACCAGCACGGTAATGATGGCGCTGATCAACAGGTTCAGATACAGCGTTTCGCGCACATCGCTCAGCGCGGCATCATCTGATTTCTCGACAAACAGATACCAGCCGAGCTCGCTGATGAAACGGGTGGAGAGCAGTCGCTCCTCGCCGCGATAGGTGTATTGGAAGCTTTGCGCCAGCTCCTCGCTCAATTGCGGCAGGATGCTGCCCAGATTGCCGCGATTGGTGATGCTGTGTTCCGGCACGCTGCCATCGCGCCCCACCATGGCCATCACGCCCTGGCGATCGACGAAATACACCGTGCGCTGGAAGCGGCGCTGATAATCGTCGATCATGCGGCGCACGGCATCCACCGTAAGCCCCACGCCGGTCACGCCCAGAAAGCCGCCCTGCTGATCGGCGAGGCGATAATTGATGAAGATGGTCAGCGTGTCCCGATTGGCTTCGTCGGGATCGAGATTGATCTCGTATTCCGCCTTCATGTCACGCACGCGGAAATACCACACATCGCGCGGATCGTTCTCGCGCACCGTCTTCAGCACGCCATCGGCGAAATAGTAGTTGCGGCTGCGCTCGGAGACGAAAAAGCTGGTGATGGTGTTGTAGCGCAGCTTGATCTCGGAGAGATACCGGGTGATGGCGCCCTGCTCCAATTCGCCATCCTGCACCCAGTCGCGCAGGAAAGTGTCGTTGGCCATCAGCGACGAGATCAGCACCGGCCGCAGCAGGTCGCGCTGGATTTCGGAATATATATTGTCGGCGGTCAGCGGCAGCTCGGTCTGGCCGATGGCATCACGCAACGAACGGCGAGACACGTGATAGCTGGCCAGGCTGGTCAGCAGGAACCCCGCAACCAGCAGCACGCTTACTGCCACTATCACCACACGCTTATTGTAAAGACGAGTCGCCATATACCCCCTCGATGGGGACACTATTCACGCAGCCCACGGGAAAAGAAAGACCAAGGCTGCATAGTATTTTTGTGCACACAACTATTAGTTGATGTTGTGAACCCGCCCGACCAGTTGACCGTCCCCTCCCGGCGCCGTATCAAGCCACTGCGGCAAGGCATCCGTAAGGATGCCGCCCGCCAAGGACAGGTGGCCGAGTGGTTTAAGGCAGCGGTCTTGAAAACCGCCGTGCCCGGAAGGGTACCGTGAGTTCGAATCTCACCCTGTCCGCCATCAAACAATTGATATTACTTATTTATTATCTACCCACCGCTTCGCCGCGCGGCAAGCGCCGCCCTCAGATTGCGGCTTCCTTGCGCAATTGCGCCAGCAATTGCACCAGGCCCTGGCCGAGCCAGGAGCGTGCCTCGGCCTTCAGCACTACATGGCCTTGCAGCACATGGGGAAAATCCGCCTGTCCGCCACCCAGCGGCCGCACGCCGAGATGCACCCGGTAATAGGCCCGCAGCGGCTCCACGGCGCCATTGGGTTTGCTGCGCGCCTGAAGCGGTCCGCCATGGATGGACAGCAGATAAGGCGCATCGAATTCGCGCAAGGCGGCAGCGTCGATACCGACGATCCGCACCGGAATGGCCGGCCGGCTGCCATCGGATGCAACGAAATAGCCCTCGCCGCCAGGCCGCAGCCTTTCGGCATCGGCCTCCGACACGAAGGCCTGGCCTTGCCATTCCATTCCGTCGGTCAAGGTGAACAGCGCATCGCCCTCGCCCACCCATTGCCCTGGCGCCAGATCGGGCAGCACATCGCGCACCACGCCATCGAAAGCCGCCGTCAGCTTACTGCGCTCGGCCTGCCGACGCAGCGAATGCAACCGCGCCATGGTGGCTTCCAGATCGGCTTCGATCACGCCGCTGCGTTTCAGCCAGGGCGGCGCCAGGCCCTGCATTTCCAATTGCCAGCGCAGCATGGTGGCATTGCGTTCGGCCAGTTCCAGCTCCAGTTCGGCATCCTCGGCGATGATGCTGAGCAGCGGCATGTCGCGGCTGACCGCGCGGCCATTTTCCACCGCCATGCTGCCCACCCGGCCGGAAACAGGCGCATATACCACGCTCACTTCGCCTGAGCGCAGATAGGCCGGCAGCGACAGGCCACGATCCACCGGCAGCGCCAGTAGAGACGCCATGCCGATCAGAATGCCAAGGCTGAGCCAGGCGCGCGGGCTGGGCAGGATGCGCGGCAATAGCGGTCGCAGTTGTGCAATCTCCCTGGTGATCGGCTTGATCGCGTAAAGCCAGAGCTGCCAGGCGAATAACAGCGCCCCCAAGAGTTTGAAGAAAAAGCTGTAAACATAGGCTGCGATCGTCAGGGTAAGAACCAGGCGATACAGCCAGGCGCCGATGGCATAAGCCACCATCAGGCTGCTGGGCCGCTCGGGCGGCGGATCGCCGATAGCGAACAGCCATTCGC
This sequence comes from Ferrovibrio sp., assembly GCF_019636075.1. Taxonomy (GTDB): domain Bacteria; phylum Pseudomonadota; class Alphaproteobacteria; order Ferrovibrionales; family Ferrovibrionaceae; genus Ferrovibrio. The sequence continues at coordinate 25,935 of NZ_JAHBYG010000047.1, forward strand.
GCAAGCGCCAGCGCGCCATGGCAGTAGCACGCTCCTGCAAATTCTCGATGCCCAGCCAATCCGACATCAGATAATAGCCATCAAACCGCATCAGCGGATTGAGGTTGACCGCGAAGGTGAGCAGCAGGCTGGTGGTGCTGATCATGAAGCAGATATCTTTCAGCCAGCCTTCCGGCAAAGCCGACCAGGCCAGCAGCGCCAGAATCGCCACGGCGATTTCCGCCTTCATGCCCGCCACGTCGATCTCCACCCGCGCCATGCGCGAGCGCAGCCGCCAAGCATCGGTGGTATCGGTATAGAGGATCGGCCAAAACACGATGAAGGCAACGCCCATCACCGGCACCCGGCAGCCATGATGCTTGGCGGTATAGGCATGGCCGAGTTCGTGCACCATCTTCACCAACGCCAATGCGCCGAAATACAGCAGCAGGCCGCTGGGCGTGAAATTGGCTATCGCCGTAGCCAGAAACAGATCCAGACGCGGCAGCATCATCGCCAGGCCGATCAGGCCCAGCGCCAGCATCAGGTATTTCATGCGCGGATCGAACCACCAGCGCAAATAGCCTTGGGTGGCATCCAGAAAGGCATCGGGCCGCACCAGCGGCAGGCGCATCGAGAGATAGCTGCGCGATAGCCAGGAAAACCAGCCGGGCGTCTGGTCCTGCCGGGCCTTGATCAGCCGCTGCCGGTTGGCATCGCCGTCGCCCTGCAGCAGGTTATGCTGCTGCAGATAGGCCAGGAAGGCCTCGGCTTGTTTCGCATCCACGCCGCCGCCAGCCGCCGGATCGGGCCGCGTCATCTGCTCCAGCATTGCAATCTCGGCGGCACCGAAGCGGAAGAAACGATTTTGTGCCGGGTCGTGCAGCACCCAGGCCGGCCTTCCGGTGCGGTCGGGCTCCACCGGCAGCAGGCTGAGATCCTGGCGCAGCGCGATCATGGCTAGAAGCCCAGCATTTCGCGCGCGGCTGCCAGCGGCCGGCGCAGCAGGTAATAGCCCAGCGATACGGTTTCACCATACAGCTTGGCAGTGCCGCGCAATCCGATCCGCGGAATATCGGCGGGTGTATCGAACCGCGCCGTGCCGCGAAAGGCCAGGATGCCGGCGGGCGAATTGGCGGCCTGATAGCCGATGTAATTCAGCCTGGCCGCACGCGGCGCGCCGGGCTCCACGTTCAGGAAAAAATCCACCGGTGCGCCATCGGCCAGAACGATGCTGTCCGCCGCCGCGATCCAGAATTCGATTTCGGCCCGGCCCGGATCGGCCACGCTCAATATCCGTTCGCCTACGCGCACCGGTCGACCGCGCAGGCCATCGGCATCGGCGATGATGGCGATGCCATCGCGGTCGGCCCGCACCTCCACGCGTTCCAGCATGCGTTCGGCCTGGGTCACTTCGGCACGGCGTTGTTCGATCCGCTCACGCAGGATGGTGAGATTGGCCTGCGCCTCACGGCTGGTGATGGCAGCCTGCTGGTTCAGCCGGTATTCCGCCTGCGCCAGTTCCAGGCCATGGCGCACCACATCCAGCTTTGCGCGGATTTCGCGGTCCTCGAAGCGCACCAGAAGGTCGCCGGTCTTCACCGCCGCATTGGGCTGCACGGCCACCTCTTCGATAATAGCGTTCAACGGCGCGCGCACCACCAGCGGCTGGTAGGCAATCACCTCAGCCGGTGCCTGCACATTCAACTGCACCGGCACCAGCAATGCCAGAAGCAACAATGCAAGCACCGCCAGGCCCAGACGCATGCCATTGGCGCGCAGCCAGAACCAGACCCGCATCGGCCAGGCTTCATGCGCCGCCGCAGCATCCATGGCAAGGCCGGCCACTTCGGCCCAATTGGCCAGCAGCCGAATATCACGTTCGGCCCAGGGCTGTTCGCGCGCCAGCAGCAGGCCGCCGATGGGCCGGCCGCCTGCGCCGCGCACCGGCAGCCATAGCGCCTGCGGCGGCAGATGCTCCGGCCAGGCGCGCCGTAATGCTTCCGGTGCATCCTGTGCCGTTAAACTCTTTTCCGCGGTACGGCTCTGGCGCGACAGATGCCGGCAAAGCCTGGCAACCCATTGCCCATAGGGCGCATCGCGCGCCGGCACGGGCACGCCCGACAAGGCCTCGATCCGGCCCTGCCGCCTGCCGCCATGCAGCCACAGCACGGCATTGCGATAAGGCGTCAGAAGCTGGCTGTCATTGGTGAGCAGATAGCCGATCTCGGCGCTGCCGGCCGCCGCCTGCACCTTGCGCTGCAGAGTAAGCAGCGTTGCCAGGCGCTTCAGTGCATCGCCATCGGGGTTGGCGGTATCCGTTGCTGGCATGGCGGTTTGCTCGGCCATGAGATGCTAATTGCCACGCCGAAACTGTGCCTGCCCGCTCATGCCGGGCAATAGATCCTTCTGTTCGCCATTCACCCGGCCTAACAGCCGGATAGTCTGGCTCACCGGGTCTACCCGCCCGCCGATACGATCCACCACCGCATTCACCGGCCGGCCCAGTTCATCCACCGTGACGCTGAAAGCAGCCCCCACGCGCAGCCATTCCAGCCAGCGCGACGGCACGATCAATTCGATTTCCAGGTTGGATGTATCGAACAATTCCAACAGCGGGTCGCCTTCGCGCACGAATTGGTGGGCGCGCGCCTGCTGTTCAGCGACGATGCCAGCAAAAGGTGCCCGGATTTCGCACTTGCGCAAGGTTACGTCGATGGCCGCCAATTCAGCCAGGGCCTGCCCCTCTTCGGCTTTCGCCAATTCCACTTCCAGCAAACTGGAAAGGCTGAGTTGCGTCAGCCTTTCATTCACCTGCACCTTGGTGCGCACACCGGCCAGCCTGGCCTCCACTACCTTTTTTCCCGCCTGCTGGCTGGAACAATCCATCACCGCGATCAACGCGCCCTGGGCCAGGCGCTCGCCCTCGCGCACCGGCATGCGATTGATCAAACCGGGCAACGGCGCGGCAATGGTGGCGAATGTGCGGGCCCGCAATTGCGCCCGCACCATCAACCCGGCTGCCTGGACTTCAGCTGCGGCAAGCATGCCTCCCGGCAGCGGCTTGCCAGGCAGGCCATCGCCAGCCTGCCCCATCGCAGGCCCTGCAAGCAGCAACGCGGCCACCAGCGACAGGCTGGCGGCCGCGCGGCAAAAACCGGCGGATATCGGGCGAAGGGTCATCGCAGCAAACGTGCTTCCCGCAAAAAGCGCTCGGCGCCGGGATGGCGCGGCAGATTATCCGGCGCCTCTACCAGGCTTTCCGGAGTAATCGCGCGGAAAGCCTGATGCTGGCGTTTGAAGGTTTCCAACTGCCCGGCAATCTGGCGGGTGAAACGATACACCAGTTCATCGGGCTGATTAGCCGTGGTGAGGATCAGCGCGCGCACGCCCACGGTTTGGATATCGTTGCTCTGGCCACGATAAACATCGTGGCCGATGGTCATCGGCTTCAGATAGGGATTGGCCTGCTGCAACGCTGTGCGCGTGGCATCATCCAGGCTGAGCAGCATGCCTCCGCAGGCCATGGTGGATTCCGACACATAGCCGCTGGGCGGCGCCGAGACGAACAATGCTGCATCCAGTTCGCCGGTGCAAAGCATGCGCGATTGCTGGCCCGAGGTGAGCGCCGGCACATCGCTCACGTCGCTGGTGGCAATATTCAGCGCCGCAAACAATTGCTGTGCAGTGGCGCGCTGGCCCGACCCGACAGGGCCGATCGCAATACGCTTGCCCTTCAGATCCTTGCCGGACTGGATATCGCTGGCGCGGTTGACCACGATGGTAAGCGCCTCCTGCGGCCCCGCCATCACCAAGCGCAACGCAGACGGCGTGCCGGCTGCACGCTGTTCCAGGATTTCGCGGCCGAGCACATCGGCCTGCACCAGCGCGAATTCCACGCGGCCTTGCTTCAGGCGCTGGATATTATCCACCGAACCGGCGGTGTTCTGCACCAGGCAGCGCGTGGTGGAAAGCGCGGCCTCGGCATTCCACAAACGGCAGGCGGAAACGCCATAGGGGTAATACACCCCGCCATAGCTGCCGGTGCCGATACGGAACACCTTGTCGGGCTGGGGTAGCTTGTCGTCGATGGCACAGCCGGCCAAGGCCAGGATAGCAGCGCAAGCGGAAAGAATGCGGCGGGTGTTCATGATCACTTCTTCCCTTCGCGCTCGATGGACAGATCCAACATCACAGGATTGGGGAATTCGCCCCGCTCCCATGGCGTCATGCTCTGTTTGATCGACGCGGCCAATGTCTTGACTGGCAATGAACGGAAATCCGCCGGCACTGGGTTGAGGCTCAAGCTGAGAAAAATCTGCCCCAGCGCATCCTGTGCGTTGGCATAATTCTCGAACCTGCGCAATTGCGCGCGCAGGGCCGAAACTTCATTGCGGATACGCTCGATACGCGCGCCGGCATCGGCCGATGCGCTGGCCTTGCTAAGCCCGGCAATCTCGATTTCGATCTTCTCGATCTCTTCGCTGCGGCGCAACTGCGACACCATATCCACATAACGGCGCCATGACAGATGCAGACGGCTGACCACGGCCATGTTGATTGCAAGGCGGCGCGTGTTGGCCAGGTTTTCGCGCGCCTCGGCCAGATCCATCTGAGCCGGCACGGTGAATACCCGGAAGATATTCCAGGTCACCCGCGAACCCATTTCCATCCAGTTCTGATAGGTGAGGAAGGAATTGGTGTCGGTGTTGTGCGACGCATAGAATTCCAAGCCCGGCAACAACCGCAGCATGGCCTTGCGCACTTCGGCCACCTCTACCCGGCGCGTATAGACCATCTCCTCCACATCCACCGAATTCTGCAAGGCAACCTGCTCAAGCTGCTCGATGGCCACGCCCAGTGGGGCCAATGGCGCAAGCGTCTTGGGCAGGTCGAGGCGCAATTCGGTGGTGGGATCGAGATTGAGCAGGCTCTTCAATTCTATTTCGGACGCACCCAGTGCCTGATCCAGCGCCTCCAACTGGCCTAGCAGATCAAGCAGAGTGCGCTTGAATTGCAGGGTGGAGGTGGGGTTTTGCATCCGCTCGTTCTGCGCCTTGTCCAGGTCGCGCATGGCCTGACGCACATCCAGCGAGATGCGATTGATATCGCCGCGCAATTCCTGCGCCGCACCGGCTCGCCAAAAGGCCGTGCGGGTCTGCTGCACCAGGCGCAGCATGGCCTTCTTCTGGCGCGTGCGTGCAATCAGATAGATATTGGCGGTCTGCACGGATTGGAAATAGCTGACGCCGAAATCCAGGATGTTCCAAGACAGCTTCACATCGCTGGTAAACCGGTCGCGGTCAGACGAATAGGATGGTTCCAACGATTGCCGCTGGGTTTCAAGCGAACGGCTGGATGAAGCGCTGAAATTATCGCGACTTACAAAGCCGGCATTGGCCGCAAGCACCGGCAGCATGTCGTAGCGCGCCAGATTGGCCTGCCCCATGGCAAGCGCCTCTTCCATCATGCGGGTGCGATGATCGAGATTATAGGCGACGGCACGCGCCACGGCTTCGTCCAGCGTAACCGGGCCATCCAGCGGTTCCTGGTTGGCATCGATCACCTGACGATCAAGGCTAACCATCGCGGCCACATCCTGCTTGGAAACCGTTACCGGTTCCACCGCGCAGCCCGCCAATACCAGCATCAAGGCAGAAATCGGTAAGACCCGCCAAGCCATTTGTTTTTTTATCGCCATCGACTCTAACCCTGTATTCCTTGGCTTGAATGCGTTCGATCTCATGTCTTAAGCCGCCTGATCGCGTAGCGCCGACAGCAATGCATCGCGCTGGGCCTGGAATAATCCCGGCCCGGTCTGGCGCAATTGATCGGCCAATGCCAGCTTGCCTGCCGGCTGAGCGATGGAAGCATCCTGATCGGCCGGCGCTGTTTGCTGGCCCTGGGGACCCTGCCCCTGGGGAGCCTGGCCCTGGGGCTGTGCCGCGGGTTGCTGGCCTTGTCCTGGCTGCGCCTGCTGGCCTTCCGGATTGGGCTGGCCGGCGGAAGAGCCTTCGGTATTGGAAACGATGATGCGGAAATCCGCCGAGGCTTCGTTGCCCTGGGTATCGCGCCCCACCACCTTCACATCCACGGCTTCCACGCCCTGCTGCCTGGCCTGCTCGGCATTGACCTGGAATTCGCCGGTCTGCGGATTGAATTGCACGAAGCTGGGCAATTGGCTGCCG